>NZ_JHEG04000001.1:7849122-8449122 GCF_000760695.4 Tolypothrix bouteillei VB521301 | reverse complement strand
CATAACTTTTTCTATCATCCAGCCATTGGGGTTGGAGTTATCGCACAACGACCATAAATCTCGTTGGCAGAAAAAGCAGTTACCACAGGATATAGTAAAAGGAACAACAACGCGATCGCCTACCTTTACTCTCTTGACTTCACTGCCAATTTCAACAACTTCTCCCATAAATTCGTGACCGAGGATGTCACCCTTTTCCATAGTCGGGATAAAGCCGTCGTACAGGTGTAGGTCAGATCCGCAGATTGCTGTTGAGGTAATTTTGATAATGGCGTCACGCGGATTCAAAATTTTTGGATCGGGTACTGTATCAACTTGTACTTTGTTAGCACCTTGCCAGCAAACTGCTTTCATGTCAATAGTCCTTTGTGATTAGGAAATGAGGAGGTAGGAAAGGGAAACTTGAGGTTACCCCCTGAGGATAAGCTACGGCGGTGTACAGATCTCTAAAAAAGAGATGAAACATCGTGAAAAGGGAGAATTGGAATTCAGTTCCCCCCTTTTTTAAGGGGGGTTAGGGGGGATCGAAACCGCTTTTAATGCACTCTATAAGACTTGTGTACACCACCGCAGCTGAGGATAAGGGGGAACTAGGAAACCCCAGTCCCCTTTCCCTAATCTCGATTTATCGAGCCCGAGGAGGTACTTGATAATAACCTTCTGGTGTTTGAGTCACAGGTCTAACTGTCTTTTCAGTTCTCTGTTGAGTTGAATTTAAAAACTCTTTTGTGCTGCGAGGAAGAGACTCATCTAAATTGAGCTTTTCACGAACATTATCAGCAGCATCTTTCAAAGGATTTCCAGAATTCTGGGAGTAGCGATCGCTATTGCTATAGTTACGGCTATAGTTATCTGCGTTGGGTGTTGATTTGTAATAAGTCCCTTCTGGGGTTGTCACGTTGTCACCCAGATTGCGGGTAGCATCGTTAACATTGCGAGATACCGTGCTGCGGACGTTATCAGCAGTTTGTTTCAGATTTTGTCTGGCATTTTCAATCAGATCGTTGCCATTTCTGTTGTTATTTGTATTACCCGCATTGTTGTTATCAATAGTTCTGAGCCTGTCAGTACCGTTAACATTGCGTGCTTCTCCGGGTACTGCTTTATAGTAAATACCCTCTGGACTGGTTACGGTTTGATCGGCTTGTGCTTGCAGTGTACCGTAACCAAAAGCTTGCATGACAAAAAAGGTCAATGCTACTAAAAAAACTGTCAAAATTTGATGTAAGCGTTTCATCAATTTCCTCCTATACAATCAGAACTTGGTTGGTAGTTAGCGGTCAGTTGTTAGTTGTTATGAGAACGATTAACGACTAACCATTAACCACTAACAAACTTTATGGTTTCAGCAGAACTTTGACACAGTTATCTTTCTTATGCTTAAACAGTTCAAAGCCCTGCTTGGCTTCCTCTAGGGGTAAGCGATGACTGAAAACAAGGGATGGATCGACTTCGTTATTAAGAACTCGGTCCACCAACATGGGCATATATTTCTGACCGAACATTTGCCCCATTTTCCAAGTTAGGGCTTTGTTCATTGCTGCACCCATGGGAATTTTGTCTACAAATCCCGCATAAACACCCATAATTGACAAAATTCCACCTTTTCGACAAGCCAAAATCATTTCACGCAACACGTGGGGGCGATCGGTCTCTAACCTGATTGCTTGTTTGGCTTCATCGTAAAATCCTTCTAAACCCATACCGTGTGCTTCAAGCCCAACAGCATCAATACAAGCATCAGCACCGCGTCCGCCAGTCATTTCTTTGAGAGCATCGCCTGCACTGATTTCTTCATAGTTAATAGTTTCTGCATTGGCAAATTCTTGAGCCATGTGGAGCCGTTCGGGAACTCGATCGATAGCAATCACTCTTTCTGCACCCAACATATAGGCGCTTTTCATAGCGAATAAACCTACAGGACCAGCACCCCAAACGGCTACGGTGTCTCCCGGAGAAATATTGCACATTTCTGCTCCCATATAACCTGTGGGAAAAGCATCAGAAATAGGCAGTATTTTCTCATCAGGAATCCCTTCCGGAACTTTTACAGCACCGTAGTCAGCAAACGGGACTCTTATGTATTCGGCGAAAGCTCCTGCATAACCACCGAAAGCGTGAGAATAGCCAAAAATTCCAGCCGTACCAAAACCAAATAACTTATCATTGATCCAACCGTTGGGGTTGGAATTATCACACAGCGACCACTTCTGTTGTTGACAGTAGTGACACTGACCGCACCCGATGATTGAAGAGACTACAACGCGATCGCCCTTTTTCAACTTCTTAACTTCACGACCGACATCAACGACTTCTCCCATAAACTCGTGACCGATGATGTCACCTGCTTTCATCGTTGGGATGTATCCGTCATATATATGCAGATCGGAACCGCATATAGTTGCTGATGTAATTTTGAGAATCGCATCACGGGGGTTAAGAATTGTTGGATCTGGTACATTCTCTACCCGGACATCATTAGCACCGTACCAACAGACTGCTTTCATAGGAATTATGAATTATGAATTGGGAATTGATAAATTATGAATGATAAATTCTGAATTATTTTTTCTTTTCAGCATTCATCATTCATCATTCATAATTTTTCTAGCCTTTTCCTCGAGGTTGTCCCTCTGTGGTAGCAATTTCGCCTGCTTCCATCAACATTTTGAAACGACGCAAATCATCGCCAATTTGTTGTTCTGGTTCTTCACCAAAGAGTTTAGCAAAAGTTGCTGTTAGCGCTCCACCCGGTGGAAAATATTCAATCACAACCTTGACTTCAGTCCCCCGGTTACCAGGTGCTTGTGTAAAGCGGACAAAACCAGAGTTATCGATATCTGCTCCTTCTACCGAAGCCCAAGAAATAAATGAATTTTCCCGGTCTTCTAAAATTTCTGCATCCCATTCCACGCTTCCACCTAAAGGTGCAGTGGCTATCCAATGAGAACGTTTTGCATCGTACACCTTTACGGATTTGAGATGCTTCATAAATCTGGGCAGATTTTCAAAGTCATGCCAGAAACGATAAAGTTCATCTACTGGCTTATCAATAGTCACAGTCTTTTCAACTTTAATCGCTTGTTGAGTCATGCCTATTGCTTGTTGTGCTTGTTGAAGCGTACTTTGCTTTGTAGCACCCTGATAAATCAGACCGCCACCTGCTACAGCCATCAATACCCCTCTCAAGGAACGCTGACTTAAACCCATTAATACCATTGCACCACCGCCAAGCAACGAAGCCCAGCGTTCGGTTTCACTAGCTTCTGCTTTACTTTGATTTTGCTTATTTTCTGATATAGACGCCATGTTATTACTCTCCTTAACAAAATGTATAGACGTGTTATGACCCGTCTGTACAAACGAACCATCCAGGCGCAAAGCTCCCCTCCTAAACCATTTACGCTATCTTTGCGCCTATGGTTCGTTCCACAAAAACCTACATCGACACGGCTGCTCCTGTAGTCGGCTTCGCTGGCTTAACTCCTGCACCCATCCGCGCCCGATACAAGTCTACTAGCCGTTGCTCGTATGTCCGTAAGTCATTGTGGATTTGTGTAAAAATGGCAGTTGAAACAGGATCGGTCGTTGCTGCCATTAAAGCTCCAATATCACCTATACCAGTTTGTACGTCACCTAAAGCGCTACGCAATTGGTATATATCATCGCTTCCCGTAAGGGCAGTTTTTACTTTTGCATATTGGTTAGCGATGTTTGCAGTCAAGGAAGGCTTTTCACCCAAGCGATCCAGACGTGCTTCTAAGATGCTAATATTACGCTGTTTGCTACCTGCCATTTCTTGAAAGACAGACTTCACTTGTGGATCTGATTCTTTCTGGGTGTAATTTTCCAGCGCTTCTAAAGAGTAACGCTCACCAGCAAGAGCTGTATTCAAAGCTTTGACAATATCACCTTTAGTAGAACCGCCCCAAGCATCAGCAAGTTTCCACCATTCAGCTGTTGTGTCCCTTTCATTTGGCAATGCGGCATCTTTACCACCATATCCCAAACGGCTTAAAACAGCTGTGGTAAAAATAGCTAAGTCCCCAGGTTGGCGTGAAGTAATTAAGTTACCATCTACGACTAACGGGTCATCTACGTATTTAGCACCCGCATTAATCATGTCTCTGCTAATTGCCAAAAAGCCAGTAGCTTGCTTACCTCGAAGCAAATCCCCTTCAATCAAAACTTGAGGACCGTGACAAACAGCTGCTACGATTTTTCCTTGCTGCACAGCTTCTTGCACAAACCTAACAGTGTTAGGATTGCGACGCATTTTATCAGGAGCCATACCTCCAGGGATCACCACAGCATCAAATTCAGATGCGATCGCCTCTGCTGTGGTACCATCAGGCTGCTTGGAAAGCTTACCTTGCTTGCCTTTGTAACTTTCATTCATACGAGCACCAAGGACAACAACCTCCATTCCAGCTTGTTTCAGAGCGTTGTATGGAACTTGGAACTCCGAATCCTCTACATAGTTTTCAATGAGAATAGCTACTCTTTTTTTTCCAGAATGATTGTTATGTTGTACCATGAGATTTCCTTAGTAAATTTATAAAAGAGCCAATAGCCGATCGTTAATTGCAAATTGCAAATTGTAATTTTTCCTTAGCCCTTCCTTGTATCTCCTCACGCAGACGCTCTCGCTACAGGCGGGACTCACCATTAGCCATTAGCCATTAGCCATTAGCCGCACTCATTGGTGAAGAGGGAAACAGTTCTGCATAGTCATTTGAGAAATTAGCCTGAAAATCCTCAAACTCGCCAGGTGTGACAGCGTTTTGCAATACTGTGAATACAGCACGAGTGTGTGTTACCGCAGCAACTGGATCTACACCTTCTTTCTGACTCACTCGGGAAATAAACTCCTGCATTGAAAAAGTTTGACCGTTTTCACCTTCACGTCCGTGCAAGTACTCCCCTAGTTCCTTTGGTAACTGAGATGCTAAATCTTTTGCCTCGTCTCCAACTATACGCTCTTTGATAGTTTCTAGTGTTGCACGAGTTGCACGTTCTGCGTCCTCACGAGAACTTAGTTGAGCAACACTCTGAACGTGTTTGATAAATTCACCATATTTCATTGTTTACCTCCAATACTGACTGCAATTACTGATACAAGCAGGCTCTAATTCTATACCAAGTAACTTAAACTGTATTTTTAAAATCTTTTAATGAATATAAGAGTCATTTTAGAAAATGGTTAGGAATCATGAGTTGGGGATGAGTATTGTAAGCATACCCCAAGTCATAAATCCTAACTCCCTTATCACTCGACCATGAATTCATTGCTTTCATTATTACGCTGAAATTGCTGGGTTTTCTTCGTTCTTTTGGGATATATGCTTTTTATCTCTAAAGTGATACATTTATTTTTTGCAATTTTCTCTCTATACTGCTTAGATTCTTTCTTGCTTGCCTGAAGATTAATATTTGAATGAATTACAAAGGCGAGCGAGTGCGTTACAAAGAGCAGTTGTCGTCAGGGTTCTCCCCACTGTTCGCGTACAGCCCTTGCGGACAAATGCAAAACGTGTGTATTGTACATAGCGTCTCAGTTCTTGAGATAGCGCAAAGGACACGAAGAATCTTTGGATTTTGTGTAAATAAATATACTTTTTTTTCTTTATTCAAAGGAAGGAGTTATGAGTTAAAACTTGGAATCAATTGAAAGAAGTTATTGAATCCCAACTTTTTACCCATAACTTTTGTGAAGTGACCATATCATATATAAAAACTATGTTTATCTCCTCAGATTTGCTTCATACCAAAGGATGATATTTTGAAGTTTTTATTACCTCTAAAGTAGTAAATCTTTTGGCTGACAATTCCAGATAGAGAACGCGTTATCGTGAAAATGCACCAAAAAATAGGAAAGTTATGGTAGAAGAAAATTCAAATCAAAACTTTGACACAGATGATTTGCCACAAGTCGTCACTGAATCCTACGGAACTGGTGTCAAAGACTTACCGGGGTATAATATTGGCATTGGCGATCGCAACGACGGGTATGATGATATAGGTAACGTAGAAGCGAGCCCAGAAATAACAGGGGGAGATATAGATGCTCGTTGGGATTTGGAAGCAACAGTAGGGGATGAGGCTGTTGGTGGTACAGTTCCCACACCCGACCAAGATATTGTAGATGACCTTGGCGCTGCTGTAGGCATGGAAATGGACGATAGAGCCTATCTCCGGACAGTAGATATTTTCGAGCAACGCGATGACAGTCGTTGGGAGCTAGATCCCATGTCTTCAGAAGATTATCGGCAAAGGGGAGTAGAGGGAGAAGAAGGACAGATGAGAACACCAGATAGTGTTCGAGATGACGATTTACAAAGTTCTCGTTCCCTTTCCGACCCTGCAACTTTCCATCAGGAAATACCAACTCTTAATAATGAAGTCTAAAAATATAGAATTCATTATTAAATTGGTCATTAGGGAATTGCAAAAAATAAATTATTAGAAAGGCTACGGTTTGCAAATTCAATGCTTTCCCCTAAAAGAATGTCCGAAAAGTTTTTGGGGAGGTATCAAAGTTTGACACAGCCCCTTAAATCCACGCCATGTGCTACAAGTTGGGAAAGCATACGCGGCAATAATCGCTCATGGGGGAACTTCCCAAGACTGCGTTGCCTTACTACTACAGTAGCGCCCTTTAAAAAGGGGGACTTTGAGTATCCTAGCCCTGGCTTTTTAAGCTACGGTGGTGTACAGATCTCTATAAAAGAGATGAAACATCGTGAAAAGGGAGAATTGGTATTAAGTGCCCCCCTTTTTTAAGGGGGGTTAGGGGGGATCGAAACCGCTTTTAATGCATTTTAGAAGACTTGTGTACACCACCGTAGCCTTTTTCAGGAGGGCTAGGGGTCTCACAGGGCTTCATCTGTATAACCGCGATTTCTCATTGCCAAAACAAGTATTAAATAGGGCCTATCAGGCATCCTCTTAGAGAATCTAAATAAAATCTGATATTTTAAAAAACATCCTCTTAGGAATTAAAAATTACGGATTTTAGATGAGAGTTTATGTTTGCTTATTATCTAATCCTTAAGCATTAATTGCTGTCTGAACGCAATTTTGAGCGTGGAATTCTTGAGAAACATCTCCAGCATAGGCTATAGCTTTACCAATGTAGTGCTTGATGGAATTAACGACATCCTCAATCGGATCGTCAATAAGTCCGTTGACAACCACTGATGCACCTTCTTTAGCAAATTTATGAGCAATAGCTTCTCCAATACCAGTGCCAGCACCCGTAATAATTGCTACTTTACCCTCTAAGCCTCTATCCATGATAAAACCTCCTTAATTAATTTAATTGATTGTTAGTGGTTAGTAGTTACGAAAACCACTAACCTTTAACAACCAATTGTTCTTCTCTTTGATTTACATACATCTGTCTTCAGTGGGGTTAAACATCAAATTTAACTTTGATAGCGTGAAGCATGAAAGTTTTTTGCAATCGGAGAAGATTATGACCTTTACTCAAACTAACGATCCTAATGTTCGCGAACACGTTCAAGCTTTTCGGAGTTTACCTGTAGATGAACAATTAGCTTTGTTCTGGTTTGTTTATAAAGAAATGGGCAAATCTATAACTCCAGCCGCTCCAGGAGCAAGTACAGTTTCTGATAGTGTTGCTGAAGGGTTATTCAATCAAATTAAAGCGCTACCTCACGACGAACAGCTACAGTTTCAGCGCGATTTGATTAATAATGCAGATAATCAATACAGCCGGATGTATGGCTCTATGAGCGATACTACAAAGTTACTATTTTGGTATCGCTTAGCTCAAGGCATGGAAAATGCAACTATTGTGCCCATGCCTTCTGATTACAAGCTTTCTTCACAATCACAAGACTTGCTGAATAGACTGAAGCAAGTTGAATTTGAGCAGCAAATGAACATTTTCCGCGATTACGTCTCCCCCATGGGAGCTGAACCAAAAGCAGGTGCTGAAGTTTAGTGTCTAGCTGAATAAAACAGAGATAAGCACAGAGTAGAAATTGAATCTTCTATTCTGTGCTTATCTCTATTGAAAATCACTTAAGTAGTTGCACCCAAATTATAGCCGTCACGCCTTTAACTTGATTTTTTCTATTTTTTTAATTTTATCAACTTATTTGCATCTCTCTTTAGGTAGGTATCAAAATTGAATTTTTCAGATCATTATCTATCTTTTAACAGTGATTTTGTAACAAATTGAATCTTTAACCTTAAAGGAGCTAAGGCAAAGAAAAGTAAACACTTTTAGTCAATTTGACACAGTATTCTCAGCAGAAAGCTCTGTACAAGTGAAATTTTGTCAAAATTGCATCTTCACACCCATTGAAAAACTGGGTTTCTGGCAACTCGGAAAATAAGGATTGGGGATGAAGGAATAGAGACTAGAGACTAAGAACTAGAAACTAAGAAATTAATTCCCAATTCCCAAGTGCCAATCCCCACACCCGTTCCACATTTCCATACCACTTAGGAACCCATTAGGAGATTCTTGATATGACATCTACAAACATCAGACCAGTACAAGAAGCTGCATCTGCGTTCAAAAGTTTGATTGTTGACGATCAACTTGCAGTATTAGCGTCTTTTTACAAACAAATTGCTGATGCAGTTCCTGCTGATGCAGCAAGTGCTTTACCAACACAAGATGCTAATAGCTTAATATCCCGAATTCAGCAACTGTCACCAGAAAATCAGCTATCAGCTTTACGCGAATTCTTATCTACAGAAAGAGGAGATAAGGATGCTAGCGTACTCGACCCCCATCCCAGCAAAGCATTGGCTGAACTTGTAACTGGCAATGACACAAAAATTCCCGCTCATACTTATGACTCATTAGGTGCTGAAGGTAAGATTGCTTTCTGGTATTTGCTAGCAGGAAAACTAGGAAATGGTTTTGTTGGTATTCCTAATGGTACTCAACTCACTCAAGATGCTACAGAAGTATTAACTGCACTTCAGTCTCTTAAAACGGATGAAATAGTTTCTTTCCTGAAGCTGGTTGTGTAATGACTGCAATTTTGCACTGTTAACGGCTGTTATAGGGTGGGGACTGCTTACCCTATAACAGTCTTTTGAGTTTAAGGTATAAGGAGGCTTTATGGTAACACAAAGTACTTCAACCAGAAGTAATGCCATTAAAAGGAAACACCTTGTTTACAGTCTAATTACTGGTTTGTTCATTGGAGCGATCGCAGGTGCGCCTTTCGGCTGGATTGCCTATCGATATTACTATCAACAGCGTCTGGCTCAGTTTTTACTTTGTCGGGAACAAAATAGAAACCAGCCAGCCGCCTATGTAGATTCTATTTGCGGGCGCTCTTTTTAAGGATTCTAACTTTATTCAAATACCATCATTCACCTTTCTTGTTGTTATAGCAGATTATTGGAAAAACTATATCAGGTCTTATGTTATCACCCCCAGAAACTACCGAACGCCAAACCAGTCAACCATCTGCACCGAAATCCAAACAAATCCCACTTTTTAGGCAGATACGGGGAGCGATTGTATTATTTGCCCTCTTTATTTTTATTGGGTTCTTCGCATACCAAATTGACCTTGTACTTCCGGGAACACCCAGTATCAACAATACATACACGCCTCTGAGCCACCCTACAGAGCAGGAAATAGGTTCTTATGATGTACTGGGTAAAGTTGTTAGTAAAGCTGAAGCAGACAGTTTACTAAAAACAGAAGAAGGGAAACAGCAACTTGCAGCAGATAATGGTGCTGTTGCGATTACAGAAGATTTAATTGCTCTTGGACGAAAATCTTTTTATAAAGAAACTTTTGGAAACGAAATTTTCTTTACTGATGTCACTGGTATTCTAAATGGTCCCTTAAATCTCGTCAATTTGACAAAAGCCATATTATCTCTTAAAGGTCAACCTACAACGAATCTTCAAGTGACCCTGGACAGAGATATGAAAGTCGGCGATCGCAATTTCAAAAAGGGCGATATTCTCAATACCGGGCTTGATATACCTGCCAACTCTCTCATTCCTCTAGGAATGATTACTCATATTAATAAGGGTAAAATTCGAGTTGGTATTACTTGTGCGGCATGTCATGCCACTGTAGATAAAAAGACCGGACGTATCCTTGAAGGCGCACCCAATAACGACTTAGATACAGGCTTAATGCTGGCATTAGCCAGTAATTCAGCATCATGGTTCCGGCAAACAGGTGTGAATCCTTTGACGATTTCTCGTGGCGAACACACATACATTAAATCTGACGGTAAAGAAGGGCGTTTACCAGATGCTAAAGCTTTAGAATACGCGGTTGACAAGCAATTACTAACTTGGGCTCCAGGGAACTTTGATTCAACGCCTGACAATCACAACAATCCCTCCCAAAATCCATCTTCCTACACCTTCGGTGCGTATCCCTACGGCTGGAGTGGTAATGCTGCCATTGGTTGGTTCCACGGGTTGACAACACTCAACAGCAACGTTCATGGAACAAACTCAGATCAGACCTCAATTGCTGATGCAAGTCAGCAACTTCTGGGCATTGATAAAGAAACTTTCTTGGGTGTTATGCTGCAAAATGCTGCCAATCCAATGTTTAAGTTGCCACAAGGTGCTAAACCATCAGAATTTTTCCAGAAAAATGACCCCACTCCCGGTACACCTAATATTAATGAAGTGATTAAAATGCCGGGTTACCCCAAGGGCTCGCCTTTCATCCTTGATGGATTGATGGCAAATTCACCTGGATTTCCGGTAGCAGCACAACTCAACGGCATGTCAGCCTATCAAAACTCCTTAGTACCACCTCCTGTAGAAACCAGAGATATCAATGCCGTACAGCATGGAGCGGCGATCTTCACACGGGCTGGATGCGTTGAATGCCATAGCGGACGGTATTTTACAAACAATCACGTAATTGCAGAGCAAGAAATCAAAACACAGCCTTCACGGGCTATGGCGCAAGCACCTGTTGCTCGCAATTTCATAGCCCCACAAACCTATCCCAGCAACGTGCAGGTTCCCCTCCCAGAGAATCCACCCGTACTGAACGTTCCTACAGACATTACCTCAGAGAAAGACTTTAAACTTGCCTTTGCGATCGGCAATTCTGGCGGTTATAAAGTTCCCAGCTTAATTGGATTGAACGTTACCGCGCCCTATTTACACGATGGTGGTGTTGCTGCAGGACCGGAAGCCCTCAAGGTAGATAAAAATGGTTACGACATTGTCAATCAAAACCAGTTAGGTATACCGGGGACATTATTGAGTAACATACTACCAGAACCGAGAGCAAGTTTGCGAGTCCTGATAGATCGCAACTTACGCAGGCAAACCGTTTTAGCCAACCGTGCCAATTCCGACTTGCAAGAATCTAATGCAGATGGTAGCGGTCACAACTACTGGGTAGACAAACAAGCTGGTTTTTCTACTCAAGATCAAACCGATCTTATAGAGTTTCTTCTGTCATTAGATGACGCTCCTGACGTTGTGCCAACGCAAAAAGCTAACTAAGTGGTAACCGAACACTAATAAGTGGTTACGCTTCAGTGTCATTTGGAACAAGTGAAGAGTCAGAAAAACACTCCTGTGATTGGAAATCACGGCTACACAAACTAAGCCTGCCTCCGCAGGCTATACATTATAGTCCACGTAGGTGGTGAGTCCAGCGCTGCAGGTGGGAAACCCACCTGCAGCTGTTGCAAGCGTGCGAACTTGCATTACTCATCGCCATATAAAAGCCACTTTGAACGCGATTGCGTGGCAAACAAATGTCAACCAAGTCACCCACCATAGCAGATTGGTGTTCCGAGCGCAGATGGCGTTCTCGCTCAATATGCAGGGTTAAATTATCCTTGATTACTGCCAGAGTGCCATCCGCCTCTTGTCTGAGCACTCTCCAGCCTGGGTCAAAGTAACCCGATCCCCGATTACTATTATGCAATTGCTCGTAGAATTTCAGATCGACTCCCTGGAATTGGTTGTTCTCCAAGTTTTGCTCGGGTCTTAACTGACTTGAATCAGCTTCTGCTACTAAAGCTTTTCGGAGGGAGCCATTATAGTAAATCCCATATAAAAAACTCCGTAATTGCAAACTACGATACTTGGTTTGAAGCTGTAATAGCAGATGCTGAAAGCGAGCAACAACATCGGGTGGAAGCTCTAAGGGTTTGTAGTCGGGATGCCGAATACAGAAGTTAGACTCGAGCTGCACTTTACTAGCAATATCTTGAAGTGAGTTTAACACCCGATTGCCCGATGAATTGAGTGATTAAGTTAGCTGAGAATCTAGCAATTGCATCACGATCTTCCCCTAAAAGCATTTAAGTAAGAGCAGGCTGCAAGCCCGTAATTTCAGATGTGGCAGCCCCAAACACTGTCGGCATAAATTGCTCTGGACTGCAAAGTAAACCTTTTGCCACTTGAAGCATACAAATTCCTGTATTTCCAAAGGTTTTGCGGTGCTGAAGTGTTGCTTGAATGTGCAAAATCAAGGCGAGACCGGAAAACTGCATCACTCTCTTTAAAAACGTAGGACAATACTTTACGATTTCTGGAAAATTAACGAAGTAAGTACTCACAAGAGCAGCGATCGAAGGTTGGAGGTATTCAAGCGGTATAACTGCCATGCGTAAAGAGTCTTCAATATCAATGGATTTACTCACTACTAAGCTTTTTAACCAAAGTAGCAGATAACTGCCGACAGTTATAACCGCCACTCTTAAAATCACGAAACATTTCTTCTATATCGAATCTTCTTTTATAAGCTGCGATACGCCTTTAGGCGTTAAGCTTTGCTTATCGCCACTGACAAAGTCACTAAATTTGTAACGAGAAACCACCCTTCTTTTGGAGCCATTCCTTGAATTTTACGTTTCCATTTACCAGCCACATTGAAATGGCTAAATCCTTTTTGTTTAGTCACCCTAACTCCTTGTAAAAACAAAGAAATTCCTGGACATAAGCCTAAATCATTTAATTCTTTCCAAATATTATGTTGAACTTCAATAAATTCATTCTTTTTCAAACGAAGACAAAAAGATAGACCCTGCTCTCTGAGCCAAGTTGCTAGTTTAATTGAACAAAATTCTCGGTCTCCTAATACGCAAATTTTATAACCTTTAAACAAGGGTAAGACTTGAGATATCAACGTTTTTTGTTCATCAATGTTGCTACTTCCTAACTTGGATAAGAGATCGAAGTATATAGGAAAGGCTCTTTTATCCCAAACGATGCTAATTACAAATAAATTAATGCAACCCCATGCAGTGCGATCGATGACTACATAAATTATTTCGTCCGGTTGAAAATATGCTGACAACCATGTAGTAACAATTGGAAACCAGATCTTTTCAATCGTTAGGAAGGGTAATGACAAAAATCTTTGTAGTTTCTTTCTTCTGCTTTCAAATAGAATGGGAATTGGTAGAGCCGTTGCTATAGCTTCTAAACTCACTTTTTTAATTGACTGTAAAACATTAATTAAAATAGTGAACAACAAGTATTCCGTTGGGCTAAATTGATTTTTTAAATGTGTTTGATAGAATGGAGGTAACATTGTCATTAGATAGGTATTGTTGACAAAAGTAGACCTATCTTTTTTTACCACGAATTGCTACACACTTTACCTCATAAGCTTTTCATGCTACTTTGTCGCCCCGTCAGCTTTTTTTCGGTTAACAGAGTGTTTATCGCTTTAACAAATTAATGTCGTCCTATCAGAAACTCCTAAAGTCAAGTCGGCTCAGAATCGCCAGGACAGCGTAGAGCTAGGTAGCTGACACTAGAGGCGATCGCTATGCTTCAATACGCAATCTCCGAGTTTTCCTTAATAATTATAATCGTTTAGGGAGATAGGAGATGGTATGCGATCGACGCTTGCATAGTGCTCAAAGAAGTCGTCGATCTAGATGTGCAACTCGCACAATGCAGCCCAATCAGTTAATAATGTATCCAGGCTCAAGATATAACGAATAGCTTGAACCATCGTAAGTCAAAGCTTTCCACTCGGGAAATCCTGGAATATCTAAATATAAGGATATGAGCCGATCGCGCTCTGTTGCTTTACATAATTTTGCTGTACCCATGTTACCCAATAGGTTTCTAACTAAAGAAATCAGTTGTTTTGTCTGCTCTTTACAGTCACCTTTGTCAGAAGCAATGACTGTATTCTCACAGAGATCGGGCGGGTTCCATAAATCACCAAGAACGCGCCCTGGTGCTTCTAATTGAAAAATCTTTAATGCTTCCCAAACAGTCATTTGGGGTAGCTGCCAAAACTCTGGAAAAGGCGCTATTGTACTGAGCTTTTCCACATAAGTTTCTTGAGCTATACAAATAACTCCTTTTTCCTTGATGTAGTCAGGAGGTAAGTATTTCTCCTTCATATCTTCTGCTTCTTCAATGATTGTGAATGCGGGCATTATCATAGCGATGGAGTCGCATCGTTTTAGTTCAACCCAACCCCGATCTTGGCATCCCACGAACCCGCACGCTTCACACACAACGAATTGAAGGGGTAACTCTCCCCAATTTACAAACTCAATTGCATTAATCAGTTGAACATTACCATCCCACAGTTGTGTAACGGAAACTACAGACTGACCGGAAGATACAAAGTTCAATCCTGCTTTTCTAGTTGTAGGGTCTGTTAATTGCCACATATCAATAGCGAACTCTAATTTGCAGACTTTTTCTACATATACTCCCATACTCGGCAACGAGTACACGAAGGCAGAAGTTCGCCCGCTACTAGGGCAGAAGGCACAAAAGCTTTGAACGTAAGCTTTTTGTTTATTATTAATGGTTGCTTTATTTATGTTGTACTGTACTAGAAGGTTGAAAGGTATGTAGTATCCACATCTTCTCAAACTTTAACAAACAAGTTTTAAATCCAATTCCGTGCGATCGCTAGTCGTATTCACCGAGCTCTTCCTCAAATAAAGCCCATTTATGACGGTTTGCATTGTTTTGGTAATGACGCAGATTTTTGGGGTAGTGAATGCAATGCCCTACATAGAGCCACTTATCCCAACAGCGATTAATTTCGGATACCTTAATCACTACCCCGTTGTAGATAAGATCTTCTCGCAATACCTTTAGTAATTGCCCTCGTCGGTATCGAGGTTTTGTTTGAAGTGCAGTCATATTTTATTTGTACCTCCTGTGAGCGATGCACAATTCCACACCTGTGTTTGCGTAAGTTGGACAGACCTCACCCTCCTTCCTAAAAGGAGGTTTGGGGTCAGGTTTGTTTTGACTTCATCCAACTCACGTTGTGTGTATTCCCATGAAGAAAAATCCCACCTATGGAGGTGGGGTAAATTCTCAGGCTTCATGGTACAAATGTACCATGAATATTTTGAATTGGCATCATGCTTTGCGCTCGGATATCGCCCGAAGAAATTCGATATTCAGCTCTAGTTTTTCTCCCAGCCATAGAGCGTGCTCTGTATGGTCTTTCACATCATCACCCGTCTCAGGATGAACGAGAATATCCAATCCTTCGCGGTTAAGCATTAACCAAGGAACAACTTTGGCAAATTGCTCTGGTGCAAACGCAACTTGGTACATTCCTTTTGGATGGGGACCGATAGGATTTTCATGCCACCGTCCAAGTCGTACATCAAATCGAGCATCCAGTCCTTCACGTATCCGTGAAGCTGCATCATAACTAGCCGTATCGAAGTAAACATGAGCATGAAAACCAACAATTTTGATAGAATCTTCTGTCATTGCATTATTCTCAAGTCGATTTTTAATCTTTAAAACCCAGTTGTTGAAATAAAGATTGGCGCATCACATCTACAGGTACAGATTCACGCTGTAACCAAATTTTTAATGCAGCAGCGCCTTGTTGGACTAACATCTCCAATCCGTCAATGGTTGTCATACCCAGTTGTTGCGCTTGTTGCAAGAATTTGGTAGGTTTGGGCTTGTATATGAGATCGTATGCGATCGCACTCTCTGGCAAATGTGCCATTTCCCCTATCTCAAGCGGTGATTCTTCTACCTTAGGGTACATTCCAATAGGAGTTGTATTTACCAGTAAGTTGGCTTGTGAAAGAAGCTTTGATAAGGAACTCCATTCACGGATCTGTAAATTCACAGCAATGGGAGAATTGCTCCAACTGTTACGGAATTCATCTAACTTCCCAGCATTGCGACCAACCACATAAATTTCCGCACAACCTAGTTTGGCACAGCCTGCTACCACTGCTCTTGCTGCACCACCATTGCCTAAAACAACTGCTACTGTCTGACGCCAATCTCGGTGATATGTTGTTTCTAAAGGAGCGAGAAACCCTTCCACATCAGTATTGGTTCCTATCCATTTGTTATCTTTGCGAATAACAGTGTTCACTGCTCCCACAGCTTCGGCGATGGGTGAAATTTCTGACAGCAGAGGTAGTATAGCCTCTTTATGTGGAATAGTCGCATTAAAGCCAAGAACTCCAATGGAAGCAAAGCCTTGAAGAGCTACTTTTAAATTCTGCGGTTCTACCGAAAAGGGGATGTAAACATAATCTAATTTCATATGGGCAATTGCTGCATTTTGCATCACTGGGGACAGTGAATGCTCTACGGGATGCCCAATTATTCCCAGTAGCTTGGTTTTCCCTGTAATCATTAGGTTAGTGAGTGGTTGCATAAGTCATTGGTTATTATTTTCCGATAATAAGGACAAAGAAAAAACAAGCTAGAAGATTCTATTAAAATTAATAAAGTTACATTAAATAACATTGTTCTCATTATGCAGGTGACGACAGCCCCCTCTTCAACTCCAAGACCCGGACAATTTTGGCAATGGCGAGGACACAACATCTACTATGTAAAAGCAGGAGAAAAGCATCCCCAACGTCCCGCCATACTCCTGGTACATGGATTTGGTGCGTCTACAGACCATTGGCGTAAAAACATAACAGGGCTGTGTGACGATTTTGAAGTTTTTGCAATAGACCTTTTAGGGTTTGGACGTTCAGCCAAACCTAAACTGGAGTATAGCGGCAATTTGTGGCGCGACCAACTCCATGACTTTATTACTGAAGTCATCGGTCAAAAAGCTGTGTTGGTGGGAAATTCTCTTGGTGGTTACGCAAGTTTGTGTGTAGCAGCCCAATGTCCCGATGCTGCAGCAGGTTTGGTATTGCTCAATAGTGCTGGTCCATTTAGTGAAAATCAACCTTCACCGGAACCAGAAGCTCTGCAAACTCAAATTGAACCTCCTAACGCGAACGAACAATTGCAAAAACTGCTAGGTGACGTTGTTAAGTGGTTCTTTCAACAACCTTTAGCTCAGTTTCTTTTATTCCAGTACATCAAGCAAAAATGGGTGATTCGTCAGACGTTGGAGAAAGTTTATCTTGATAAAACTGCAATTACAGACCAATTAGTCGAAGAAATTTACCGTCCTGCTTGCGATACAGGTGCTTTTGATGTGTTTTCATCTGTATTCAGTACCCCTCAAGGAGAAAAAGTTGATGTGCTGTTAAAACAGTTAACCTGTCCTCTCTTGATGCTGTGGGGAGAAGCAGATCCTTGGGTTCATGCAAGAGAACGTTCTCAAAAGTTTCGACAATATTACCCCGAACTGACAGAACATTTTCTCAATGCGGGTCATTGTCCTCATGATGAAGTTCCCGATCGAGTCAATTCGTTGTTGCGTGATTGGGTTTTATCTGACGTTGGCGATGCGAGAATCGGGATTGGTAATTAAAAACTTGAAAACCTGGTCAAAGGGACCAGGTTTCTAAAACTTGCAACTAATCAAATCGATTGTTTTGGATATTCAACAACTAAGGGTGGACAGTAACGTTCAGCAAACTCGGCATTTCTTTGTTTTTCCGCTTTAGGATTTGGCGTTGCCGCTCGATTTTGGCAGTTGCCACTTAGCATCATCAATATGCCAATCGCTTGCTTGGGCTTATGACCGGAGACACCTTGTCAATTGCCCTTTTGATTTATGTTTCCTTTTGGTGTCTTATCTATTAAGATATCACCCTATTATGACTTCGCAAGTGTTTGTTAAGTGAAGTTCACAAGTTGTTGAATTTCGCAAAATTACCAGTCCCACATAATAGGATTTTTATCCAAAGGATCGGTCACAATACGTCCTATAGCATCTATTTCTTGCAATTCTTGGGGGGAAAGTTCCACAGAAGCAGCTTTTGCGTTGGCTTGAGCTTGCTCTGCGTATCTTGCGCCTGCGATCGCATTCGCTTGCGGTTGAGCGATTAACCAAGCCAAGGCGAGTTGAGCGAGGGTACACTGGTGGCGTTCTGCAATGGGACGCAATTTATCTAAAGCTTGTTGGGCGCGTTCAAAGTTTTCGCCTTGAAACAACTTATTTTTAGCGCGGTTGTCTTGAGGGTCGAATCGATGACCTCGTTCAAATTTTCCTGACAACAGCCCTTGAGCTAAAGGTGAATAAGCAAGGATGGAAATATTGTTTTCTACACAGTAGGGAGCAGCATCCTGCTCTACATATCTCCAAAATAAAGAGTAAGGAGGTTGCAAGCTATCAATACGTCCGTACTGGGAGGCTTCTTCTAGTTGGGCGCGAGAAAAGTTAGAAACGCCAATTGCCCGAATTTTACCTTGCTCTTTCAACTGATTAAGAGCACTCATTGTTTCTTCTATAGGAACGACCTCAGAATTAAATGACCCAGAAGGCCAGTGAATTTGATATAAGTCAATATAATCGGTGTTGAGGTTTTTTAGGGAGCGATCGCAAGCCTCAATGACTTGTTCGTACTTCAGACGGTTGGCAAAAACTTTGGTAGCATACTCAACGCGATCGCGAACATCAGATAAAGCTTCAGCTACAATTCGTTCTGAATGCCCTTCACCATAAACTTCTGCAGTGTCAATAGTCGTAATCCCAGCTTCAAAAGCTGCTCTTAGGGCTTTAATGGAGTCAGCATCTTCAATTCCGACCCACATTTTTTTCCCAGCTTGCCAAGTTCCCATCAAAATGGGTGTTATTTGCACATCTGATGTGCCCAAGCGTCGCTTTTCCATATTTGTATTCTGATAGGTCTACCTTAGTCAATATTAGAGACATTTCCTACGGAAGGATCGCAAAATAACCATAACCTATCGTTGAACGGTGACAGGTGTTCCAACACTCACCAACTGGAATAATTCCTCAATATCTTGGTTGTACATCCGGATACAACCGTGGGAAGCAGCAGTACCCACAGTCTCGGGATTTGGAGTTCCGTGAAAGCCAACCCAGTCCTTACCGTTTGTCCAAAATCCAATCCAATAATTACCAAGCGGATTTTGTGCATCTCCCCCTGGGATAGCTTTACCCGTCTTAGGGTGAATCCAAGTTGGATTCACCAACATATCACGAACTCGAAAACTACCGACAGGAGTTTCCCAACCTCGTCGTCCTACAGCAATTGGATAACTTTTGATTAAATTTTTTCCTTGATAAACTGTTACTTGACGTTTGCGAAGATTTATTTTTAAGCGAACAGGCTGAGTGATTAGATCGTTGATTTGAGTATCAACTGGTTCATTGACCGAGTTTTGTAAAACATTTCGGCTCTTATCCTCACTAGCTAGTACAGTTTGAGAACTCGAATATATATAAACTACACAAAGTAAGAAAAATATCTTGAATAATTGCTTAAACATCTGAGCTAACAAAAAAGTATGAAGGATGAAAAAAATCTCGTTGATTACTCATAAGATTCCCGACTTCTTAAAGAAGCCGGGAATCTAACTCACTTCGGGTAAAATAGGTCATTCATTACCTAAAGAACTTACCAAAGAGCTCTTACACCACCATTAGTATTTTGTCCGCCTGTTGAATTGTCGTTGTTAAGATTTTGCTGCGAACCAGAAGGTGTGTTGTACTGATTTTGCTGCGAACCAGAAGGTGTATTGTACTGATTTTGCTGCGAACCAGAAGGTGTGTTGTACTGATTTTGCTGCGAACCAGAAGGCGTGTTATATTGAGAGTCTTGTCTATCAGTATTGCTACCACCTTGATAGCGTTGGTCTTGGTTCGTGTTGCTGTTGGGATATTCTGATGTCCCACCATTGTTGCTACCACCTAGATAGCGCTGGTCTTGGTTCGTGGTGTTATTGGGATCTCCCGATGTTTGGGTATTGATACCGTCTTGCGAGCCCTGGCTACCAGTATTGGTGTTATTTGTATTTCTGTTATTATTTAGATTTTCACCTTGTCGCATCCGTTCCATGGTATTACCACCCGTTGGTTCGGGTACTGGGCTTTGACTGTTGACACCGTTTTGAGAGCCCTGGCTACCAGTATTGGTGTTATTTGTATTTCTGTTATTATTTAGATTTTCACCTTGTCGCATCCGCTCCATGGTATTACCACCCGTTGGTTCGGGTACCTGGCTTTGACTGTATAAGGTATCTACAGGAGCTTCACTAACTTTGACACCACGAGAGTTAGAATTAGGCATTGCAAATGCTGGCAGACTTAGTAAAAAACTAGCACCAAAAATACCTACTGTACTAGTTAAGACTTTGAATAATTTCTTCTCGCTGTTTCCGTTCATTGGAGTCTCCTTACATTCATTAAAAACTTTCAGCAAATGTTGGTTGCTGGATCTTAAACTCTTCCCATAACTTACACTGAAGTTTTTGGTAAGTTCAGCAAAAAGTCTTGCATGAGATATTAATGTTTACCTCTATAAGTTAACTCTGTGACTGAACTGACTCGTCTATCTAAAGCATGGTCTAAGGTTGTACTATGATATGAGATTAAAGAAGTTTTTTTCTATTGAGTGGGGTAAAAAAATTTATAACTAATTGCAGATGCTACTTTGTAAGGATATGCTTGATTGAAGTATTAAATTTAGATTTCAATGTAGTTCTTTATGCAAGACATAACTATCACTTCTCACGCACTTAAAGAATGGGCTACTGCTATCAATGCCTTGGAAAGCGGTAAAACAATTATGCTTCTACGTAAAGGGGGTATTCAAGAACA
The DNA here is from genome assembly GCF_000760695.4 of Tolypothrix bouteillei VB521301. Classification (GTDB taxonomy): domain Bacteria; phylum Cyanobacteriota; class Cyanobacteriia; order Cyanobacteriales; family Nostocaceae; genus Scytonema; species Scytonema bouteillei_A. The sequence goes on along the minus strand of NZ_JHEG04000001.1, from coordinate 8,428,169 downwards.
AGGCGGGCGCTTCCAAGTAGCCCACGAGCAAATTTTACTCTACCCAACTTACGAGCATCAACAGCCTTTCTTATTAAAACCAGACTATGCCAATTTGGTTACTCCTGTTACACCAGGTTGGCATCCAGAAACACTACGTATTGGCAGTTGGGCAGAAATTACTGATATTTTTCAGGTCAGTGATGAATCAATTGTAAAAGCTTTAGAAGCATTCCATATTTGGAGCGAGTCTTTTATCAGCGATCGCCTCAAATGGAAACAGCATCAGCCTTTATATGTTCTCCTCTTAAGGGTTTACAAACTACCTCAAGAGTGGGAGATTCCATACCGCCAAGAATATGGGGGTTGTAAATCGTGGATCGATTTGGAGGAAGTGATATCGCGACAAGGAGCACAACCCGTTTTACCTGACTCCAAGTATAACGAGATCGTGGAGGAAATTAGAAATATTATCGGTAACAAGTTCTATGCTTCACAAAGTGGTTAAGTAGTTTCTCTTCAGTACCACATACTCAGTCACAAGAGAGTAAAAGTGTCTGGGTAGTTAAAAAATTTTCAGTGATACCATGATATTGATTTTGGGAATACTAACTGAAGTGGGGATGCGAAGCATCTACCTATTGACTTGATTTGGTCTTCCCATGCACTCTAGATTTCTTTGGTTTAGCTTGGTTTTAGCATCTTTACTTCTGGCTGTTTTATCTCCACAGGTAAGACATTCTTCCAATGTCTTACCTTTTGCAAGGAACAGTTACGCGATTGAACTAGATCGACGGGGAAATGAACTTTACAATCAAGGGAAATTTCAAGAATCTCTAGAGGTGTTTGAGCAGGCGTTAGATGTTTGGAAAAAATCTGGCTCTCGTGAGGGTGAAGGAATCGCCCTCACTGCTATTGGATTGATCTACTGTGAATTACAACAGTATGCAAAGGCGATGGAGTACACCAAGCAAGCACTAGCTATTGCAAAGGAAACGAGCGATCGCAAGGGAGAAGGGGTACTTCTTAATAATATTGGTCTTATTTATAACAAGCAAGGGAAATATAACCAAGCTTTCAATTACTACGAGCAAGCGTTATCGATCGCGAAAGAGGGGAGAGACTTAGAAGCGCAAGCACTGGCTCTCAATAACATCGGTTTAAACTATAGCGATCTAGGAAACTACGAACAAGCACTGAAATACTATCAATTGTCTTTATTACTAACACGCTCGTTTGGGCAAAGTTATTGGGAAGAAAAGAATCTTAGGAATATTGGATTGGTCTATTACAAACTCAAACAATACGACCAAGCACTGTATTATTATCAGCAAGCATTATCTCTTTTGAGAAAACTGGATAATCGACCAAATGAAGCTAAAGCTCTTAACTCTATTGGAATTATCTACTATATTTTAGGTGACTATTCTCTAGCTCTAAAATTTTTTGAAGAAGCATTAACCATAAATCGGAAGATTGGCGATTTTGCAGGCGCTAGAGCTACTAGGAGAAATATTGAGAAGGCTCGCCGTGCTTTAAAAGTACCGAGAAATATTTCACCTGTTGAGATTTAGCAAAATTGCGCTATCAATAACCTATCTTAAGGAGCTAGAACAGCATTTTGGGAATTTTGTACTGTACGTTCGCTCCTGAATAAATGTTGCATAGAATGCCTTGTCGATTTACTAAATGGCCCAAAAATGATAATGAACAAATCAAAATTTTGCACGATAAAACCACGCTTTTGTTGTTGTCGTTTACTTTGTATAACGAAGAAATAAACCCCTATTTAATGATCCTTTTAGGAAATGTCTTCATTTAAATAGTCAAGTTGAGGTTGAGGCTGAAACAACGGCAAATCAAGGTTTTTGACGATTAGCTGCACAAAACTTTACAACGTGTCTTTTTTTGCACGTATCTCGGTGGCTACCCAATAAGACAAATGAGATTTATAAGGCTGTTTTGGCTGTCAAAACCCTACCAATTTTTGTAACCTGAAACCCTGATGGTTACGTGACAAAATGTTGTGCTGTAAAAAACCGTTTGAACAACCAAAATCTTCTGGTGTTTTCACTGAAAACAGTCTCTCGACTGCGATCGCGGTCAGAATTAGGTATGTAAACTCCTATTTTCAGTATTCCGGTAATTTGCTGAAGACAGTGTTTTCTAGTAGAGGTTAGATTGTTCCAAAGCAATATTTGGCATCTAAGTATGACCGATCGTTTATTGGTTGGAGTTGTAGGACACAGTAATGCAGGCAAGAGTTCAACTTGGGAAGATTTATTTGGAGCAACTGTAAAAACTAGCCATTATGGAAACGAGCGTCGATTATATCTCTCCAAAAATCAGAAAGATTGGGTAAACGTCTTCCCGATCAATGGTTCACCTGGAGAACGTGGCAAGGATGTGAAAGAAATTCTTAACCCCAAAAGTCTTATTAATTTTGAGAATCCACGTATCGTTCTTTGCTCAATGGAGTACCCAAATGATGCTGTAGGAGCAACAATTCAATATTTTATAGAACACAAATATGAGCTATTTATTCATTGGCTAAACCCAGGCTATAAAGACCCTGAAGAATATGATGATTTGTCTGGATTTATCCCCTATATTCTTAAACAGCATAATTCTCTTTTAGGCATCAGAGATGGCAAGACAGATCGGACATCCCGCGTTAATGAAATCCGAAACTTTATCCGTGGGTGGGCTAGTGCCAGGGGTCTAATTAATACAGACAAACCAATTTGTGTTTAATATAAGTCAAAAAACACTTTAGTATATTTAAAAACAGATAATTGTTGGCGGTTAGTTGTTGGCTGTCAACTACAAACCATCTAGATATTTCTATGCTTCCGTCAGTATTCAAAACTTGCATTCCCAGAGATGAAATTTTAGCAGGGGAACAGTTTCGTCCTAGCGATGAGTACGAAACAAAGAATTCATTCCCCATAAATATACGTGACCAATGGGATATAGATTATTCTAATTTTCATAATGCAATTGATGTTACAGAAAATGCTTTAAAAAAATTAATTAAGTTTATTAAAGAAAAATATTTGGAAATAGATATTGAAGATTCTAATAAAATAGCAATTCAATCGTATAATTCAGTTCACTAATGTTAATTTAATTTTTAATAAAAATATAGACTTGAAGCATATCATGGCAACTTTGAACTATAATCTTGCAAAAATTAGGATACAAAATGGGTAAAAGCACATCATTATACGCACTGGCTACTCACATCTACTGAATAAGGAGTGCTAATTATGGGTCAGACGCCTCGCCTCGTAGGTACAAGAGGCTCCGCCTAACCTGATGGGTAGAGGTGGAGCCTCCCTCAAAGCATTCCCAGGCGGAGCCTGGGAACGAGGAACTAAAGAGGCTTAAATGAGGGAAGGATGTCACCCGAATGCTCTGTTGTTTTAGGAGAGAGCTTGAGTGTGAGGTCTGTCAAACTCACATTCAAATTAGCGTCTAGTCAAGGTAGTCAGCATGAACCCAACCGCGTCGCCCAGCAAGCTTTACCCAATCTCCAGAAGAATAGCTCACTCTGACATACTCTCCATGACGTATGCTACCGATTCTTGTATAGTCAGAACCAGGACCGGAACGAATAACCACTCCAACAGGTGCATTAACTCGTGCAGTATAAACGCGATCGCGACGACCGCCAGTACCAGCAATGTAATCAGAACTAATCCAACCAGGACCGCCAACAAGCTTTGACCAGTTCCCTGAAGAATAGCTGACTCTGACGTAATGTCCGTTAGGGATTCTGCCGATTCTTTCATAATTCAAACCCGGACCGGAACGAATAATGACTGCAGTCGGTGCAGTGACTTGCACTGTGCGAACGGGAGCACGCCGACCACCATAAGCTTGAGAGTAGTATGTAGATTGGTCATTATAATCATCATAACCAGCTCGAGCAGGAGCCATACCAGTTGCAAATGCCGAGCTTAATGTTGTTACAAACAATAGACCAGCGACTGCTGCACTTTTCTTAAGAGAAGATACGCCAAATTTAGAATTTTGGTTACGAGTTTCCATGTTATTTAATCTCCGTTATTGTGAGTTTGGAAATAGTAATTTGTTTGTGTAGAATAGCCGTATTTTCATCAACTATCCTGTTGTTTTAATGTCGGTTTCTACTATCGTCTACTAATGGAGGATACAAAGTAAGTCGGTGAAATTCCGGAAAAGTTTCTTGATTTTCTTCTACTGATAGATTGTATCCATTTTCACGAACTTTTAGCAGATTTAACGCCTTTTTAAAAAGGTAATACCAAGTTGTGTTCATACATCGTACTTTCTCCCTTGTCTCCCTTGTCCCATCAACAAGTGATATCTTTGATGCAACTCCGTATAAGTTAAGGAATCATTTGTAGCCCCGGTTGATATTTGGTATTATTCTCGCAAGCGCATAAACGCCACGCTTTGCCCTTAGGCAATCGCTGTAGCACTAATGCATCATAAAGATTGTCTGCTTTGGGACGGTGAAATACAGTTCTTGGTTCCAGTTATATTTCTGCAATCATCAAGCCCAATCGCTTTGCATAACGCTGATATTAAGCTACTGCTTATAAATTTAAGCCAGACACTACTTGTGCTTAATAACATAACAATCCTCAATCATTCGAGAAAAATTTTAAGTACTGTAGGGTGGGCATTGCCAAGCACGAAAGCTTTCTGTACGGCATAGCCCTACCTACTTGTATTTCATAAATCAAATAGGATTGACATATCAGCTAGCTCATACTTATAAGTTTTTTCTAAAATGGATCTTAAGTTTGTGTTCAAACAGCAAGGCGGATAATATGACCCAAGCAAGTTTGGACTCTAAAGAGCTAAGGTTTAACAAGCAATATTTTATGGCTGTCAATCAAGTACCATCTAGCACGTCTCCTGCCTCATTTACTGAAATTGCCGCTCGATGCTACGATACCTTTATTCAAATGCTGATTCAACATCGCCTTCCTGATGTGACACAAGAAATTCAAAATCGCTTGTCACTTTTGCCAAATATGACACTTTCAGATAAATTTCAGCAGGTGAATCAACTTAAAGCTTGGTTGGATAGCTTTCGTCCACTCCCGACAACAGTGGTTGCAGAACTTAAGAAACTCTATGATGTGCGCTTTACCTATAACTCAAACGCGATTGAAGGCAACACTTTGACACAAAGTGAAACTGCTTTAGTATTAGAAACCGGAATCACAATTGGTGGGAAAACGCTACGCGAACATTTAGAAGTCATCGGTCATAAAGATGCGATCGATTATATTGAGCAACTTGCCCAAAACTCAACCCCTATTGGAGAATGGGAAATCAAACAAATTCATAATTTAATTCTACAGGCAATTTCTCCTGAAGAAGCAGGACGCTACCGTCAACTTGATGTTAAAGCGGTTGGAACTGAGTATCTCTATCCTCCACACTATTTACTCAACGAGTTAATAACTGAGTTTGTCACTTGGTTGAATTCGTCAGAAACTGCGGTTCAGCACCCAATTGAGTTTGCAGCAGAAGCTCATTTGCGATTTGTTTCAATTCATCCGTTTCGCGATGGGAACGGACGCACGGGAAGATTGTTAATGAATTTGCTGTTATTAAGATCTGGCTATCCAATCGTGGTAATTTCCAATCAGGTGCGTAAAGCGTATATTGATGCGATTGTGGAGGGTCAACAACAGAACAACCTTTCCCCATTATTGGAGTTGTTTGTGGATGCTGCTCAACAATCGTTGATTGAAATGCCGCACATTTTATCGACTGCTCGGGAAAGCCGGGGTCGCGGCTTTCCATTGTACGAAGAGATGTTAGCATTTTTAAGAGAACGCTATTAGATTTATCTAAAAAACTCGTGTATTATCTTAGTTTGTTTATTGACTATCGACCTTTTCTAATTAAGACAATAGATGAATTTCTCAAAAAAACATCTTCTAATGTTTTTATCTGCGATACGCAAGGAGACAACCACTTAACTTCAGTCGAAGATATACCATCTCATCAAGGCTATTCTTACTCTCAGCCTTGGTATATTCATGGCGATCGCATAATTCAAGAAAAGTCCCATTTATCCTTTCATGGTTCTATCCCTGCATATAACAGTCCCAAGTATAAAACTTCTTTTAACGAAATAGATGAATTCCTAAATTTTCTCTCAACTAATTATTTCTGGTCTATTTTTCCCTTTGCCGGATCAAAAAGATTTTTATGTTTTGGCTTTATATCAAGAGAACAAAATTTTCGCAATGTCTTTCTTAATGTAGCATCCACCAATTTATGTCTTAGAAGTTATGATGTAACTAGTAAAATGAGTTCATTGGCAAAAGCTATATTGCTAAGCGGTTACCATGAACCTGCAGGTCGTCTTTGGAATGTATGTGATTGTGATATTACTCCACCTTGGCTAGTGACTGACTTATTCGATGATGATTCATTCTTAATGTTAGAGCGAGAGCCAACGAAATATAAATTTATTCAGCAATTGACCGTGACTGCTGCTAGCAAACGACCTTTAGGTATTTATGAGCCACTTAATGAATATTCTTTTGAATCAATGTGTCTGTTATCTTTTTATGAACCAGATACATTGGTTTTTGTTCCTCAAGGTACAGATTTAGAAAAATTGCAAAGGTTGTTGGTAGAAACTGAAGGTTGTAACAGCTATTCGGACTTAATATATCTTCAGGAGATTCTTTCAACGACTCAATGGTTTTATGGTCTAGCTCGGGATAGAGTAGATTACGGAGATTCACTATTTGTTTCTCAAAATAATGGTTTGCTGCAAAAATTCGATCGGCTTAATCGAGATGATGGCTATCGTTTACTTGCTTGCTTTTAATAGTTTGTAGTTGCGATGCATGGTTTGCCGTTCAACAAGCTATAGGCTAGACAGCACAAAGACAAATGGAATGCAGAAATTTTACTTGCTCCCACAAAACACTTGGATACTTTTGAATTGGGAAGTTCCCCCGCTCAACTGGCAATTTTTGCATAAAGATATCTCTTCAGTAATTTACCCAAAACAGAGACACCTTGCTCAATCTCTTCTGGAGAAGGAGTGAAAGTCAACCGCATAGCAGGATATCCTTTCCTATCTGGGAAAAAGACTGAATGACACGGAACTAAAACGTTTTGAGATAAAGCTTCAATGCGTATTGTTTGAATGGGAGTGTGTTCTGGCAATTGTACCCAGAGAAATAACCCACCTTTCGGTACCGTCCACTTAGCTTCTTGGGGAAAGTAACGCTCTAGTGCTGCTAGCATAACATCGCGAGTGTGAAGGTTTTCCGTCCGCAATCGATTGAGGTGACGGCGCAGATGTCCTGAAGCCAAGTATTCGCTTACAATTGCTTGAGAAATAGTAGAGGTGTGAAGGTCATGAAGTAATTTTCGCTCAAGTATCTTATGAAAATGTTTACCTGTCACAACCATGTAACCGACTCTTAAACCGGGCATTAAAGTTTTAGAAAATGTCCCTAAGTATATAACTAAATCTTGTTTGTCAAAAGCTTTGATTGGCGCAGGAGCGGGTTCAAAAGTTAATCCTTCGTAAGCGTTATCTTCTAAAATCGGACATTCATATTTCTCTGCTAATGCTAGCAATGCTTGTCGGTGTGCTTGTGTTGTTGTAATTCCAGTAGGATTGTGTAAGGCACTAATTGTGTATATGAGTTTTGGACGATGGCTCTTGAGATACTTCTCCAGTAAATCTAAATTCATGCCTTGAGCAGTCATGGGAATACCAATAATTTTAGCTCCCAAGTTTTCCAAACTCGCAAGCGCACCAAAATAAGTGGGCGTTTCTACGATCGCCCAATCTCCCGGCTGTAAATAATACTGCAATGCCAAGGACAGCCCTTGCTCGGAACCACTGGTAACAATTAAATTTTCTGCTGTCACCTCCATCCCTTGCTGTATCAGCATTTGAGCAATTTGTCTGCGAAGAGTTAGCTGTCCTTGAGGTAAGTCATATTTAAATAAGCCATCGGGAGCCTGTCTGAGTGCTCGTCTTGCAATTAAATCAATATCTTTTGGTGGATGAGGAAAACCACAACCAAAATTAACCATTCCTGGCTGGGTTTGTGCTTCTACCGTAGCCGTATACATATCAAAAAAACTGCTTCTACCCTGCTCTGGAATGATGACATTTTGCACGGGAGCAAATGTTGATTTTAATTTAGCAGAGAAACGATTGATACTATTCACAAAGTATCCCGCTCCCTGACGGGCGGAAATAATTCCATCTGCTTCTAAAACGTTGTAAGCCTCAACAATTGTGAGTTTATTAACTTGCAAACTTTCCGCTAGCGAGCGGATGGAAGGAAGACGATCGCCTGGTTGCAGTACACCAGAGTCGATCAGACGACTGATGCGATCGCGTATTTGCAAGTAAATAGGTTTAGCTGATTCCCGTTCCAACCAAATCTTCATAATGGTGCATTGTTGAAAGACTACAACATTACTATTACTTGTAATATAAGTGATTTTTTCTTTCTCGTTCTAGTACAGTTTCATCAATTTTTACCAGAACAGTTCTGCATCTTGACAACTGTTCTAGTACAAATCGTTAAAAGTGTACCTTCTCTGTTAAAAATTTCTGAGAGAAAGTAGAAGTAACAGCTTTTATACCAATTTTCCAAATCTTTGAGCCAAATGCGATTCCCCCACCTAAGGTACGCGGGGGAATCGCGTGTAGCGATCGTTGGGTGAAATGGTATGACTTTTCCCAGGATGTAAATATGAAAAGCATGAATTTCAATACAAAAATCTTGCCAGCCATTCAGAAAACTTGGCAACAATTTGTAACGTTTTTGATGAGAGCTTCTGAATTGCAAGTCTGGCAGGAATTAGATCGGAAAGGACAAGTTTTTTCCTGGCATGCTTACGATCCAATAACAGGACGTTCGGCTTGTTTTGGTTCTGAAGAAGAAATGCGGCTCTGGATTGAGCAGTGCTATTACAAGTCTTAGCGCTTTGTGGACTTGGGGAACAACTACAATCTCTCAAACGTGCCCTGCCAACACAGTAAGTCTCCTGTCTCAGCATCGTAGATGAGAGTTTGTACCACATTGATGGGAAGCTTGTTTTGTATGCCAAAGTTTTTATAATATAAAACTTTGACATACCATATCATTTCCCTTGGTAACACACTATGAAAAATTAAATTTTTATCTACGGCCACTTGAAAGGGAACTAGATCGGCTGAGAGCAAACGGGCGCTTTCTGGTAATTTTGAGATGATGTGTTCCCTAGAAATGAACCGCTCTATTGATAAAGATCTTTCTCCATTCGCTTGCATAATAGGTCAATTTAAAACTGGCTTTCCTACTTTTTTGATGTTTTAAAATACAACATTTTATATTAATTTTTGTAATAAAATGCCTTATAATGAATATAGCTTTTTGTCTAAATCAAATCCTCTCTCTTAGGTAAGATTTTTTATAAGTAATTAGAGGGAAATTTAGTAGGTTGGTTTGAAAACCGAACGCAACTGGAATGCTTGTTGATATCAACCTCTTTAAAATCATACTTTTGTATCTTGACAGGGTTGCTCTTTGCTTGTAATGCTTTCTCAAGGTTCTACCTTGAAAAAGACACGGGCATACGACAAAAGAAAAAATACTTTTTTACGCTGGATGGTGAAATTTGTTCATTAGAACTGCCTCCAACTTTTAACTGCTTCCATTTGGGTGGGACAGGAGTTCAATATGATAATAAAAATTATAACAAAAATTCTGTAAAGACGGGCTTGTAAGTGTTAACGGTGACTGAGTCACTCGTGCTCCCTTATTTGATGTGCAAGTAGGTAGCTTAAACGCTTTTTTAGGCGAGAAGAAGCTTTCTTAAGTTGAGTGCGAGTTGACCTTGAATGCGATCGCACTGAACTCCATGGCAAGACAAATAAACCTGTATCTCCCAAACACTGGGTTTCTTAGGCTAAGTTAGCATTATATTAATAAGTGGTTCAAACTAAAAAACATAAAATGTTCAGTTATGATTCGCCTCACTCAGTACTCTCATGGTGGTGGCTGTGGCTGCAAAATTGCTCCTGCCCAATTGCAGGAAATTTTACGCCAAGTTCCCTTAAATCAAGGGTTAGAGCAACTGCTAGTAGGGACTCAAACGAGTGATGATGCAGCAGTTTATCAACTAAACGATGACCAAGCCCTAGTGCTGACAACAGATTTTTTCATGCCTATTGTTGATGAACCAGTAGATTTTGGACGAATTGCAGCGACAAACGCTTTGTCTGATGTCTACGCCATGGGTGGAAGACCAATTTTAGCCTTAGCAGTGTTAGGTATGCCAATCAACACCCTACCGATGGAAGCAATTCGAGGCATTATGCTAGGTGGGGCTGCAGTTTGTCAGGAAGCGGGGATTCCTCTTGCAGGCGGGCATTCTATTGATTCCCCGGAACCCATTTTTGGCTTGGTTGCAGCCGGATTAGTGCATCCAACGTCTGTGCGACGGAACGCCACTGCAAAACCAAAAGACAAGCTGATTCTGACGAAGCCTTTAGGGATTGGAGTTATGACGACAGCCCTGAAGAAAGGTCAATTGACACCAGACGCTTACGAATCAGTTCTTAAGGTCATGACACAGTTAAATAAAGTAGGAGCTGCTTTAGCTACTCATCCTGATGTTCATGCCATGACTGATGTCACGGGATTCGGGCTGCTCGGTCATTTACTGGAGATTTGCCGAGGGAGTGAAATTAGAGCTAAAATCTCATTTTCTCAGATTCCCATTTTACCAGAAGCTAAAGCTTTAGCATCGCAAGGCATTTTTCCGGGTGCTGCAAAACGCAACTGGGACAGTTATCGATCTGAAATTAAGCAAGCAGGGTTAACGGATTCCTTTGCTCAATGGGAAACTTTACTGCTAGCAGATCCTCAAACCAGTGGCGGTTTGTTGCTTGCTGTAGCACCAGAAAGCGCTCCCGCCATTTTAGAACAACTCTTAGCAGAGGGATATAGCTTTTCTTCTGTCATTGGTGAATGTACGGTGGGGGAGGTAGGAATTGAAGTCAGCGATCGCTGACCGCTCCACTCGTTCCCAGGTAGAAACTGGGAATGCACATCGAGGGGCTCCACCTCGCGTGTCACTCCAAAATCAGAGGCAGAGCCCCCTATCCCCTATCTTCAAACAAACGATCGCCCTTGTGCAACCGATAAGCCATTTGATAAGTTTGAGCTTGCGATCGCATGGTAGGTGAGTGTGCAGCTAAATACCTACTTGCAGCTATGAGTACGTGAATGCCTGCATCCGTGTGTCCTAATAAAGAATACTGCCGGAAGGCTGCTTCTATTTCCTGAATCACATGGAAATCTCGATTTTCTCGCAACATTAATTTACCAAGAACTGCCATCAATTGTTCTGGTTTGCCACCACCATACAAGTAATAACCAACCACCCGACCGACTTCGTTGACTTGCTGTTGTCGATCCAACAACTCTGGTAGTTGCTGGAGTAATGCCTGTGGATTTTCTCCTGAGTCCTTGGCTTCTGGAAGTCGGGCTGGTGGAACATTCAAAAAACGGTTGAGATAAACGCTCATTGCTGCATCAAACACGCCTCGCAGTAACTCCATTGAAGATACGCGACGCAAACCTTGATGAACGGCATTAGCAAAGGTAAAGGGATGGTGGGCTGTATCCCAGTCCCCAAAATCGTTATTGGTATTAAAGCGAGCAACACGAAGGGCTGCAGCATAAGTGACAACCCCTGCTAGTTGCTCTTCAGTACAACCTTCTCGCAAAGCTGTTAACAGTATATTAGCTATTGCTTGAGGATTTTCACCCAAAAGAATAGGAATCAACTGTTCTCGATTAGACCAACTTCCCTGTCGGGCTTGTCCTTCCTTTAAAGCAGCAGGCAACTCGTCAAATGCAGATTCCAAAATGGCTACCAGATCCACTGGATAACGCCAGGAATTTGACTCTTCCATGCGTGAGGCATTTGCTAAGCCGGGAATCAAACTCGCTAAAACTTGCTCTGCTTGTTGCCAATCGACAGCATCTAGCGCTTCTAATGCTTTATTAATAAAGTCAAAGGTGTGACCCACATCAATATAACGATGGTCTGTTGCTGCTGCAAACAACATATCTGCAATTTGCTTTTTCTCTGCACCCATACGGATGGCAGAGATAAGACACCGTTCTGCTGCTTCACTATCCCGCCTTTCAATAAATTGGCGGAACCAGTTTTTTAGGGTAGTCAAGTCAACACTAGAATTAGGCAATGGGTGAACCACAAAGTGAGGCGGCGCACTTCCACTGTCACGGGCTACGGCTGAGAGTCCTTGGTAAAGAGCGAGGGATCGATCTTCTGGATCTAAATAAGGTAACAAGTTCATCATGCAGGTGTGCATGGTTAAGCCCGTACTCCAACCTTCTTTGTTGTAACGAGTGCCAAATTCCAATCCTACTCGGAATGGTTCGGTAGAATCTACTCCCATATCTAGCAAAGCTATGACGGATTTGGCAATGACAAGGGAAATACCTTGTTCCAATCCATCTTGAAGCCGTTGGCGTTGATGAACTGCGCGATCGACTTGGGAAGCTAAATTTACCCACACTTCACCATCCCGAATTTCTACAGGAAAGGCACGGACATCATCAGCCCAAGAATCAAATGTTCCACCACTAGCCAGGTCGAAGCGAGCATAGTGCCAGGGACAAGTCACAATTCCATCTTTGCAAGTACTCCCATGGAGGGGAAAACCCATATGGGGACATCGGTTGTCGATCGCATAAATCTTGTTATCTAAGTAGAAAAGTGCGATGGCGTGCTTATCTGTATGAATTAGCAGGCTACCTGCTGCTTGAACATCTGCAACAGAAGCAGCACGAACGTAACGCTCTTGACTGGTTGTAGTATCAAAACTTTTTGTCATAGTTATTTTATGATAACAACAACTCATTTTCTGAGTTTACAGATATTTACTTTTTAGCCGCAGCAACCAAAGACACTCCAACGATGACAAACATGATACCCGCAATCCGTAATGGATTAGCTGGATACCTAGTCAAGCCAATTGCACCATAATGATCTAGAACAAGCGCTGCTATCATCTGTCCGGCAATTGTTAGCCCCAACGTCAGTGCTGCTCCAATTTTAGGTGTGGCAAAAATCGTTGACCAAACATAGAGAGTTCCCAAACAACCACCTACCCACATCCACCAAGAACTTTGGGATAGTAAAGCCAAACTAGGACTTGGATAGCGAGCCAAGAAACAAATAGCAAGCGATGCAAGAGTACCAGCAAGATATGAAATAAAGGTGACTTGCATGGGCTGACCGACATAACGTCGCAAAAGAGTGTTAAGAGCAACCTGAATAGGTAACACCGCGCCACCAATAAGTGCTGCTACTAGGTAAAAGCTTCTTTCATTCATAACACTGGTATAACTTTACAATAAAGGATCTGGGAAATTGCACGCGCTACTTTCAATAGACCGTTTGCGAAACAGAATTAACCCACTAGTGGTCTACCACATAAGTTTTAATGGCCACTCACCTCGTTCCTTGGCTGAGCCTAGGAATGCTGTCTTTGGAGGCTCCGCCTCCTGTGGAGAGCGAGGCTGAGGCTCGCCGACTGGTTCCTAGCTTCTACCTGGGAACGAGAGTGGGTAGTGCGTTCACTTACCCAGCAAAGTTGATGTGGCGGACCACTAGTACAGCATCAAGGAAATAAAGCAACCATTAGACAAAAAGCTTTTATTGTAAGCTTTTGTGCCTTCTGCCCCATAACACAAGGTATTTCTGCTTTTTTGTACTGGAAGTTTTTTTCTAAAACTTTTTTTATAAAATTCAGTTTAAACAACCGTATAAACTTTGTAAACTCAAATATTGCACTAAGAAAATTTGATATATTCTAACATACACTCCTATTCCTAAAGCTCTTATTGTACGTATAAAAGTCTGGAACAACGCTGTAGTTTTATTACGCTGCTTTTGATTCAGCACAGAATTACACGAATTAGGGGCAAAATCTGAATCAAGAGTTTTCTTTTCCTCTTATTGACGGGAAATCTGACTAATTTTGCAAAAATAAATAATGAATTGAGGCGATGTCGTGTAAAATACAAAAAAAAGCCCGCTGTGTGGGCGGGGATATCTTAAGAAAATCACACTTGAAAAGTAGCAAAAGAAAATAAGGATTTTCTGAGGTTTGAGTAATATATTGACTCGCTTGCTGCGGTAGTATGTACTACGCTGTTCATACGTTGCTATTATGAGTAGAATTTTCAGATATACAAAGAGTCTTTAAACAGCACGTCCCTTTTTCTCAAGATACTGCTGGTGCTCTGGAGTGGCTAGGTAATATTCACTAGCAGGAACAATCTCCGTCACAATATCTTTATCGAATTTCCCTAACTGCTGTTGCTTTACCTTAGAGGATCGTGCAATTTCTTCTTGTTGGGGATTGTGAAAAAAGATAACAGATCTATACTGTTCGCCTCGATCTGGTCCCTGACGATTGAGCGTTGTCGGGTCGTGGATATTCCAAAATACCTCTAGCAACTCGTCGTAACTTACCTGTTGTGGGTTATACTCCACCTGTACGACCTCAGCATGACCTGTTATTCTTGACAACACATCAAGATAAGAAGGGTTGGGAAAATGACCACCCATGTAGCCAACTGAGGTTGAGACAACACCTTTGACTTTACGAAATGCTGCTTCTACACCCCAAAAACAACCAGCACCAAACGTCGCCAAATCCATTGTATTCTAAATTGGTATTGAGTTCTGTAAATATTTTAACGGTTATTAACCATGCCTAAATACCAGGCGCACTACCCCCAATACTGCTCGGTTAAAGAAATTATCGCGGGAGACAAGCAGGGGATGTAGGGGGTGCAAGGGGGTGCAGGGGAGGAAAAAACGGCAAAACCCGACAAGTATTAGCACTACCCCCACAGTCAGCACATAACAGAACTGAGCTTCAACTTCGTTTATTATCGCTTCACTGATAGAACATAAAAGCCATGACTACAGGAAAGAGAACGCCTGTTGAAAATGTGTTGTTATTGTTGGTAACTCTCGTAACTGTGGCAGCAATATTTACCCAATTGCAGAAACAGACCAAATGTTATATTGGCGATCCAAATTGCGATCCCAAGGCTTATGAGTGGTATAGACCTTTGAACAAGGGAGTCAGATCCCCCTAAATCCTCCCTTTTTAAGGATGACTTTCAGAGTATCTGGAAAATTAGGACGCTAAACGAGTTGTTTGAAAACACGCCTTAGGGGGGATCGAGTCTTCTCTGAACCATATTGCACTATAAGCGAGTTTTTTCGCAGTCAGCAGGGGCTTATCTGTTTTGCTATTTTCTGTAATTCTACTCTGTTCTTAGATATAAACGCGTGCCATATTATATATATAATATACTGGACTAATTAACAATGAAAGTTTTTATTAGAAACATAGCAACGGTTGTACTTGCTTAGTGACGATTTTTTATATGTATAATTTGTTTGCAATTGGCCTTAACAGCAGTTGTTTGCCAAACAGTTACAGCAAGCTATCATTCCAATAGCTTGCTTGCAGGATGTATTTTATGTAGAAATGCAGAAATACGACTTAATAACAGCTACTTGATTTTGCCAAGAAGCAGAGCCTATTTATTTTACCGCGAAGGGTATTTTTAGGCGGTCGTGTATAAACTCTTCAAATGGTGCATCTCTAGCAAGAAACTGGTTTTTAAAATTACTATACCGATCTCTTGCTACATATAGTATAAAAAACATTTGTTTTTGCAAAAAATACGATGAGGAAATTATGAATATTTTAGATGCTTGCAAGCTCAGTCGAGAAATTAGTCAAGATGTTGAGAAATTGTTTAATAATAGTCGGCACCAAATCAAGCAGTATTTGGGTGAAGTTATTATATATGACTTGAACTATGTTACTTGGAGAGTAAAAATTTGTTCTCCAGAAACACGCGGATATTACCTAAAAACTTCACGTTTGCACATTCAAGATATTAAAGTATCTATCCCAGGTAATAAAACATATTTAAAAGTGACGCCTGATGAATGGGAAGTTTTTTATCAGTTAGCCCATGGTGTTGAAAATGTTCGCGATCGCGCCCAGGATATTTTAAACAAATTGGTTGGATAATATCTGAACCGTATGGGCTTATAAACTGTCTCACTCAATTCCCGTAGGATTGGGATAGGTCTCAACTCAATCGCCTCCACCCACAGTTCTTGAATAAGAGAACAATGGGTTTTATCTTTTAGTAAGAATGCGGCTACCTTATGCTCCTGTGATAGATTACTGATTGATTCCTTTGTAATTTATTTTCAATCGTCTTACCTCAGCGATCGCCATCGCCCTATTTGGCTTACACGATGATTATCTTAGAGACAGTCGCAAGAAACAGAAATCGAGATCGCCTAAAGCAAGTATTAATTTTTCATTTTTCAAGATTTGTTCGGAATAGGCAATCGCACTTGTGTAGAACAAACTGGGTGTGAAAAAAGCTTATAGGGCAAACCGTACAATAATAGTAAAAAAATATACTAAAAATATCCGGGAAACAATAAAGCTATCATTGAAATTAATATTAGTCAACATTCAATGATATTTATCTTACAGGCATCTGTTTATGGAGCCAGGATTAAAGTTACTCATCCAACTTGTACTAGAGTTTGCACCTGTTATTGCAAATTTTATAGAAAAAAGAAGTGAAGCCAGTTCCTCTATAACAAAATTTATTCCTACAGAGGAAATCAAGCAAGTTCTTGAGACTGTCAGTAGCGCCAGTCAAAGCATGAGTTATGTGAAAGAAGCAGACCAAGAAAAAATTCAACAACAGCAGTTAGCAGTTTATTATCATAAAGCACAATTACAGATAGCAACGTATCAGCGTGAAACAGCTCTTAAGCTACCTGAAGTTAATAAAATTTTTGACAGCTGGCCTTTGCGCTTATCACCTTCACAGATTTTAGAATCTCATCCTAAGAATGGACGCACCCCGCTAAAAATTTTCCTTGCTCCTCCCAAGATCGAGTTTGATAAGTACGATCGCCGTGAAGAAGATATTTCCACTATAGAGTTAAAATTAGCAGAAGGATTGCGAGATTTTCTTAACAACTATTACTCACTTCACGATCCTGTCAGACCAACAGAGTTTTTAGCAGGAGCTTGGGATAGCAAACGTTTTCACAGCGAATCTAGTATTAAAGCTCTGTATGGAATGTTGAAAACAGAGCCTGTTTTGATTTTAGAGTCTGAGGCGAGTGGCGATTACCTCAATTTCCGCATTGGTTATTGGGGGATTGGACAAGAAAACTATTATTATAAAACCATTGCTCAATTACCATTAAAAGAAATTGTTTATCAATCAGCTAAAAACCGTGCTTTGGAGTGGAGAAACATTAGAGATGAACTGATAACGTTGGGCGAAGATTTAGAGGAAATTCGCATTCTCGGTCAAGATAATGCTGCTAACTTAGAAATTTTGGAAAAGGAGGAAAGATGGAAAGCTAAAGGAATTGATGTCAGTAAATTATCGTTAAAATATCACGTCAATCATCAAGATCTTGAAAAACTTTGCCAGATTTTAGTAACTTGCCATATTCTAGCAGCCAGTTGGGTAACCGATTCTTACCACTTAATTTATCATGATGTGCCCCCTAGATTACCAGAATTGCTGCCCAGTTTGTTAGAAGATAATCTTGATGTGACAACACTACAAGCGATCGCAACAGGTTACAAGCAACTTTACCAAGCACTACAGATAGAACGCGATTACTGGATTCCTGAATTAGCTTTGCAACTCGCTCACAGTTTGTCTCATTTAAGCGATCGCAGTTGGGCACAGCAACAACTTGACTATTCTATCAACGCTTGGTTGAGATTGCGTCAAGTTACCCATCAACCAGGAAACCACCTTTTAGAAGAAATGCGATCCGCCGTGAGAGTAGAAGATGAAGAATATCTAGAAAAGTTAAAACAATGTTTTGCTATGGTTGGCGACAATCAAAGCATGATTTATGTGAAAGGGCTTTTGAATATAATAGCTAACCTCAAAGCACAAAGAAAACAAGAATCTGCTTATTATCTGAGCTATACTTTAACCGGGCATTCTGACAAAATTACATCAGTTGCCATTAGTTCTGATGGGTTGACTGCAGTCAGCGGTTCGGCAGATAAAACTATTAAGGTATGGAATCTTTCAACTGGAAAAGTGATTCGCACGTTAACAGGAAATATTGGAGAAGTCTCATCTGTTGCGGTTAGTGCTGATGGAAATTTTCTGGCTGTTGGGAGTTGCGAACATCCTAAAAGTAACGTTAAAGTTTGGTATCTTCCAACAGGTAAACTAGTACACACGCTCCTAGGTCATCAAAAACCAGTTAACTGTATAACTATTAGCCCTGACGGACAAATTTTGGCTACAGGTAGTAATAAAATTAAAATCTGGAACCTGCAAACAGGCGATCGCATTTGTACCCTTTGGCATTCATCTGTAGTTTATGATGCTGTTATCAGTTCCGATGGCACAACTTTAGCCAGCGGTAGCAGCGACCATAAAATTAGGTTGTGGAATCCACGCACAGGCGATCCATTACATACCTTTAGCGGACATTCAGGTGCTGTGAATTCAGTCGCTATGAGTTCAGATGGTTTACTTCTAGTTAGTGGTAGTGCTGATGCAACTGTTAAAGTTTGGCATCTAGACGGCGGTCAAGTCCTCCATACTTTAACTGGACATTCAGATGAAGTAAAATCGGTAGCCATCAGTCCAGATGGGCTAAGTATCTTCAGCGCCAGTGCAGACACAACAATTAATATGTGGTGTTTGCAGACGGGAGAATTGCTACAAACTTTCTCTGGACATTCAGCAGTCGTGAATTCTATTGCTATAAGTCCAAATGGTAAATTTATCGTCAGTGGTAGCTCCGACAAGACAATCAAAATTTGGCAGTTAAATAGTCAGCCATAAGCAGTGCTTACTTCTCCTCTCGTTCCCAGGCGGAGCCTGGGAACAAGGGTGAGTACGGCTGCAAGATCTGCGATTTATTGAAGAAGTCGAGAATCTGATAGTATATTGAGTGGAGAATCATTGTGTAACGCAAAAGTAGCGATATATACAAATATTTGTTGCGATATACTGATAGACCAAATGATTTGTGTAGCAAAGCAAGATTAATGGCAGAAAGTATTGAAAATAAAGGTATGAAGGAATTTTTATTAGAAGTTGGTACAGAGGAGCTACCTGCGGGATTTTTGAGTAATGCTCTGACCCAATGGCGATCGCACATTCCAAAAACACTCTCAACCAACAGTCTGTCCTACGATGCTGTAGAAGTTTACGGAACGCCCCGCCGATTGGCTGTTCTTATCAAAGGTTTACCATCTCAGCAACCAGATAGAGAGGAAGAAATTAAAGGTCCGCCAGCCCAAGCAGCATTTAAAGATGGCAAACCAACACCTGCAGCCCAAGGTTTTGCCAAAAAACAAGGTGTGGAACTAGATGCGTTGGAAGTCCGCGCTACAGATAAGGGAGACTTTGTTTTTGTACAGAAAGTGACTCCCGGTCGCCCAATTACAGAAATTTTAACAGAACTTGTACCGGAATGGATTTGGAGTTTAGAGGGTAAGCGGTTGATGCGCTGGGGTGATGGAGAGCAAAAGTTCTCTCGACCTATTCGCTGGTTAATTGCTTTGTTAGATGAGACGGTTTTACCGATTAAGTTAGAGAATGGTTCTGAGTCAATAACAAGCGATCGCATTTCACAAGGTCATCGCATTTTGCATCCGCAACCCGTAACAGTGACAAAAGCAACTGACTACGTTAACGTATTGCGTTCTGCTTGTGTTGTTGTAGATACCGAAGAACGGAAAAATACCATTACACAGCAAGTCAAAGAGTCAGCACAAAAGTTAGATGGTTACGCAGAAATCTACCCTGATTTGTTAGAGGAAGTCACAAATCTTGTGGAATTTCCCTCATCTGTTGTTGGCAAATTTGAATCTGAATTTTTGAACCTACCTACTGAGGTGATTACCACTGTTATGGTAAGTCACCAACGCTATTTTCCCGTGTTCAAGTCGAGCGATGCGAAGGAACTGTTGCCATATTTTGTAACGGTTTCCAATGGCAATCCTGAAAAGTCAGAAATTATTGCTGTCGGAAATGAAAGAGTTATCCGGGCTCGCTTGTATGACGGTCGATTTTTCTACGACTCGGATTTACAAAAGCCCTTGGAAAGCTTTTTGCCTCAATTGGAAAAAGTAACATTTCAAGAAGATTTAGGTTCTTTACGTGCAAAAGTAGACCGGATTTGTAAAATTGCCCAACAAATTACAGAACAACTACAATTGGGTGAAACCGAAGGAGAAAAAATTCTAAAAGCTGCGTTACTTTGCAAAGCAGACCTAGTGAGTCAAATGGTATATGAATTCCCTGAGTTACAGGGAATTATGGGACAAAAGTATGCTGCGGCTAGTGGAGAATCAGAGGAAGTATCAGCAGCTATTTTTGAACATTATTTACCCAGAGGAGCAAATGATATTCTACCCCAAACTTTAACAGGTCAAATTGTGGGGTTGGCAGACAGACTGGATACTCTAGTTAGTATCTTTGGATTGGGTATGATTCCTACAGGTTCTTCCGATCCCTTTGCCCTACGACGAGCGGCAAATGCTGTTATTAACATTACCTGGGCTGCTAACTTACCAATTAATTTACAACAGTTACTAGAACAAATTGCTGTGGATTTTGTCAAAGCACATAACAAAGACAAACAGCAGTTAGTGACGGTTTTAGAGGAGTTCTTCTTGCAACGGCTCAAGACTTTACTACAAGAAGAAAAGCAAATTGATTATGACTTGGTAAATGCTGTTTTGGGGGAAAATGACCCAGAATACGCGGAAAGGTCATTAAAGGATTTATTGGATGTTCGCGATCGCGCCTTATTCCTCCAACAAATTCGCAATGATGGTACGTTAGATAACATTTATGAAACAGTCAACCGCTCGGCTCGTTTAGCAACACAGGGAGATTTGGATACACAACAGCTCGATCCAACAGATGTAATTCGCACTTCCCTTTTCCAAAAACCTTCAGAAGAAGCATTCTACAATAGCATTGTAGGTTTAGTACCTCAAACACAAGCCGCTAAGGAGTCACGAAATTACAGACAGTTAGTCACAGCCCTAGAGAAGATTGCGACCACAGTTAGCACCTTTTTTGACGGTCCCGACAGCGTATTGGTTATGGACCCCGATCCCCAAATCAAACAAAATCGGTTAAATTTGCTGGGGTTACTCCGCAATCATGCTCGTGTATTAGCAGACTTTGGTTCCGTTGTCAAAAACTTGTAGCACAATTTGATAAAAAAATTGTGTAAAGATTGCCGATTAACGCTAGTATATGAGAGCTTGACCAGGGATACCTGCCACAGTCTATGCCAAGAGCTCATGTAATTGGATTAGGAAAGTCCGGTGTTGCTGCGGCGAGATTGTTGAAACGGGAGGGTTGGGAGGTAGAGCTAAGCGATCGCAATACTTCCCCCAACCTTCTCCAACAACAACAAGAACTTGCCGCAGAACAAATCGCTGTGAAACTGGGCTATTCTCTAGAACTCGCTCCATCAGATTTACCCCAATTAATCGTTGTTAGTCCCGGCGTGCCTTGGGATATATCACCATTACTTAAAGCACGAGAAATGGGGATAGAAACCATTGGCGAAATGGAACTTGCTTGGAGAGAGTTGCGATCGATTCCCTGGGTTGCAGTTACGGGTACGAATGGAAAAACGACGACAACATCCTTAATTGCTGCCATTTTTCAAAAAGCAGGCTTAAATGCTCCCGCATGCGGTAACATTGGCTACGCAGCTTGTGAAGTTGCCTTGTCCCTTGAGAGGAATGGAGGACGGGGAGAGGGGGAAAGTGGGGGAGAAACCTCAATCCAAAATCAAATTGATTGGGTGATAGCGGAACTCAGCAGTTATCAAATAGAATCATCACCTTCAGTCGCACCTAGAATTGGTATTTGGACAACTTTTACGCCCGATCACCTCAGTCGTCATAAAACTTTAGAAAACTACTACAACATAAAAGCTCATTTGCTGCAACAATCGCAGTTGCAAGTGTTTAATGGTGACGACCCCTACCTAAGACAAGTGGGAGAAAAAGAGTGGTCGAGTGCTTACTGGACAAGTATCAAGGGGAAAGAGAGTTTATTAAACTCCAAAGGTTACTACATTGAAGATGGTTGGGTTGTAGAGACAAAAGGTGGTGCATCTTCAGAAGATGAACGCATTGTAGAAGCATCGACGTTGCGAATGGTAGGAGAACACAACCTGCAAAATTTGTTAATGTCCGTTGCTGCAGCAAGGCTAGCAGGAATTCACAAAGATGCTATTGCTCGATCTGTCCGTGAATTTCCTGGTGTTCCCCATCGTCTCGAACATATCTGTACTTGGGAAGGCATCAATTTTATTAACGACAGCAAAGCCACGAACTATGATGCGGCTGAAGTGGGTTTAGCTTCCGTGAAAAGCCCACTTATTTTAATTGCAGGTGGAGAAGCTAAAGCTGGTGATGACACGGGATTTTTGGCAAAGATAAAAGCTAAAGCAGCCTTTGTATTGCTGATAGGGAACGCCGCTCCTGCATTTGCCCAACGTTTGCAACAACAAGGGTATGAAAGCTACGAAGTTGTAGAAACAATGGATAGGGCTGTTTCGAGATCGGCAGAATTGGCAAAACAGTATCAAGCACCAGTCGTACTGTTATCTCCTGCTTGTGCGAGTTTCGACCAATACGCCAATTTTGAACAACGGGGCGATCATTTCAGGCGATTGTGTTTGGAAATTTCTCACAAGTAATTAACCCAAATGCGATACGGCTGTACTCCGCGATCGCTGAATAAGAGTTTTCTTAAACAGCATTCTGTAAACTTTTGTAAAATGCTCGGAAATGTTGCGTAATTACTCTGTAATTTGCCGATAACTCATTAAATGCTGCAACAACAATCAAATTTAAACCCTGTGTTGTCAAACACTTTTGTCAAACAGGGTTTTTACTTGTTAACTAATATTGAGTATATGGAGAAAGTATGAATTTTTTGTAAAGGAAGAGTATCGCTAAGATAGCAGTCCATTGACGATCGTAGTAAAATCACGGATTTTCGATATACTGCCGTACAGGGATTGTAAAATCTTAGCAAAGTTCAGCAATCAACTTGATAATCCTTACTGTAAGGTGGTAAAAATTTACCAGGGTGTATCAATCTAAAAACAAAAAAGTAAACTTAGAAAAAATAAGGTAACTTTGTGTTTACCGTTTGATACATATTTTTTAATAAATATATTTTTGGGGCAGGGAAAATTGCAGTATGAAAACTGAATTAAAGGATATATATATACCGTTAGAAAATGGGAAGGGTGAAGATTTTAACCAAGAAATACAGACTTTATTGTTGCAGTCTTCAGAAAATTACAGTGTTTTAATGAGCGCGTTTAACAAGTACAGATTAGCGGTTAAACAAAACTTAGATCCCAGTCTTAGTGGTGAAGAAAGTATTTTGCTTTTAGCAAGTTTAATTGAGAAAATAGCTGATTCTTTGCCCGGTTACTTGAATGATGAACCTAAAGTGAGAGTCAATTTATTTCAGAAGACAAGAGAAAAAATATTTCAGTTGAAGTATTTCTTCGGGAAGCCACCAGTTCAGTAAAATTGTTAAGTCTTTTTTAAGAAGGCAGAAACTAGATAAGGAAAGGGCATAAAGTAAAGGGCAGAAGGCAAGGGCTATCCATAGTTTTTGTATAAAAGCAATTCCTCTCTACACAGGCTTATAGGGTAATATAACAGCAGTTGATTCCCATAAATAAATGTATGGCGATCGACAAAAGCATAGCAGCCTCGCAAAATCTCTTGATTATAAGTGTGGGGATGTCTTTTAACATTGGTGCCTTCTGCTTTTCGACATTAAACTCTCCAAGAAGAAAAAATGTTCGTGCAAATTCTATAAAGATTCGTTAAAATTTTCGTAAAACAGCCCGTCTGCTCGTGAGAAATACTTAGAGCAACGCATCGGCTCTGGGCATGGTTGTTTTTAAACCCATTGGTGTGTGTATGATATTGATTCGCGATCTGGTTAGACAAGTTATGATGACTGGTTTTCTTAGTGTTGCGACAGAAGAACAACTACGGCAACTTCTAAGAACAAAATATGATACAGAAGATTTAAACGCTTTTATGAGTTTACAAGAAGCCGCAATGGCTGGTTTGATTCGACAAGAGTCACGTGAAAGTATTATGGCAACCAACGGGGATGAAAACCCACTAGAGGAAGCTGTTCTGGCTTAATCTCTGCAGAGGCTGAGGGGTCAGAGATAGGTAGCAAAGGCATCAACCACAAACTGCTAGTAGATATTGCTTGACCGTCATCAGTTGTCAATAGATTTGCAGGCGAGGAACCCGTAGGAGTTGATTGTGGCACAATTTGGTCAAACAGCAAACCCAAACCGTCAGGTGCTAAACTCATTTCTACATTCCGTTGTTCGGCAGGAAGTACCATCAGAGGTTTCTGTTGCCCGCTTTTTAGATCTAGCGCGACTAAGTAGGGTTGCTCTTGATACAATCCTCCTGGTAGTATTTGTGTCAGCAGACAATATAGAGTCGGTGAAGCAGTATCAAACTGGCAGCTAAGAATCGATCCCGGCGTGCGTAGCAGTTGTCTCTGAATTCCTTGGTTAGTCACCAAGAACAAATCTTTTGTGTAGTCCGTATTAAACTTAACCATTGCTGCTTGAGAACCATCTTTAGAAAAAGCTTGCACCAGACCAAACTGTGGTAAAAAATCTAGGGGTTTGCTAGCATCCGATTGTAATGGTAATATTGCTGCACCCTGTCCTTGTGCAACCGCCACAGCTTTACTATCTGGTGTAATCACAAAGTCTCCTACGGGTTGACTTTGCAAGCGTTTCAGAACTGGTCCGTCAGAATCGTTGCCATCATTGTTTTGATTTGCAGGCAGAAACCACAACCCAAAGTCACTGGGGTCATCTTTTTTACCTCGTTGCACAACAATAGTTTGACCGTCTGGAGATAAGTCAAATTTCAGATTTTGATATTCTTTGTTATCTAAAATCAGCTCGATTTTACTAGCTGGTTCTGCTTTTTTATCGGAAATTGCAGAAATCCCCGTGGTTGTAGTGTATAGTTGAGATGAAGTTAAATCCTGAGTATTAGTAGAACGAGCTGAAAATAAAATTTTCTCTCCATTTGGAAATGGCTTATAGTCCATCACAACTAAATCTTTAGGTGTCAGAACTTTTTTTTGCTCTTGAGTTAAGTTGTAAAGAACTAATTGCCCTTTATCTTCTTTGTCAGCCCCTACATAAAGAATCACTCGATCTCTCGTGCGGAAAGTTCCTGTAAAAGGTTTTATTAACCTGTTTTTTCCCTCTTTTTCCGAGAATTTATCTCTTGCACCTTGTAACTTGACATTATAATTGGTTCCGTAAGGCGCTGGTGTGAGCAAAGTATAAACCATTCGCCGCCCCGCCCAACTGACTTTACCTGCTAGAGGTGGATCGATTCTCAAATTTTCCTCTACAGTTTTTGTGTCCATAGGACGACTAAAAGTGAGGGCAAAAGAAGAATCATCTGCGCCAATTTTTTGATTTTCCCAACTAAAATTCCTGACACCTGGTTTAACCGCATCACCTTGTAAGATCAACAGCCCTGTCAGCAGGCTAAGGATAAGCAAAAATGATATTGCAACACGATCTATAGGATGGAAAAAAGCTTTGGTACTCATTTGTCGATGGTTAGTTGTTAGTTGTTAGTTGTTAGTTGTTAGTTGTTAATTATTATCGATCTCTAACCACTAACGACTAACCTTAATAACTATAAGGATTTTTGGGTTGAGCGATTTTTCTTAAAGAGGAAGCTGCGATGGTAAGTTGACGCTTATCTTTTATAGTTTCCGTTACCATTTGCCCTTCAATTTCCAACCAGGTATCGGGTGGATATTTATCGCGAGGTTCTTTTAATTTTACAGGTAATCCTATGGGATAAGCATCTGCAGCACAGCAAGTCAGCACGAATCGTGCTACGAACAAGTATTCTTTTCCAAGTTCCGGTGGGTGAATAACAAACCCCTGTACTTTAGCCCTTTGTCCGGTGTAAGTATCGGGCTCTGGATAAACAGTAAGCGTGCGTACCCAATCTACTAAAGTTCTTTCCTCCGGACGAACAGAAGCACGAAAAGCCTGAGGTTGGACGCGTGATGTTCCGACAAAATCCGTCACACCTCGTTGAAGAGCTGTTTGACTGGCAAAGACACGGGGTGTTATAACTAATCCCAGAATCGCTACAACAGACAGTAAAACACTACCGAATCCAGGCGGAAAAATAGTAAAGTGTTGCATATCGGGAAGAACCTCACCTCGTCGCCGTTGTAAAAGTTGCCCCGCTTTTAAAAAACTGAGAACGAGCAGTCCTACGGCACCCGTTACTGCCAACCAAAAGTAATCAGGGTGAATTAATAAGACGAGTTTGTTAGTCAACCAATATTTTAGAATTAAAACTCCCCAGGCTGTCAGCGCTAAAACGTCTAACCAGGGTAGTAGTGCATTTTTGATTTTTGCTTTTCGATTTTGGGAAGCCATTGGTCAAGTGGTCAGGTGGTCACTATTTTTAAAAGACGTGTAAGTTAACAAAAAGGGTGAATAAAAATGTAAGTTGTGCTGCAAGAGCAAATAAGTATAGAACAGCCTTCGGTTTAAAGACCGATAACATTAAACCAACACCTTTGATATCAATCATTGGTCCAAATACCAGAAAAGCCACTAACGAACCACTGGTAAAGGTCGAGGCAAAAGACAAGGCAAAAAATGAATCAACAGTTGAACAAATCGATACGACTCCCGCTAGGATAAGCATGGCAGCAATTGAACTAATCGGACCGGAACCCAAGCTGATAATCAGATCGCGGGGCGCTAGTACTTGAACCGCAGCTGCAATAGCGCTTCCCATAATCAAAACTGCCCCTAGCTCGCGCAGTTCCTGTACGCAATTGTCTACCAATAACCGCAACTTATCCATCAGGGGTTTACTCGGACCAGAAGCTGCCATAGCTGCTTGCAAAGTAGTTGCATCCATCCGTATGGTTTGTCCTGCTTGCCCTCCTAACATATAAGTTCCTGATTGTAATAGAGTGGGAACTCCCAATCCTTGCTGCAATGCGTTGTTCTGTTTGTCTTTTGTGCTGCGTTTGGATTTGGAGGATTTAGGTGGATTAAATTTTAGATAACGAGCTATTGAAGGTTGCACTATCGCAGTTAGGTCTTTTTGAACACTAAAAACTGTCCCAACGATAACTGCAATTAATAAGGAGAAGAAAACTCTTAACACCACTATTTCCGGTTGGTCTCGAAATGCAGTCCAAGTTGCCCAGATCACGACAGGGTTAATAGTTGGTGCTGCTAGCAAAAAACCAATTGCCACTGGTGTAGGGACTCCCTGCATCAGCAATCGCCGCGCCACCGGTACATTGCCACACTCACAAACAGGGAACAGAAATCCCACTAAGCTTCCCAATAAAGCACCCAGTACTGGGTTTTTAGGCATTTTCTCCGCCAATTTACGTTCATCTACAAAAAACAGCAACAAACTGGAGAACAAAACTCCCAGTAACAAAAAAGGAATCGCCTCGACTAGCAGACTAAGAAATAGAGTGAAACCATTGTTCAATTGATTCATGGGTGTCGCTTATCAAAGCGGTGTTGAGTTCTAGGGGTGTGAAAAGTCATTTTAGCGTTCGGAAGAGCAAATAGGTGGTTGTTGACAAAAAACAAGATAGTTAAATGCTAACTATACTGTTATCACTCGTGTAAGAACCTCAATTGTCTAAGCCTTTAGTGCTACATATTTTATCATAGGAATTTATACTTAACTTTATCGAATAAAGACAAGGATACTTCCAGATGATTGTTAAGTTCAATAAATGGTTCCAATTCTCGATTGCTACCTCCTGAAGTAGTATAGCTTTGATTATTTATTCTCATAACTTAAGGAATTTCCTTGATGTTATATTATCTTTCAAAAACTTTTATAGAGAGTTTACAGTTTCTCAACATAAAGAAAACGTGGTTCGCCACTATCAACAGGAAACCATGACTGGTTTTGGCAACTTATTTCAAAATATATACGTATAATTACTTACTACAAAAAATAGAAAACATCAAGACCAAAATGGAAGAAGTTTATAGAGTTTTTTCTTCCAACAACCAGCAATTAACCAAGTACGGACGCAAGCTACCGCGCCCAGTTAACTAATTTAAATGAACTCGTGGTCTTAATTTAAAAAAAAATGTAAGATAAATTAATGAGAAGCATTGAAACAATTGCCAACATTAGTCCTGATGGCAAACTTACGGTACAGTTACCGTATCATGTACCTTCAGGAGATTATAGAGTTGTAGTCGAGATCGATGAAGCTCCCATTATTGATGAATTCCCCTTGGAGTCACAATCACTGGCGGCGGCTACAACAACAGATGATGCATGGGAATTTTTTAATACCCTTATAGGAATGGTTGAAGCTCCTGATGACTAATCCCTAAGGTGCAGTCATATAGCGACTGGTACGAAGAAATTAATCGCCCATCACCAAAGGCTTTTTGTTAAGTATTGGTATACACAGTTCAAGATAGCTACTTAAGTACAAACGTTTAATTTTAAAAAATATAAAGTCATAAATTTAATAATAATTTATCCAAATTCGACTGTTTTTAACTTCTTTTTAAGAAGACTGTATTAGAGTATATACCAGCAGCTATTTTAATAGAAAATGGTGAGTTAATAGGTGTAATTTCACGATAGCAATTTTTTGAGTGTATCAGTCGCACCTTTGGACTTGATATATTTGGAAATAAAGTACTGGGTTTCAGATTTTGCTACCTATGGGTTAATGGTTGGAGATGAGTCAGTGAATTGAAAATAGGATTCAATACTTTTTTATAGAAATATTACAGAGCGCATATTGAAAATTGACAAAAATCAAATATTATGTGTTAATGAATACTTCAGCTTCCCAAGCCACTCTACTTTATTGTGGGTGAGAAGAAATGAATATGCTAGTTTATTGTCGAGCTTTTCAGATCAGGGTTTCTAGTGTCACAAGAATCCAGTTTGCAAATATTACCACCATTTTTATCTGGTAGCAGTAATAGTGACTTAGGTTTAGAGTCAACCCTCAGAGAACTACCAGCATACAACTTTTGTGTGGAGACAAATTTCACTGGTGCTGAAGTTGCTGTCTATTTCGATAAATTTCCTCTTCTACCGGGAGTCATTTTAGTAGAGAAAGGAAAGTATATGGGAATGGTTTCACGGCGGCGACTGCTAGAATTTTTGATTCGCCCATACGGACAGGAGTTATTTTTTCAGCAACCACTGAGTGTTCTTTACAGTTATGCTCGCACAGAGGTTTTGTTACTTACAGAAAATACCCCCATATTAGCAGCAATACAACTGGCGTTAAGACGCTCTGCCGAACTCTTAGGAGAACCTGTAGTTGTACATACAGCACCCGATATCTATAGGTTGTTGGATGTACAAGAATTAAATGTTGCCTCTTGGCAAATTCGGGGAATAGAAACTCAAGTGCGGTATGAGCGCAGTCAAGCCCTGATGGTTAAAAATGATAAAATGGCGAATCTAGGTCGTTTAGTAGATGGGGTGGCGCACGAAATTCTTGACCCTTTAAATTTTATTTGGGGTAATTTAGCTCATGTTGATAATTACAGCCAAGACTTAATGAAGTTGGTTGCAGCTTATGAACAAGAAAATTTTCCTCTATCTGAAGAAACCAATCAGATTAAACAAGAAATTGAATTAGATTTTTTACAACAAGATTTATCAAGAGCGATCGCTAGTATTCGTGCTGGAGCAGAAAGATTAAAAAAGTTGGTAACTGGATTGCAAAATTTCTGTCATATTGATGAAGTCTACCCAAAACCAGCAGATATACACGCCAATATAGACAGCATTATATTATTAATTAATAGCAGAATAACAGGAGAAATCGAAATAGTTAAAAATTACGGTCATCTCCCACCAGTCTCTTGCTTTATTGGTCAATTAAATCAAGTCTTCATGAATATTTTGAGCCAAGCCGTAGATACACTGCTTAATGAAGCAGTGAGACAGCAAATGCATCTAGAGACTGTAGCCACAGATCAAAAACCAAGAATTGAGATTACGACGCAAGTCATTTCGCGAAAAGTTAATATACCAAATGTACCAGACTCTCGGTGGATCTCAATTTGTATTGCTGATAACGGACCGGGAATATCTCAAGAATTGCAAAAGCAAATTATTGATTCTTTTTCCATAGAAAAACGTGCTGATAAAGAAACCAATTTATCAGTTAGTTATCGAATTATAAAAGCCAGACATGGTGGTGAGTTAAACTTGTATTCCGAACTTGGCAAAGGCACAGAGTTTCAAATTCTCTTACCTCTCGTCTAAAATGTATATAACAAAACCCCAACCACTAACCATACAATTTCTTAACGTACACTCGATCGCACCGGGCTGTTTCTACACCTGATGCTTTTTCATACCCATTTTTTTCATAAAGCTGAACAGCCTCTACTAAAACACTAGCAGTTTCAATCCAAATTTCTTGAAAGCCTCGAGTCACAATTGCAGCCTCTAACTGTCGTAACAAATATTTCCCCAGACCAAAACCCCGAGCTTTAGGTAAAACATACATCTTACGAATTTCTACGGCTTTTTCCCCTCGCTCAATAGGGTAATACGCTGCAGTTCCTACAAGTTGGTTTTGATGTTCAACAACCCAAAACTCTCCCCCAACTGCTAAATAACATTCTTCTACCTGCAACACATCTCGATCTGCTCCATTTGGTTCCCAGTTTAAACCGTATTCTGCTAGTACGGCTTTGATAATATTTGCCGCAGAGGTGCGATCGCTCTGTTCCCAGTTACGAATTAAAAAATCTTGATAGTAACTTTTCATTCCCCTTGCTAAGAATCTCTTTAACTATGAATTCGCGGTTCTCGGTGTAAAGTTGCCAATAACTCACTTTCCACCAATGCTAGTTCATCTAGTCTTTGCCTAACAAGTTCGCGATCGAAATAAGTATCCGCAAGAACCCAGTAAGTACCATAGTGACGAGCTTCAGATGCCATGAGGCTGCGGTAAAATTTTGCTAAGTCCGGTTCAGAGCAGTGAAGAGCTAGCAATCCCAGACGTTCGTGGCTGCGAGCTTCAATTAAACCACTAATTAACAGAGAGTCTAAAAACCTCTCTGGTTCTTTTGACCGAATTTGCGATTTTAAACCCGCACCATAGGGGGGTGGCTGCAATGGACGCAGAGGAATACCCCGTTTTTCCAGCCATTGATTGACGAGTTCAAAATGCTCTAGTTCTTCACGGGCAATTTTGGTTAGTTCTCGCACCATTTTAGCATTGGAAGGATAGCGAAATATCATGTTCAAGGCGACTCCCGCTGCTTTTCGTTCGCATTGGGAGTGATCCAGGAGAATGATGTCTAGATTTGCAACAGCTTGTTCTACCCATGCAGAACTAGTTGGTTGCTTGAGAGCGTTAATTGTAGATAGTTCAGATGAAAGCACGATAAAAGGTCAAAAACTCTACATATACAATATATAGTTACAAGTTTTTTTAAGAACTGCACCAATCACACCAGGACGCAGAGGAAAGAAAAGAGACCTTGCATAAATAAATCACCAGGGCGGCGGAAATGACTCGATGTGTCTGTTCAACCTGAAGCCGTTACACTCAATCAATTCAATGACACTAACAAAGCAGAGGATTTCCGCCGCTCCAGTGGTTCTTTAGCGGATATAGCCGCCGTTTATACAAAAGTAAAGGGTTTAGTTAACATAGAACATTTCCCAACTGCCTTGTTGTATGAACGGTCACCTTTTGAGTTGAGTACCTAAATATGAAGTATTAAAAACAAAAATCAAGAATTATCAGATGCCAAATATCAAGCTGTGATGTTAGTCTGTCCTCACTGCTCTCTCTCAGGATAGATACGTAAGTATTTATTTTGACTACCTAAGTGTATATTTAGAGAGTTGACAAATAAGAAATAGCAGAAACGACATTTAAGCGTATCATCACACAATGGTGCAAAAACTATGAATACAGAACGCTATCATCTTGCTCAAGTAAATACTGCTACCTTACGTGCGCCACTAGATTCTCCAGAAATGGCAGAGTTCGTCGCACAAATTGAAAGTATTAATGCGATCGCAGATACCGATCCCGGTTTCGTATGGCGTTTGCGAAGTGAAGGTGCAAACGATGCTACCAGTATTCGTGCTTTTGACGACGAGCGAATTTTAATTACTCTCACAGTTTGGAAATCTTTAGAAGCCCTTTCAAACTACGTATATCGCGGTGCTCATGCAAACATAATGCGCGATCGCCGTCGTTGGTTTGAAAAAACCGAGCAGCCAATCCTAGCGTTATGGTGGGTTCCTGCAGGACATACTCCCACAATTGCTGAAGCTAAGGAACGGCTGGAGCATTTGCGACTTTATGGTTCAACGTCTACAGCCTTCTCCTTTGGCAAGCCATTTCCCCATCCTGAAATCGAAACGATGACCTTATGCAGTACCGCATCCACAAGCTAATTGCCACTGGTTACTCTTCAGGGCTACCTAGCTCATCCAAGTAAATGCGTCAAATTTGGAACAAACTGACTGTTATTTGCTTTTGAGTTGTTCTACTAATGCCTTACCTCTAGCTAAATCTGTAGCGTTTAATTCGACAACTTGCCAAGGAGAATTGGCATTACGCAAGCGATCGCGAATAAATTTATCTCGCAATCTGTTTCCTCCTTTATGAAAGGCAGTTCCATCAATATATATTGCTAGTCTCCGTTCTGGTATGGCAAAATCAGCAACGGAAATTGGCGTATTTGTTGGTACTGGTATTTGTTTTTGGGGATGGAACCCATGTTTTTCAAATAGCTGTAGAAACTTGAGTTCTAAAGGAGAACCTACACCTGCATCGTAAGCTTCTAACCAGGGAAGCGGATCGTCAAGATCGCCTGTTTCTAAAGAACGTGGTGTTGGTGGCGTTTGTGCGAGTTGTTCTAGGGCGGGGATAACTTGCGGCCAATTGAGTAATTCGTGATAGCGTTGATTTTGATATGATTTGAGACAACGGTAACAGGCAGTTACACAGTTTGGATGGTCTAAATGCGCGATCGCTGTTTTTGCCACTTGATGAAATTCGCTAGCAATCCGATGCAAATACCCGCTTCCACCTAAACTAGGGTCAATAAACGTCAGCGAAATTGTGTTATATTTTTTTCCTTCATAACTCACCTGCCAAATTCCCTCAAACTCAAAATCAATCTCGGAACCATCCAACATATACAATTGCTGCATACCAGCTTTCAGACTGTATCCAAGAGATAATCCCCAAGATTGTAAATCCTCTTCCTCCGTAGAAATAGGGATAGGAACTATTAATCGCAATACCTCTGCTTTACTTGCTGTTACAATTGCCAGAGGTTGCGGTGCGCCTTTTTTAGGACAATTTTCTGCATGACCGTAAGGGTCATCTTGACCGGATTTGTGAGTTTTGCGTCGTCCTTGAGTTGTCGATCGCGCTACATCTGGGTTTTGCAATATTCGCCCGCACTCGCTACACAACGGATACCCTTTTGCTTCATTATGTAGTAAGGGAGTATTCTGTTCCCTATCTTTATCTTTAGGCGGAACCCCCTCATTAACCCAACGTACCTCCTCATCCCGACTCCAACGCAATCCCCAACCAGTACTTAATGTCCACCGTCCTACAACTTGTCCGTCCCACTGAGGGTAAGTTTTGACAAGATTGCGGGTAACGTAACGTTCTTCTTCATCGAGAATTGGACTTTCATCCCTTCGCGCCAAAAAACCAGCAAATTCTCCACCAACGTAATCTTTTCCTGGTGCATTATTCCCACAACGAGGACAAGCAGGTTCGGATGCATCGTACCGTAACTGACAAGTATTGCATATCCGGTAAGACCAAGTTGCGCTTTCAGTTCTGGAGTTCCATGGAGAGGCGTTATCTAAACCAATAACTTTCCAGCGTTTGGTACGAGCAAAGACTTGAGCATCGGGTTGAAATTGACCAATTCCAAAACGTCTTGCTACACTTACGGGGTCTTCTTCGCGATCGTCACCTAAAAGTCGCAATGATGCTGGTTGGGTGGGAAATTCGTAACCAGGAAGAATACCAAATTCAGCAAATCTACGTAAAGGATAACCGACGGAAAGGTCATCAGCTTCATTATTCTTATTTTGTTTGTCTGTTTGAATACCTAGTATTCGAGCAATGAGTTGAGCCGCACGAGTTCCAGCACGTTCGCCTTGGAGTTGGAGGGAGTATGTATCAAGAGCGCTTCTTAATTCCTTAACTTGCAGGGCGGTACGATTGATAACATCCCGGATTTGTTCGGGTAATCCCTTTAAGTGTTGGCGCAGGGCTGTTTCATCTAATCCTGCTTCGTATAATACATTACCTTGCCAAGCTTGTAAAGCGACAGCCACCGCTCGATCTATCTGCGCTTCTACTCCTGTCACCAGTTCTTCTACGGCTTCTTGATGGATTTCCCCTAAAGGAGAGATATAATTTACCATCTTACTGGCTAAACCAGGTTTGGCACTCCCAAATGCGATCGCATTTAAATGACGGAATATTGCATCTCGATTCCCCAATGCGAGTGCGGGGGTTGGTACTTCTCCGGCTATCATCTCTCCCGGTTTATCGTAAAAATACTGGTCATGAGGTGTATTTCGAGCATAACCAACGACTAAACCAATACGGGTACGCCTTCCCGCACGTCCTCCCCTTTGTGCGTAGTTATCTGGACGTGGTGGTATATTGCGTAAAATGACTGCATCCAATCCACCGACATCAATACCCATTTCCAAAGTCGGCGAACAGGCTAATAAATTAACTTTTGATTCCCCCGCCTTAGCTTTAAAGTTGTCTTCTAATTCAACTCGTACATCGTTAGGAATTTGGGCGGTATGTTCTCCTGCGACTAGGGGTATATATTCTGGTGAGAGGATTTTTTTCACATATCTGTTTTCTGCGCTCTCTGAATCAGTCCACCGGATTAAATTCCCGTGACAATACGGACAAGGATAATTCTTTTGCCATCCCAAGACAGGGGTGGAGCAAACTTCACAACGGTAACGCTGTTTTTCTGTAGCAGCTTCTAACTGCAAGACTTCAGAATTGACTTGTAATAAGCTAATGCGATCGCTCTGGAATTTCTTGTTTAACTTTCTTGACAATTTGGGAAATGGAAAGGGGAGAACGAATCAGCCATCGGTTTAAATCCCATAATATGTAAGGGATTGAGGGAGAAACTGCTTGTGGTGGTGTTTGAAGTTCTGCAAGTTCTTCGCCAATGACTCGGATGCTGGATTTGTTGACACCGGAGATTTTACTAAAAAATTCTTGAACGGCTTCATCTCTGAGACGAATTCTTTCTTGTGGGGAGTGTTCTCCTTCCGCTACACTTTTAATCGTGGCAGAAGTTGCAACCGGGAGAAATTCGGGATAGCGTTTTCTTTGTAATTCTGGGGGAACTTGAGAACACCAATCCTGTTTTGCGTCCTTTAAGTGAGTTTGCAAGCGTCTGACTAACAAGGCGATGTTACTTCCCAACGTTCCGCGATAGGTGTGGACTTCATCCAGAACAAGGAAACGACAGCGATGGTTGGCAAAGATATCTTCTCTATCTGCTGGACGTACTAAGAGATACTCCAGCATCATATAGTTAGTGAGTAATATATGGGGTGGATTTTGGCGTAAAGCTTGACGTTCTTTTAACTTAGTGCCGCGATCGTATTTTGCCACACTAATTGCCCCTTCCCAACCAGATTCTTTGAGGTAATTTTGGATACGTAGGAACTGGTCGTTAGCGAGGGCGTTCATTGGATAGACGAGAATAGCTGTCAGTCCGGATTGTCTTCGGAATTGGGCTGCATCTGCGATCGCATTTTGAATGACTGGTAAAAGAAAGGTTTCCGTTTTTCCACTCCCCGTACCCGTTGTCACAACGAGGGGAGAGGCGTTTTGTCCTAATAAATGGTCAATTGCTTGACTTTGATGGAGGTATGCAAACTCGCTACCGGAACGTTGTTGCATGACTCTGGCGAGTTTCGCGTCTATGGATAAATTCTGCCATTTTTCCCCACTTTTAAAAGGACGATGGGCTTGATAAAATGGTTCTTGAGCTAAAAATAAAGGTTGGTCAATAGCTTTTTCTAAAGCAGCTTTTAATTGTGGGTCTTTGGCTCTAAATTCTGTTAATAAATAATCGCGATACTCCGCAATGACTTTATCGAGAACTTTAATAGGATTTAAAGGAGAAGGTGCGGTAGAGAGAGGAATAGAAGGGGAAGTAAAGTATATTGAAATGGGAGTGACATCTTGAACGGCTTTTTTTGGTGTTTGAGTTCCATAGGAGATTTTGTTAGTCTGAGCAACCAGAGGCTGTGAAGAACCGCGATTGTTGACGAACTCAAAAAACGCTATTCCTAAAGTCTCGCTCATACTTTCAGCAATAAGCACCTTCCCCAATTCCTCAAACTCCCAACTTGGAGGAATCTTAGAAAAAAGTAGAGAGAGTTGTTCTCCAGAAATAGTCTCCACATCCGAACAATCTAGCTGCGCCATTTTCAAACCGAGAAAAGTGCTAGCAGCTGCGATCGCATCATCCCCTTGTTGTAAAATATCCTTCAAATAAATCGTATTCATAAAACTTCTCAAAAAACATAAACTTCGTCAGCCTGCATCTGCGTTCATCTGCGGTTAATTAAACTTGAATCTTTTGCCAACGAGAAGAGGAAAGAGAATCTAGAAATTGAGAAGGAGACACTTTAGAACCGCACACCATCAAAGCCCGCATAGCGCGAGTGCAACCCACATAAAACAAGCGACGTTGCTCGTTCAGCGTAGCAGGTATTTCCTCTTGAGGAATTGTCTCATCAATCCGAGGTAAAATTCCTGCTTGCA
The DNA here is from genome assembly GCF_000760695.4 of Tolypothrix bouteillei VB521301. GTDB lineage: Bacteria > Cyanobacteriota > Cyanobacteriia > Cyanobacteriales > Nostocaceae > Scytonema > Scytonema bouteillei_A. Next base: position 8,391,105 of record NZ_JHEG04000001.1, on the reverse strand, counting down.
AACCAACAACAGCTACAAAAGGAAATTCCAAACCTTTCGCTGAGTGGAGAGTTAACACCTTAATATAACGAGCGTTGAGATCGATTTCCTTACCAGAAACAAACTGAGCTTTCCAACCTCGTTGGCTGAGACGACGGGCGATATCTTGTCCGAGTTGGGAGTTGGGACAAAGTACCCCTCCACCATGAATAGGAAGGCGAAACTGTTTGGCGGCGGTGGTAAAAAATTCCCCTATGGCTTGTACTTGTTTGTCGATGTTCTCTATCAACAGCAAGGTGGGTGAATTTCCTTGATAGGGAGAAGATAATTGTTGCAGACATTCTTCATCTCCCGCATTTGTTCCTTCTAAAATGGTGGCACAAGCTGAGGAGATTTGTTGGGTGTTGCGGTAATTGCGACGTAGCATTAAAGTCCTCCCACTGACTTTTAAATCTACATGAATCTGTTTCCAACTAAAGCCACGTTGATAGAGAGATTGGGAAGCATCAGCAGTTAAGTAAACTCCCTTGAAGGAAGGAATCAAGGCGAGTAAGAAGCGCAAGGCGGTTGGAGATAAATCTTGTGCTTCATCAATAAGGATTGCTTGATAAGGTTTTTGAGGTAATTGTGAAACGTATTCCAGTGCTTGACGGCGCATTTGTTCCCAGGTAATTAAGCGATTTTGCTCCATGAGTTGCAGCCAAGTTTGGTATACTGCCCAAATAGCTTCCCGTGTTTGATTGCGGAGGGGAACAACTCGTCCTTGGCGGTTTGCGGCTAGGTATTCCTCTAAACTGGAGATACCCCAGGTTTCAATGACATCCAAGATTTCTTGCAGTAAGTAGGGAGTTCCCAAACGTTGCAGACTTTGTAAGCGTACTTGGCGGTCAAAAATGTTTTTGGAAGGAATTTCTGTTGTTTGCAGCGCTGTTTCTAAATAGTGGAGTGCTTGTTCTGGTTTCGCAAAATGAGGTTCGCCATAGCGTTGTTTGTAGTAAGAACGCGTTAGGGAATCAACAGTGACAACATCAACACCGCAATCTTTAGGGGATTTACCCAGTAATTGAGTTAAGAGTTGTTCGGAGTAAGAAACTAGGGCGTTGGTGTAGGTTGTAAAGAGGATAGATTGATAACCCAATGTATGAAGTTTTTGCACCTGGTATAGGGCTAGTGTTGATTTTCCCGTACCGGGACCGCCTTTGACTAAGGTAGGACCTTCAGTTATACCATCCCGCAACTTTTCTTGTTCGGGATCGAGTTTTAATAAAAAAGCTGCTAGTTCGCCTTCGACATAACGTTCCAAATCTTCCGGGTTTTGCAGTAAGTATTCTGGCTGGGTATCAATGTCTTCAAGGGAACGAGGGAAGAGATTATCTAAAATGCGATCGATAAATTGGTGAGGAATTGGTAAGTTGAGTAAGTCATCTTCCGTGCGAACTTTTTGCAAATCTTGCCAATATTCTTCGGGAATGCGCCACTTTGTAAGGAGGGTGGGAGTGAGGTTTTGGGGAAGGAGATTTTTGGGTGGTGGGGATACGGGTTTGATTTGTTGTCCTGTTGTGTCTTCTTCTAAGATGGGGTCGCAATGGGTGATTTCGACGACTTCGGTATCTGATGGAGAAAATTCTAGTTCGTAGGTTCTTTCGTTGCGCTTGCGGAGGCTGAGGAGTTTGACGCTGTTTTGACCGATACTGTAGATTAATCGATAATCACCAATACGAACGCGGTAAACATTTTTATAGTTCTTTAGCTTTTTAGCATCACCTTGGGCGGAAATCGGGTCTTTTTCCAGGATTTTAACGGTTTTGGGCAAACGCTGGCTGATTTTTTTCGGTATATTCAGGGCTTCGTTGAGAAAGGTGTGGGCGAAGGATACCGTCCAAGTAGATGTAGCTAAAGTTGACATGAGGTATGGAATATGCCGAATTGGTTTTGATTATGGTAATCGCTAACGAGAGGTATAGCATATGACCGTATAATTTGCCAATACGCAACTTATAATGTCAAGAAAAATTATTAAGAAGTTTCTTTATAGGGTAAATTTAGGAAGAATATTTATTTTTTGACTAAAAAAGTTTATTTTTAACAATTAAGATAAAAAATGCTAAGAAACACGCTTTAATGCTTAAGGCGATCGCAAATAACAATGATTCGACAGCCTCACGACCAATTTGCAAAACAATATTTAGAAGAGTTACTGTCACCTTTCGGTAAGGTGGAAGTCAGCCGAGAAATCACTGATGAGGTTCGTCAGGCAGATATTTTGTTTTCCCCCTTACCTTCACCCCAGGCGAATCTGGAATCTCTAGGACTGCTTGGGAAAATAACAGCCAGTACTTGTTTGTTAGAACCTTTTCGCAATCAACCTAGCAGAACAGAAGTACGTAATTGCTTACTCAAGCTACTTGCTTACTTCGGGGAATTGCAACGTAAAGCAAAGCGAGAAAAAACTTCTTTGCCAGAGAATAATTTACCGCGTTTGTGGATTTTAGCGACTTCGGCTTCGGATACGTTGTTGGAGAGTTTTGGCGCTAAACTAGAGCTACAAAAATGGCCTCAAGGAGTGTATTTTTTCCCTGAGTCTTTCCGAACAGCGATAGTGGCAATTAACGAGTTGCCAGTTACGAATGAAACACTCATGTGTAGAGTTTTAGGGAGGGGATCTGTTCAGCAAAATGCAGCAAGGGAGGTGGCTGCACTTTCACCAAACAATCCGTTGCGTCAAAACCTGATAGAACTACTTTTTAGCTGGCGCATTAGTGTAGCCAGAAATCCAGAAGACATGACTGAAGAAGATCGGGAGATCGTTATGAACTTTAAAGAGGTTTACGAGCGAGAAAGGACTAATATATTACAACAGGGACTACAACAAGGACTACAACAAGGACAACGCCAAGTTGTGGAAAATTTGCTCAGAGTCCGTTTTGGTTCTTTAGATGAGGAACTATCGGCCATAGTTGAACCCATGCTACAGTTACCGTTAGAGGAATATACTCGTCTTTGTATAGAATTATCTCGCGAGGAACTGTTAGCTAGGTTTTCGGGCATCCGTTAAGTCAACTTTTATTAACTTCAAATGAATGCACCAAAGCGGGTTTTTTAAACAAACCCGCACATTTTTTCATTCCCCATTCTCGAAGTACCTCACTCCCAACCCATCTCCCATCATGCTAAATCCGCTTTTATAACCCTTTTTTGCCCTAACGATTAGAAATCGCGACTGTACAAACGTTCCTCCGGGTATCTCCTTACCGAGACGCTATGTGCAAGGCACACACTAAGCGCAAAGCGCACGCTCCGCGATGCCGCAGGCTATGCCCGCCAGGGCTATACGCGATGCGGCAGGCTATACGCCAGTTGGCAGGGAGCAGGAAACCCTCCTGCAGCGCTGGACTCACCGCCTACGCGGACTAAGCAGTCAGGGGGGTATAGCACTGAGGTCTAGTATTACTTCTTCTTTCTCCGCTTTGGTTTCCCCTCTGGAGGTGGAGTCAGTTGGAAGCTACCATCATCTGTAGAAACCACATTCTCATTACTTTGATTGGGAATGGGCAAATCTATGACGGGTTTTGGTAAGTTTTCATTGAGGGGAATATCCCAGTAAGGATCGTATTTCTTTGTAAAAGTTTCAAGTCCAATAGTTTGGAGTTCGTCAAAGCAAGCGAGACAAAGTTGTGGTGCTTTGGGATAACTTTTGTGACTGAAAGTTGAGAGGATGTGGGCGTATTGTTCTCGGTTGAGTCCGTAAGCATCAGCGACAACTGCATCTATAGCAGCACGAACTAACCAGCGATCGTCTTCTGAGGGGAGAACTGGGAAGGTGAAAGGGGATTGGCTTTCTCTCCAAATTTCGCTTAGTTGTTCCCGCCACAGGGGTTCGTATCCGGTGTGATTGCAGGTTAGGCGTAGGGCGGAGTGGGAAAGGAAAGCATGGGAAAAAGAAGGAACCGGGATCATGTTAAGTAGAAATTTTGTAACATGAGAAGCAGCACTTAAACGTATTACCCAGTCAACAGAGTAAGAATTTAGAAATGAGATCGTTGCACAAGCTATTGCTATACTACGTTCAGCAGCTAATTTTTCATGTGTTACGGTGTGACCTGAAGTAGTACCATATGACAAGAGCGCTGCTATTAATGTTCTCTCATTCGTGCTTGAAGAAACTTCTCGAATTCCAATTCTATAAAATTTCACTAATTTTAAAATTTCCTGTTTATCTTGTAGTTTTAAAAGAGAAACTAAATATCTAGAGCGTTCTTCCCATCTATCAGTATACTGATGAAAAGTTTTCCCCTCATGAAGCACAAGATAACCCATTTCCAACAGTTGCTTTGCCACCTCTGGATTGCGTGGGTCTTTACCATCTGGTAAAATTTCAGAAGTAGGTGTAAAGCGCCAAGCATCATCAGTCATATTAAGTTCGCGACCTAGTTTAACACCTAAGCGATCGCACACCTTACCAAAAGGTTCGCCATTGGCAAAGCAAGTCTTAGCAACCTCTAAATCTTTCTCAGAACGCAACTCTAGCAAACTCAAATATTCGCCACCTGTTTTTTGGACAAAATCTAGAGTGTAATCAAGTGCTTGACGTTCGCTATTTTCTTGAAATAACCATTCATCTGACGAAGATTCTGTGCAAAGACATCATCGACTCGATCTTGCTTTCCACCGGGATACGTCAACAAATGCTCAAAAAACGGACCCGTCAAAGAATCTCCCAACACCAAACGGTGGTCTAAAAAAGTCAAAGGTAAACCCTCAGCGTGAGACTCCAACCATAAAGATAACTTCGCTAACTCCACCGCCAAAGGATTCTTATCCACCCCATACAAACAATGTACCGCAACCAAACGCCGACATAATGCGATCGCTTCTGCTTGAGAAAATCCCGTTTCTTCACCTTCTGGTGCAGCCGAAGGTAAATACTTCATTAATTTATCATCTGGATCGGGTAGATCGATCGCTCGTTGACGGAATATTTTTGCTCTTTGAAAAGCCAACTTTCGCGTTTCTTCATCCTCAGAACTTTCTGCTTGTTGTTCGGCTTTCAAAGCCAATTCATCACATAACCGACAAGCCTCATATAATTTCTCACCCAAAAAACGACAAGCTTCCACTAAAAAGTGACCGCTTCCCATAGCTGGATCTAAAACCTTTAATTTCAATATCTCCCCCGGTTTTGGATCTTCTTTTGGACTGAGTTCGTTGATTTGGGGTTCCAATGTTTCCTTCACCAAGAACCTAACAAAAGAACGAGGAGTGTAATAGGAACCACTTGCTTTTCTTCCCAAACCAACCCGTAAATAAAACCGTCCCGGCGGAATTTCTTCTATCCATTCCACCTTAGTTTTCTTACCCCGCTTTGTCGTCTCCTCCTCTTCTATTTCCTCCTCATCCTCTTCCCCTATCTCCTCTTCTCCTTGTTCTACTCTCCCCTTGTCTTCAAAAGCGGGACGATATTTCTCCCCCTGGGCTATAGGAACAACCACCTCTAATTTTTGTCGCCGCAAACGACACATAGGTTCAGTTGTAATTCCCGGTTCTAATTCCAACAAAGCTTCGTAAACTCGCCCCAAATCTTCCATATCCAAAGGACCATAATGAACTCTTTCCCGCCCTTTCCCCTTTTGCGGCGTAGTCCATAACAATTGATCCAACAAATGAGCAACAGCCCTCTCTCCCCAAGTTAAATAAGACAATACAGGCGTTGCATTCTCCCCAAACAACGCACCACCGAGGGGTTTTACCGACATTTCCGTACACTCAATACCAGAGACGAACATTTTAAATAACGCACGCATTCCCGACTCTAAGAAACTCCCCGTCTCCCAACCATCATCCAAAATCTTGCGCCCATAATCTGCTAAAGCCAAACTCGGTGAAAAAGTATTGCGCCACAAACTTGCAGAAGCAAAGCTAAACGCCTGTGCGGGGTTATCGTTTGTCTCCGACTTCAGGATAAACAACAAACGATAAACAATAATTAACCCTTCCTTCCAAAGTGCTTTTGCAAATTCTGCACTCTGTTGAGACTTGGTACGTAAGATTTCAGCATTCCGGGGATGGTCTAAAATTTCCTGTATAAACCTTTCAACTGCACGTCGCGCTTGTAGCCGTAACTCCTTCGTGACTCGCGCCTGTTGTAACCTCGCCTTCTCTACCAAGTCAGGTAAAGCTTTGACTCCATCGGGACAAGCTAGGGCTAGAAAAAACAAGAAAGAATCGGGAAGATTGCGATCGCGTTTCCAATATGGGTCAATAGCAATATTAACTTGAGAATCCGGACGTGCAGGGTCAGAAATTAACAACCGCAATTCTACCCCGTTTGTTAACAAACCCAACCGTTCCCCACTCGTCAGTAATACCCGTTGAGCAATGCGTAAATGGCTGTAACGATAAGCACTTCCGCGTCGAGCAGGTGCATCCAAATCCGTCTCAAAATCTACACACCACACCCGCAATTTTGCTTTACCATCCGCACTTACCAACAACTCTCCGCCCGATTCCAACCCCTCGCGAGTTGCAACATCTCCTGCTGATTCAATACGGTCATATCATAGTAACTTTAATAACGGTAATATAATATGATTTCTGACACGTACCGCACCCCCTCGCGTTGCCAATTCCCTCAATTTACGTCGGTAGACAGTCCAAGCCTCTTGTAATTCCTTCCCCTCATTTCCCGTAATTTTATGGATAAGCTTTGCTTTTGTAAGTTTTTTTTCTAACTCAAAGCGAACAAAAGGTTTGGGTAAAGCAGGACCTGTAAAAGTGCAGTGTTGGAGAAGTGCGAGAGGCATATGTGAGAATTGAGATTTATGTGGCTGTGCAAAAACGACTTACACGGTATTGATTTTAGCCTTACTCCTCACGTACCTGCTAGAATTGTGTCAGAATTTGGTTAACAAAAGTTTTCCCGTCGATAGGTGGAGTTTGTTTGCTTGTTGCGATCGCAACATCTATTTTTTCTCTGGCAGAATTTATCCAGTCAGCATCAGCCTGCTCATATTCATCAAGCAGTCTGAAAACAATCTCTAACAATTCTTCAGCATTACGATATTTACCTGTTTGCAACTTGGCTTGGATAAATTTTTCTTGCTTTGGTGTAAGTATAATATTCATATTTATTTCATCAAATCATCTCGCAAAGAACGTCTATTATCTCTAACGTTTCTTAAGCTTGTGTGCGAGCAATTTGTCCAACTTGTTCAAGAGTTAACCCAAGTAACTCTGCTATCTCATGCTGTGTCATCCCACGCTGTAACATTCGGAGTACAAGCTCCAATTGTAATGCTTCTCGACCTTCTTGGCGACCTTCTTGACGACCTTCTTCTTTAGCTTCTTGATAAACTCTGGTTTTCTCTAAATCAATTCCTAACATGGCTTCCACTTCAACTTGGCTCGAATCAATGAATTTATTAACGGCGAACGAGCACCCAATTTGTTAAGTATCAATCCTTCCTCATTTTGATTTTCTCAAATTATCTGCTCGCGAAGAACGTCTATTATCTCTAACATTTGTTAAGCTTGCACGCGAGCAATTTGTCAAAGGCGAATGAGCACCTAATTTGTTAAATATCAATCCTTCATCATATTTATGTCATCAAATCATCTTCTTGCGAAGAAAGCTTTTTGTCTCTGTCGTTTCTTAAGCTTGTGTGCGAGCAATTTGTCTGACTTGTTCAAGAGTTAATCCAAGTAACTCTGCTATCTCTTGCTGTGTCATTCCACGCTGTGACATTCGGAGTACAAGCTCCAATTGTAATGCTTCTCGACCTTCTTGGCGACCTTCTTGACGACCTTCTTGACGACCTTCTTGACGACCTTCTAGACGACCTTCTTGACGACCTTCTTCTTTCGCTTCTTGATAAACTCTGGTTTGCTCTAAATCAATTCCTAACATGGCTTCCACCTCAACTCGGCTCAAATTAATAAACTTGTAAACAGCGATGGTTGTAATTACATCTATTATGTCATCCTTTGGGAGGGGGCTTGTTTCTTCAGCTTTGACCCGCTCAATTAACTGCTTTGCTTGTGCTACCATTTGTGCTTCCGACGCGATGGTTAGTTGCAGCAAGCTAATTGCAACTGGTTGTTCTTCAGGGTTACCCAACTCATCTAAATAGATGCGTCGCACTTGCGAACTGTTGATGAGCGAGCGATGGAGATTTGTCTTTTGTGGTTCTAAACTCCTTGAGGGAAAAATCACTACTCCATACCAATCATCATACACCCATGGATTGCGATGCAGATACAGTAACGATTCTGAAAAAAAGCGATGGTACAGCAACTCGGGTAGAGTCGAGGGAGAGTATTACCTCTCGCCCCTCTCTTTTAAATCTGGACGTGCGTATTTTTACGCATCCAGCTTCCGATATTCTTAGGGTTAAGGTTTCTGTCGTCGTAAGACCGGGTTGTCCTTCACCGAGGATTATTTTCTAGGTATTCTTCGGTGACTTCCAGACCTACTTGCGTGATTAACGTAGTCTCCTTCCCCTTTTGCTTCATGTGGAGATAATCGTGACAGCTTTCGTGTACTGCTGTCAGGTTTGAGTCCTTCCAGTTTCCATGATTGCCGTCAAAATGATGTAGATTTACCTTTTCTTCTGAGGTCAGTTTGTGACCGCAGTATCCACACGTATGGCTTTGCTTCCTTAATAATCTTGAGGTCATACCGTCATATAGCTTACTGTTGCGTTCACTCCAGTAAACTAAGTCTCCATCAAAAGGTGATTTATTTCTTTTGACTTTAATGTGGCGGTTTTCGGAGTAAGGAACCGATGGGAAAGCTTTATCCAGCAGTTTCTTGCTAGATAGGCAATCTTGTTTGGTTTCTTTGTTGAATACCTTGTAGGTTCTGTATTGTACGTAGTAAAGGCTAAATTTAGAGCCGTCCATTTTACAGAACTTGTGGTATTGTCTCCATCCTCGGACTATCGGGGCTAATTTCTTAGCTTTTTCGTTAGCACCATAATTCGAGTTATTGACAATTTTCTTGACTTTCTTACGGAATGCTTTGAAGTTTTCCTCTGAGGGAGAGCTTCTAAACTTGCCGTTTTGCTGTACTTTGAAGTGCCAGCCTAAAAAGTCAAATCCTGAAGTCGAGGCGGTTAGCTTTGTCTTTTTCTCACTTACCTTTAGTCCTCTTTTTGCTAGGAATTGGCTAATACTGTCAAGTATTTGTTTTTCATCGTCTTCTGGTCGTAGGAAGAATACCGCGTCATCGGCATATCGAACACAGGCGTTCACAATGTCCTTTTCGAGGGTAGTTGCTGTTATTTTGCGTCCTCTGTTGACGTGGTATTTATGTATTTCTTCGATTCCATTCAGGGCGATGTTAGCTAGTAGTGGACTCACCACCCCACCTTGACAGGTACCTTGTTCAGGGAATTCGGGGTTGATTCCGGCTTTGAGGCATCGGAATATCCCTAATTTTAGCCCTAGGGGGGCGATAAGGTTCGACATGATGGATGAGTGATTAATCCGGTCGAAGCACTTTTCTACATCTAGCTCAAGGATTCTCTTGTTGATGCCGTTGGACTTTGATTTGAGATGATCGAACACCTGCTTCTGGGCATCATGGGCGGAGCGCCCTGTTCTAAATCCGTAGCTATTTGCGTGGAAGGTGGCTTCGTGTGCTGGTTCTAGGGCGAATTTTGCTAGGCATTGCCAAGCTCTATCCGCGATAGTGGGGATTTTTAGGTATCTGATAGAGCCGTCTTTCTTGGGTATTGGTATCTGCCTAAGCTTTTTGTGATACCAATTTAGCTGCCTTAATAGCAGTTCGAGGCTGAATCTTTCCTCATGAGTTAAGGCGGTTTTACCATCAATACCCGGTGTCTTTTTACCAGCGTTTAGCTGTGTTACTTGACGAATTGCCAGAAACCTAGCCGCACGAGATTTTAGGATCAGCTTTTGTAATTGACGGGCTTTGCGCTTGTCGCCAACTCGAACCGCTTTAAACACTCTTCTTTGTAAGCGGAAAAGGTTTGCCCGGAATTTCTTCCACGCTAACGTCTTCCAAGATTCACTAGTATTGCTACTGTGCCTAATCATGCTCTACTCCAAATTGCGTCTTCTAAATACCTCAAAGCAGTTACGCTCTGTCCTACCCGATGCAGAGGGATTCCGTATCTCGTCTTACCTACCAGGGTTTTCGACCTTTCCCCAGACCTTTGCACCGCATTTTCCACGTTCCCTGTAATTTCTTGACTGCGCTGTTGCAACCACTCAGTTTGTCGGGCTTTTTCTATCTCTAACTCGCGCTTGCGTTCTTTGATAAATGCTTCCGCCACAGATAACCAATTCGTTTGGGCGACATCTTGCGCTTGCTGAGTTGCAGTTTCCCAACATGACTCAAAGTAATTTTTCCACACATTTTTTGTACTTATCGCCTGTTTCGGATCTGCTAAACTAAGCCAATCTTGGGCTTGGTCGTAAAACTCTGTTTCCCCATCCGACCCAACTTTTACCGCCAACACTTTCTCGAATTCCGATCCCGCATTGCTAGCAACTCTACCTAAAAAAGTAAATAGCAAGGTTGGTTTCTCTACATCAGCTTTCACCACACTAACACGGCTATCTTGAGTGTTGCGATCGCCACCGCCAAAGGATAAATTCCTTACTCTATCCACAGCACGCCTTACCAAAGGATGGGCGCGACCTAAAAAACCCACAGGGCGATTTTGTTCGTCGCGAGTCACATCCATATTAGTCGTCAACCGCAAACAATGACTATTGCGATCGTATCCCGGTAACTCATCAAGCCCATAATTCCAAGCTGAGGGAAGACGCATGATGTAAATTTCTGGGTGTTTGGTTGGTTGAAAATCTCCCCCATCTAGCAAAATCCCATCGCGGACAAAACTAAATAAATCTACAGCAGAACTGCGGTTTCCTTTTTCTCTGGCTTCTGTTGCTTCTGTTAGTAACCGTTGTTCTGCATTCAATCCCGCATCTCCCAACCAGGTGTGAGTTCTTGCTGCTTGTTGAAAACTTTTGAGAGAACTGCCAAAACATCACTGTAACGCTTCTTCTGAAAAGCCCTCCGCAACTCAGGTGCTAAAAATTCCAACAACCCATGTTGCAATGCTATATAATCGGGATGTTCCTGATTATTAGCAACAACTGATTTTGGTTCGACAATGCGATTTTTAAACCGATTGGGAATATGAGATTTCAGACGACGAACAACACAATCGCGATAGCCAACGCCCCTTAAATTTCCTCTCCCATCCACTAAGGATAAATCTAACAATTCACACAAAGAAGCAAAAGAACGGTCATTCCCATCATGAGGAGTTGCAGTCAGTAACAACAAAGAATCGCAACGCCGCGCTAAAACCTCCGCCAACCGTCGTCGTTGAGAATCCTCTTTTTCCCCAATAGCGCCCAAGTCCATACAGTGATGGGCTTCATCCAACACCACCATGTCGTAACTAGCTCTTTCCAAGGATTCCAGAATTTTTTCCTGCTTGAGAAAATCAATGGACGCGATCGCCAAAGGAATATAATCAAAAGGATTTGCACCCAACTCCGTACTGCGACGAATTTCTTCCAACCTTCCTCGGTTTACCTCATCCAAACGCAAACCAAAGCGTTCAGACATTTCTAGCTTCCACTGTTCCAACAATGGACCAGCAGGACAAACAATTAGAATGCGATGCACTACCCGTCGCGCCATCAATTCGGTAATAATCAATCCAGCTTGAATAGTTTTTCCCAACCCAACCCCATCCGCTAAAAGCAACCGTACCCGACTCATGCGAATTGCTCGTAATACAGGAACCAATTGATACGCTTCTACACGTAAGCGACCGGGTTGTACGGCGAGGAGAGCATTACCCGACAAAGATTGCTCCAAGAGAAAAGCTTGATGATCAACTAACCAATTAGGTAAAGGCGCAGCGCGATCGGGACGCAAATCGCGAATAACTGCCTCTACAGATTCAAAAGGATGGAGAATATCAAATTCTGTACCTCGCAGTTCTCCTTGCAAGCAACGCAACCTGTAAAGAGTTTGTTGTCCTAACTGAGTAGCACTCACTACTTCCCAACGCAAAGAGCGTGCTTCTACTTCTGTACCAGCTAACAAGTTTGTCATCCTACCATCCACAATCAACACAAAAACAATGAATACAGAACGCTATCATCTTGCCCAAGTTAACACCGCAAACCCCAGGTGCGCCGCTAGAATCGCAACGCCACGCTAAAATTAGCCAATCACTTCAACGCATACTCAGGGCGGTATTCAACCAATTCAATTTCATTGCCATCTGGATCGTTAACATAAATTCTATGCTTGGTTTCGGCTGCTGTTAGCGTGTAATATTCAATCCCTTCTTTCTCAAGCAAATTTTTCATACCTTCTCCATCTTGAATCACAAAACCAACATGATTGATACCAATATTTTGGTAAGGTAAGTTTACGCGATCTTGATTGGCCTCATGATTAAGAGCCAGATAAAATTGATTGTTACCTAAATGTATCCAGTGCCTACCATTAAATACACCTTCGGCACGCACATACCAATCGGGGAATAGAGTTTGATAGAACTTTTGAGTTGCTTGTAGATCTTTACAAGAAATATTTATGTGCTCAAAACGAAGAAGATTCATAATTTTGCTCCTTTTTCAATCAGTTAGTACACTTAAAGTTAATGAGTCAATGCTGTCATTAGTAATTAGTAAGACTTTCAGACATATTTCAATGTTGTAATTCAACAACTAACTACCCCAAAGCAATATCCAAAAACATCATGATGATAAAGCCCAGCATCACACCAATAGTTCCTTCTTTCTCCAATCCTTTACGATGAGATTCAGGAATGATTTCATCACTAATTACAAACAACATTGCACCTGCTGCAAATGCCATTGCCCAAGGCAAGATAAAATTAGCGATACTCACCACGCCGGCACCAATTACACCACCAATTGGTTCAACTAAACCCGTCAGCAGTGAAATCCATAAAGCATAACCTGCTGAATATTTCTCAGCAACTAAAGATAATGCGACTACCAAGCCTTCCGGAATATTTTGCAACCCAATGCCTAAGGCAACAGGAATACCATCTTTAATATTATTATTACCAAAATTAACTCCCACTGCTAATCCTTCAGGAAAGTTATGAATGGTAATTGCAGCAATAAACAACCAAATTCGTTTCAGGTTATTGGAACGAACATTTTCTTGCCCTTTAAAAAAATGTTCGTGGGGCAATAATTTGTGTGTTAATTGCAGAAACACGCCTCCGAGCAAAATACCCGTCGCCATAATCAAAGCTGCACCTGCTTGGGGATAACCTTGAGCAACCGCAGACTCAGTACCCGGTAGGATTAGTGAAAAGGATGTTGCTGCCAACATTACTCCGCCTCCAAACCCCAGCATGATTCCTTGCACTCTTTGCGTAAAATTTATTGGTAGTAAAATTGGTAAGGCACCAATAACAGTGGCGAGTCCCGCGCCTAAACTCGCGATCGCACCTATAACAAGGGGTTCCATAGCTGGTTGTATTCCTACTTAATCCTTGAGCAAGTGGTTTGCAGTCTTTAACTGCTCTTCTTAAATCATACTCGTAATGACTTCGACTTGCAAGAGATTTGGCAAATCTTTTACACCTGCAAGACAATCTTGCCAAAATGCGCTCCACTCTCCATATACGCCAAAGCTTCCCGTGCTTGTTCAAAGGGGAGCTCTCGGTCAATTATCGGTTGGATATTATGTAAGGAGATAGCTCGATTCATCGCCTCAAACATCTCGCGACTACCTACATAAATGCCTTGCACGCAAATACCTTTGTGCAAAATCGAGACTGTACTGACATCAGCATTTAACCCGGAAAGCACTCCAATCAAACTAATATGTCCTCCATAACGGACAGCACGGAGGGATTTATTGAAAGTTCCCGCACCACCCACTTCAATAATGCGATCAACTCCAAGTTTACCCGTGATTTCCCAAACTCTTTCATCCCAGTCTGGTACAGTCTGATAATTCACGACTTCTGCAGCGCCCAATTGCCGCAACTTTTCTAACTTCCAATCGCTGCTTGAAGTCGCAATAACTTTGACCCCCATTGCTTTAGCAAACTGAAGCGCAAATATTGAAACTCCCCCAGTTCCTTGTATCAAAATCGTATCGCTAGCTTTTAACTTGCCATCCGTGACAAGAGCATTCCAAGCAGTTACCGCAGCACAGGGTAGCGTTGCTGCTTCCTCATAAGACAGAAAATCTGGAACACGAACGACACCATTTTGGTCTAGTACAACATACTCAGCTAAGATACCATCAATCGCACCACCTAATGCTGAACGGGATTTTTCTGCTGAATATTCCCCATCTATCCAAGTTTGCATGAAAATGCTGGCAACCCTGTCGCCAACTTTAACTCTAGTTACCCCCTCACCAACAGCAACCACCTCTCCCGCACCATCAGAAAACGGAACAAGCGGTAGTTTTTGTTTAGAGCCATACGCCCCTTTAACGGTTAACAAATCGCGATAATTGAGTGAAGCAGCGTGTATTTTGAGAAGAATCTGTCCCGCTTGAGGCTGGGGTTCCGGTCTATCAACCAATGTCAATGCATCAAGACCTTCCCGAGATTGAACTTCCCACACTTTCATCGTTAGATGCTCCTAGTTGTGCCAGGACTATTCTACAGGAACAGTAGCAATGGTTACTCAGTTGCAGTTGCTGAGTCAAGCAGCTCGAAAGGCCAAGCTAAAGCTTCCAAAAAACAACCAGTTGTTAAGACAACTTTGGCGATCCAAACTATGGGAAAATTAGTGTATTCGTCAAGTTCCTGAAACTGCTGCTTGAGAGCAGTCCATTGAATCAAGGCTCCCAAAAGGTAAGAAATTAGAGCTACCAATACCCAGATAGACATAAAACTTTCTCTCCGTCATTTTATTAAGAATGAGATTAGCTGTTTTAATTTATATTCATTGTTACCTACTGACTGGGCTAGTGGGATTACGCAAAGGTATAGAAAAGTTGATAGCAAGACAACAGATCGGATGTTTACCTGAAACTCCTTGAACAAACGCAAACTTAGAGGGAAATCGATTTGTAGAGTGTGTAAGTCCTACTAAGGTCAACACACCCTTTTCCCAGTAATAATGGTTTTAGAGACGATAGTCATGTTTTGCGGGATAGCAGAAATTAATATGTCATTATCATCTTCTGAAGAACAACGGTTTTCACCCCTTTTGCGTCAAGTAACCAGCTATGTTCTAGTAGCAATCTTGAGTGTTGGCTTAACTTTGACAACTTTGTGGGCATTTCCTAACCTGCCAATTCCAGGGCGGTCGTCTCTTGTCAGTAATACCATACCAAGTACTACTGAAGTAGAAGCCGCACCAGAAAACGCACCTCCTGTAGAATCTCAAAAAGCAGCCATTCGCAGTTTTGTGAGTACTGCTGTCAATAAAGTCGGACCTGCAGTTGTACGGATTGATACAGAGCGTACTATCACTATGCGTGCTCCCGACCCCTTTTTTGGGGACCCTTTCTTCCGGGAATTTTTTGGTGACGATTTTTCCAGAGCGCCTCAAGAATACCGACAAAGAGGTGAAGGTTCTGGTTTTATCATTGATTCTAATGGTATAATTCTTACCAACGCTCACGTGGTGAGTGGTGCTGATTCTGTCACCGTCACCCTAAAAGACGGGCGCAAACTCAAAGGAGAAGTGCGTGGGGTAGATGAACCCTCAGATTTGGCAGTTGTAAAAATTAAAGGGACAAATCTCCCCGTAGCAACTTTAGGTAACTCTCAAGATTTGCAAGTAGGGGATTGGGCAATAGCGGTCGGTAACCCATTGGGCTTAGATAATACTGTAACATTAGGTATTATTAGCACGCTTAACCGCTCTAGCGCTCAAGTTGGTATCCCCGATAAGCGGTTAGACTTTATACAAACAGATGCCGCTATCAATCCCGGTAACTCTGGCGGTCCCTTAGTTAACGAGCAAGGAGAAGTTATCGGCATCAATACTGCCATTCGTGCTGATGCTCAAGGAATTGGGTTTGCCATTCCCATTGACAAAGCTAAGTTAATTAAAGATGCTTTGACCCGTGGTGAAAAAATCTCCCATCCATACATCGGTGTTCGCATGGTGAGTTTGACACCAGAACAGGCACAACAATTTAATCGCGACCCCAATTCCACTATGACTGTACCGGAAGTCAATGGTGTATTAGTCATGCAAGTCATACCCAACAGCCCTGCTGCATCTGCGGGTTTGCGTCGGGGTGATGTAATAACTCAGATTGGCGAACAAAACGTGACCACCGCCGAACAGTTACAAAGCTTGGTGGAAAAAAGCCGAGTCAACCAACCCTTGCAATTGACTGTCATCCGGGGTGACCAAATGCAGCAGTTCACCGTCCGTCCGGGCGAACTAAGAGACGCAAATAATTCGTAAGTGGTTAGTGGTGGTTAGTGGTTAGTGGTTTTTCTACATCAGCCTCGCGCTCTTTATCATTCACTAACCACTAACTACTGGTGGTATCCAAACAGTAAAAATTGAACCAACACCTACGGTAGATTCTACTTCAATTCGACCTCGATGAAGTTCTACAAGCTGTTTGGTTAATGCTAAGCCCAATCCAGTACCGCCATAACGACGCCGATAGGGTGTGTCAAGTTGGTGGAATTTCTCAAACAGGAGTGATAATTGATCTTCTGGGATACCAATACCTGTATCCTCTACTTGAAAGACAGCATTTTCGTCTTCTACCCAAAGGCGTAATGTAACGTTGCCTCCTTCATGGGTAAATTTTACAGCATTAGTTAGCAGATTCCACAGAATTTGTTGTATTCTTCTGGCATCAGCTGTAAAGCGATCGCATTCTGCATTGATTTGTAAATCGAGTTTAAGATTGACTCTTTTAATAGTTGCTTTTTCTTTTAATCCATTAATTGTAGATTCAGCTGCATCACTTAAGGAAAAGCTTGTTATATTTAATACTGCTTTGCCTGCTTCTATCTGAGAGAGTTCGAGAATATCGTTAATCATCTCTAATAAATGCTCGCCGCTATCATGGATCGTTTGTAAATAATCCCGTTGGCGCTTTGTTAACTCGCCAAAAGACCAACGTAGTAAAGTGGAAGACATCCCAATAACGTAAGTTAAAGGTGTCAGTAATTCGTGACTGATGGTAGCGAGGAATTCGCTTCTTAAACGGCTAGCAGCTTCTGCAGCGACGAGAGCATCGTGTAAAGCAACAGTGCGCTCAATAACACGTTCTTCCAAATTTTGTTTTTCTTTTGTCAGAGAACGCATTAACTCGGATTGATGGATTGCGATCGCTAATTGTTCCGCTACGGATGTCAACAAAATCTTTTCACTTTCTGTCCAAGCACGGGGACTATCGCATTGATGGGCAATAAGCAATCCCCAAAGTTTCTCTTCAAAAATAATTGGTGAGGCTAATTTGGCACGGACTTTAGTATCCCGTAAAAAATTTAACAAACACTCTTCTAGAGCATAAACTTTTTCCACATCATCTACAGATAACGTATACCCTTGTTTGTACTTTTCCCAACATTGCTCCGTTTGAGTTAAACAATTATTTTCCGTATAATGCAAAACTGATGGAATAGCATCATGAGCGCGAATTTCGTAAACAACATAGCCTGCTTTGTCTTGTAAATCTTGTTCTAAGGAATGAGGCGTCAAAAAAGGGGCATAGTTTGGGAGGGATAAAGGAGAGTCTTGTTGGTTAGTTATTGTAAACTCTTGATTCTTAGCAATGGAATGCTTAAATTTATATATCACCAGTCTATCTAATTCCAAAAATTCTCTGACTTGTGCAACAGCTGTAGACATGATGACTGGTAAGTCTAAACTTTTTCGGATTTGAGTGGTTACCTGATTTAATAACTTCTCTTGAGCTATTTGTTTTTGCAGGGCTTTTTCCACGGGTTGACAGACAGAAACATAAGGGTAATTTACAGGGAATTCTGTTTCCGATTGATTGGGCTCTGGCAAAAGCTCTTTCAACAATAAAAACGTAAATTTACTTTGCAATGTAGCATCATTGGTGATGGGAATTTGACAGGAATCTTCCAGGGTTTGATATGTTTGAGAATTTTGGTCAAACAAACCTTTCAAATTAGAAAGAAAAGAGACAATTTCTGATAAATCAAATGTCAAATAACAATTGAGGAAAACATCATTGGGATAAGATAAGGAAGAGGCTGTGGAAGAAAGAGGCTGTGACGCGGAAAGTGAAGCGTTTGCCAAATTTTCCTTATCCCCCACGTCCTGTAAATGAGTTCCAATTAAAAGCGCACTAAACTGTTGGGACACCAATACGGTAAAGCGTTGCGCCTGCCATTCTAGGGGTAAGTTAACCATCACAAGCACCGATTCTGTAAGAACGAGAGATGGCCTTCCCACTGATTGAGCCATTTGCAACAGCAATTCTCCAAGGCGAGCAAATGTACTATTACGTAGGGTTCGAGAGAAGCTCAAATCAGAAGAACTAGACATTGTTGACAATCTGGCGCGAAAGGGGTTATTGGCAGTTGCTTGAAAATTGGCTACTGTAGCCTAGCCAACAGTTTAAAACGATAATTAGGGATTCTGCATCGTAATTAATGCCAAATTATGAGGATGGAACCCTCAGTCAGAAGGGATAATTTTTCTAGAACAGACTCCATCTCTCATAGTTTCCGATTGGGCTTATGGTTTAGAAGTCGTGCCGGAAATTGTGCGACGTAATAATAGTACTACTCTAATTGTAATGCCAGGAGATGACGCTCTAGATCCTGACATCATTTCTCAATGCCCTACCTCTAAATAAGAAGAGCAAAATTTACTAGCAGCGCAAGTCTGCCATGAAACGGATTTTTGGACAAAATTTAGTTTAACTTAATCGAAGGCTAGAGTGCGATAAGCGAAGCATAAGGGCTAAAACTGTATCGTATTACTGAACTTTACAAGCGTATCAGCAAGGTTTATGGCAAGATGTAAGTATATCAACACTGGAAAATTTAACACACTTAGTCCATCAAGCCGAAGCAGCCATAAAAGAAAAATAGGTGGTTTAGAAAGAAATTATGGAGAATCTTGCGTATCTGCATGCAGCTTCTGCCTACGAAGATCTGACGAACAGTGAAATTATCTCTGTCAGCAGTTTGTTTGACAAAGCAACAGTCCCTGAATGGAGCCGTCTCTCTGGTAAGGCATGGAAGTATATGTTACCTCTTGCCCTTATTTTGTCTGTACTAAATGTTTACAGCAGCGCTCTAGCATTGGAACAAGGTGATAAGGGTCCTTCTGTCAGAAATTTACAACGCGAATTAAAAAGAGCAGGTTTTTATCAAGCTCCTATCACGCAAGTGTATGATGTTTCTACAGAGCAGGCTGTCCGTCGCTTCCAAAAAGCTGCTGGTCTAGAAGTGACTGGTGTTGCTGGACCTGTAACTATACAAAAGTTAGATGGTTGGGAAGTCACTCAAGAGAATTCCCAAAATCAAAAACCTAGCGTTGAGAGTACTACAGCGAAAAAACCCAGCAGCCAGAATACCCAAGCCAAAAAACCCAGTGTTGAGAACGATAGCACGAAAAAACCCAGCAGTCAGAATACTCAAGCCAAAAAACCCAGTGTTCAAAACTCTCAAGTAGAACAAACTTCTAGTGAGACAACGGTTGCTAACAAGCGTCGCGATCCGAACCTCTTGCAAAGAGGTGATGAAGGTGAAGATGTGAAAAGCTTGCAAGAAAGATTGCGTGTAGCTGGTTTTTATTACGGTAACTCAACGGGAATTTACGGTCCTATTACTGAAGATGCTGTCAAACGTTTTCAAGAAGCTTACAAGTTAACTGTTGACGGTGTTGTAGGACCAGCTACGCAAAGAAGACTACCGCCAACAGGTGTTGGTTACGGAGAAGACACTACCAAGCAAGGTATAAGTCAAGACAAACTACGCTTGGGCCATAGCGGAGAAGCTGTCAGAGTGCTACAAGAGCAGTTAATCAAGGCTGGCTATTTGCAGGGAGAGCCAAACGGTTACTTTGGACCTTATACCGCAGACGCTGTTAAGAGATTTCAAGCCAATAATTACTTAGCAGCTAGTGGTATTGCAGGTCCTACGACTCGATCTAAATTGCACGATTTGGTTAGCCCTAGTTCCAAGAGTGACTTTGATACTTTGGAAATACAGAGACGATTGCAATCTCGGGGTTTCTACAAAGGCGATCTCAATGGTGTCATGGGAAACGAGACAAAGGAAGCGATTAAACGCGCTCAAGAATTCTACGGTGTTAGCTTGAGTGATGTGAGAAGCGGACGTTTTTAACATCCGCTACGGGTGTTTGCCGATCTTCATGCTTGTGCCTGTCATTTAGAATTCCGGAACGTATTCGATCTCCTGAGTGCTAAAGGGGCATTAATGACCTTTGGCACTTGGGACAGATCGCATGAATTGTCAATTGACAGTCGAGCAAGTGAAAGCCTTCTTTTTGGGCAGTTTTTGCTCCCACTTTTAAAATTGCATCGTTCTTGAACTCTATAGTCGTGTTACACCTCACACAAATAAGGTGATGGTGGTGGTGGGGATACGGCTGGTTCAGTTCGTAATGTTTGTGTCCTTCTCCAAGTTCTAACTCTCGCAGGATACCCATACGCGCCATTAACTTGAGAGTGCGATAAATGGTCGATAGACTAATCCCTTCTCCTTTGATTTCCAATCTTTCATAGAGATCTTCAGCACTGAGATGTTCTCCTTGCGGAAGGTCTTGAAAAATGTGTAGAATTGTTTCACGTTGGGGTGTCAAACGCCAACCGCGTTCATTTAATTCTGCCTTGAGTGAGGTCGCTGAGTAGACAGTCATAACTATTTTTCTCAATAAAACCCATTAATTGAGAATATAGCAAATGTTCGGAGTAATTTGCAATAAAACTTGCTTATTGAGAACATTTATTAAATGGTCTCATATAGGTAATTTAACTCCAATGAGCATTTAACTAATTGCCGATCCCCGTTAGAAAGACATCTAGAAGAGTTATAAAAAGTTTAAATTGGCTTAAATGAGAATGATGTGCTACAACCTATTAAGAAATGTAGAAACAGTCATTTGTCCTTCGTTCATTTAAGGAGGCAGAAGTGCCCGTTAGAGGGCAGAAGAAGCTTCTGCCTTTATGTATTACTATTGTAACCATTGATATTACGAATGACTCAGGACTAATGACCAACCACTAAGTTAAGGATTCGAGGTAGTCGCGGATCATGTTACGTCTCTTGGGTTGACGCAGTTTCTGCAAGGCTTTGGATTCAATTTGGCGAACTCGTTCGCGTGATAGATCGAGCGCACGTCCAATTTCTGCTAGTGAGTAGGGATGACCGTCTGACAAACCAAAGCGCATCAAAATTACATCACGTTCGCGACTGGTGAGATCGGCTAGAAGATGTTGCAAATCTTTTTGTAAAGATTCTCGCATTAACATCTGTTCTGGAGTAACGCCGTCAGTTTCGAGTAATTCTCCCAACTCTGTGTCTTTGTCCTTACCAACTTTGGTTTCTAAAGAGACGGAACGAGGAACTCGCAGTAAAACTTCTCTAACTTGGGTAGGTGTCATTTCTAGCTCTTGCGCCAAATCTTCTAAGGTTGGGGTACGACCTTTCTCTTGAGCAATTTTGCGCTGAGCTTTTTTGATTTTGTTCAGTTTTTCTGTAATGTGGACCGGTAAGCGGATAGTGCGGCTAGAAGTTGCGATCGCCCGAGTAATACCCTGACGAATCCACCAGTAAGCATAGGTGCTGAAGCGGTAACCCTTAGTTGGGTCAAACTTCTCAACTGCCCTTTCCAAGCCAAGAGTTCCTTCTTGGACTAAATCAAGTAATTCCAAACCGCGATTTTGATATTTTTTAGCAACGGATACGACCAAGCGAAGGTTTGCCTTGATCATGTGTTCTTTGGCTTGGAGACCCTGTAACTGAATTTGCTCGAGTTCTTCGACTGTGATTTTGGCAACTTCAGCCCAACGGCGTTTTCCTAGCCCTAGCGTTTGCTTGAGTTCAAACACATCTACACCAGCCTCACGCGCCCACCGTTCCAAAGAAGGACGATGTCCCAGTGCTGATACCAATCGCTCTTGAACTTCAATAATCCGAAGATAAGGAGTAATAATCGCGTCTCCTTCCTTCGCAACTTTGCCAAGGAGTATTCGCATCCGCAAGTAGCGCTGGACTTTTTGAGCTTCCGAAACTTCTTCATCGCGCCCTAACAAGCGAACCCGACCAATTTCTTGAAGATACAAACGGACTAAGTCTGTACTGCGGCGGTTCGGGTTAGTACCAAGACTTGCAGAGTCAGAAACAGCCAATTCCAATTCTTCGAGTTCCTCTATCGGCAATTCACTCTCGTCAACCGTGAGATCGGCGTCAAACTCTGGGCTGGACTGTTTTGACTCGTAGGTGGCATCTGCGTAAGAAAATGTTGCTGGCATAAAGTTCGTCTCAATGGCTCCAGGTAACAACAGATTTAGGTCAGCTAATTAACTGTTGCTATTGTTCCCGTGATTTTTGAAGAAATAACACGGTTGAGGGTGACCTTTAGGTTTTTTTTCAAAAAACCTGTACTGGTTTTTTTTGACACAGTGCCTCCGAAGGCTCGGTTACTGAGCTTCTCCCTTCGATCAATAGCTATGAAAATTCAGAACAGGACTAGAGAAAGCAAGTTCCTTGTTTAGGATTTCAACCTTAATATTTTGGTTTTTTTACTTTGGGTGCTAAGTATAGCCATATATCGGTATAAAGTCCTAAGGGTTGTTTTCATAGTCATATCTACATGAGTGCTTAAGTAGTTTCCTGAAGATTTGCTAATTTCCTCTTCACAAAAAATTAGTTATGTGGTTTAGAAGTTAAACTATTCCGGTTTTGCATTCCGCAACATTAACTCTTCCAATGCTTGTCGGGGTGTGAGTTCTTGAGCAAGCAAACGATAAACTTGTTCGGTAATTGGGATAGGGATATTTTGCTGCTTAGCTCGTTCCACCAAAACGTTAGTCGTGTTAATTCCTTCTGCGGTTCCTTCTAAATGGGCAAGAATTTCTGGAAGTGTTTTATTGCCAGCTAATTGATACCCTACTTGATAATTTCTACTTAAATGACTGTTACAAGTTGCTAGCAGATCGCCCAAACCCGACAAACCATAAAAAGTTTCCATTTTTGCACCCCAGTGGGTACCAATACGAACCATTTCTGTGAGTCCTCGGGTGACTAAAGCAGCTTTGGCATTGGTTCCTAATTGCAAACCATCACAAACTCCGGCTGCGATCGCCATCACATTTTTCAGAGTTCCCCCCAATTCCACACCCAAAGGATCGGAATTGGTATAAACCCGGAAACGGTTAGAAGAGAAAATAGATTGCACGGATTCAGCCGCCTCCATATTTTGACTGGCGACAACCGTTGCAGCTGGCAATGCTTGTTCGATTTCTTTAGATAAGTTGGGACCAGAGAGAACAACAACAGGATTGTGAGGGAAAGTTTCTTGCCAAATTTGCGAAGGTGTGCAGGTAGTTTTTGGGTCTAAGCCCTTCGTCGCCGTGACAAAAATAGTGTTTGGTGAAACAAGAGAAGACTGGAGTGAAGAGGTCACATCTCTCACACCCTTCATAGAAACAGCAGAAACAATAATATCGGCATCTTGGACGGTCCGTGCTAAGGTCTCACCACCCTGTCGCGACCACAGGCGTACCTCATGAACGTTTGCTTTGGCCAGAGTAGCAAGGACTGTCCCCCAAGCACCCGCACCCAAAATGGCAACAGACTTTGTCATTTGTTAATGGCTAATTGCTAATGGCTAATTGCTAATGGCTAATTGCTAATGGCTAATTGCTAATGGTGAGACCAGTGCTGGAGGAGGGTTTCCCACGCCCTGGGGACTGGCGAATCCAAAGGGTTGATTGCTGGTTAGGTGGGCATTGCCCACCATATACTCTACCCCCTACTCCCTACTCCCTACTTCCTTTCCCTTGGATACTGCGCCATAAGTTCTCTTACCTGTTCAGCATGGTAAGAACTTCTTGTCAATGGTGAAGAAACTACTTGTAAAAATCCCAGTTCTTCACCAAAAGTTTTCCAAGAATCAAATTGCTCTGGGGTGATAAATTGAGACACTTGTAGGTGTTTTTGAGAAGGTTGGAGATATTGCCCAATTGTTAAAATATCGCAATCCACAGCCCGTAAATCCTGCATCACTTGGCGAATCTCTTCATCTGTTTCACCCAAACCCACCATAATCCCGGATTTGGTGTAAACCCAAGGTGCATAAGTGCGAGAACGTTGTAGCAATTCTACTGTCCGTTCGTAGTTTCCTTGGGGACGCACGCGACGATACAAACGAGGAACTGTTTCTGTGTTGTGATTGAGAACTTCCGGTTGTGCTTGAAGAATTAACTCTAGTGCTTCCCAATGTCCGCACAAGTCTGGGATTAAGACTTCAATGGTCGTGTGGGGAGAAACAGTGCGGATGGCTTCAATACAACGGACAAACTGCGAAGCGCCACCATCAGGGAGATCGTCTCTGTTAACAGAGGTGATGACCACATGATTGAGTTTCATCCGCCGTACTGCTTCCGCCAGTCGAGCTGATTCTGTAGGGTCTAGAGGTTTGGGTTTTTTCTCAAAGTCAATATCGCAATAGGGACAGGCACGGGTGCAAGCTGGTCCCATAATTAAAAATGTGGCTGTACCAGCATTAAAGCACTCCCCAATGTTCGGACAGGACGCTTCCTCACAAACCGTATTGAGGGCTAAATCCCGCAAAATTTCTTTAACGTTACCAACGCGCTCCCATTGAGGCGCTTTTACCC
The DNA here is from genome assembly GCF_000760695.4 of Tolypothrix bouteillei VB521301. Classification (GTDB taxonomy): domain Bacteria; phylum Cyanobacteriota; class Cyanobacteriia; order Cyanobacteriales; family Nostocaceae; genus Scytonema; species Scytonema bouteillei_A. Next base: position 8,366,297 of record NZ_JHEG04000001.1, on the reverse strand, counting down.
GCAACCAGTCTGGCTTTACAGTCACAGTCGTTTCTACCACTCTAGATATACACAACTTATGGTAGCAAGGTTTATGAGTTGCGATACGGCTGTCCTCCGTTAAGCTTCGCTTATCGCTTCGGCGCAAGCTGTACCGAGCTTATCGCTCTTAGCGCAAACTGTACCCAGCTTATCGCTCATCATAGCGGGTCGTCATGCTATGAACCCTCCCTCCAGACCCCTAACCCCATGCACGTAATTTTTCAATCTGGTTTTGTCATTTCTTCAGTTGCTGTGATATACTTAAAGTGGCATTTTATTGCCGGGATGTAGCGCAGCTTGGTAGCGCACTTCGTTCGGGACGAAGGGGTCGCTGGTTCGAATCCAGTCATCCCGATTTTTAGGTGTCGATTGCCAAATTATTTGTCCGCGTTGACAAATTGGTGTCCGTCTTGCCAAATTAATGTCCGTGTTGACAAATCAGTTAATGATGAGAATCAATCGGCATTAGGAACTATTAAAATCATAGTCCTTATTTATTGCCAGTGCTTTCGTTCGGGATTTCCCGAACGAAGTGCGCCTTTCAACCCACCTTTTTTTAAATATAAATTATTTTGCTTATCAACAACTTCTTCTGGTTGGTGTGTAGTTTTCAACCCGCCTCTAACTGGGCTACGGTGTACACACAAGTCCTAAAATCCTTGCCTGGTCAGATAAAAACCTTAGTAGGTAAGGTTTTGAGTTGAGCCTCTTGATTCTCAATAGTGTTAGCTTATTGGCAGAAATTGAACGAAAATCAAGGATTTCAAAAAATCATTTTCCGTTCTTTTCCGTCCATTTAATTCTCAACTCGACTTGTGTGTACACCGTAGCTCTAACTGGGAGGGATGTTGAAACAAGGTTATTACTACATTTATGTCAGCAAGAGAGAATCTTTCAACCCGCCTCTAGCTGGGAGGGGTGTTGAAACCGCAGAACGTACCCCTGTAAATTGCAGTGATATTTCTTTCAACCCACCTGTCGATTGCCAAATTATTTGACCACTTGACAAATTGGCGTTGCATAAATACGGGATGAATCAGCTAAGTATAGGTATTCATCTATACTTTAAATAGTGTAGTAGCAGTTTGACTGAGTATTGAAGCATATCTACAGATTTGGAGTAGCATAATGTTTTTCAATGTAGACGCACCAGATTAATAACGTAAACGTGTATTTTCTCCAGTTTTGGTCATATATGTTTTACTAATAATTAATATGGTTTCCTGGATCGATAAAACTGTTCGCAAACTAGTACATTTGCTCGTACCCAACTACGGCAAGCTGTTTAAGTGCTTTATATCTGCTGATTGGCCTGATTGGGAGGAAAGGAGATAAAGTTACAAGTGTTTGTGGGGTAGAACCACAAATACTTATAAAGGTTTGATGTAGTATACAGCTATGATACGGAAAATAACGTTAAAGTCATGTAGACTATATTATGGCTACTAAAATTTTAGCCATACGTTTTTAACGGTTTCTAAATTAATGAAACATGAGATTTCCTAATCCACCCATAACTGAAGCTATTTTTGATATAACAGTCAATCTTCGTGATGATTTTCATTATGAAGAGCTTTTGATTTTCAAGAAGATATAAAAGAATCTTTCCCGAATATTCAAAAGAAAATAGCGCTTCAAGGAGGTTTTGAATTAAATTTAGAAAAGCCGGAAGAAATAAATCCTCGGTTATTTTCAATGTCCAATCAACCGGAAGGATATATTTTTATTTCTAATGACAAAGAAAAAATAATTCAAGCTAAGTTACAGGGATTTACGTTTAGTAAATTGAAACCTTATCAAAGCTGGCAAGATTTTTATGGAGAAGCATATCAACTATGGCAAAAATATGTTGAAATTACGTCCCCTTTAAAAGTAGTGCGTCTTGGTTTACGCTATGTAAATCAAATAAATATACCCCTAACGGGAGAAGGAGGAATAGAATTAAAACAATATATAAAAACATTACCAGAAATGCCAAGTGATTTATCAGTAGTAATTGAAGGCTACTTTATGCAATTGGTTTTAAGTCATACGCAATATCAGCCATCTAGAGCAATTATTAATCAAACAATTGGTCAGATGCTTGAAAATCAAGAAAGTAAGAAAGCTTATCCTTTAATATTTGATATTGATGTTTTTCAAGAAGTTAATCTCGATCCTGATGATGAAGAAATAGGAAAAATCTTTGAAGTGAATCTAAAAGGTTTTAGAGAAGATATATTTTTTAAGAGTATTACAGAAAAAACAAAGGAGCTTTTTCAATGAGTACATTACTTGCTCCCAAGAGTGGTCAGTATTTAAATCCTACATCCAGTAGTGGTAGTAGTCCTGAACACTATAAAATAGTAAAGACAGCAAGAACTGCTACTCTACATAGATTAGAGTCAATAATGTGGAAATACAGTACGTTTATGTATCTGTTTTCCAGTACAGATACTTGTGACTTTGAAGACAGAGTTGAAGAAATTCGAGATGCACTAATTGAAGGTCATGCAGCTTTGTCAAAAGAAGACATTAAAATACTGCATCAAGTGATAGCAAGGCTAGATTTGTTTCGTCTACAAGCGATCGCACGGCTTCTTGCCGCTCTTTTAGAAAGTAAGTTATATTCGCAAGATGCGGCTTCAATGATTAAGATTTTATTAAAACATCCAGAAGCCGAAGTCAGATATTCAGCATTAGAGGCGATAAGTTTTGCTTTGGGTGAAGTGCCAATAGCAGAAGAAATACTTGCAGAAGCCAAAAATTTGCTTAAAAATGAAGAGAGTATATTTGTACGTGAATACTTGGAGTCATTATAAGGTGTGAGTGAAATATTGTATTACAGGGGTGTGAAAAGCCTTGCCATGTGGAAAGCAGGAACACAACAGCAGGCAATTCCATCTCCAGAACATGCTAGTAGATATTTAAGAGATATCAAGGAGGGGAAGGGATTCCCCTCCTTATGGTTAGCATCATGTCCTGAAGATTTAGAGAAAATCGCATTGGGAATGCTACTGCTGAAAGGGCATCTTGATACTGTAAACTTGATAGGATTTAAAGAGTTTTGTTTTAGTAATGTAGGGGTAATGGTAAATCAAGTTGAAGATACTAATTTTCCAATACCAACAGTTGCTTACTTACACTATGAGCTGTGTACATTAGATGATGTTCAATTAAGATCTGCAATTGAATTATTTTTGAAAGGGAATGGTTCTTTTAAAGAATTCGTTAAATCCGCTCCGGATAAGAACAATATGCGTAAAATTGCCGCAAGATACATTAATGAGGTAAATCAGCAGTATCAAGCAAAGGCTAAAGAATGGGCTAAACAATACTTGGAGTATGAAAGTTAATATCACTCTTAGTTTTAAGAAATTACTAGTATTACTAAATTTTTACAATTATATTTATACAGATTTTTGCCACTGCACCATCTCCCCAAATCTCATAAAACATCTCTGACACCACCCGTCAACCCACAACGTCGGAATCTTAAACCTTGCCCATAAATCTGACTCCTCGGTTTAAAAGGGCTCTTCGAGAACTGGCTAAACGTTATCGTTCAATTCGTAGCAATCTCCAACCGTGAATTGAGCAACTGCAAGCAGGTGAAATTCCTGGAGACAGAATTGCTGGAGTGAAATATCAGGTTTTCAAAGTTCGTCTCAAAAATAGCAACATTCAAAAAGGAAAAAGTGGAGGCTATCGAGTCATTTATTATATGAAAACTACTCAAGCAATCATCTTTGCTACTATTTATTCCAAATCCGATGTTTCCGATGTTAGTAATGAAATTATTGAAGAAGCGATCGCGAAGCGCAAGCCGTACCCGGCTTATCGCACAATATGAAAAAGAAATTCAAATATCAGATTTCGGGTAGATGTTACAGAATTGGAGCATCCTGATGGACGAGTGTTGGTTTTTGAAGTGCCAACCCGTCCTGTCGGACAACCATTGGCATTTGATGGAGCCTACCTAATGAGAGTGGGAGAAGATTTAGTGCCGATGACACCAGATGTACTCAAGAGCATTTTTGCGCTCAGATCAACAAGATTGGTTTTCCCAACCTGCCCGATGTAACGCTAGCCCTGACGATGTAATTGCCTTACTAGAGCGCCGGTACAGTAATCACAATTTCGGGTTAGGATGACTAAAGGGGCTGATACAAGAGTTGTGCAGTGTCCAATTAAGTAAAGTTGTGTAAAGTATTTCTCATTTCAGGGGAACAGGTTTAAACTCATGCAACCACCCTTATGGCACCCGCCAGTGGAGTTATCAAAGGCGGAGCAGGCGATCGTTAATCGTATCAAACGTGCTAAGCTGTTCATTTTCTTACGGCAAGTACGTCATCAATTATTTGATGATGAATTCCAAACAGAGTTGGCAAAAATCTATGATGATAGCCCCAGAGGTCAACCACCGATACCGCCAGCACCCCTAGCATTGGCAACCATTCTGCAAGCATACACCGGAGCGAGTGATGACGAGGCCATTGAGTCGATGTTGATGGATAGGCGCTGGCAGTTAGTACTGAATTGTCTGGACTGTGAAGAACCACCATTTAGTAAACCAACGCTGGTGCGGTTTCGCGCTCAACTAATAAAGCGGCGATTAGACCGACGGCTGATTGAACGCACGGTGGAATTAGCAAAACAGACAAGTGGTTTTGGAGCCAAAAATTTACGAGCAGCACTCGATTCATCGCCATTATGGGGAGCAGCAAAAGTAGAGGATACTTATAATCTGTTGGGTCACGCTCTGAAAAAGGCAATCAGCGTGATAGCCCGTCAGCAGGGGCGGGAGCTGACGGTGATAGCGGCTGAATTGGGAGCAGAATTTATCAGTGGTGCAAGTGTGAAAGCTGCACTGGATATAGATTGGGACAATCCAGAAGAACGCTCTAGTGCTTTGTCCAAGTTGCTTGTTGCCCTCCAAGAAGTGGAAAATTGGCTGGAGCAAAATCATCAACTAGGTGTTGCCGATAGTATCGAACAGAATCTGAAAGTGGCACGACAGGTTGAATCTCAGGATGTGGAACTCACCGCAAATGGGACACCACAACTGCGGCGTGGGGTAGCCAAGAATAGACGAATCAGTGTCGAAGACCCGACAATGCGTCACGGGCGTAAAAGTCGCCATCAACGTTTTGATGGTTATAAACGTCATGTCCTTACCGATTTAGATATTGGAATAGTGCGGGCTGTGGGTTTGACTCCAGCTAATGTTCCAGAAGCTTGGGTAAGTGATGCCATTAGTAATGACCTTAAAGCTCAAGACGTGACATTAGTGGAGTTGCAGATTGACCGTGCTTATCTCAGTAGCAAATTAGTACGTCACCGAAGCGAAGAGTTAAATGTTTACTGCAAAGCTTGGCCAGTCCGGAATCGCGATGGACGCTTTCCCAAAACATCATTTGTCTTGGATTGGGAGGAGCAAAAGATCACTTGTCCAAATCAAATCACTTTACCGTTTCAGGTAGGAGCCAAGGTACAATTTCCCAAAACCGCTTGTGCAAGTTGTCCAAGACAAGCAGGCTGTACGACAAATCCACGTGGACGAAGTGTTTCCATCCATCCGGAAGAGCAGTTATTACAGGAATTTCGGCAGCGTCAATTAAGTAAAGTAGGGCGAGCAAGACTGCGTGAGCGCGTGGCGGTGGAGCATTCTTTAGCACATCTGGGACATTGGCAACGGAACCGTGCTCGTTATATTGGATTACGCAAAAACTTGTTTGATCTACGACGCACTGCTGTCGTTCATAATCTTCATGTTTGGGCGCGTTTAGTAGACCAAGCCACTGCCCAAGGACACAGCGTGTGAACTATCCAAGCGCCAAGCCGAACACGTTTCCCCAAAACTTAAGCAAAAAAAGCGTTTTAACTATTTTATCTGCTCTGAATTCAGGTGGTTTTGGCTGTTGATCTGCACGGACTATCATCAAAGTTGTTGACTAACTCTAACGTGAAATTCAACCAAAGAATTTGTGATGCACTTGCTGCATGACTAGGAACAGTTTGGCACGTTTGATATGATTAACGATCGCCCGCTCCGCGTTTGATAACTCCACTGGTAAGTAGCACAAGGGTGGTTGCATGAGTTTCAACCTACTCCCCTTAAATGAGAAATACTTTACATAATTTTACATAATTAGACACTGTACAACTTTTGTGTCAGCCCCTTTGGTCATTCTAACCCGAAATTGTGATTACTGTACCGGCGCTCTAGAGTCTGTTGGTTGGCAACTAAATAATGTCTATAAATTGACAGAAAAAGAAATGATTCAATTGTATCAACACAGTGCTGGAAGCTTGGGATGAGATTTATTGTTAGTCGTTGTGCTGTCTTCGCTATAGATATGCGATGAAGTACTACTACGAATTAATACTATAAATCATCTAAGAATCTTTATACAATAAAAACCGCCTGAATATTTAGTAATTCAGGCGGAACTTTTAATGGGAGTGACTGTGAATACAGCAACCTATAAATTTAGACATCATAAATTAAACATTCAATCGCATTTGGGTTGCGATCGCAATATTCCTCTAAAGCAGTTTTGCGATGTGCTGCTAACCTATGAGATTTCTCTGCTTGCAACTCTTCAACAATATCCCAAGCTACAGCACATTCAGTTGAACTATTTCCTTTCAATTCACAAGCTGTACGGGCTTGCTCAATAGCTTCTAGAATGGCTTGTTCTAAATTTTCGTTGTTTCCATTACCAGTAATGACAGAAGTGGGATTCACTCTTTCCCAGTTGGCATCTACGATTTTAGTCATTAGCTTCTTGATGCTCTCATTCAAAGTTTAACAGTCAGGACAGAGTTTTATCTCTAAAGCTGACTCTTTTAATATATGCACTATTCCACTTCAAATAGTGTATAAAACCGTAACTTTTGTGTGTTATTTTCCGTACTATAACAATCCCAAATGATTTGTATAATCTTCTCTTTCTTTTCTCTACGTTCAGGTGCGCTTCTGCGGTTTATTAAAAAAAGTAATTTTTACAATTAGGATTGCGATGAGATCGGAAACTGCAAAATTCTCGACTTTTTAAAGCCTATAGCTAGTCAATTGGGGTAGCACCTCTTATTTAACGCTCCCTCACGTGACAAATCGATCGCAAGAGGCGGAGCCTCTATAAAGGCATTCCCAGGCGGAGCCTGGGAACGAGGTGAGGGATCTAGATCGGTATTGCGATTAATTTAATAGTGGGCATTGCCAACCCAACTACTAACCAAAATGTTTAATAATTGCATCAGCAAATTCAGAACACTTTAAAGGTTCTACAGGTGGTTCTAACAAACGTGCCAAATCATACGTGACTTGACGATTTGCGATCGCATCCCCCAAACCTTTCTTAATCAAATCTGCTGCTTCTTGCCAACCCAAATACTCCAGCATCATCACACCGGACAAAATCACCGAACCGGGGTTCACCCTATCCAACCCAGCGTGCTTGGGTGCGGTTCCGTGGGTAGCTTCAAAAACAGCACATTCATCGCCAATATTTGCTCCCGGTCCCATACCCAGCCCGCCGACAATGGCTGCAGCTGCATCAGACAAGTAATCTCCATTTAGGTTCATAGTCGCTAAAATGGAGTACTCATCAGGTCGGGTTTGGATTTGTTGGAAAATACTATCAGCAATGCGGTCATTGACCATAACCTTATCTTTCCACTTGCCATTTCCGTGGCTTTCCCAAATTGAATCCAGAACTGTTTTCACTTCTTCAACAATTTGGGCTTGCTTGTCCGAAGTCAAAGCATCAAACCCAGGTTCAATCTTGCGAGCATTGTCTTCCAAAGAAAGATTGGGATTGCTCTCTTTGTTACTCAAAATCCAAGATTCCCGTTCGGTGACGCACTCAGAGCGAAATTCGCTGACTGCCAATTCGTAGCCCCAATCCCTGAAAGCACCTTCGGTGTACTTCATGATGTTGCCTTTATGCACCAGAGTCACCATTTGCTTGTTTTTGGGAAGTAGCAAAGCGTGTTTGATAGCACGCCTTACCAAGCGTTGGGAACCAGTTTTGCTAATCGGTTTAATACCTATTCCAGCATCCAAAGGAATTTGCTTTTTACCGTGTTCTGGAGTTGCAGGGATCAGTTCTTTGTTCAGGATAGAGATTAAGCGATCGCCAATTTCGCTTCCTTGACGCCACTCAATTCCCAAATATATATCCTCTGTATTTTCCCGGTAAATAATGACATCCAGTTTTTCTGGAGTTTTATGAGGAGAAGGAGTCCCAGGATAGTATCGGCAAGGGCGTACACAGGCATAGAGGTCAAAAATTTGACGCAATGCCACATTCAGGGAACGAATGCCGCCACCAATAGGAGTCGTCAGAGGTCCCTTAATCGCGACACCGTATTCCTTAATTGCCGTAAGCGTATCTTGGGGCAAATACTGGTAAGTCCCGTAAACTTCGCAAGCCTCGTCCCCTGCAAAAACCTTAAACCAACTAATCTTGCGCTTGCCCTTGTAAGCTGTTTCCACAGCAGCGTCAAGAACCTTTTGAGCAGCAGGCCAAATATCTATTCCCGTACCATCACCTCGAATAAAAGGGATAATTGGATTGTCAGGAACAACAGGCTCACCGTTTTTGAAGGTGATTTTTGCCCCCGTTGTGGGTGCGGTAATTTTATCGTACATTCAACACTCCTGATTGGCTATGCTGCAACGTCTGTGCTCTTGGGATATTAAACCCGAAAATGAGAAACTTATGATTGGAAGGCGAGAAGATTTTTTTGCGTCTTTATTTGGTAGATTTGTAAGCAACCTCCGATCTAATTCAGAGGCTTCAGCAAGACAAAACGTTTTTCGATGAGGCGCAGAGTCTTCTTTTCCCCTGTTCGTAGAGTGTTTGGCGTGCCTTGCTTGGGATTCACGAAACCGTTGCTATTTTACCGCTTATACACTTTCCACGTCTACTGTTTGAGGAGAGTTCCTTCGAGGTCAACTCCAAGGAATCATCAACTTTTAGAAATACGGAGGCGATCGCTTACAACCATACATAAAAATCTCTCTTCCTCAGATCTCAACCCCTAGCTCCCTTATTTTCATAACAGTACGCTATAAAACAAATTGATAGCTTATAGCTTGTTCACCGATCGCGTTTTACGAGTAACTACTGCATGACAGACCCAATGATTGTATCAGGCACTGCTAGTAACATCGAATCCCTCCGCCAACCCCTAGTCGCTGGGTCTCTTCAAATCCAACAGCAGGTGATTCCACAGCTTGCTAACTTGGGAGAAGGGGGATTAGATGTTCTGATGGAATTTTTATATGAACGCCGTAATAATCCTGCAACTTGGGTAGACGGGAAAGTTTACCAAGTACTTTCTAGCTCTGATTCACCCAAAGCCAAGGAATTTTTGCAAAATAATTTTCCTTCAGGAATAGTTCCCTTAAAATCAGATTCCAATATTGATTATAGTCCCATCCAAAAGCTTCTAGCAGCCCAGGATTTTCAAGCTGCCGATCGCGTGACTCTACAAAAAATGTGTGAACTGGCTGGACCCACAGCAGTACAAAGAAAATGGCTGTATTTTACAGAAGTTGAAAATTTTCCAGCTACAGACCTACAAACATTAAACACCTTATGGGTAGTTCACTCAGAAGGTAAATTTGGCTTTTCCGTTCAAAGAGAAATTTGGTTGGGCTTGGGAAAAAACTGGGATAATCTTTGGGAAAAAATTGGTTGGAAAAAAGGAAATAACTGGACTCGATATCCCAACGAATTTACCTGGAATCTCAGTGCTCCTCGAGGTCATTTACCCCTATCCAATCAACTAAGAGGTGTTAGAGCGATGGCTTCTTTACTATCTCATTCAGTATGGAGTTAATAAATGGCTAATGGCTAATGGCTAATGGTTAATAGACAATTAGCAATTAGCAGTTAGCAGTTAGCAATCAGCAATTAGCAGTTAGCAGTTAGCAATCAGCAATTAGCTATTAGCCATTAGCAATTAGCAAATCATCTAAAATGGCAACCGTTCGTCTAGAAAACATTAAGCGTAGATTTAATAACGTCACGGCTATTGAGGATATTACTCTCGATATACCTGATGGTGAGTTTTGGGTGTTGGTTGGACCATCTGGTTGTGGCAAATCTACTATTTTGCGAACTATCGCTGGTTTGGAAACAGCAACATCTGGCAAACTTTATATCGGGGAAAAGTTGGTTAACAATATTCCCGCAAGACAGCGAGATGTGGCAATGGTATTTCAAAACTACGCCCTCTATCCTCACATGACAGTGGCACAAAACATTGCTTTTGGGCTGCAAATGCGAAAAGTTGACCCGAAAATCATTCAAGAAAGAGTGAAGGTCGTAGCGCGATCGCTTTCTCTAGAACATCTTTTAGAACGCAAACCCAAGCAACTTTCAGGCGGACAGCAGCAGCGTGTTGCTTTGGGAAGAGCTATTGCTCGCGAACCACAAGTTTTTTTACTTGATGAGCCACTATCTAACCTAGATGCTCAATTGCGGGACGATACACGGGCTGAGTTGAAACAACTTCATCAAGAACTGGGAATTACGACTATTTATGTGACTCACGATCAGGTTGAAGCGATGACTTTGGCTGACAAAATAGTGGTTCTCAATCGGGGACGAATTCAACAAATTGGCGCACCAAATACTATCTACTCTCAACCAACGAACCGTATGGTGGCTACTTTCTTGGGTAGTCCTCCAATGAATATCGTACCTGCAAAATTTACAGGTAATGGCTTTGACGTTGTCGGTCAAATATTACCCTGTCCGAGTTCTGTCAAGGAAAAACTGCGTCCTGGGGTGGGACAGGGTTTTGATTTGGGAATTCGTCCGGAACATATTTCTATTGTTGAACCGCAGAGGCGTAGAGAGAAGTTGCGTTCTCAAAGCAGTGGGTTGCGGGAGTTACCCCCGTTGGAGCAAACTTCAGAAGAACACCGAGAAGAAGAGTTTGGTGAGTTAACTGTGGAGGTTAAGGTAGTGGAACCTCTGGGGCGGGAGACTTTGGTGCGAACTGGCTTTCCGGATACGTCGGTGATTTTGAATGTTCAAACTGCTACAAACGTACTTCCTCAAAGGGGCGATCGCCTTTCTTTGGAATTGAATTTGGATAAGCTATTTGTTTTTGATTCCGCAACAGGGGATAAATTATACCCTTATTGAATTTGATGGAAGTTTGTTGTGTGGTGGACTTTCTTGGTAGGAGGACAAATCAAAATCATTGGGATTTAATTCGGGTGGAAATATCTGTATTTGCATTTCATAACTTTGCGATTGATGATAAAGCGCGATCGCTTCTTCCAATTTGTAAAACATAATTGGAACCCATCTGTCATTTTTGTAAAAATAGAGAGCGACTTTATCTGTTGTGTTTTCTGCTATTGGTAGCGGACATTGCCAGGGAGACATCATTGAATAAATTAAATGTTTGAATAGTCGCACGATTCTTCGCTCGAAACTTGACGCTTGAGTTGTCAGCATGGCTTTACACTTTGGGTAGATAACTTAAAAGTTTAAGATTGTTTTAATGTTCTTGTATATTTTTTGAAATCTCTTTTTCAGATCCCATACTCTCAGCATCTGGAGTGATTTATTCAAATTTTAGAATTTAGATAGGAGTTGTAACAGTATTCATTTCTCCTTTCATACATAAATCTTTCTGCTCAGGAAAATATTGCCATCAAATTTAGATCTCACTCTTGCTTTGTAGACCAAAAGTGTTGATGTTGTCTCATTGTTGCGAAGAGCACAAGGTTATACTTCTTCCCATTGATATATAAAGTTTCTCAAAACAAGCCAATAGTTTTATTTCTTTGGGCGTAAATATTTACTCCAAATTTGTGACTTCTGTTACATAACTCAACATAAAAATCAAGACCTGCTGTGGAGTGTGTCTACTTAATCTGAAAGGTATATGCCATCCAAATGATAACGGCTATGTTTATTTAAGCCACTGCATAACCAGTATATTGTCTGGATTCTGTGGATGAAATGCCAGAATAATTATCCATACACGCAAGTACACGCAGGTTGGATTTACCCCCCCTTAATCCCAACCCTTTCAATGCGAACAAAAGAACTACTAAAATTTGCTTTCAGACTTTGCTTTTTTTGATTGACTGTGCAACAATACTTAATTACACTATACTAATCGATTTACCGTATTTTAAAAATAGAATAACCTTATTTTAGGGTAGAGGAGTCATAAAAATGACAGTATTACGCCTGAGTACCGCACTTGCGATGCGTTTTTGGTGGCATACCAAAGCATATGGAACGGTTTTAATAATTGGTTTGCTTACCTTGATAAGCGTGATTTTCTTGCAAGTTTATTGGTCTTGCCGCAGTTTGCTGCAACTTGTAGCACATCAAGAAATTGGAGACCGTGAGTGGAAGACTGTCAGTCGCAAGTAGCAAACTTACAAAAGTTAAGAGCCGTGTCATATTTAGCTCCTAACTTGTTCCATTTTTATCAAGCAGTTGTGGCTTATGCAGGTCGTGTCTTAGGTGTTGCAACTCAACTTCACCAAGGTGAATGCGATCCGCTAGACGATCCCCTGCTCGTTGAAAATCAATTAGACCTGGCATTTATCTGTGGATTACCTCTTATTAGGTATTGCCAGGTTGTACCCGATTGGTTGCAGGTGTTAGTTGCTCCTGTTATGAAAGCAACGCGCTATCAAAATTACCCAATCTACTTTTCCGATGTTATTGTCAATGCGGCTAGTGATTTGACAAAGTTTGAAGATTTAGCTCTTAAAAGTTTTGGCTACAACGATTTAGGTTCTAATAGCGGTTACAATTTGCTGTGCGATCGCTTAATTCAAACCGGGCATTCTAAAAAGTTTTTTAGGAAAGCAATACAATCGGGTTCTCACCAACGTTCCATTGAATGGGTATTAAATGGAAGAGTTGACTGTGCGGCTATTGATAGTGTGGTATTGGAGCAAGAATTGCGACAATTTCCAGAATTATCCCACCAATTGCGCGTGGTAGAGGTACTCGGACCATCTCCCATGCCACCTCTAGTGGTTGCTCAACATCTCGGTAAGTCTTTGATTGAGCAACTTCAATTTGCTTTACTCCAGCCAGATACAGAACTGCAATCTGTTATGGAAGAAGTAGGAGTTCGGCGTTTTGCTGTTGTGGAGTTGGAGGAGTATAAAGTACTTGTAGAAAACTTTTCCTCTCGTAAAAGCGAATTTCTATAAACTTGTTCAAACAAGACTCGTTGAGCATGGCTGCCACCCAGTTTATAGAGTTGTGGTACAACAGGTTTTAGTTGCGCGATCGCAGTTGACCAGTGACCGATTGCGTGGGCAACCAAACCTTTAGCAGCAGGAATAGCAATCTCAAACCAGTTTTGACGTAAGTATGGATTGACAGTTTTGGCATACCTTTCCATACTTTCCAACATTTGGGTTAACCATTCTCGACGCCCTGCTTTTGCCAGTGCATAGATATAATGCAAGTCTTGAAAGGGTAATGCGTGTTCGTAGATGCGAGGGTAAAGATAAAAACTTAACTCTTGCCACCGTTCTCCAACATCCACTCCACGCAACTCCAACCTTAACAGGATTGCGATCGCCCCTACTTGATCTTTGGGAGAGCTTTTCTGAGCGCCACCCCAAACACGAGTGTCATACAGTGAAAAAACTTTTTCTATATCGCCTCTTTCAAGGTAATAAAGCGCTATATGCCACCAATTATGGGTGTAAAGCATGGAGTTGCAGTTTTCCCAAGTATCTGCGTGCTTTTCCATCCAAGCGATCCCCTGACTCACGCGTCCTTGAGTTTCCATTACATGAGCTATAGCGTGATGCGCCCAAGGATCGTGACGATTGATTGTAGTTGCCAGACGACCCAACGCTTCTGCTTCTGCGAGTCGGTGGCACTGTTCCAATCCAAATGCCACCATACCGTACAGGTAATGATTGTCTCGATTGGCGGTGAGAACTTTTTGAGCTATTTTGAGCAGTCTCTCTTTGTCTCCTAAGTAGAAGTAGTGATACTGTCCCTGTTGAACCGAAATCAAATCGCGAGGAAACTCTTGGGTAATTTCTTCGTGTAATGCGATCGCTCTATCAATTGCTCCCGATCCCCAAGCTGCAATGGCTTGTACGTATAACTGTTCTCGTTTCGTTAGTTTTGCTACGTGTTGTTGTGCCACCTGTAAGTGAGCTATTGCTTGCTGAGTTGCTACAGCGTTTTCTTGAGAGAGGTAATGAGCAGCCGCATATGCATGAATTGTGGCACAAGTTGGATCTGCGGCAATTCCCTCTAAAAGACAAGCTTCAGCATCCTTTCCATAACCAAGGGCTTGTTCGATGAAACGATTAATAGCTGCGATCGTTTCTTGAGAATCTGTTGTCACTTCAAGTCCTCGAGCGTCTTTTAGCATTGTGAATCCCTATCACCCCTATGGTTAAACAACTGTCACCTTTATTCCATAACTGTTAATGGGTCTGTTTGCTCCGCACCCCAACTTACGGGAATTGGAGAACTGGCAGCCCCTTTCATAAAATATCACTAAACTTATCGATTTACCGTATTTTAAATCAAGTATGTCACAAACGCTCCTCAAAAGGCAAGAAAAATCTTCAAGCTTTGCAAATACCACAAGCCAACTGATGTATTATGTTACCCTTTATAAAAAGCCGGAGATATTATCCCCGGCTCGATTTAAAATTCGGAAATTGCCCGCTATTGAGCGGATACTATATATCAAGTTTTTATTCACCAATGAAAATTTTAGTAGTAGAGGATGACCAACTTGTTGCCCATGCTCTAGCTGCCGTTCTCAATAATCAGAACTATGTAGTTGAGGTTGCTTCTGATGGACAAGCAGCTTGGGATTTGATTGAGACTTTTGATTATGATTTAATACTTTTAGATGTTATTTTACCAAAAATAGATGGTATCAGCCTTTGCCGTCAGATACGGTCTAAAGGCTTGCGAATGCCGATTTTATTATTAACAGGATGCGATAGCAGTCACGAGAAAGCTATCGGGTTAGACGCAGGAGCAGATGATTATCTTGTCAAACCCTTTGATGAAGAAGAATTAGTTGCTAGGATACGAGCGCTTTTGCGTCGGGGGGGTGTAGCATCACAGCCCGTTTTAGCAAGCGGTCAGTTGCGTCTCGATCCCATAAGCTGTGAAGTTACGTATGGAGAAGAGCATCTTTCATTAACTCCTAAGGAGTATGGACTGTTAGAGCTTTTTATGCGTAATAACCGTCGCGTATTTAGCTGTGGCATGATTTTGGAACATCTTTGGTCCTATGAAGATACTCCGGGTGAAGAAGCTGTTCGCACTCATATTAAAGGTTTGCGACAGAAACTCAAAAGTGCAGGCGCACCGGGGGATTTGATAGAAACAGTTTATGGTATTGGTTATCGTCTCAGGCAGCAGGCGGAAGTCAAACAAGAAGATGAGGAGCACGACCGCAGGGCAGAAGATTCTGTATTATCTTTGCCTAAAGAAAAAACTATACAACAGCAAACTCTTCAGGGGGTTGCTGCTGTATGGAACCGATTTAAAGGACGGGTTGATGAACAAGTCGCCGTTCTCGAGCATGCTGCTGCTAGCATTTCCACTCAAAAAACTTTAAATCAAAAACTTCGGAAAGAGGCTCAAAAAGAAGCTCATACACTTGCTGGTTCCTTGGGGACTTTTGGCTTTTCTTTGGGTTCCCAAATCGCCAGAAAAATTGAGCGTATTCTGAAAGCAAATCAAGCATTGACTGTAGCTGAAAAATCTGAATTTGCCAGTTTAGTTGGGCAATTGCGTCAGGAGATAGAGCAAGATTGTCACGAGACTTGGGCTTTATCGTTACAACCCCAAATGGCTGAACATCCTTTGTTGCTTGCAATTGCAAGTAACAAAGACCAACAAACAACACAGCAGGGGACATTAGCCGAACAAATCGAACAAGAAGCTGGAAGTTGGGAATTGAGAGTCAAAATTGCTACTAGTATAGAGGCAGCAAGAAGTTGTCTCTATCGAGAAAATCCCAACGTTGTGTTGATTGACCTTGATGTTTTTCCAAATCATGAAGATAGCTTTAGTTTATTAGCAGAATTAAGCCAACGCCAACCGCCAGTACCAGCCATAGTTTTCACAGAAAAAAGTGATTTTACCAATCGCTTGCAAGTGGCTCGTAGTGGAGGGCATTTTTTACAAAAGCCCATGGCGATCGCACAAATTTTAGAAGCAGTCAAACAAGTTTTGCTAGATGTATCGCATGTAGAGGCACATATTTTAGCTGTTGATGACGATCCCAAAATAGGTGCAGTGTTGCAAAACTTACTCAGCCCTTGGGGAATTAAAGTGACTTATTTAGAAGACCCCCAAAGCTTTTGGAAAACTTTAGAAGAGGTCAAACCAGATCTACTCATACTAGATGTAGAAATTCCAGAAATTAATGGTATTGAAATTTGTAAAGTTGTCCGTAACGATCCCCACTGGAGTGAGTTACCAATACTATTTCTAACAGTTCACAATGATGCCAATATTGTCAATCAAGTCTTTTCTGTAGGTGCAGATGATTTTGTCAGCAAACCGATTGTTGGACCGGAACTTGTGACACGGATTATCAACCGTTTAGAAAGAAGAAAATTGCGGCAGAAAATTGCCGAAACGCAAGCTAGCAAACCTGTTGCTCTCAGCAATGATACATTTCAAAAAAGCTTGCAAACTCGCGTTAAACAACAAGCAACAGTGGCTCAGTTAGGTCAATCGGCTCTTTCTGGTACAGACCTTTCTAGCTTGATGAAAGAAGCAGTTGATTTAATTGTGGAAAATTTAGAAGTTGAGTACTGCAAAATATTAGAACTCCTTCCAGAAGAAAATGTAATGGTTTTGCGTGCGGGAGTGGGTTGGAATCAAGAACTTATAGAACAGACTATTATCAGCCCTGAAAATTCTATTGCTGGTTACACCCTGCTTGTTCAACAGCCCGTGATTGTTGAAGATTTGCCAACAGAAACTCGCTTTAGCAGTTCTTTTTTATTGCAAGAGCATGGAATTATTAGTGGTTTGAGCGTACCAATAACCAAACGCAATGGTTTTTATGGTGTCATAGGAGCATATGCCCGCACAAAACAAACTTTTACTCAAGATGACATTCATTTTGTACAATCTATAGCTAATGTTTTGTCTGCAGCAATTGAAAGGCAAAATTCAGAAGAAGTTTTACGAAAAGCTAAGGATGAATTGGAATTGAGAGTCGCAGAACGTACTGCTGAACTGATGCGAGCTAACGAACAACTCCAGTCAGAACTTAATGAACGTCACCGGACACAAGAAGAATTGCGAAACTCTCAAACTCGATTTTCAGGGATTGTGTCCATTGCAGATGATGCCATTATTTGTATTGATGGGAATCAACGCATAACTTTATTCAACCAGGGGGCTGAGAAAATTTTTGGTTATTCTGCTGAGGAAGCCTTGGGGCAATCCTTAGATATACTGTTGCCAAGACGGTATACTGATGTACACTCTCAATACGTTTCTGATTTTGGCAGGTCGGTGAAAGTGTCTCGCAGAATGGGCGAACGCCGCGAGATTTACGGTCGTCGCAAAGATGGTTCGGAGTTTCCTGCTGAGGCTTCTATCTCTAAGTTAATGCTTAAAGATGAGACGATATACACGGTCTACTTGCAGGATGTTAGCGATCGCAAGCAAGTAGAAAAGATGAAAAATGAGTTTGTTTCTGTAGTCAGTCATGAACTCCGCACACCCTTAACTTCCATTCATGGCTCTTTAGGAATGTTAGCCAGCAATCTCATTAAGCCAGACTCAGAACAAGGAAAACGCTTGCTACAAATTGCGGTTGACAGTACCGAACGATTGGTAAGGTTAATCAATGACGTTCTGGATATTGAGCGCATTGAATCTGGCAAAGTCAAGATGGAAAAACAAACTTGTAACGTTTCCGAATTGATAAAAGAAGCAGTCAATATCATACAGCCCCTTGCTGACAAAGCCGGAGTGACGCTATCAATTTCCAGCATCAACCAGAATGTATGGGCAGATTTAGATCGGATTGTTCAAACTTTAACTAATTTGCTCAGTAATGCCATTAAATTTTCTACTCCTGGTTCTACGGTTTGGCTAAGTGCGGAAATAACCGATGGAGGAATTTTGTCTCCCTCTTCTCTCGCCTCTCCCTCATCTCCTCAAATTTTATTTACAGTTCGGGATACGGGACGGGGTATTCCATCCGATAAACTTGACAGTATTTTTGAGCGCTTCCAGCAAGTTGATTCCTCAGATTCTCGCAATCATGAAGGAACTGGTTTGGGTTTGGCAATTTGTCGGAGCATAGTACAACAGCATAGCGGGCGTATTTGGGTGGAAAGTACCCTGGGTAAGGGTAGTTCTTTCTATTTCACTCTCCCCGTGTCTTCAAGTTCTCCAGTCTCCATATCACCGTCTCTCCATATACCGTTGGTACTTGTATGCGATGATGAAGTGGAAATTCGCAACCAAATCCAGAAGCTTTTAGAGAACGGGCGTTATCGTGTCATTACCGTCGGTTCTGGAGAAGCGGCGATCGCAGCTGCATCTACAGAACGTCCGGATGTTATTTTACTAGATTTGCTGATGCCGGGGATGAATGGTTGGGAAGTGATAGCAGCGTTAAAGGAACAACCCGAAACTCAGGACATTCCTATCGTAATTTGCAGTGTTTGCACGCCTACTAAAAAACACAAACCCAGCACGGATTTTGTTGATTGGGTGAGCAAACCATTGGAGGAAACATCGCTTTTTGAGTCTCTCAAGCAAGCACTGATGAAAACTTCCAGACGAGTATGTGTTTTGCTTGTCGAGGATGATAGCAATTTGGCAGAAGTGCTCGTGACTTTGTTAGAGCAGCATAATATTGACACCTATCTTGCAAAAACTGGGAAAGAAGCCATTCGTCTGAGCCAAGAAATTAATCCTGATTTGTTAGTTCTCGATTTGGTTCTGCCAGAGGGTGATGGGTTTACAGTTGTAGAGTGGTTGAAACAGCACAGCCGTCTCTATAAGATCCCTTTAATGGTATATTCTGCAAAAGAGCTCGATGATTCCGAGAGACAACGTCTCAATTTGGGTCATACTGAAATTTTGGAAAAAGGGCGGGTGACAGCACTAGAGTTTGAGCAAAGGGTGATGGATTTGCTTCAACGCATGACTTCTGATGAATTATGAAGGAGCGAGGATAAAAACCATGGCAACAAAGCGAATTTTGGTAGTTGACAATGAAGAATACATTCAAGAAGTTACCAAAATTTGTTTGGAAACGGTAGCTGGGTGGGACGTCGTGACAGCTGGTTCTGGGAAGGAAGGGATTAGTAAAGCTGAAGATTTCCAACCCGATGCTATCTTGCTAGATGTGATGATGCCTGATATGGATGGTCCAACAACTTTTGAGAAGTTACAAGAAAATCCGACAACAAAAGCTATTCCCGTGATATTGCTAACGGCAAAAATTCAGGCATCCGATCGCCGTCGCTACGCTCAAATGGGTATAAAAACTGCGATCGCGAAACCTTTTAATCCTTTAGAATTAGCCGGACAAATTGCTGAAGCCCTAGGTTGGTTGCTCTAGATTTTGAGAGAAGAAATACCTTGCTAAGCTCTAGGGTTTCTATCGCTCTTTTATCCCCCATTCCGCACCCCAACTGTCACAAACGGGAATTACTGAACGAAATCTCTAAAAAAAGAATAAAATTATATTAGCTCTGGACGCACAGTGTATAGCAGAACAAATGAAACAGCAATGATACTTAACTTAGCCAAAATCAAATTTACATTTAAGTTGCTAGGATTGTATCAGAATATTGCACAGTATCTGAATTATGGCAAAGCAGGAGGCTCCACTAAGTGGAGAAGCACTGATTAAGGAAGTCTGTCGGAGGATTCGGGTAGCCCGCAGCTATTGGGATGCTCATAACAACGCCGCCTGTAGGGGTGAACGCGATCGCGCTCTCGCCCTGTACAACACTCTAACCAAGGAAGAAAAAGAGCAAATTCCGCAAGTGTTGCGTGTATGGCTGCGCTATCGCAGTGAGAAATATTTTGGCGCACACCGAACACCGCCTAAATCGCCACGAAAATCAAAATAACCCCCACTAAGCAACTTATAGTGGTTGCGATCGCAAAATATAGCGTTTCCTAATCTGCTAAGGTACAGATAGATCTGCGTTCATCTGCGGTTAATTATTTCTTAGATTGCGTCAACAAAACGGGAATTGCTACATAAAGTGCCTTGCGATTTATCTAATTCCCAAACGTAAATACTCAACTTTTATACAAGAATCCATCACCACATTCAGTCCCGCATTCAATGCTTTTTGTGCTGCTACCTCATCAGCAACACCCAATTGCGCCCAAATAGTTTTAGCATTAATGTCTATTGCTTCATTAACGATTTCACTCAAGTACTCAGAACGCCGGAAGACGTTGACGATATCTACTGGCTCTGGAATTGTTTTGAGAGAAGGATAACTGGGCTGAGAGTCAATTTCTTGAACTTGTGGGTTCACGGGATAAACAGTGTAACCCACATTCCGCATAAATTGAGCAATTTGATAGCTAGTACGATATGGTTTATCTGAATGACCCACTACAGCAATGACTTTTGCATGGGTCAACACTTGATGTATGGCACTGTCATTCAATCTTAGGAGTGGCATCGTTATTATTCTTTACACTCAATTCTCAGTTTACCTCTTTATCTTCACAATTTCCTCAAATTTTTTTCTTACATTGAAATTGTAGTTCAAGTAAAGCTACCACATCTTATTCGCAGAAAAATATCTTCTCATTTTTTATCTATTTTTTTGATTTTCCTTCCTAGTGAATGACACAGACAAAAAGCTTTTCAGTGTAGGAGAGAACTATGGTAATCGCTAATAAAGTCCGCGCAATGATTCAATCAATTGCAGCAGGTACTCAACAAGTCACTCGATATATTGTTGATGCAGCTGTGAGAGTATTTGGTCCTAGAAATGACAATTATCCAGAAATAGGAGTTCATCCATTTGAAGGAGAGATAAAAAAGGATAAAGGATGAAGTATGAAAAAAATAGCAGGGCTAAGACGCTTTTAAAGCCCAATTAAAAAGGGGGATTAAGACACTCTTTATAAGAGTATTTCAACCTTCTTCATCCTTCAGTTGGGACGCATTGCTTCTCGACCAAGAATGAACAGCCCTGCTACACCCAAGCAGACAAACCAAACATACTGATACCAATACTTTGCTATTTGCTGAACGGCGTTTAATTCAGGATGGAGCGTGTTCAAGTAAAGCAGCAGCACAACTGTCATCAGCGCTCCAAATCCCACAAAACTCAATCCAACTTTAATACGAGGCGATCGCAGTTCAACATCGCCGATCGTCTCTAAGTCAATTTTTGCCACCTCCCTTAAAGACTCTTCTGCAACAGATGAAACTGTTTCCACATTCCTAGCTATCTTAGACGGTAATAGCGGTACGATCGCCGCTACAGCGGGACGGCGCAACAGAGCCTCTGTGTCCCGCAACACTTCTAATGGCTTGCGGGTTATAGGTGGTTCCGCAAATGGAACTTTCTCGGAAGCAGTTTGGGTCGTAGGTTGAGGTTCAAAATCCATAGCCTTATTAGGATCGAGCGGCGAAATTTGGCGTCAGGTGGAAGACAGCAGTTGCCTTCTGAATCTATTGTACTCACCGCATTAAACAAACAATTTAAATCTAACAAGTTGATTTTCTATTGCTTGCGGTAGAATTTTACTGATTTCTTCCCTGTCTTGAAATTGCAAGATTTGTCCCTTTTGTAAATCAAACGGAAACTGTCCTTGCAATTCAGGACGCTGCATTTGTGCTAGTAAAATTTGCTCCGCTCTTTTACATTGAAGGGCATAACCAATTTCAACACAGACGTTTGGACTGGGTAGCAGTTGAGGGTTGTGCTGCTCATCGAGGCTGACAATAGGTGTGGTATCGGCAATAAATAACAAACTTTTGCGAATTTTCCGCATCATTGTAGAGCTCAGCCTTAAAGGAGCATCTTTAGGGCGGTAAGACTCAACAAACGATAGTGGAACGCGCGATCGCAAATTCAAAATCTCCAAGCTTTGAAACACTGCTTCTCGTAAAGCTTCACTCGCCTCAGGATATTCAATTTGGTGGCATAAAAAAATGGTGGGGTCTAACTGTGCTAATAAAACTTGCTTTGTCAAATACATTTCATGACTTATCAAGTCAATATTTGCCAAGCAATAACCACCACTACCTTCTATATAAAATTCAATATTTTCTCCTTCTAAATAGCGCCCAAACCAAGTTGAGCTTTTCACTTGTTCAATATCTTCTAAAAAATCTGCTCTTAATCCTGTTTTTAAAAGGCTTCTTTTACTGAGCCGCAGATCGGGTGGACGTTTTTCCAGTTCGTGAATCGGCTCATAGTTTTCCAAGTACCATGCTCTTAGAGCAATAATTGACATAAAACGCTATTTCAACTGTCCCATGCTATTTGGAGTTTGTACAAGCTTACACTGGGTGTTACTTGAAAAACAATAACACCCAAGCCTCTACAGATGAGTGACTTCCTCTCTTTGTTCATTTTAGCTAGGGATGTACTGAATGTATCAACTCTTTACAAAAGAGAGGATTCAACAGTTACAGCGCCCCCTGTTGCTCACCACTTGAGGAAATATCACCTTTAGGTTTGGGTGTTATTGCTTTTTGACGAGACAGATGTGAAATTAACAGCGCTTTTACCTCTTTTTCTACGTCTTAACTTTACACACTAGCTGTTTAATCTGCCAGGGAAGCTTTGTTGCTTCAATTACTAAATTAACACCTTAAAATTAGAGAAGTTTAATTCGCAACTAAACTTTACTTGATTAAGCAAAGTAACATTAAGAAAATGGAAGAAATGGTTATTGATTCTATTAATAAGGGTTTCGGGAGTGGGGACAAGGGCGTGTTTTCACGCGTGTTAAATCCCCCTAAATCCACGCCACAGGACAAGGACGACAAAGGGGACATGGGAAAAACTTTGGCTGAATGTCTAATCCCTTTACCCAACACCGGGAACTGTTGACAACTCACTCACCGTCATAGGCGACAACTGGGAACAAGGAACAGGAGGAGGAAATGTTTTTCTTACTCTGTGCTCCCCGATTTCCTTTGCCTTGATGTCAGGGTATTTCCCCTTCCCATTCTGGGGGTGCGTGGTTGACAATGGGTTGGATGTTTTTCAATATGGTTTAAAATTATGCCCAGAACAGCGAATGAGTACGCAGTACACCTACTTATCGAAGGTGGACATCGAGAAGAAGTACGTTTTCCCACTATTCAAGATTTTCAAAAATGGTATAGTGGCGAGCTTATGCCCAAAAGTGCTTCTAATGACTTTATTAGCGTACCGATTAAAAATATTCAAGGTGAATATATGGTAGTGCGTCCTGCTCAGATTCTTGCGATCCGAGTGGAACCCGTTTTTAGTTCTAGTGTGGAAAGATTTGCGTAGATCATGAAAAGAAAGCTTGCTTTAGTTTCTTTATGTCTGGGAATGGCTTCGATCGCTCCAGTATTCTCAGTTTTTGCTCAGGTTCCCGGTTACCCCCCTTATCCAACACAAAATCGACCTGAGACTTGGTCACCACAACCAAGCCAACCCGAAGAACTTCAACCGTTAGTACCCATTGAGCCTGTTGTTGACTGTACCTCAACCTCTAGATGTTTGGGTTATGACGAACAAATTTGGAGTGGAGACGGCAGACAGGGTGATTGGAAAGCGCTGTTAACATCAATAGATAACAGCTTGCGTTATCTAGCAACTAAAGAAGCTATTGCAGCATACCAGAACTATCCCATTAGAGAGTTTACTCTCGACCGCGTTCGTAGGAGTTTGGTGCGCTTCCGCGAGCTTGTTGTCAGTGCTAAATCACCTGCAGATCTACAAGCGGCTGTGAGTCGGGAGTTTACTTTCTACCAGTCTGTTGGGAACGATGGGAATGGAACTGTTAAGTTTACTGCCTACTATCAACCAGTTTATTCTGCCAGTCGAACTCGCACATCTGTCTATAAGTATCCAATTTATGCTTTGCCAGCCAATTTCAAGCAGTGGGCAAAACCACACCCAAAACGAGTTCAGTTGGAAGGCAAAAATGGTTTGTTAGGCAATCAAAGCCGATTGCGTGGTTTGGAATTATTTTGGTTTCGCGATCGCTTGGATGCATACTTGATTCATATCCAAGGTTCTGCCCAACTAAACTTAACTGATGGTTCTGTGACATCTGTTGGTTACGCAGGCGCAACAGATTATCCCTGGACAAGTATCGGAGGAGAACTTATCAAAGATGGCAAACTCCCTGCAAAGGGTTTAACAATGCCAGTCATGATTAAATATTTCAAGCAAAATCCCAATGCAATGAATGTTTACCTTCCACGCTGGGAACGGTTTATTTTCTTTAAAGAAACGAACGGTGAACAAGCCAGGGGAAGCATTCGCGTACCAGTCACAGCAGAACGTTCTATTGCGACTGATAAATCTCTTATGCCACCAGGAGCGTTAGCTCTCATTAATGCTAACTTTCCATATCTCAGTGAAAACGAACGCTTGACTTACCGTACTGTCAACCGTTACGTGCTCGACCAAGATACGGGAAGTGCAATCAAAGGTCCGGGACGGGTGGATTATTTTATGGGTACTGGTAAGATTGCAGGCGATCGCGCTGGTGTAACAGGCGGTAACGGCACGTTATATTATTTATTGCTGAAAGAGTAGGTAATGGGGATAAGGGGACAAGGGAGACAAAGGAGACAAGGGAGAATAACTCTTGCCCAATGCTTCATATCCTAATGCCCCATGCCTTTTTTCATCCATCTCGATAACAACTTATTTACAATGAAATTTAGCGAAATTATACAAAAACTTGGTGATATTGCTGCTTCTAATAGCCTAATTTTTAACACAAACCTCGATCCGGAAATCACAGGGTTGGCATCTGTTGATGAAGCAACAGCTCTTAATCTGAGCTACATAGAAGGAGAAAAATTTGCCTCTTGGGTTGGGAAAACAAACGCTGGTGCTTTAATTTTGCCTAAAAATGAAGTGTTGCAAGCACAAGCACAAGAGCGAGGTATTGTTTGGATTGCAGTACCGGAACCACGGCTTGCATTTGCTAATGTCATTACACTGTTTTACCAACCTTGGCGTCCGGTTTCAGAAATTCATCCCACTGCTGTTATTCACCCGACTGCTAAAGTAGGCCAGAATGTTTACATTGGTGCTCATGTTGTCATTCAGCCGGAGGTAGAAATTGGTGATGGAGTTTGCATCCATCCTAATGTCGTGATTTATCCAAATTCTAAGATAGGCGATCGCACAACTTTACACGCCAACTGTACGATTCACGAACGCACTCGTATTGGTGCAGATTGTGTGATTCACAGTGGTACTGTCATTGGTGCTGAAGGCTTTGGTTTTGTTCCTACTGCTAAAGGGTGGGTAAAAATGGAGCAATCGGGCTGTACTGTTTTGGAAGATGGTGTAGAAGTGGGATGTAACAGTGCCATCGATCGCCCTGCGGTAGGAGAAACACGGGTAGGTCGCAACACAAAGATTGATAATTTAGTCCAAGTAGGTCATGGTTGCCAAATAGGTCCTGGTTGTGCTCTTGCAGGTCAGTCTGCAATGGCGGGAGGTGCTAAACTTGGCAAGGGTGTTATTTTAGCCGGTCAAGCTGGAGTGAGCAATCAAGTTAAGATGGGCGATCGGTCTATCGCATCTGCACAAGCAGGCGTCCATAATGATGTTGCTCCCGGAGAAATTGTTTCTGGCGCACCTGCCATACCTTATAAAAGATATTTGAAGGTGTCAGCTATTTTGAATCGCTTACCAGATATGTATCAAACTTTAAAACAGTTACAACGGAAATTTAATGATTAGTCGTTAGTGGTTGTTGGTTAGTCGCTAAACATTGAAAGATAACCCCCAAAAAATCATAAGTTTCAGACATTGAATTTGCTTATTGTATTAAGATAACGTAAGTTCGACAGACCTCTCCTTGAAGAAGCTACGGTGTATACACAAGTGAGATTGACCTCTTTAATCCCACCAATGTATTGGGGAAGATCTCAATACTTGTCGGGTTTTGCCGTTTTTTCCTCCCCTGCACAAAGGTGCATCCCCTGCTTGTCTCCCGCGATAATTTCTTTAACCGAGCAGTATTGGGGAAGATCCGATTTTCAGTTCCCTCCCCTTTCACGTGCGGAGGGTTAGGCTGGTGTAAAACTGACGCTAGAGAGTCAGCCTTGTATGGCAACACTTTCTGCTGAGTATAAATACTCAAAGGTTGGCAAATCGAGAAAAATTTGTAAAACTCGTATGGGTGACGGCGGTATTACCACGTAAATAGGGAAAAGAGCTTAAATAAAGCTGGAAGAAAACCTTATGCCTCAAAAAAGTATCATAGCCAACTTCCAAGGGGAAACGATTGGTCAACTGGCTGTTGGCAATTACGTTATCAAAATTGGTTCGAGCCATGGTGCTATGGCAAATACAGCAACCGATGCAGAACAACCAACAAAGCTTTCGCGCCCCGCACCAGTTTTGGTACAAGAAGATTCTGTTGATGACCTGTTAGGTTGTCAAGAATTGGTAACAGAAGCGATCGCAGCCCTTGGAGTTGGTCAATCAGTAGAACTGTACGGTTCTGCTGGTTTTGGTAAAACTGCTCTTTTGAGTTGCTTAGCACATGACATACAATCTATGTCTCTTTTTCCGGATGGTGTTATTAAACTATCTCTTGCTCACCCATATGTAAGTGATTTATTACAAATTATTTGGGAAGCGTATTATCAAAGCCATATTCCTTACAAACCAACCGATGGTCAAATTAAGGAACAAATTAAGGACAAAAAAGCTTTAATAGTGTTAGATGACGATGATGAACTCATACAAGAAGAATTGCAAGAGTTGATCGGTTTTCCAAGCAATTTAACATTCTTAATCGCTTCATCAAGAAAACGTTTTCCAAAAAAGGGGCGTTCTCTACTCCTTCCCAATTTATCAATTATTGATTCTATTTCTTTAGTAGAAAAAGAAATGGGACGTTCTCTAACTAGGGAAGAAATGCCTGCTGCAAAATCACTCTGTACTCTTCTAAATGGGCATCCCGTACACATACAAGTAGCAGTTGCCAATATAGTAGAAGAAGGGCGTTCGATAGCTGAAATAGTGAGCCAACTGCCATCTACTGAACCTGTTTCTTCTTTAATTCAACAAACTGTAGCATCACTATCAAAACCACACCAAACCATTCTAGAATTATTGCTAGTGATGGGAAGAATTGGGCTGGGTAAAGAGCAAATCCAGGCGATCGCGCAAATTCATAAAGTTGACCAGTTACTAGAAACACTACAGCGTAGAAACCTAGTAAAGTTGCAGAATTCTCGATACCAAATAATTCAGGCAATAGTTGAAGTTTTACCGCCAGAGTGGAGGTTAACAACGATACGAGAAAAGGCAATAGCATATTTTGTGAAATTCGCGGAAAAATATCAGAAGCAACCCAATTATTTGTTAGAAGAAATTGATGCCACCGTACAGATTTTAGAAGTTGCTGTAAGAAACAGTCGCTGGCAAGATATACTGCGCTTGGTTAGAGCAATCGAAAGTTCACTGGCTTTAAGCAGGCGATGGCGTTTGTGGGAGCAAGTCCTGCAAAGGGGACTACAAGCATCTCAAGCAGAAAAATCCCGCGTTGATGAAGCGTGGGCTTTACATCAATTAGGAATTCGCGCTCTTTGTTTGGAAGAAAACAGCACAGCTAAAAAGTACTTAACAAAAGCAGTACAATTACGAGAATTGTTAGGTGATACTACAGGAGTGACAGCCACTTCCCACAATTTAAATTTCCTCAAAAATGCTTCCTTCCCATCATCTTCAGAGGAAAACCAACAGACAAATTGGGGCGATAACGCAGAAACAAGCGAGCAAACTAGGCTGCAATTACCCTCACAGCAAGTAGTCACTCGACTGAATCTTGTTTCTGACAATTCTTCATCCTCAAATAAAAGCTTATACCCAAGTACTTCTTTACTTTCGCCCACTAGAGTCATCACTGCTGGAATTTTAGCTTCAGTAGGATTTTTGACTTTGTCTAACTGGCAGCGTTTTACACATTCTCCAGTGCAAAACACTGAACCTACACCAGCAAATACCCCATCATTTACTCCCAAATCTCAACCTAATACCGCTAAAACTCCTTTACCAGAAACCATCAATTCAGTGCCTAGAACTAAGAATCAGTTAACCTTCCCCGAACACAAACCCATAATCAATCCACCACTCGCACCAAACTTTGACCAGCAAAAACCAGAATTTCTCAAACGTCGGAAACCACAAGTTGATACACCACCTACACCAAGACAGCCGCCCGTACCGGAACCATCGGTTTCAGCAACCCAACAACCAGAACTCGACCCAACTCCAACCCCAATAGAAGAACCAACACCTACATTTTCGCCATCTCCATCAGTTGAAAATCCTCCAACGGAAGAACCAACACCTACACCAACTTTCTCTCCAATACTGACTCCTGATGTAGCACCGACAACATCATCTGTAGAAGCAGTCCCTTCTCCTGCTGTAACAGTAACACCTCTGGAAAATCCAGCAAACAGCAATTAGGGCTGTCTCGTTCCTGGGCTCCGCCCAGGAATTCATGTAGTACTCAAGGTACTTAAGCTGGTCAGTTATCCCTCAAGGAGAGGCATGAAGCCCCGTCCTTTAGGTCGGGGTGCTGACTCTGCAAAGTTTCGCCGCTCGCTAAGAAATATATTCACAAGCCTTGGCTTGCAAACGAGACCACATAGTAAAGGAACTCTCAAAATTCTTGCTACAGCTAGCTTTAATTATCGTTCATATTATATAAGTAATCGAGATATATTGTTAACATTAGTAAAAAAGCTGAAAAAATTGGGGATAGTAACTGCTATGGGTCGCGTGGGCGTCTTGCTTCTTAATCTTGGTGGTCCAGATAAATTAGAGGATGTAGGGCCATTTCTCTATAACCTGTTTTCAGATCCAGAAATTATTCGCCTGCCATTCTCCTGGTTGCAAAAACCTCTAGCTTGGTTTATTGCCTCACGACGCACTCAAAAATCTCAAGAGAACTACAAGCAAATTGGAGGCGGTTCACCCTTGCGGCGCGTCACTGAAGCGCAAGGGGACGCCTTAAAAGAACAATTGTCCTCCCAAGGACAAGAAGCCAATATTTACGTTGGTATGCGTTACTGGCATCCTTATACTGAAGAAGCGATCGCCAAAATTACTCAAGACAAGGTAGAACACCTCGTTATTTTACCTCTGTATCCCCAGTTTTCCATTAGTACGAGTGGTTCGAGTTTCCGACTTTTAGAACGATTGTGGCAAGAAGACCCACAGCTGCAACAGATCGATTACACCGTTATTCCCTCTTGGTACAAACAACCGGGTTATCTTCGTGCAATGGCTGACTTGATAGCCCAAGAACTAGACCAACTTCCCAATCGTGATGAAGTTCATATCTTTTTTAGCGCTCACGGCGTTCCCAAAAGCTACGTTGAAGAAGCAGGCGATCCCTATCAACAAGAAATTGAAGAATGCACGCGCCTGATTATGCAAACCCTCAATCGACCCAATCCCCATATTTTGGCTTACCAAAGTCGTGTAGGTCCGGTAGAATGGCTCCAGCCATATACGGAAGACGCCATACAAGAACTAGGAGCAAAAGGTGTCAAAGATTTAGTCGTTGTGCCAATCAGTTTTGTTTCAGAACATATTGAAACACTGCAAGAAATTGATATCGAATATAGAGAACTTGCAGAAGAAGTAGGGATTCACAACTTCCGACGCGTACCAGCGCTGAACACGCATCCCGTTTTTGTGAAAGCACTAGCCGACTTAGTCATTGAAGCATTGAAAGCACCCAGCTTTAAGCTTTCCCAAGTCGCTCAAATGAAGAAGAAGGTGAGAATTTACCCACCAGAGCGTTGGGAATGGGGGATGACTACCAGCGCAGAAGTTTGGAATGGTCGTATTGCTATGCTGGGCTTCATTGCGTTGATTATTGAGTTAATTACAGGTCACGGTTTGCTACATATGATTGGATTGTTGTAGCTAATGGCTAATGGCTAATGGCTAATGGCTAATGGTGAGACCAGCGCTGCAGGCGGGTTTCCCGCGCCCTGGCGACTGGCGTATAGCCCTGCGGGCATAGCTTCGCAACGCGAAGCGTCTCCGTAAGGAGATACCCGAAGGGCTAATGGCTGATGGCTAATAAAAAAGCGCCCCAGAAATGGGGCGTTTGCGAGTCATCGCATTTTGTTAAGCACTCATAACAGCAGACCAAAATCTAAATCTTGATAAGCTTAGCCTTTGATAACGGGAGTTTGTAAAGCTACAGGTGTAACATCAAAGGCAGCTAAATCGAGGGGAAAGTTGTGAGCGTTGCGTTCGTGCATCACTTCCATACCTAGGTTGGCACGATTTAGGATGTCTGCCCACGTACTAATTACACGACCTTGAGCATCAATTACGGACTGGTTGAAGTTGAAACCGTTGAGGTTAAATGCCATGGTACTAATACCTAGCGCAGTGAACCAGATACCAATTACGGGTAAAGCACCTAAGAAGAAGTGCAAACCTCGGCTGTTTCTCCAAGAAACATATTGAAAAATCAAGCGCCCGTAGTAAGCATGAACTGCCATAATATTGTAAGTTTCATGCTCTTGCCCAAATTTGTAACCGTTATTGGCAGACTCAATCTCAGTTGTTTCTCGAATGAGGGCAGAGGTTACAAAAGAACCGTGCATGGCAGAGGCAAAAGCACCTCCAAAAACACCTACAACTCCTAATTGATGGAAGGGATGCATGAGGATGTTGTGTTCTGCTTGGAACACCAACATAAAGTTGAAAGTTCCACTGATTCCTAAAGGCATACCATCAGAGAATGAACCTTGTCCAATCGGATAGATTAAGAACACGGCGGTTGCGGCGGCGACTGGTGCGCTGAATGCTACACAAATCCAAGGACGCATTCCCAAACGATACGATAATTCCCACTCACGTCCCAAATAACAGAATACGCCAATGAGGAAGTGGAAAATCACTAACTGGTATGGACCGCCATTATACAACCACTCATCTAAGGAAGCCGCTTCCCAAATGGGGTAGAAGTGCAAACCAATTGCGTTAGACGAAGGAACAACAGCAGCTGAGATGATGTTATTGCCATAGAGCAAAGAACCTGCAACAGGTTCGCGAATGCCATCAATATCAACAGGGGGTGCAGCGATAAAAGCAATAATGAAGCAGATGGTTGCAGAAAGTAGAGTGGGAACCATCAGTATACCAAACCATCCAATGTATAAACGATTTTCAGTACTGGTAATCCACTCGCAAAACTGTTCCCATACATTAGTGCTTTCGCGACGTTGTAAGGTTGTGGTCATATTCTAAAATAAGATGACAGAAGATTTTTGATTGAGTTGCTGTTCTCTTGGAATCAACAACCAATTGCATAGTAAAACTTTCATCTCTGCCTTTGCAGTTATAGAAAGTTACTAGTTTTCGTTAGTTTTCGTTAGCATTACTTTTGGCAAATGACTGTTGAAGAAGCGTTAGTCATTGTGGAAAATCTTCTGGGAACAGTGTCTTTAAATGACCTCCAAGAAGTGATTTTTCGCCAATGTTGGGACCACAGAACGTACCCAGAGATTGCCGAAGAATTGGGTTATGATGCCGATTACATCAAAATAGTGGGATTTCGTCTGTGGAAGATTCTATCGCAAGCGATTGGAGAAAAAGTAACTAAAGATAACCTTCGTTCTGTATTAAGAAGATGCAACTCCCGAACTGTGGAAGCGGAAATAGGGGTGCAACAGAGCAAGGTAAAAAATTACACCTTATCTCCCTCCTGTCAAGATTGGGGTGAAGCCATTGATGTTTCTAACTTTTGTGGGCGTTCTCAAGAACTGGCAATATTAGAGCAATGGATTGTTCAAGAGCACTGTCGGTTAGTTGCACTGTTGGGAATGGGGGGAATTGGAAAAACTGCTCTTTCTGTAAAGCTAGGTGAGCAATTACAGAAGCGGTTTGAGTTTGTTATTTGGCGTTCTCTCCACAATGCACCAACTATTGAAGCACTGCTATTTAATTTCGTTCAAATTCTTTCTTATCGAAAAGAAACTTATTTACCTGAGTCTCTTGGCGATAAAATTTTTCAGCTAATAAGTTATTTACAAAGACATTCCTGTCTGATCGTTCTAGATAATATAGAAGCAATTTTTTCTGGTAGCGAATCAGGGCTTCTTACGGGTCAATATAAGAGTGAGTATGAAGGATATGGTGAACTGTTTAAGCGAATTGGGGAATTACGGCATCAAAGTTGTCTCATTCTAACCAGTCGAGAAAAACCCAGGGAAGTTGCCATTCTTGAAGGTGAAACATTACCTGTCCGTTCCATGTCACTTTCTGGGCTATCAACTTTAGAAGGACAAGCAATTCTTCGTTGTAAAGGAAGTTTTACAGGTTCGTGGGATGATTGGCATAATTTAGTCCAATCTTATGGTGGCAATCCTTTAGCTTTGAAAATTGTAGCCACGACGATTCGAGATTTATTTGATGGTAATATTGCTAGTTTTCTGCTTCAAGGTACCGTTATATTTGGTGATATTCAAGAGCTTCTTGAGCAGCAGTTCCAGCGGTTGTCAAATTTAGAGCAAGAAATTATCTATTGGTTGGCAATTAACCGCGAACCAGTTACAATTGCAGAAATTGATTCAGATTTACTCTCTCTAATTTCTATTGCTCAATTATTAGAAGCACTGCAATCTTTAGAGAGACGCTCTTTGATTGAAATAGTTAGAGGTAGTGCAGGTAATATGTCTGCCTTTACACTACAACCAGTCTTAATGGAGTTTGTCACTAACCGTTTCATTCAAAATGTTATGAAAGAAATTCAAGAGTGGGAAATTAGAAGCCAGCCTTTGCAACTCTTGAAAACTTATGCTCTTATCAAAGCAACAACTAAAGATTATTTAAAAGAAATTCAAATTCAATTAATTCTTAATCCTATTATTGAAAAATTATTGTCCGTATTTGGTAGTAGAGAGCAGATTAAAAAACAATTATCTTCAATGGTTGTGAAGTTACGCGGACAGAAGCCAATTGAGACGGGTTATGTAGGCGGAAACATTGTCAATTTATTCCGTCAATTAAAGATAGATTTAAGCGGGTTTGATTTTTCTCAGCTTACAATTTGGCAAGCAGACTGTAAGGGATTAAATTTGTATAAAACAAATTTTACCGATTCCAATCTTTCCAAATCTACCTTTACTGTCAATCTCAGTTGTACTTTTATAGTGGCACTTAGCCCTGATGGCAATCTATTAGCAACAGGTGACAGTCAGGGCAAAATTTCACTGTGGCAGGTAACAGATGGACAACAATATTTAAGTTGGGAAGCACACATAGGTTGGGTACGTTCAATTGTGTTTAGTGCTGATGGTCAAACTCTATTCAGTAGCAGTGACGATCGCTCCGTCAAGCAATGGGATGTTCGGAACGGTCAATGTTTGCAGGTATTCCCCGATCCTGCGGGCTATGTTTGGTCTATCGCTTTAGCTGAACAACAAGCTGTTAGTAGCGGTCGCGCAATCCTTGCAACTTGTAGCATGGATCAAACGTTAAAGCTTTGGGATGTTGAAACAGGAGAATGTTTCAAAACTCTACTTGCTCATCAAGGTTGGTTCTGCTGTGTTGCTTTGAGTCGAGACGGGCAGATTTTAGCCAGTGGAAGCACTGACCAAACCGTCAAACTTTGGAATGTGAATACTGGGGTATGCTTGAGGATCGTACACGGACACACGAGTAGCATTTGGTCTGTAGCCTTTAGTGTAGATGGAAAAAAAGTTATTAGTGGTAGCGCTAACGGTACTATCAGAATTTGGGATACGGTAACCGGGGAGTGTCTGCATATACTGGAGAGCCATACAAACCATGTTTGGTGTGTCACCTGCAGCCCTGATGGCAAAACGTTAGCAAGTGCTAGTAGCGATCGCACAATTCGACTTTGGGATCTTCAAAGTGGGGAATGTTTAAAAACGCTTCAAGGACACACC
Organism: Tolypothrix bouteillei VB521301; assembly: GCF_000760695.4. Lineage (GTDB taxonomy): Bacteria > Cyanobacteriota > Cyanobacteriia > Cyanobacteriales > Nostocaceae > Scytonema > Scytonema bouteillei_A. The sequence goes on along the minus strand of NZ_JHEG04000001.1, from coordinate 8,332,136 downwards.
AATAGCATACGGTCAATAACTTTTGCTAGAGATGAGTCTACTCTAATTGCTTGCGATGACGATCAAATAACTAAATTTTGGAATATAAACACCGGACAGTGTTTTAGAACTTTTCAAGGATATGGTAGCAGTATGTACTTCATTGCTGTGTCACCTGCTTTTAAAAATCTGACTAACCAAATAATTGCAAGTGCTAATGAAGACCAAAGTGTCAAACTGTGGAATATCAACACCGGAACTTGTCTCAAAACTTTGAAAGGACATACTAATTGGGTACGGGCTGTAGTATTTAGTCCCGATGGGCGAACTTTAGCAAGTGCTAGTTCCGATCAAACAGCAAGGATTTGGGATGTTCAAACAGGAGATTGCTTGTATATTTTGAGAGGTCACAGGAACTGGTTGATTTCAATTGTCTATAGCCCAGATGGGCAAACACTAGCAACCAGTAGCAGCGATAGCACAATTCGATTTTGGGATGTCAAAACCGGGCAATGCCAACACGTGTTGCACAATTCTACTAGTATGATTTTGTCATTGTCCTACACTCACGATGGCAATTTCCTAATTGGGAGTACTGGAGAAGATATGTCAATCCAAGTTTGGGATGTGCATACTCTAGAGTGCGTTAAAATTTTGCAAGGTCACGCTCACGGAGTTTGGGGAACGGCTCTTAGTCCAAACGGGCACATGCTGGCAAGTAGTAGTGAAGATACAACGATAAAAATTTGGGATTTCCAAACAGGTGAATGTTTGTTGACTTTGAGAGAACATTCTCATACAGTATTTAGCGTAGCTTTCAGTCCCAACAGTCGCCTCTTAGCAAGTGGAGGTGGCGATCGTACTGTGAGAATTTGGGATGTTGAAACAGGAGAGTGTTTGAAAGTTCTAAAAGGCCATACACGATGGGTTTTTGGCGTTGCATTCATCCATTGTCACACCTGCTTTCCTACAGTGAAAAATCCAATTCTTGCAAGCAGCAGTCAAGATGGAACTATCCGGTTATGGGATGTTGAGACAGGTGAATGCTTGAAAGTTCTTACAAGCCCGCGCCCTTATGAAGGAATGAACATCACAGGAGTGACTGGTCTGACTGAGGCTCAGAAAACAACTCTGTTGGCGCTAGGCGCAGTTGAAGAATCTACAAGGTAAGTCCAGTCAAATTAATAACAAATGGCCAATGAAGAATAACGCTCCTAACAGGTCAACATTCAATCAGTTGACTTCTACCAAGTTGCAAACAAAATGGGTTCTTGTCAGATTTTGGTAATCTATTGAAGGTTACGCGCTTTAAGGCAGAGGGCAGAAAGGAAAAATGGTATTACCTTTCGTGATAGCGTTTGCGATACCAGCGATACCAAATTTTAGCACTATGAACAGCAAACCATAGAAGAATTAAAGCAATTAATCCACCGTGTGTGGGAGCATCTAAGGCAAAAAAGACTAAAGCAATACATAAAGCATCTTGAATAAAGACTGCCCATAGTGGTATGCCTTTCAATCGGTAAAACCAACCAATTTGAACCAGTTGAAGAACGAAGGCTAATGAACCGCCAATAAGAGCAATCAACCAATTGGGTGTTGCTGTGGCATTAGCAACGGCTAACCCCATAATTGCCCCAACTACTGGGGCAAGTAATAAGTGAAACACTTGTAGTACTCGCTGCCCTAATAGTTTTTTTGAGGCAAATACCTCAACGACTGACCAACTTGTCAGCGAGAACAGCAAGAAAGGTGTGGAAACCTGGGATAAGATTGGCACGTGTGACCAAAGATTGCTACCTTGAAGTATTCCAATAAAAAGCAGTGGCAGGGCTATTCTAATTCCTGCCGCCGCAGATGCAGAGAGTGCGGCTAGGATGTCAATCATAGAGTTATTTTTACATTGCGCTTAACCATGTATTAAAAGGGCAGACACTTAGACTTACCCCCATTTGTTAGAGTTTGACACAAAAACCAAAATTTGACACCATAGTATTTACTGATGTTTATAATCAAACAGATTTTACAGCAAATTCCAGTATTTCTAAGGAAATACTGGAATTTGCTGCGGCAACCTTTTTAATACGAACAAATATGGCTGGTTGGTTTATATTTGTCAGTCCACATTCAGAAAAAATTCGTCACATTCCTGGTAAGTCCTCTGAATCAGTAGCTATTCATTCTCCACTAGTGAACTGTCGCAAGCAGATTCTATGACTTTTAATAACTTAGGAATGTCATATGGTTTAGAAATAAAATGAGAAATTCCCAAAGATAAGGCTAGCTCTTCCAAATAGCCGTAGGCTGTCGCTAATATCACTGTTAGCTTAATACCTTCTCGCTGGAGTTGTTTATACACTTCATCTCCTGTGAATTCTGGCATCCTATTATCTAATATCAATAAATCTGGTTGCTCCTTAATTGCTTTTTCTATAGCTTCTTTGCCATTCTTCGCTTCTTTTACCTCCCAACCTTCGTCCTCAAGGAGAAACGCGAGCATAGCTCTACTATCGTCGTCATCATCTGCAATCAGTACTTTGCCCTTTCTGGTACTCTTATTGTTCATATATAATTTTTGTAATTGGTAGATAAAAAATCTGTGAGTTTGGTGTTGGTGAAGAGAAATTAACAACTGAAGTCGTTGTAAAACTGACTTGTACTAAGTCACAATTTGAGATTTCACGGACTGCTACGTTTACTATTCCACCTTTACCTGCACGATCGAAGGCTTGGAGAAAATAACGCAGCAGATGACGTAAAAGGCTTTTAGGCTCGGCAACTACTGCGATCGCTTCGTACCAATCAGTTATAATTTCTATCTGACGGATGCCTGCTTCCGTTGAGAGAATGTCTATTAAATCGGATATCTTATCCGTTATGGACACAGGTTGGAGTCTATCAATTTCATTGGATGCTAGATTGCGCCAAATTTCCGCACGACGACGAAATAGTTGAATTGATTGTTCAGCCTGTCGCAGCAATTGTACTGCATAATCCAAGCGGTTAAGTGCCATCATCCGGGAAACAACTTCAAGTTTTAAGCGTGCTGCTTGATGTGCTTGGATGATATCCTGACGCAAATCTTCTAGTGGCTGATATTCATCGGGATTGGACTCTAAGACACGACGAATATCTTTTTCTAAGTTTGCTATCAATAAGTCTGCTTCAACTCCGTGAGATGCACACAGCAATATCTCTTTCATCCGTTGTCCAGCATCTGCACGACGCATAGAGATACTTAGCACTCCGATAATTCCTTGTTTGTCATTGCGTAGAGGAATCCCTTGGCATGTGAATGGATGAAACCCCTCAATAAAATGTTCTGCGCTAATAATTTCTACATAATCTGCTTCTACTAGTGGCGTACCAATACCGTTAGCGCCGGCTACACTTTCTGATAGCAAAGAACCGGGTCCGGGGAAAGCTTCCGATCCATGTACGGTCTGCTTATCACCTACTACATTCAAAACGATCGCTTGGTTATCACCCAACATGACTGCATGACGATCGCTACCTGCAGCCTGTGAGAGTATGCGGATGTAAGGACTAGCCAGTTGAATGAGATTGCTATTTTCCGCTATTAAATGCTTTGTATCTGAACTTGATAGTTTTTCTGCTTGCAGCGCGTGGGGGTTAGCACCAAGCAAATGCGATCGCTCCCAAGCTCGATAGATTTTCGAGCGCAACATCTGAGCAGGAATCGCTCCAATGGATTTGTATATGCGTCCTGCTTCTACTACATCAATTTCTTGAGCTTTAAGATCCCTCGATCGATCCATTTTATTGGAATTTGTTAATGTTAAGTTTTTATACTTTATGTTTTACAGTTACTCACTGCTATTAGTCATAGCAAAATATAATGTTCTGTGCTACTTCTTCTCTCACAGAGATGTTGTCACAGACCTGAATGCACAAATATCAAAAAGGTAGCGGGTCAACCTTGGTGATAGGAAAAAACAAGTAAATTTTTTAAGGAAATAATTATCAAAAAAAGAGGAGGGGGAGAAGTCAATATCGGCTACCTGTCTCCCTTATTCCCAGCCAGAGGCTGGGAACGAGAAATTACAGAATAAGCACGGGCATTAGATTTTAGGCTTTTAGGCTTTGGGTATGAGTTCGTCTCTCTTGTCCCCCTTGTCCCAAAGCCCTAAATCCCCAATCTTTGGTAAACTTCCTCCAGGTGTCTGAGATGGTTTTGGGGATCGAAACACGCTTCAATTTCTGCGGTTGATAGCTTTTGGGTGACGCGAGAGTCGTTAGCAATTAATTCGCGGAAATTACCTTGAGGCTTATTCCATGCAGTATGAGCGTTTTGTTGGACGATCGCATAAGCGTCTTCACGGCTCAATCCCTTGTCTACCAATGCGAGTAGAACCCTTTGGCTAAAGACAACGCCACCGTAGCAGTTCAAATTCCGCTCCATGTTTTCGGGATAAACCAACAGGTTTTTCACTAGGTCGGTCATCTCATGAAGCATAAAGTGGGTCAAAATACAAGCATCGGGTAAAATGACGCGCTCGACAGAACTGTGAGAAATATCTCTTTCGTGCCACAGTGCAACGTTTTCTAATGCTGCTCCAGCATGGCTGCGGACAATTCGAGCCATTCCTGTAAGTCGTTCCGAACGGATGGGGTTGCGCTTGTGAGGCATTGCGGAAGAACCTTTTTGCCCTTTGGAAAAGAATTCTTCAACTTCCAAAACGTCTGTTCTTTGCAAATTGCGAATTTCTACCGAAAATCTTTCAATAGATGCCGCTAGTAAGGCTAATTGTTGCACAAAATCGGCATGGCGATCGCGTGAAACCACTTGAGTTGAGGCTGTATCTGGTTGAAGCCCAAGTTTTTGACAAGAAATTGCTTCTACTCGGGGTTCAATATTGGCGTAAGTTCCTACCGCACCAGAAATCTTACCAACTGCAATTGTTTGGCGGACATTTTTCAGGCGTTCTTGGTGTCGCAGAACTTCTGCCAACCAACCAGCCAACTTAAAACCAAAGGTAATGGGTTCGGCGTGAACACCGTGGGAACGTCCGATCATAACCGTGTTTCGATGCTCTTTGGCTTTTTGACGAATAGCATCAATCAACTCTTGCAAGCGTTGCAACAAAATGTCCAGACTTGCAACTAACTGTACTGCCAAAGCTGTATCCAGTACATCAGAACTAGTCAATCCCAAGTGAATGTAGCGTCCTGCTTCACCTACATATTCATTAACATTTGTGAGAAAGGCAATCATATCGTGGCGGACTTCAGCCTCAATTTCCAGTACCCGCTTTGGGTCAAAATTTGCCTTTGCCTTAATTTGTTCAACAGCTGTAGTTGGGATGTAACCTAACTCAGCTTGGGCTTCACAAACAGCGATTTCTACTTGCAACCAGGTTTTATACTTATAAGCTTCTGTCCAAAGATTGCCCATTTCAGGCAAGGTATAACGTTCAATCACGATCCGCCACAGAGTACATACAACTGTCATATTCTACAAAGAAGACAGACCGTCTTGAACACAAGTGTTGGCTACAGGCAACAATTTAAAGTTTGTACCTTTTGATGGGGGTGTAATTGTTTACTCTGGAGGAAAATAAAAACTGGTATTTGTGGAATATCATCTGCGTAGAGTCTGACCCCGACAAAATCGGGGTCTTCTTCTATCTAGGTACATACTGTCGTAAAAATAATTCTACTTCTTTTGATTGTGGGTTCACAAGCTGCCTTAAGTCAAAATTAGACAGCAAAGCTTCTCCAGCATTTCTCTTCTCAATAAGAATCTCAGCCTCTAGCTTACACTAGGGGCTTTTTTTTGAGCGCTCTTAACCCTAACCATGGGCTGAGCTTTTCTCATATCCTCTCATCTCTAATTTTTAAATAAACATTTGGGTTCCACTTCTCCATGAAACGATTGGGATTGTTAAGTTCAGTAAATCCAAACTGACGATAAAACTCACAAGCATCTTTGGTTGCTAGTAACCACCGACGCAATCCCTGCAATTCAGGATGAGACATAATTGTTTCTATCAACCACTTACCCAATCCAACTCCGCGAAAAGGTTCCAAAATAAACACATCGGCAAGATAGGCAAAAATCGAGTAGTCTGTTATACCAATTCTCTAAAAGGAGACTACAGATAAAGCGGCTTTAATATAGCGTCGTCCAGCAATGGATGCAACAGTTTGGTGAGTTAACTGTTTAATCAGAGAAAAAAGATGCTGTCGTTACTTAGAACCGCGATCGCTACCACAATGTGTTTGGCTGATGATCCAAGCTCACGTTGAAGTCATACGGCGTACCGAACAAAAATTTCAAGTGCTTCCCAAACGCCCTTGTAGTGGAAAGAACATTTGGGTGGTTTAATCAGTACCATCGTCGAGCGCAAAGATTATGAGCGTCTTCCCGAAATGAGCGAAGCAGCCATATATGCTGTTATGACTAGAATTATGCTACGTCGTCTTGTCTCCTTTAGATTTACTTTCTAAATAGTCTCTTATTGATGGGTGGGGGAATCTAAATATTAGATATTACCTAGCAATAAAGGTATGACCATGCTTACTCCAACCGCGTAAATCAAATCAAACCAAACAACCCTCAGAAAATTAGCAACTACGATTAAAAATCCAAAAATCTGGCTAATAAAATATAATATATTTTGAGTTTTACCCTTTCTAATTTTTTTGAATTCAGACATAAAACATTTTACATCTTGATTACTAGGAAAGGCGTGCATTCCGATAGAATACCCTATCCACGCTAGAAATACTGTTGTAAAGTGGCTGGGACTTTCCTTTAATATAAATAGTGCCAGTGATTGTTGATATGTTAATATTGCACAAAGTATGGTGTTGATAACTAATGGCCCAGCAGAAATTAACAAAGCATCTCGCAAGCGATTGACTTCACCATGTACAACATAACCTGCGGGATTTCCAATTCTAAAATAACAAACTTCATATACAGGTACTTTAGCCAAATCGCAAAATAATCTATGTGCAGCTTCATGGACTACTACACCAGGAAAAGTAGCTAATGAAATTACCCAACCAGGTATAAACATTTTAATTATTCTCTTATATTTTCAAAATATTGTTGATATATTTCAGGCATATTCATAATTAGTCTTACCCGATCGGATTTATTAAGATGGACTCCTTTCAAGTATGAAACTGCTTTTTCTATATCAGTTACCTGACCTTTGGCAAAGTATACCTCTGCAAGAGAGATTTTTGCTTCTTTAGAATTAGGTACTTTGATTAAAACTAATTCGTAAGATTTAATTGCTTCGTCATATTGCTTTTGAACATATGCATTACGTCCGGCTTTGAGTTCTTTGGATGCTACAAAATATTTTGGTAAAGACAGCAATGAATATAATAAAGAGCAAAGAACTGCTGCACTCAAAATGACAACCCAAAAGGGATATTTATAGGGAGGAATTGTATTCTCCATATTCTCCTAAACTTGCATAATAAGTTTAATAAAGTATAAATGACTAAAGTTTGATTTTGTGCATTGCTAGTAATAAACGTTATATCACAACTATGATAAATGTACAGTGTTAAGTTTGCTGTATTTTGATAACAGTCGCCTGCAATCGCTAGATTAGTTACAACTCTAGTCGTGATGCTAGGTTAGAGGCTATTTATAAAGTAAATCTAAAAGTGAGCAACAAGAAGTTACGGTAAGTATAAGATACTTCATAGACAGTGTATTTACATAGTTGCTCATAGCTCCACCTCCTCGCAACGTTGCGAGGAGGTGTCAAACACTTGAATTCCCAGACATAAAAAGTATTAAGAAATATTTCGCCAACAGCATCAGCAATGGAACAGAAAACCGGGATAAAAAAATAAACTCAATAAAATCGCTAAAAACGTTACAATGTATAGCCTCTGGCTCAAGGGACACAATATGGGTCAACAACAACGTTTCCATCTGGCATAGTGGTATTGAGGAAGAAGGAACCTTGCATTACGGGGAGAAAGAAGAACTTAGCTCCAGTCAGGTTAGCTCCGAGCAAGTTAAGACCAGTCATTTGGAGGCAATTCAGGTTAGCATCCCTCAAGTCGGTATAACTCAAGTTAGCGCCATCAATGACAGCGAGATCCAAATTAGCACCACGCAAATTAGCACCCCAGAGGTAGGCGTATTGCAACCCGGAACCTTCCAAATTGACATAACTCAAGTTGGCGTAAGGCAAATAAGCCTCTCGCAACGAAACTCCACGCAGATCGATACCTCTTAAGTCAGCACGGTGCAAAACAATGTCTAATCTCTTAATACAAAATTAAAGCTGCTTTTCTTGAGTGCAAACTACGGCTGGTAACGTGCGTTATTATTTAATGTGTGAGTTGAATTGTGGAAGACAAAGAAATTTTGCCAAGGTTGGAAGTTGAAGAATTGTTGGAAAGGTATGCTGCTGGGGAGAGAAATTTTAGCGGCTTCGATTTGACTGGAGCAGACTTGAGTAGAGCTGACTTCGGGCGTCGAATTTTGAAGGGCATTATTTACAATGAGCAAATCGATCTCAGTCAAGCCAACCTCAGTGGTGCCAACCTTAGTGGTGCCAATTTTCGGGATGCCATTATGGAATTGGTCAATTTAACTAACGCCAACTTGAGCGGTACTAACCTGGAAGGAGCCCATTTGGGTGGAGCTTCCTTGGAAGGTGCCAATCTCAGAAATGCTAATCTGTGTGGCACCGATCTCGCTGACGCAAACTTGATTGATGCTGACTTAAGCAGTGCTACATGGGGGTTTAGTGCTAAGAATGCTATTTTCCGTAACACTATTATGCCCGATGGTACTATCGAAACCGATCCGAATTGAATCATATGCTGAATCAGCAGCCAGCTTTTCATATCGGGTATCGGGTAGTAATACGTCGAAACTGTTTGAGTTTGTTAATAGCGCGTTCAACAATATTGCGTTGACGGTAAATTTCACGGTGAAAGGGTCCTCGACGTTGCTCATTCGACAGTCGTGGGACAGTAAGACGAATACCAAGGGCAGCGTAGGTAATTACGGATGCGACGAAGAGTGTAAATTTTTGACGGCGCGATCGATACAAATTTGCAGTTTTTCCGCAAGCACTTGAACATGAGGTTTTCTTAGCATTGTAAGATGATTGCCAGGAATTTGATGAACTTCCACTCCTCCTAAAGCAAATTGTTCCCATCCCAAGCTAGAATCTTGATAAGCAGTTTTTGACTGAATGCCAGACTTAAATAGAGTTACTTGGTATGGGTAGAGTTGTGGGACATAACTTAGAGTTGCTTGGCTGTTAGCTTGGAAAATATCTATCATTGGATGAATGGTTAATTCACGCAAAATTTGAGATTTCGATTCTTGAGTTATGAGATTGCTTAAACTTAACTCTTTTAAGTGAAAAAGTGATAATAAATGACTTCTCACCCAATCCGCACTTTGATTGAGATAAGGAATCCGTAGAAACCTATCCCCTTGGTAAGAAGCTACAATTAAATATAAGTAATCCAACAAAAAAGACCAAATCGATCTTGCTACTGTAGAAAACAGAAAACTGAAACTATCGCCGATGGAAGGTTGAAGATGAGAAATAGGTGCTACGGTATCAAGTAGAGCAAGTAAAGCAACTTCATGTCCTGCTTTATAAAGTTGTTGAGCCATCTCAAAAGCAACCAAACCTCCGAAAGACCAACCTCCTAAAAAATAAGGTCCTCTCGGTTGTACTGTACGTAAGGCTTCAATATAATAGGATGCCATATCATCAATCTGTTTGAGTGGTGGGCTTTCACCATCTAGCCCTAAAGGTTGCAATCCATAAAATGGTTGATCTTTTCCTAAATGACCAGCTAATTCATAATAAGGAAAGATTGTTCCAAAGATAGGATGAACGCAGAAAAAAGGAGGTTTTGAACCATCAGGTTGAATTGCGACTAAGGGAGACCAACTTTGAGTTTTTTGTTCTTGAATGAGAAGTTTTGCTAATTTTTGAATTGTTGGATTTAAAAATAGAAAAGATAGCGGTAATTTTCGTTGAAATTCTTGATGGATATTCTCCATTAAACGGACAGCTAGGAGAGAATTACCACCTAAATCAAAAAAGTTGTGTTGAATGCCTATAGATTGAAGATTGAGCGTTTTAGCCCAAATTTCTGCTAATTTAAACTCCACTGGACTACGAGGAGGGACAAACTCTGTATTGGCTGCAATTTGAGTTGAACGATCGAGAGCAGCTAGTGCGCGATGGTCTAATTTGCCATTAGGTGTTAGTGGTAGAGCGTCTAATAGAATAAAAGCCGAAGGTATCATATATTCTGGCAATTTTTCTCTCAAAAAATCATGAAGTTCAATGGTTGTTTGTCTGTATTTGTGATGGGGAACAACATAAGCTACCAACCACTTATCACCAGAAACATTCTCCTTGACAATAACCACGGCTTCTTGGACTGCATGATGTTGAGTCAGTACCATTTCAATTTCTTGTAACTCGATGCGGAAACCGCGCATCTTGACTTGATTGTCGATACGTCCTACAAATTCAATATTCCCGTCTGTTCGATATCTTGCTAAATCTCCTGTTTTGAAAACACGCTCTGGCGCAGTCGGATTTTTATGCTTGGTTGTGTGTGTTCCCTGAGAATTGCTGACAGGATTGGGAATGAAGCGATCGGCTGTGATATCGGGACGGTTGAGGTAACCACGTGCTAACCCCGAACCACCAATATATAACTCACCAGTAATGCCAGTGGGTACGGGTTGTAAATACTTGTCTAATATGTAGACTTGAGTGTTAGCAATAGGGCGACCAATAGGTGGTTTTTCACTGGGAATATTGATTTGCGCGATCGCAGACCAAACCGTTGCTTCCGTTGGTCCGTAAGCATTAAATAACCGATGGTTGGGTCCCCACCAACGTTTGACTGTATCACTCGTACAAATTTCACCCGCACAAATGATAGTTTGCAATGCGGGAAGTTGGGCTTTTGGTAGAATTCCTAAAACAGCAGGTGGAAGCGTGATATGCGTAATTGCTTGTTTTTGTAGCAGTTCGATTAAAGATTGTCCCGGTACAAGGGATTCCTTATTTGCCAAGCAAAGAGTTCCCCCAGACCCTAACGCCATCACAATCTCAAAAACTGATGCATCAAAACTTAAAGAAGCAAATTGTAAAATGCGATTTCCAGGTTGTAAGTCGAAAGTTGCAATTTGTGCCTGCAGTAAATTATAGACTCCTCTATGCTCGATAAGAACGCCTTTTGGCTTTCCTGTGGAGCCAGAAGTGTAGATGACGTAAGCTAAGTTATTGGGTGTGACACTGCTAGTGGGGTTTTCTTGACTGTATTGTGCGATCGCCTCCCCATCTTTGTCCGGGCAAACTACGATAGGAATGTTATTTGTGAATTGGCGATCGCGAATTTGTGAAGTTGTTAATAAAACTGATACTCGAGCATCTTCTAGTATAAATTTAAGACGCTCTAAAGGATATGTTGGGTCTAGAGGTAAGTAAGCGCCACCTGCTTTAAGGATACCCAAGAGCCCCACTATCATTTCTAGGGAACGTTCCAAGCACAGACCCACTAAAACTTCTGGAAAAACTCCTCCTTGTTGCAGGTAATGAGCCAGTTGATTGGCACGGATATTTAGTTCGTGATATGTTAATTGTTGATTTTCCCAAACAACTGCAATCGCATTGGGACTTTGTTTAACCTGTGTTTCAAATAACTGGTGAAAGCATTGAAGAGTTGGTTTTTCTGAAACAAAATTAATACATAACTGCTGTAATTCTGTGTCTGTGAGCAATGGCAAATTTGAGAGTTTTTGTTGGGGAGCGGTAACTATACCTTCTAATATGGTTTGAAAATGTCCCAACATCCGGGTGATGGTGCTGTCATCAAATAAATCAGTGCTGTAGATAACTTTTCCTTTCAAGTTGTCCAAATCTTGCCAGAGATGAAACTCCAGATCGAGTTTTGCTGTTTTGCTGTCAAATTCTAAAAGTGAGAGTTTTAACCCTGGTAACTCCAGCATTTCAACAGGTGTGTTTTGCAAGCTAAAAACAACTTGAAACAATGGATTGCGGCTTAAATCTCTTTCAGGATGCAGTTCGTCTACCAATTTCTCAAACGTACAATCTTGATGGGCATAGGCTTCTAAAGTTACCTCTCGCACTCTACCCAGTAGTTCTTGAAATGTTGGGTTACCTGAGAAATCGGTACGCAGTACCAAGTTGTTGACAAAAAAACCAATCAATCCTTCTATTTCACTGCGATTGCGATTGGCAATTGGTGAACCTACTACAATATCTTCTTGTTGGGTGTAACGATAAAGTAACGTCTGAAATGCTGCGAGTAATGTCATGAACAAAGTCACGCCTTTTCGACGGGAGAGTTCTTCTAACGCCTTACCCAAAGATTGTGGTAGTTGGAAAAATTGTTGTGCTCCCTTGTGGCTTGGAACTTTTGGTCTTAATCTGTCAGTGGGAAGATTGAGGACAGAGATGCCATTTAACTGCTTTTTCCAGTAAGTTAATTGAGTTTGTAGGGGCGAGAGCCCATCTACACCTGGTTCTTCCAGCCAGTCGCGTTGCCATTCAGCAAAATCTGCATACTGAATGGGTAGTTCTGGGAGAGGTGTAGAGATGCAGGATAGCCTATCTCTACAGGCAGTTGCGTACAGTGCGCCCAGTTCTCGAACAAGTACCGCAATTGACCAACCATCTGCAACGATGTGGTGGAGATTGAGTAACAACACGTGTTCTGTTTCGTCGCATCTTAGCAATGTAACTCGTATGAGAGGTCCAATGCTGAGATGGAAAGGACGTTGTGCTTCTTCTGTTGTCAATCGTTTGGCTTGTGTTTCTCGTTCACCGATCGCGAGATGGCGTAAATCTATAACGGAAAACGGTATGGTTAATGAAGGTGCGATCGCCTGCATGGGTTGACCTTCCACCATTAAAAACGTAGTGCGTAAAGTTTCGTGACGACGCACAATTTCATTGAAGGCTTGTTCTAGGGCAGTTAAGTTAAGCGAACCTGTTAAGCGCAGTGCTGCTGATACGTTGTAGAGAGGGTTTCCCGGTAGTAATTGGTCGAGAAACCACAGCCTAGCTTGTGCAAAGGATGTCGGGAAGAGAAAAACTTCTGTATCTTCAGCAGTTGAAGGAGGGTTTTTAGAACAAGATTGGCTCATAAGCTGCTGAATAATTTAGATTTATTAATAATATCTAGCTCAATAGTTACATTAAATCTCATGCAAAGACGCAAAGAGAGAGGCAAAATTATTTAACAACAAATTAACCCAGTTTACCATTATAGCAATATTATTGACTCAGTAGGTGCAGGTAAATAAACTGGGCTCAACCTCGTTACTTAATAAATCTTTATCAAATCTTCACTCAAATCACACCTTTTGTACATATGCTTATTGACATCATTATTCAGGTCACAGTGTATGCCACAAATTACACTGCTATGTGAAAAATTCGGTTACACCCTTGAGCATTTAAGTCTTTCAGAAAAAAGATTACTTAGATTAATTTTAGTTAATAATGTGACTGCTCAGTCTATGTATAAACCGTGTTCTTTGCTAGCATCATTATTGGTTGTAGAAAAAATTATCGATCAAATAACTTCAAAATACCCGAATAACAAGGACTCTGTGTTTGTAGCTATTGAAATTTTAGAAGGGATAGATATAGATACAACCGAGGGATTGATTGAAATTCTTACTAGACTGATTAAAGTAGAATTAATAGCAACTGCTGACAACTTAATCTAAGTTACCTATTCAAGATTGTGCTTTCAAGTATGGAATGTTTGATAGCCCCAAATATTTTTTGGTGAACCGGAGGGGCGTTCCTTCCGTTGAGGGGACTGCGAGGCTTCAAGAGCGCCAATTATTAAAGGAAAGAGGACGCCCGTTCCACAAAATTAGATAATTTATTTCTTGAAAATCCCTAATTACTTAACTTAGCAATTGCAATCCTTTAGATTGTAACTTCTTCTCAATGTACTGCATTTCCTCAATTGATTCTCCACTGACAATTCCGTAAATTTCTGTATATATATTTCCGTATTTGACTTTCTCTAAGGCTGATAGGATGATAAAGTCTTTGCGATCTAGTTCTGATTTCAAAGTTGTGAGAATGAAGTCTAGCGTTCCACTCATGCGGTAATTGGAAGAGTATTTAGCGACTTCTTTTCCCAATCCTAACAAGGTTTGGCGCTGCAAGCAGAGTGGGGTTGAGCCATTGATTCGGAAGTTAGCATCGATCGCATAAAGCTGTCCGTCTTTATCTTCCAATACATCAAAGCCAATCATACCAAAATAGCCCTGCTCGTAAGCATACTTTCCAATAGCAGCTATCATTTCATAGAACTTGCTCATATCTGTTGCGCGGTAGTGAATTAATCCTCCTAAATAGTTTCCGTCTGGAGTAACGAGTTGTCCTGTAGTTCCCACAAGCACAATCTCTCCCGTCTTGTTCAGGTAGAATTGTACGCAGTAATTTTCTACCACATTTTTAACAAACTCAGAGACAATAATTGTATCTAGCAGTTTAATATCAAGATACTTCCTCAGTTCATCAAAGCAGTAATTCAGATCGCTGGTGCTTCTAATAATATAAGTCCCTTCTCCCGAAAGCCCGTGGGAAGTTTTGATGAGGTAGGGAAATTTTTCTGGTAACTTAATATCGTCAAGATTGAAGTTATGCAGATTGTAGCTTTCATATTTCGGACATTGCACTCCGAGATCGGCTAGCGTGACTTTGTTTAACAAGCGGTAGTGAGTGTCTGGATCGACAGCGTGTTTTTCAGGTTTCAGGCGATCGAAGGGGAAAAGAGCAATCAATTTGTCAAAGCGATCGCTTTGGCTGAGTTCATCAAGATAAACAGAACAATGTAAGAGTTCCAAATTTGAGTAGCTAAATCCAAAGTGTTCCTGCCAATATTGAATCAGTAACTTTGGCGGTTGAACAATGGTAATTCCCGGTACAAGGTCACCTAAAACTGCCAAATTTTTCCAAGGTTCTTTCTGGCAAAGTTTGTCAAAAGGTGTTTTATTCGCTTCACTACTACCGTCTTGAAGAAAGAATTTTTTTGTGTTGGGATAAGCAGCCCAAGCTGCAGTTGCAGGGTAGTTAGGTAGCAATCCATACCGTAAATCTTTGATGTCTTTAGCAAAGAGATCGGAAAAAGAATTTCCCTTAAAGTCTTGAAAATTGTATGTTGATTTCATTAATAGTTAGTGGTTAGTGGTGAGTAGGGGCGCAAGGCTCTGCGCCCGCACAGTACTTTTCTGCTTAAGATCGCTGATAATTATTTATTAGTTTAACCTGCGGTTCGGCTGATAATCCCGAGTTGACGATCGACTGGATTGGAATCGTTAGTTTCATCAGACAGCCCTGGAATGGGAACATCTACGTTTTCGCTATCATGAACGGAGTCATTCAACTCATTCATGTTCTCAGATTCTTTTTTATGTGCTGATGGATCGATGACACTTGGGTCAGAACTTTCATGGACTGATAAGTTGATGGGCTGACATGGCTCCTGAGACATTTTGACCTCTTGGCTTAACTTGCATAAACTCACTTACACCAAATTGAAAAAGAATGCGACAGATAGTTGATTGAGATGAAGTCTAAGCACGGCTTCCTCAATCCATTCATCCACTCATCCAAAATGGTATTACTTAGACAAGTTAAGACTAGAGACAACTGCTATTCCCTCTAGCAAGGGACAGAATCTCAAGGAATACATTTTAGCCAAATGGAATCTGTTGGTTCTCCAGACATTCCCAGATATTGGTAACCACCTTCTCTCATGATTTTTATACAAGCATTCACAACATTGACATCATATTTCTTATCTATATTACTTTCCAGTTCCAGGCAAGCGTGCTCTAACGATAACCCCGGACGGTAGGGTCTGTGGGATATCATAGCTTCCATGACATCGGCAACAGATAAGATACGGGATTCTTCCATAATTTCTTCACCTATTAAACCACGCGGATATCCAGTTCCATCTACGCGCTCGTGGTGTTGACCGACAATAGTTGCTATGGGCCATTCAAAGGAAACTTTTCTTAAAATCTCCTCTCCTACCTGAGGATGTTGTTTAATCAGTTCAAACTCAATAAGACTGAGCCGACTTGGTTTTGAGAGAATCTCAGATGGTATGGAAATTTTACCAATATCGTGAAGGAGAGCAGCTATATTAAGGGCTTCTAACCTCTGTGTCGTTAATCCTAACTGTCTGCCTATCGCGATCGCCAGCCAAGCCACACGCCGTTGGTGACCTGCTGTGTAGGGGTCACGGACCTCAAGCGTTTCCGATAGCGCAGCCACTGCTTCTAGCAAAGCTTCTTTAGAACGAGAAATAGCTGCGAGTCTTTCAGCATCAATTCTCTCATATTCAAGTAGGCTTTCAGTCATAAACAGAGCACGAGATAAATCTCCTGCTAACGCTTCAAGGTAATACATTTCTTCATCATCAAAGACATTGGATTCGCTTGAATAAAGGTTGAGTACAGCCACAACTCGACCTGTATGAAATAGGGGGAAAGCGGCTGATGAACGAAAACCACTATTTAAAGCTGACTGACGCCACACCTTATAACTCTCATCATTATTAATATCTCTAGAAGTTTGAGGCTTACCCAGTTTTATTGCTCTCCCCGTTGGTCCTTCAGCTGTCTCTGTATTGTCCCAAGTGATTTCGAGCCGATCGAGATAACCTCCAGTGTCACCCCATTTGGAAAGCAGTGCGATCGGTATTGAGGGATTGTCCGGTACTTCTCCAATCCATGCCATTGCATACTTTCCTTGTTCAACCAATGCTTGCGTGACAGCATCTGCAATTCCTTGACGATCGCGATGTCGTATTATGGCTCGGATAGATGCAACCAGCGATTTGAGCAATTGATTATACCGTAAAAGCGCAACTTGAGCTTGCTTTTTCTCAGATACATCAACAATAATGGAATAAAGCAGTTTTTGCCCGTGTAATTGCACCGGATGTGAGTAAACCTCAACATCACGAGTCTCACCGTTAGCCCGACAATGAATAAATTTAAAATGATTGCGACGTTGCGATCGCGCCGCAGCCATTTCATAAAATACCTCATCTTCACTCAAGAGATTAATTTCAGAAATGCTCATTGAGCAGAGTGTTTCCTGACTCCAACCATAGAAGGTCGCAGCTGCATCATTTGCCTGTACTATCTTGCCATGCAAAGGATCGATAAGCAGTTGGGGAAGCCCATGTTGTTCAAACAATTGGGTGTAAGTTTCTATAGCTTCATTCCGTTCTCTCTGAATCTTTTGCTTTGCTCCATAATGCTTGTCAATCAGAAGATAGAGTAGATAGGCTGTAATAGCTGCAAACAGCAATCCTTTACAAGATTGATAGACTGCTTGCCGAAAATCTCCTTTAGCAAACAAGATATCTGTGACAACAATCCAGGCTGTAGATATTAAGAAATATGTATAAGAAATACGCGTCTTGGGGTCGAGTTTCAATCTGTACATCTTAAAGTTTTCCTATAAGTGTTGAGTTAAAGCTGTTAGTAAAATAACATTCAGCCAAAGTACTTACCTGTACTTGATAGATTTTGGTTGATGGTAGCAATACAAAATTGAGCAATAATAGCATGGCGGTAGTTTACCTCCTCAAAGACTTGCTGGCATTTACTACGGAATCAAATAATTTTTTAGCACATGGAACGCTTGTGGGAGGTGTGGGTACTTAGATTGTTATTATGGTTACTTCTAGGCGGGTAAAGATTAGTGGTGCGAATGAAGAAATAGAAAAACCTAAGTAATTTTACTGTGTTAGGGAGCGATCGCAATAGACTAGAACCAAACAGCTGACAACATAAGAGTGCTTTCTTTTGACTTTTGCCTCGTTGTACTCGTTTGTAGGTGACTGAAAAGATGGATAATTTACGCTGTCTTGATTAAGGGTATGAATAATCCGAGTAACTACCAAGCCATCTATAGCTAAACGTGTACCGAACATTTATACTTTGTTGCTGTTATCAATATGTATTAACGTCGTGGCAAACACTGGTTCAGTGTTAATTAGCTAGTTTTTTAGGGAATTCTAAGTAAGTATACTGTGGCATCTGTTTTGCCACATGAAATTTTTACTCTTGAAAGTATGAAACCGCGCTTACCAATTGCCTCAGACCGGACAGTGTTCTTGACTATACTGGCTTTGCCTGTTATTCACTTTTGTGTTAGTAAAGTAGCCTTATCACTGGCTTTCAAGAATGGTGTAACAGTGGTTTGGCCTACAGCTGGCATTTACTTATCAGCGGTTTTATTGCTGGGGTATCGCATTTGGCCTGCTATCTTGTTAAGTGAATTGCTGATCAACTCCTTCTTAATTTATCAAAATTTTTTAGTTAGCGTTTCCATTTCAATAATCGACCTGTTCGATCCACTGCTTGTGACTTTTGGTATCTATCATTTCATCGGACATTACTATTTTTTGAATCGCTCTCAAGATGTGTTTAAGTTTGTGGGAGTCATCATGGCTTTCCCCTTATTGACTACAACTCTTGCTACAACCGTTCTCTGTCTGAATGGTGTTGCTTCTTGGACAGCTTATGGAGAAAGTTGGTGGTCTTGGTGGACATCAATTGTCATCAGTATGCTTCTAGTAACACCAGTACTGTTGACTTGGAGCAAGCGCTCCAGACAATTGAGACAGTTTAGGAAATTCTGGATTATCGAGCTTGCTCTTTTACTATTCCTAACAGCTGTCATTACTTACGTGGCATTTAGCGGAGAATATTCAGTAGAGTATATGCTGATTCCCCTATTGGCATGGTCGGCATTTCGCTTTCAACATAAGGAAGTTACTCTGTTGATAGTCATTATGTCAGGAATTGCAATTTGGGGAACCGCTAAAGGTTTTGGGTCATTTGTCCGACCATCAGTGAATGAATCTTTAGTCCTACTACAATCTTTTGTAGGAGTCATTGCGTTATCAACCTTGCTATTGTCTGCGGTTATTCATGAAAACAGACAAGCAGCCTTGGAACTTCAACAAGCAAATGAAGAATTAGAGCAACGAGTTGACAAACGCACTCTGGAATTAAAAAATGCTCTCCAAGAACTTCAACACACCCAATTCCAAATGATTCAAAGTGAAAAAATGTCTAGTTTGGGTCAACTGGTTGCAGGTGTCGCCCATGAAATCAATAACCCAGTTAATTTTATTCACGGTAATATTAGCCACCTCAACAAATATATGCAAGATTTGTTGAGGATGCTACAGCTTTATCAGCAACGCTATCTAAGCAACGATCCAGAGATTCAAGCGCTAGCAGAGGAAATTGACTTAGAGTTTCTGGTTGAGGATTTGCAGAAGATGTTGGCTTCTATGAAAATGGGAACTGATAGAATTCGTAGCATTGTGCTATCGCTACGAAACTTTTCCCGCATGGATGAAGCGGAGTTTAAAACTGTGGACATTCATGAGGGAATTGAAAGTACGCTGTTGATTCTGCAACACCGTTTAAAGGACAAACCAGAATGTCGGGCTATTGAAGTGAAGAGAGACTATGGTTCCTTACCCCAAATAGAATGCTATCCCGGACAACTCAATCAAGTGTTAATGAATATTTTAGTGAATGCGATAGATGCTTTGGAAGAGGTGAATGCCAAACGCACGTATCAACAGATCGAGGAAAACCCCAGCCAGATTACTATCCGTACAGCAGTGAAAGATATCCAGTGGATAGAAATTTCAGTAGCAGACAATGGACCGGGAATGACCCAACAAGTGCAAAACCGCATCTTTGACCCCTTCTTCACCACTAAACCTGTAGGTAAAGGAACAGGTATGGGTATGGCAATTAGCTATCAAATTATTACCGAAAAACATAAAGGCAAATTGGAATGTTTCTCGACTCTTGGTAAAGGAACTGAGTTTATTATTCAACTCCCCATCCGCTCATAACTAATTTTTGTTCATGTATAAATTTTTATGAAAAAATCTGGATTTATTGAGCATCACAACTTGTGGACAGAAGCCAAGAGATTGTGTTGCCTGTAATGTTGCTCGTCTTTCCCAACTAGTAACAATTTCCATAATTCCCTCTTTGTCTTGTTCTTTTAGTGTACCAATTTCTTCCTGAAACCTTTGCTCCTCTTGAGAGTTCAATTTCCTTAACCTATTACGGATGCTCATAGGCTATCTTTTCTTAAAGAAGATAACTTCATCCGCCGACTCTCACGAGAAAGTGGAACTAAAGCTGGAGCTTGATTTTTTTCTTTGCCATCTTTTAAATTTTCTATTACCTGAGATAATTCTGTAATTGTCGGTGCTTCAAACAGGCTACGCAAAGGTAACTCTACCTTAAAAGCGTCCCTCACTCTAGAAACGATTTGAGTTGCAAGTAACGAATGACCGCCCAATTCAAAAAAGTTATCGCGGATACTCAATCGCTTAATTCCCAAAACATCTGCAAAAATTTTTATCAGTACTTTTTCAACTTCAGTCTGAGGAGCAATATAACCACTTGCTAATTCTGGTTTTATATTGTTAGGTATAGATAAAGCTCGGTAGTCAATTTTACCGTTAGGCGTTAAAGGTAGAGAGTCTAGGACAACAAAAGCTGATGGAACCATATACTCAGGTAGCTTTTGTGCTGTATACATCCGTAATTGCGGTACCAATTGACGTGCTGCTGTTGCTTGTAAGGGATTATTTGCGTAAGAATGCCACAGACGTGAGGAAGAGTTGGCTTGAGAAGTTGTTATATGGCTCCCTTGTTTGATAAAAACTACGTCGTAGCATCCTTCATGATTTGCATCCGACCAACTGATATTAACTTTGTAAGGCAAACCTTCACCTAGAAGATAAAAATCTTCTGGATCGATTCCTACATTATGGAAGCTTTGCAACGCCTCTCGCATTTGAGCCACCGTTTTAAAATCTTCTGCGCCTGACAACCATTGTGCTGTTTTTACAGCGGCTATGACTCTTGCATTTGGCACGTTGGTGATACTTACAGTTTCTAGTTGCTCCTCAGTTAATAGTTGACGCAGTGCGGAAAGTGTTAAGCGATCGCTATTCCAGTCGATCCATTCCCTCCGTTCCTGTTGAAAAGCAGGAGAATTCTCAAGCCCTGCGTTACCGAGTGAGTCAGAGGGATTTGTTGCAACACCAATATGAAGAATAACGTTATAACGAAATTGAGTTAATTCGTTTTGCGAGTATCCCCGCATCAATTGAATCTCGACACTGCTAATTTCTGGAAAGTGCTGCCTTAATGCATGGAAAAAAGCTGGATCGATAACTAACTCTGTTTCTTGAAAAACTTGCATTTGTACCCTCTGTAGCAGCTTTTCTCGCGTCAGGGCGGGTTCTGCTTGATATAGTTGTACCGATGCATGAAAGGCTTGCAGTAAGGGCAAACTGCGGACATCTCCTATAAATATAAAACCGCTAGGCGCAGTGGTACGCACAGCACCTTCTAACACCTGTAAAAGATATTCAATACTGGGAAAATATTGCACGACTGAGTTGAGAACGATCGCATCAAAAGTCCCTGCTTCGATTCCTTCAAAATCCGTCGCTTCTTTTTCAAACAATTTGACATGATTTGAAGGCGAGAGGGGGTTAGTTTCTACATTTGATAGTTGCTGATGTATGTAATTGAGTGCAGACTTGGAAAAGTCCGTTCCACAATATTGGATGCAGTGAGGTGCAATTTTAAAGAGCAACAAACCCGTTCCACAACCAATTTCTAGCACTTTCTTGGGTTGCAGAGCCAGAATTTGATTGACTTGATTGTTCACCCACTCCCGCATCTGTTCTGGTGGAATAGGTTGATTTGTATAACTGCTATTCCATCCCGTAATATTAAATATTGGCTCTAAAACTGTAGCCTGTTGATTGTAGGTTTCGTTATAAAGCATCTGCCATTGCAGAATTTGCTCGTCTTGGAAAATTGGGGATTGAGAAGTAGAAAATGCCAACAAACAGTTACGAGCGAGTACAACATAAGCTACAAGATGCTTTTCGCCCGGAGCATCCTCACGAGCAACAACGACTGTTTGCGTTACAGCCGGATGTTGATTTAAAGCTGCTTCAATTTCTCCTAATTCAATACGGTAACCGCGAATTTTGACTTGTTCGTCAAGACGACCTAAAAATTCAAGATTGCCATCTGCTCTATAGCGGACTAAATCGCCTGTTTTATAAAGTTTCTTTTCAGGGAGAAAAGGAATGTTTGGCAAGTTTTCTAGAAACTGGGCTTGCGTTAATTCAGGATGATTGAGATACCCTCGTGCTAGCCCATCACCAGCAATGTACAACTCTCCAGGTACACCAATGGGTACGGGTTGCAAATGTGAATTTAGGACGTACACTCTTGTATTAGCGATCGCACGACCGATTGGTGGTACTGTATTTGTTTGTTGTGTAGCAGTCACTTCACCGGATGTTGTGACAACAGTATTCTCAGTTGGTCCGTAATTATTGACAACCTGGAATGTTACAGGTGTCGCTGGATATTGATGCAGTTTATCGCCGCCTGTCAGCAATATTCGCAAAGCTGTATTGTCAGACCATGGTAATGACAAAAGTTTTTCGGCTATTGGAGTCGGTAAAAAGCTAATTGTAATGGCTTTTGAGATCAGCCAATCTTGCAGTTTTTCTGGAAAATATTTGATTTCTTCATCTGGAAAATAAAGGCTTGCTCCCGCACTGAGATAAGGTAAAATTTCCCATATACTAGCATCAAAAGCGACTCCAGAAATTTGTGTGGCTTTATCATTTGGGGAAATTGCAAACGCTTTTTGATGCCAAAAAACAAGATTTAACAATCCTTTGTGTTCAATAGCAACACCTTTGGGCTTTCCTGTAGAGCCTGAAGTATAGATGGCATAAGCAAGGTTGTGAACTGCGGTCTTACCAGTCAGATTATCTTCTCTCTGCTGGGCAATTTTCTCCCAATCTTTATCCAAACAAATCACTTGGAAATTTTGTTTGCCCAGATGATTCAACCATCGTTCTTGAGTCAATACAATTGACGCTCCAGCATCTGCAAGCATAAAGCTCAAACGCTCGCTAGGATAAGCTGGATCTAAAGGTAGATATGCACCACCTGCTTTTAATACAGCAAGCATTCCGATGACATAATCAAGGGAACGCTCTACACAGATCCCCACCAAAACTTCTGTATCAATACCCCGCTCTTTTAAATAATGTGCCAGTTGATTGCTGCGTTTGTTTAATTCACCATATGTCAACTGGAGAGACGTGTCATGATGCGTCTTTATCCCTTCAAAGACTAATGCAATCGCATCAGGCTGTTGTTGAACTTGCTCCTCAAATAGTTGATGAATGCATTTATCTTGGGGATATTCAGTATCAGTGTTGTTCCATTCCAATAATAACTGATGTTGCTCGGCTTTGCTAAGAAGATGGATTTCGGCAATGCGTTGTTCTGGATTGTCAACTATATTTTCTAGTAATATCTGGAAATGCTCTAACATTCGGCTAATCGTAGCATCTTCAAACAAATCCGTACTGTAAATGACAAAACCGCTAATTCCTTCTGAATTATCAACCCATAAACCATTTTGAGGGTTTCTTTCCCACAGATGAAATTCTAAATCGAACCGTGTTGTTGCACTATCAAAGGGTATTGGCTTAAGAGTTAATTCTGGTAATTCTAATGCTGACATCGGTGCATTTTGCAGCGCGAATACCACCTGAAATAAAGGGTTCTGATTTAAATTTCTTTCAGGATGCAGTTCTTCTACCAACTGCTCAAAAGGTAAATCTTGATGGGCGTATGCGCCTAAAGCCACCTCCCTGACTTGACTCAACAACGAGCGAAAACTTGGGTTTCCTGATAAGTGAGTACGTAGAATTAAGCTATTGACAAAAAAGCCAATTAACCCTTCTATTTCGCTGCGATTGCGGTTTGCGATGGGCGATCCCACTGCAATATCTTCTTGGTTTGTATAGCGGTAGAGTAGAATTTGGAATGCTGCTAGCAAAGTCATAAACAAAGAAACCCCTTCCTGCTGCGAAAGAGTTTCTAGTGCCAGGCTGAGATTTTTCGGGAGTTTTAGAAACTGCCTTGCACCTCGGTAAGTTGGATGTGTTGGTCGCGGTTTATCGGTCGGCAAACTTAACACAGAAAGACCGTCTAACTGCTTTCGCCAATAATCCAGTTGAATTTGTAGGGGCGAACGGTTGTTCATCCCTATCCCTTGCAACCATTGACGTTGCCAATGTGCAAAGTCTGGATATTGGATGGGTAACTCCGGTAGATTTGCAGCAACATCATACGCAGCGTCTCTACAGGCTGTATAGAATGCGGCGATCTCTCGAATCAGGACTCCAATAGACCAGCCATCCGAAATAATATGGTGCATATTCAGCACCAAAATATGTTCTTCTCGATCCAACCGCAGCAGCATGATTCGCAGTAAAGGACCAGTTGATAAATTAAAAGGACGTTGAGCCTCTTGGGTGATCAGCTTTTGGGCTTCAGTTTCACGTTCAACTTGCGGTTGTTTCTGTAAATCAATAACTGGTAAGGCGATCGCTAAAGAAGGTACAACAATTTGAACGGGTTGCCCATCCCTAAGAACAAAAATAGTCCGTAGAGCTTCATGACGCTGTACGATTTTTTGAAAAGTCTGTTCCAGCGCTGTTACATCAAGTGTCCCAGTAAGACGCAATGCAGCCGGGACATTATAGAAAGGATTGTTAGGGACTAACTGGTCTAGAAACCACAAGCGTTGTTGAGCGAAGGAGAGAGGGAAAGTTCCCGTGCGTGAAATAGGTTCTATCGGTGTAATGGTCTGGTGGATTGCATCATGAGTTGACTTGAGAAATGCAATAATTTCTGCTTTTTGTGCTTGAATCTTAGCTTGCAGTATTGGTGTCAGGGTTCCTTGAGGGGCATTACAGCGAAGGAGATCGTCTTCAAGAAAAACTTGAATGTCTAAGCTGCGAAGATAGGACAAAAACTCAATGATTTTCAAGGTCATACCCCTTCAGTGACCAGCGATCGGTAAATATTGCTAGTTACTATTAATTTTTTGTAGATTTCTAACATATTTAAGCTTGCGAACAAATCAACCCTAAGGGTGAATTGAATGCAGTTCTACTAATTAGACGTTTACTGAAAGCCGAAGCGATCGCTTTCTCACCTCTTACCGGGTGAGTACTCTACGTCTCGGCGGTTGAATAAATTATGTTTAAACCGATCCAGACGCAGAGAGAGAAAAGAAGCACTTGCCGCCCAAACAAAATTTTATGAGTTATGGCGGTTTTCATGTGCGTGGGTTACACCCAATTGTAAGGAGAATCAGCTTTTGAAGCCCCTCTCCTAGGAGGAGAGGGGTTTGGGGTGAGGTCTGTTTTGACTTCGTTAAAAACTCTCAAACCTTTGTGCCGCAAGGATTTTTAAATAATTTTGAAATTTATTTTGCAATTGCAAGCAAATTGGCAAAGTGTATGTTAGTCTTGCATTATGGGAAATCAAAACCGCTAAAGCGTGGGAATCGCTCTGATAGAAAGATGCGATTGAGGGTTTGTTCCTTCATTGGCAAATTATGCGAAATCCGCTACAGCTTACTGTTTATGAGAGGTAGAGCCAGTGAAGCAGGAAAGTGATATCCGCAACAACTTAAAGTCAATCAGAACCCGTTTGGGCATGAGCCAACAAGAATTGGCAAACCTAGCTGGTGTTACCCGTCAGACTATTAGTGGTGTTGAGTCAGGACAGTATGCACCTTCGGTTGCTATTTCATTGCGCTTAGCTAAAGCACTTGGTTGTCAAGTTGAGGATTTATTCTGGTTTGAGCAAGATTTGACCCAAATTGAAGCAACTCTTGTCAAAGAAGTGTCCTTCAACCAAAAATTGCGAGTTAGCCTTGCACGAGTTGGGGGACAATGGGTTGCTTACCCCCTCATTGGGAGAAACGCTTTTCGTATGGATATGATTCCAGCTGATGGTGAGGTCGTTGCAGAAAAGTTCCGTGGTACAAGCAACTCGTCACACCAAGAGGATGAAGTTCAAAACCAAACACATACAAAGAAGGTTCAAGTCCAGCTTTTAGATGATTTGGACAAACTTCACAATACAGTTGCGATCGCTGGTTGCACACCCGTGTTTTCTCTTTGGGCAAAAGCAACCGAACGCTGGTATCCTAAGTTGCGGGTTCAATTTAACTTTGCAAACAGCATGGCTGCTTTACACAGTCTGTGTCGGGGTGAAGTTCATATCGCTGGGATGCATTTATACGATCCTCAAACTGGCGAGTATAACCTTCCCTTCATCCGGGATACCTTAGCTAAAAGACCAGCAGTTGTTATCACTCTTGGTGTTTGGGAAGAAGGAATCTTAGTCCAACCAGGTAACCCAATGGGAATCAAAACTGTCACTGACCTCGTGGAAACTGGAGCAAACATTGTCAATCGCGAGTCGGGTTCTGGCAGTCGGATGCTGCTGGAACAACAATTGCGGGATGTTCAGGTGCCGTTTGATACTGTGAAAGGATTTGACCGTATAGTCAAAAGCCATCAAGATGTAGCTTGTGCTGTTGCATCAGGAATTGCTGATGCAGGTATGAGCACAGCCTCTGTAGCAGCTATCTTTGGTTTGGGATTTATTCCTTTACGTGAATCACGGTATGATTTGGTCATTCTGAAGGAATATCTGGAAGAACCCCCCGTGCAGCAATTGCTTAGTACCTTAGAACATCGGCTTGTTCATTCACAATTAGAAATTCTCGGTGGATATAACATAAACAACATCGGGGAAGTTGTTGCAACTATTTAGAGTGTCTGTCATATTGATTGATTGGTTGGTTGTGGGAAAACTCTGCATAGCTCCTGCTGACAAAATCACTCTAAACAACAGCTACCATGATTATTAAGTTTATTTGATAATACATGGTAGCTAACAACTAACCTCGTGAAAGTCTTGTCGTAAACTCGAGAACGCCTCTTTTGCGATCGCTCGAAGAGCCTTGTTCTTTCATCAGTCAAGCCTGTAAAAGCGGGTAGCAATGCCATGCGTGGATTTTGGATTGAGAAAGCTTGAAATTCACCCAACCCTTTGCTTTTGGTATTTGAGCATTTATCACAAATGATATTTGCATAATCTTCCCCATTCAACCACTGTAGGAGAAACTTATCATGTCAGACGAAAAAATTAGACAAATAGCATTCTATGGTAAAGGTGGTATTGGTAAATCTACCACTTCTCAAAATACTCTTGCTGCTATGGCAGAGATGGGTCAGCGTATTTTAATTGTAGGATGTGACCCGAAAGCAGATTCCACCCGTTTGATTTTGCACTGTAAAGCTCAAACTACCGTATTGCACTTAGCTGCTGAAAAGGGTGCTGTAGAAGATTTAGAACTTGAAGAAGTTGTTTTGACTGGTTTCCGTGGTATTCGATGCGTGGAATCCGGCGGTCCCGAACCTGGTGTAGGTTGTGCCGGTCGCGGTATTATCACTGCTATTAACTTCTTGGAAGAAAATGGAGCTTACCAAAACCTGGATTTTGTCTCCTACGATGTGTTAGGCGACGTGGTTTGTGGTGGCTTTGCAATGCCAATCCGTGAGGGTAAAGCCCAAGAAATTTACATCGTGACTTCCGGTGAAATGATGGCAATGTTTGCCGCCAACAACATTTCTCGGGGTATTCTCAAGTATGCTCACTCTGGTGGCGTGCGCTTGGGTGGCTTAATTTGTAACAGCCGTAAAACTGACCGGGAATGGGATCTCATTAGCGAGTTGGCAAGACGATTGAGCACGCAAATGATTCACTTTGTTCCTCGCGACAACATCGTACAACATGCAGAGTTGCGCCGCATGACAGTGAACGAGTATGCACCTGAGAGCAACCAAGCAAATGAATACCGCACATTGGCAACTAAAATTATCAACAATACATTCCATGCCGTTCCAACTCCTCTGGAAATGGATGAGCTTGAAGCATTGTTAATTGAATTTGGTATCCTCGAAAGCGAGGAAAATGCCGCCAAACTGACTGACGTTGCTCAAGCTCAAGAAGAGGCTGAGAAAAAGCAGGAAGACCAGATCGGCGAAGCATTGGAAGCAATTAAAAAAGGCGATGTGGAAATCGTGGCAGGTGACAAGAAATGAAAGAATAAAGGGTAAAGGATGAAGAATAAAAGGTAAGTTTTTCTCCTTTGCCATTTTCTTGTAATACAGCCTCTGCTCTTCTCTCTGTGCTCTCTGTACCTCTGCGGTAAAAAAGTCATTTATTAACTGTGCTAGATGCAAAGAACGCAGAGGTAAAAAGAGTTGTTTGTCTGGAAATTTTGTTTAGTTTGATAGGGCTGGCTGTACCAGCCCACCTTTTTTAACCTTTGACCCCGGTTTACCTAATTATTAGAGACATGAAAATCAGCCAAGGAGAAATCAACGATTTGCCCGATCGCTCATCATACCAAGGCGATCGCCAAACGTGTCAAGCATCTTATCATGTTCGGGAGAATTGTACTTTTGAAGGTGCAATGTTTGCGCTTGTACCCATTGTCGATGCTGCTCATGTAATCCACGGACCAAGCGGTTGCACCATCAACTGCTGGCATAATGGAGCCAGTCTTTCTTCTGGCTCCATGTTATATCAAGTTCGTTTTACTACTGATATGGATGAAAGCGACATCATCTTTGGAGGAGCAAAAAAGCTGTACAAAGCCATCCTAGAAATAGAAAGAAGATACAAACCCTCTGCGGTATTTGTTTACTCAACGTGCGTCTCTGCCTTAATAGGTGATGACCTTGATGGAGCTTGCAAAGCCGCTTCCGAGCAAACAAGAATACCTGTCATTTCCGTAGACTCTCCTGGATTTTTTGGTAGCAAACATTTAGGTATTCGTCTGGCTGCTGAAGCTTTGTTAGAAAAAGTTATCGGAACAGCTGAACCATCATCTACCACACCCTACGATATTAACTTGATTGGTGAGTACAATATTGCAGGTGGAATGTGGAATATTGTACCAATACTAGAGAGACTCGGTATTAAAGTTCTGGCAAAAATTACTGGTGATGCTCGTTATAAAGAAATATGTTATGCCCACCGTGCAAAACTCAATGTTATCAGTTGTGGATCGGGATGGTTGAAGATGGCAAGAAAAATGGAAGAACGCTTTGGTATTCCCTACATTGAAGCATCTTTTTATGGTGTAGAAAATGTGAACAAATCCCTGCGGGACATTGCAGCGAAATTGAACGACCCTGGCTTACAAGAACGTACAGAAAACTTAATTCTCCAAGAGACTGCTGCGATAGATAAGAACCTTGCACCATATCGTACTTACTTTCAGGACAAGCGCATTGTCATTTATCCACAAGGGGCGAAGAGTTGGTCAATTATATCGGTACTTCTTAAGTTAGGGGTGGAAGTCATTGCGATCGCTCATCAAAAAGTTAGTCAAGAGGATAAAGCTCGAACTAGAGAATTGCTGGGTAAGGATAGCATCATTCTGGAACAAGAGTATTCTCAGGAAATATTGCAAATAATCCAGAAAAGTAAGGCTGATATGTTCATCGCTAGCGATCGCTATCAAGAGGTGGCTCTCACAGCTACAATTCCTTTTTTCAATATCAGCCGAGCGTTCTACCAGTCTTATGAAAGTTATGCAGGAATCTTAGAAGTCGCACGAGAACTTTATAAAACTTTTACCAACCCCATATGGAAGCAAGTACGCAAATTTGCACCATGGGAAGGGAGAAAAGGAAAAGAAGAATGATGTTATGAGAAATTACATAGCGGCGATTTCAATCGCAAACGTGTTTTTTCACTCATTGGGATGCTCCCACTTTACGGCGCAATGCATTGCCCCCTACAAACCAATAACCTTTGGATGTGGTACTGTACAAAAAGAATAACAGCGCAATTGTTTATTGATGATAGTCCCATTTCTTTCAAAGATAATGAAGTGTTTGAGCAGTTCTGTAAATCGCCGCTTGTCAAAAATTCCTTGAATCAATATCTCTAATTCTGTTTCTTCTTTATGAGAAAAGCTTTCTCCATCAACGGTTCGCCATGGTTGAAACTCTTCCCAATCAGAGGTTAAAGTACCAATTCTTGCTCGTCCTCCACAAGCGATCGCTAGAAATTCATTGTAGGCCAACCATTTAGGATTTTGTTGTTTGTCAGCTTGAAATTTCTGATAAACTTGCTTTAACGTAGTATACCTGCTGCTCGTGTCAGTACAAACAATTAATGCAAGTGGCAATCCGTTGATGAAAACAAGAGTATCCCAACAGCGAATCAAACGCCTTTCAATCGGGTTCTCTGAATAAGTCACTAACCAGTCATTGTTAAGTAAATTAGATGGATCGATGAGCCAAACTTTTTCAGAAACTATTTGGTCATTGTCCCGGTACACAATGTCTATACCTTCAGTCAAGTATTGATGAAAAATTTTGTTGCTTTCAAATATGTTTCTGTTATCGCTCTGGATGCCGACAATTTGAGAGATAGCTTTCTGAAGTACATCTGCTGAAACTTTGGAGTTAATCTGTTTTAAGGCTTTGTAGAGGCGATCGCGTAAAATTCCCCTGAAATCGCTGCTTTCTTCTACCCACTCTTTTCGGATATCTGAGTCTGATTGAATCGTATATCCAATGACCTCAAACCATGTTAGCCAGTCTTGTAAGGCGACATTAGATTTTTTGTCTATGCGTTGGCAAAGTCTACCAGAAAGATGGTAGGCTTTTACGGTTGCTACTTGTGACAATTTAGAGTTCATTAGAAAGACTTAGTTTTAAGGTAATGCAGAGTGTCTGCTTAAGCCTGCAATTAACAGAAAAAATTTTGGTTGGTAGATTTCAATGGAAGACGTAACCATCTCTAAAGAGTATCAAAACTGAAGTAGTTTCATAAAACTGTATCAATTGCATCATTTTACCAATATGGTTGGTACCAAAACACTCTTGATTTTTTACCAACTTAGCTGGTAATTTATAAAAGCATACAAAAATGTTGTTGTATATTCTGCGACAACAGGAGGAATCAAATCAAAAGCGTTAAAAGACCACAGTACCTGTTGTAAAAAGTACAAAGCAAATAAGCCTCAATATGTTTAGCTCAAATAATATAGGCAAGTCTTTACTTGCTATCTCTGTATTCACTTGTATTTCCAGTGTTACACCTACTAGGGCTTTCGCTGCGACATTTAGCAGTCAATCTCAATCTGAACCTCAAGCGATCGGTTTATATGGAGCCGGAAGTTTGAGAGGTGCTTTAACAGAAGTTGCTAACGCCTTCTCACAAGAGTACAAAAATCCTGTAACAACAGAATTCGGTCCATCTGGAACGCTGCGAGAACGCATAGAAAACGGAGACAAGCCTGACGTATTTGCCAGTGCTGACATTGGGAACCCGCAAAAATTGTACGAACAAGGTTTGAGCAATCCCATTGTTAACTTTACTAGCAACCGCATGACTCTAGTTGTCAGACCTGGATTATCAGTGACATCGGAGAATCTTGTAGATACGCTTTTAGATCCTGAGATTAAACTAGGTACTTCAACAGCCATATCCGATCCTTCTGGGGATTATGCACAGGAAATATTCCGCAAAATTGATGACTTAAAACCAGGAAGCTTTCAAACGCTTGATGCAAAAGCTTTGCGTTTGGTAGGTGGACCAAATTCTCCACCAGTTCCAAACGGAAAAAACAACCTAGTATACTTCCTTGAAGAGACTCAACAAGCAGATGTCTTTTTGTCCTATTACACTAGCGCCCTAGCAGCACTTGAAATCTCTCCTAATTTACAAGTGATAGAATTGCCTGACGAATTAGCCGTTAGAGCTGATTATGGTTTAACTGTTTTGAAAGACGCCAATCCTGATGGTACAAAGCTCGCTGAATATATTCTTTCACCGACAGGACAAAGTATTCTAGCAAAGTATGGCTTTAGTGCGCCTTCTCGCTCAACTAAAGTCCCCGAACACCAAAGTATAGCCATTTTTCTTGCAGCTAGTGTTGCGTTGTTACAGAAGAAAAAGTTTGTATCTTCCCAATCGGTTAACTAAAGTTAAAGCAGAATTTTTAACCAAACAGTGAACATGGTGGCTTAAAAGTGGCAAAGATGGGTTAATAACAGCATTAATTGCTGCCATGGCTACAGTCGCTTGATAGCTATCCCAAGATTGCAGCCAGGGTGCTAAGTTTGCGATCGCCGTGTTGACGAGTGTTCCCGACCAAGGTAAGGTGCGGGTTGGTTTTCCCGGACTCATACCTATGAATCACACTTTTAGTAAATTGCAAAGTTTATGCTGCATGACCGATCGCGTATCGTGGTATAAACAAAGTTGGTAACAGCTACAGAGTTGGTAGTAACTCCAACAGAGACTTCCTCTGTACTGGTTCCAACTAGAAATGAGCAACAGACAAACTGCCTCCTTGAATGAAAAGCTGAAACATACTTTATGCGTTTGACTCGCCGCATCGCTCTTGTGTCCCTGACGCTATCAATGTTGGGGTTAGGACAGCCTACTTTGGCTGACTCGTATAATGATAATGACGCAACTTTTGAACAACAAAAAGAGTGTTCTGCTGGTCCCTCAGACCGTTTCCGTTTGGGCGGTCAAGTTGTAAATTGGAGAACTTTTACCCTATCAGATCTTCAGTCATTACCGTCAAGTGAAGTCACTGTTAGTTTCCTAACAGGGCAAGGTCAAGAAACCCATACCTACGTTGGAGTGCTTCTATGGCAACTTATTGAGAGTGCAGGGGGATTAAAACCAAATCCTGACGAAAGTGTGAAAAATAACTTCCTGCGACAGTACATTGTCCTTGAAGCAACTGACTGCTATCAAGTCGTTATAGCAGTGGGTGAAATTCAACCAAACTTTGAAAACAAACAAGTGCTAGTTGCATATGCAACAAACGACGATCCATCTTTAGGTCCACAATTGCTAACAAATGAGGGGTTCGCCCGTCTAGTAGTCCCTGGTGATGCAAGAGGAGGACGTTATATTAGTAACATTAGGCGCATTTATGTGCTTTCCGCTCCAGATTTTCGTTTCAAAAGATAAACTTTCACTGCCAGATATAAGTAGGTAAGCGGAAATAAACAGAACTACCTTACAAAATTTGACATACTCACCGGGCTGAAGCCACGGTGATTCTAGTTCATGGTTCACAGAAGTCCACTTGCTATATCGAGTTTCCCTTCAATAGTAGAGGCGGTCTTCTCCCCATGCTTTCCCTCGCAAGAGGCGGATTCTTCTTGCCCAGAAGTACCGTTTAGTTGCCACTCAGTACCGAGTATCTTCATTCCTTTTTGCAAAATGTTCAGAGCCGCATTGGTATCTCGGCATAGTTCAATTTTGCACTTAGGACAGGAATGCGTTCTGGTACTGAGAGATTTTTTCACTCTATGACCGCAATTAGAACAATCTTGTGATGTGTAGTTAGGTGACACCGCCACAACTGCTTTGTCCCAAATCTTGCCATAATAGTCTAGCCATTGAGTGAATTGATACCAACCAGCATCAGAAATGGACTTAGCCAATTGATGATTTTTTACCATATTGGCAATCTTTAAATCTTCATAGACAACCACATCGTTAGAGTGGACTACGCACCGAGCTTGCTTAATTGCCCAGTCTTGACGCTGCCTCTGAATTTTTAGATGGATTTTACCCAGTCTTTTCCTTTGTCTGTGATAGTTTTTTGATTGGGGTTTAGCACCCTTGACGAATTTCTTACTCAGACGGCGTTGGGCTTTCTTTAATCGCTTTTCTGACGAACGCAAGAATTGTGGATATATCACGGCATTATCGTGTTGATCTTTGGTGAAAAACTTTAACCCCAAATCTAACCCAACAACGTTACCCGTATATTTTCCTGTTTCCTTGCGGTCAGCATCAAAGCAAAACTGAGCATAATAACCGTCTGCTTTTCTAATTACTCGCACCCGATTAATCTTTAATCTGTGCAAGTCTTCTTGAGTTTCATTGTTGCAAAATATAGAAAAAGTTCCAGCCTCAAAGCCGTCAGTGAAGGTGATTGATTTACAATCACTTGATAACTTCCATCCCGAAACTTTGTACTCTACCGAGCGGCAATGTTTTTTGAATTTTGGATAGCCTTTCTTCCCCGAACCTTTTTTGCATCGTGAATAAAACGTAGAGATAGCAGCCCAAGCCCGTTCAGCACTAGCTTGTCTAGCAGCAGAGTTTAACTTCTTTGCGAAAGGAAACTCTGCTGCCAAATCTTTGCATAAGTTGTACAAAATAGCTTTACTAACTCCTTTATTGTCCATCCAAAACCGTACAGCTTTATTTCTAATAAACTGCGTTGTTCTGATAGCCTCATCAAGGGCTAAGTATTGCTCTTTGGTTCCGTTTTTTAGCTTGGCTTCTCTTACTATCATGTCCTGATTATAACATATTTTATCTGCTATATTGCTAGATAAAATAATGTAAAGCCGTCCTTGAAGGACGGGGCTTTAAACCCAGTTTTTTGGTAAAAGTCCCTGACCCTTTAGTTCATTCATATTTTCACTAGAAGCTGAAATAAAAATATCTATTTTTGCGCCTTGTTCAATTTGTCGTGTCAGAACACCAGAAGCAGCAAAATTATAATTAATCTTGAAGTTCGGTGGCTTATGTGTATAAGCTTTTTGAATCTCTTCCAGCACAGGCTTCAAACCCGCACCAGCTGATACGGTTAGAGCGACTGTATTTGGCTGTTGGGCACTGCTTTGTGAGAGATTTGATAAATTTCCAACAAACACCGTGAGGGTTATTGTGACTATCATAAAGGCAATATTTAAAATATGCTTCTGATGTAAACTTTGTCTCAACATTGTGTTAAAAATGTCTTGATAAGATTGATATTTGAGTGACAAACTACCAATACTCTTGGTAATTTGTAGCTGCGAGTTTGTGGTGCAATTATCTTTGCCTGTGTCTTTGCGAAGAACGAGCCCTGAGACTCTTCCTTTCTTCAGAATCGAAATGTTGTCCGGAGAACTCCCGTGTAGATAGTATCGTTATTACTGTTATGTTCTGGATTAAAGATAACGATAACACCAGGTGTAATAGAAATGTTCCGATTGAGTTGATAGCGATACAGCGCTTCTAAGTGAAAAGAAGTATCGCTGTCCTCACGACGAGCAGTTGTAGGACCGGGGTTAGAAGGACCAAAGTCATTTTCAGTGACTTTAGGTGGTTGACCAAAGATAAGACCTCCAACGTTGCCTTTTCTACCAAGATCGGGAAAGGCTAATGTAACTGCCCAATTCCAAATATCTGCTTTATCACCTGTGTTGACTGTGGCTAAACCACGACCATTTTCTGCGATCGCTTGGGTATACCCAACCCAACCAGAAAGAGCAAATTTGGGGTGAAGACGAAGACTTGTTTCTACACTGTAGTGGTTAGCCGAAGTAGCAACGTTAGCACCAAAGGGCTGGTTGGCAAAAGCACTGCCATATGCACCTGAAACTGTCACATCGTTATTTGTACCGCTAAAGTAAGAGTGAGCGTAGGTCAAACCAATAGTAAAAATTTTACTGGGCTCGAAAGCGAGTTGTGCTAGCGCTCCATAACTTCCATCAAACAAACCCCTTCCCTGACCCGGATCGTTGCTTCTTCTGGCAAGATACCCGGCAGAAAAAGTGACAGAGTCGCTCAATTTAAAAATAGCACTCACACCAGAACCCGTGTTACTAGCAGAACCCGTGTTACTAGCCCGGTAAATAGGGGAAAAGCGACCAAAGCGAGATATGGCTCCTTGCGGTGCTGAGGAGAAGAAGGGGTTGACGGTGTTGAAATTGTCATAAAATTCTCCGCCTATAGCATCAACAATCACATTCAATCTATCGCCTATAGGAAACCGATAATAGAGCTTACCTAACAAAATGTCATTCTGAGTATCGCCATCCCATCCCAAACGGGTCATATTAGTACCTGTAACTGCTCCACTAAACGCAGTCGTATTATTCGACTCCAAACGAGCAAACAGTTGGTCTTTGCCTGTAAAACTGCTTAATAAGTTCAGGCGGACGCGATTGGCAAGAATAGGATTATCTTGAAGTTCGCGTCCTCCCCCCTGTGCATATTCATTTGCTCTAGCTGCTTCTCTCTGTGGTCCCGCAGGAGCAGCCTCAATTCTGCGCCATCGGTCAGAGTCCAATGCTCTCTCTTCACCAAATACACTCCCTAGAGTAAAGATGACCTCTCCATTTAACTTTGTCGTCGTGGAAAATTGTTGGCTTTCTACCACAGCAGAACGAGCTTCTAACCCATCTATCCGTCCGCGTATTTCTTTTAGCCCGTCAGCAAACTCTTGTTGCAGTCTTTGAAGAGTTTCTAAGTCTTCCTTTCTCATAGCCTCAGCTGTACTTGTGGCAATCAGCTCGTTCACTCTATCCAAACAGGCATTTAGACCAGCTGCAAATTCATAACGATTCAGTGCTCTATTGCCTCGGTAACTTCCATTTGGATACCCTGCAATACAACCATAACGCTCAACTAATGATTGCAATGCAACAAAAGCCCAATCTGTTGGTTGCACGTCAGAAAGTTGCGATACAGAAGTGACTTGACTTTTTAAAGAATTCGGATTTCTGTTGTCGTAATCCTGAATACGCTTTTGTTGGCGATCGCTCGTCAGCTTGACGGGTTCAGAGAAAGAACTGTCCTGCGTTTGTGCTTGCGAAACTAAGACTTCTTGGGTTTGTGTTTGAGCCAATGAATTGTTGATTTCTTGACTTTCATTTCTTGATGAACTTGTGCTTGCTGCATGAGTATCATTTGCATTCATTCCTAACAGGATTGCAGCTAGCCACAACGAGTTCCTAACGAGACCAGACATTTGCCTCACACCTTTAATACAATAATACCAATTTAACCAGTATATATACTTCTACCAACTAAGTTAGTAAAAATATGTGTTTAAAGTTACGGATAAACCCGATTGAAGGATAAAGTAAACCCAATCAATAACATTGAGAAGCGAGTATCCATTTATCAATCTATTTTTCATTCTTTGACAAAACACAAGTCACAATCGATGTTGGTTGTTTAATCTTTAAGAAAAAATTAAATGTCACGAGCAAACCAAGTATCAAGCTTAATGTGGTAAATTCTGAAGCTAGCGTCAGCTAGTATTGTGTAACAGTTAAAATTATCGGGGGCAAAATAGCCATGCAAGTTAGTGCTCGTAACGCTCTTAAAGCAACTGTTAAGAAAGTTGTTGAAGGATCTGTTAACACTGAGGTCATTCTGGAAGTCGCTCCTGGAGTAGAAGTGACAGCGATTATTACAAAGTCATCAGCAGAGAAACTGCAATTGACTGAAGGTAAGCAAGCATACGCCATTATCAAATCTTCAGATGTCATGGTAGCTATTGATTGATAGCTTCATCTTTGAGGTAATTCTCAGTCACCTTAAAAGCTACCCCACGGAACTTTGAAACCTCGATCGCGTAAAGGCTGAGTGGGTATTCTGTGCGGAAAGAAATTGCGAGGAGGAGACCGTGACAGTACTGTAAATGGGTCTCCCACTACAGACAGCTAATCGTTGCTTTCCTCCTTCGCAAACTATACCTTACAGACACGCTGTGCTCATGAAGAGAAATTTCCTTTAAAGAAAGTGTCCGTCCCGATATTTATGTCAGGGCAGAGATTTCGTGTCAGCTACTAAATATTCGCTGATTCAGCAGCAATCCATTGCAACTCCAACCACAACTGAGGACGATCGTGCTTGAGCGTTGATTTGGGATCTTGCAGCAAGCTCGTTGCGTTTAAACAGACAACCTCAGCCAACCCCATATATTTTGCAACTTGTCGAAACACAGAGATTTGTGCCTTAACAGATAAAAACACGTTATTTGGACAATAGATGGCAATGTATGGTAGAAGGTGTGCGTGAGATTGTCCCCAAAAAGATCGGACGAGTTGTACGGAACAGTATTTGAGTAATGCGCGTACTTCTGGAAAAGATTGGTTGACAATTGTCATGAATTCTCCAATGAGTTCTTGCTCATACCAACTTGAGTTCGTGAGTGTAAATGCCATACTAATTATGTAAGTCAAGAATTGTAAGAACGCTAATTGTTAGCGGTTAGTTAGATGCGACTCATAAATACCAACCACTAACTACCAACCTGTTTTCGTTAATGCAGAGTGTCTACCAAGCCTAAAGTCAACAGAAGAAAATTTTGGTTGGTATATCTCAACGGAAGACATAACAGCCCCTTAAACATTATCAAAACTGAATGAGTTTCACAAAACTGTATCAATTACATCATTTTACCAATAATATTGGTAATTCTATTCGGCTTGATTTTCACCAACTTTGCTGGTAAGTTATAAAAGCGTAGAAAAATACCGACGTATATTAGGCGACAACACAAGG
Source organism: Tolypothrix bouteillei VB521301 (assembly GCF_000760695.4). Classification (GTDB taxonomy): domain Bacteria; phylum Cyanobacteriota; class Cyanobacteriia; order Cyanobacteriales; family Nostocaceae; genus Scytonema; species Scytonema bouteillei_A. The sequence goes on along the minus strand of NZ_JHEG04000001.1, from coordinate 8,293,777 downwards.
AATTAAACCAAATGACTCAATCCAGTGGGACTTACTTGATTTGAAAGTTCTTTAGAGGTTGTTTGAAAAGTGGTTTGCTGTGTTTTTAAGCACCTATCGCTCCCCCTAGTCCCCTTTTTAAGGTGGAAAAGACCTCTTAAAGTCCTCCAATAAATTGGGGGAGCTAAACGTTTTGCTACCAACAAGAGGACTTTTAAAACATCCTCTTAGAGACATTTAACAGTATCTTGAGCGCATTTCTATCAGCATCTCTGGGTAAAGTGCGTTCAATCTAATTTTTGGTGTGAGGCAGAATCTTGAAGACAATTGAGTTACTTGGGTTATTAACCCTTACGAGCACTACGCTGACAGTACTTGTAGAGTCAGCACCAGCTCGAGCCGTATCAAATGGGGTACAAGGTGTATCATTAGAATCGAAAAAACACACGCACGCGATTGAGGAAAAAATTTCTAGCTTTAGTGGCTTAAAGCCCGCAGTTACAAACGCTTCTCTATTGCTTCAAAACTCGAACGATACAACTGTTGTACAAGTGACAGGAGTTAAGATTAACCCAACCTCCACTGGTGTTGAAATTGTATTGGAAACACCAACAGGAACATTACAACAGCCTTTTACAAAAACTGAAGGTAATACTTTCATAGCTAATCTTCCCAATGCTGTTTTAGCGCTAGAAGATCCTCAAGACCTTCGAGTAAAGAACCCTACACAGGGTATAAAAGTTATTACTGTTACCCAAATCAATACTTCCACTATCCAAATCAGCGTGACCGGAGAAACTGCTTTACCAGAAGCACAAGTTACTGCAAATGCTAATGGATTGCTATTCAACTTAACTCTTTCTCCAGGAAAGCCCGATATTGAATTAGATGTCATGGGAAATCCGTCAGGTTACAATGCTCCTGACTTTGCCACCGTTAACAAAACAGGAACTCCATTACGGGACCTTCCTTTTTCAGTGCAGGTTGTTCCACAGCAAGTGATTCAAGACCAACAAGCCTTGACTGTTTATGAAGCCGTTCGGAATGTGAGTGGATTTGCTCTCTCTGGTAGGGGAGGCGCACGCAATGAATTTTCCCTTTTAACTCGGGGTTTCACAGCTGACCAGTTTCGAGATGGATTGAATGAAGGGAACAACGCCAATCGAGTTTATACAGAATTTTCCAATATTGAGCGCGTCGAAATTCTCAAAGGTCCATCTGCTGTACTGTACGGACAGGCGGAACCAGGGGGAATTGTCAATTTAGTAAGTAAAAAACCCCTTTCCATGCCTTATTATGCAGCAGATTTTATTGCAGGAAATTATGATTTTTATCGAGCCAATCTTGACTTATCCGGACCTCTCGATCGCACCATTGATTCTCGGTATCGTTTAAACCTTGCTTATGAGAATAGTGGGAGTTTTCGCTCTGGAGTGGAATCAGAACGCTTCTTTGTTGCACCCAAAATTTCTTTTAATATTGCTCCAAACACAACACTCAGTCTCTTTTATGAATATTTAGAAGATAGCCGTCCTGTTGATTTCGGCTTGGTCGCTGTTGGCAATCGTGTAGCAGATATTCCTATCAGTCGCTTCCTTGGCGATCCCAATCGCAAAAATGATGTTTATCAGCAAAGGGGTTATGTATTTCTAGACCATCGCTTTAGTGAAAATTGGTCTTTGAATAGTGTTTTTCGGACGACAACAAGCGATCAATATTTCTCTGCCATTCAAGCACGAGGTAATAATGCCTTACAAAGAGATAATCGAACATTAAACTTGCAATTACAAGATAGCGAGCAGTTCTTTAGTACAAATACCTTTCAAACAAACATAATTGGTAAATTTTCGACAGGATCGATCGGACATACAACACTTATAGGGTTTGACTATGGTAATGAAGCTAGAGATGTTGACACAGACAATGCAACAGCAGGTTCGATCGATATTTTTAACCCTGTCTACCGCTTTCCTATTAGTCGAAGAACAAGAACCATAGATCGCAATGAAGAGACAAACCTTTTTGGGGTTTATTTACAAGATGAGATAGCTTTAGCTAATAACTTTAAATTCTTATTGGGTGGGCGCTTTGATTTTGTAGATTTCGATCTTCAGGACAATCTCCTTAGGAGAAAAACAAGCACCTACAGCGAAGCATTTAGCCCCAGGCTCGGCATAGTTTATCAGCCAACTCAACTCATTTCACTATATGCTAATTACAGCCGCTCCTTTGTCCCCCAATCTGGTAGCACTTTTGAAGGGGAATCATTTAAACCAGAACGAGGAACACAATATGAAGTCGGAGTCAAAGCAGATTGGCTTAATGGTCGCCTGACTTCCAATATTGCCTTTTATCAAATTACCAAAACAAATGTATTAACAGTCGATCCCCAACGTCCAAACTTCTCGCTCCAGACAGGAGAACAACGCAGTCGCGGTGTAGAGTTAAATTTAATAGGTGAGATTTTGCCCGGATGGAATGCGATTGCATCTTATGCATACACCGATGCTATCCTCACAGAGGATAACACTTTTCCTGAAGGAAACAGTCTTGCAAGTGTTCCGCGAAACAGCTTTAGTTTCTGGACAACCTATCAGCTCCTAAAAGGAGATTTGCAAGGATTGGGTTTTGGTGCTGGCGTGTTTTTTGCCAGCTCCCGCCCTGGCGATCTAAACAACAGCTTTACGTTGTCTGATTATGCTCGCGTTGACGCTGCTATTTACTATAAGAAGGAGAATGTGAGAGTAGCACTCAATATCAAGAATTTATTTGACATTCAATACTTTGAATCTGCTCAAAGTAGAACGCAAATCTTTCCTGGCGCACCGTTTACTGTTTTAGGAACTCTTTCCCTAGAGTTTTAGACCCTAGGTTACCAATTTTGTAGGAACAGTAACTTATTGCGATTGAGAACGATGCAGCCGTTTGACCCAAAATACTGTTGCTGCACCTAGAAACCCAGCGATCGCACCAAATACCAAATGTGTCATCAGAGGGTAAAACGGACCAGCAACAAATAGTGCTCCATACCGCCAACCTCCACCAGCACTTACGATCGTCTGAGATAAAGGTTTAATAAGGTGGACAAGCCCCGCAGCGATCGCCCAAAACCAAATTTTTTGTCGCCGTTGTTTGTTGAAGTGGTACGCCAAATCTAATAATTCTCCCACCACAAGATACAAAAACCAATCAAAAGGATTGTGTCTGACTCCGAGGAGGAGCGAAAAGCCTGTTGCGCTAAGGCTGGTAACAGATGCAGCACCAAAGAAAGAAGTTGACAAACGAGTCGCGACAAGAGGTGTTAACCAAGTCAGCCCGCGCCAACCGGGTAATCTCAGTGGTACGCGCAGATTTGCCTGCAAAAAGGCAATGAAAAAGCCTATTCCCAACAGACCGATAACTTTTAGCCAGTTGACTTTACCCAGACGCTTAATATTGACGAACGATGTTTTTGGGAGCCATTTGGTATTCATAGTCTTCCTGTTTTACTTCGCGAGCTTCATCAGTGGCTTGAGCCACCAGCATGATAATTTGACCGTTGAGTAGCACCGGACGAGGCCAACTGTTGACTTGTATTCGCATCCCTTCGGGTATTAACTCCCCTGTCAAATCTTGAATGCGATCGACACCAACGACATTTTGATAAAGTTGACGAGCAGTATATATGCCTTCTAGTTCGTATAAACCAGGTAACCAAATAAATCGCCCATCGTTTCCAGTTTTTCGCAAACCTACTCCAGCAAGTGCTCCAATGATTCCGCCTTTAGTACCTGTCAAACCTTCCAAAAAAAGCCCTGCTTCTTGAGCCACTGCAATTGCTTCCTTCTGAGTCAGGACTTTTTCTTTTGCCAGTTTGCCAAACGTCTGCACTGTAAGGTTAACCCTATTCCAGGGAGCCAAACACAACCCAGCATCCGATCCACTTGCACTGTTTTTAAGAAGAAATTCCCGGCAATAGCCAGTCAACTTGTCAACTTTGTCTGTATCAGTCTCTACCATCATGCAGGCTGAACTATTGTGGGAAGTAAAAGGAATTTCAGGGCTAACTAAAAGCTGGTGGCGAGTTGTTCCAATGACTTGGGCTAATTCTCGAGCAACTAGCTCTAGACCCAACATTCTGACCAATTTGCCAGTTCCAATACTTGTCAAATTATCAGTATCGTCTATGCCTATAAGAAGACGCATCCTATGCCGTGCTTTGTTTTGAGAACTCTACCAACCTTACCACAATTTTACCAACTTTTTAAGTTATCATATGGACGACAAGGATCTTTACGAATATGGCTACAAATACCTGAATCCTTGGTTTTGTTTCACAGCAGGCTGGATGTTTCTCTTAGCCAAAACCGCTTCAGCAGCTACTGCTGCATTGGGATTTGCTAGCTACACTGTAAGTTTTACGTGTGAGGAACTCCAACGCTCGATAGCCAGAGTTCCACTTCAGTCGCCAAGCTTGACAGTAAAAAAATTACCTAATCAACGGAAACAATCACATCTGAAGCTTTAATAATAGCGTAAGCTTGTTTTCCTTCTTGAAGTCCTAGCTTCTCTACTGAAGTTTTTGTGATAATCGCAGTTACCGCTACTCCCGGTGCAATTTCTATCTCTATCTCATCGTTGACTTCCTCTAGCGTATCTTTCAAGCTAGCAGCAGCAGATATAAGTAGGTTGGCGTTAGATTGTGCGATCGCAGGAGATGGATCGAACCATCGCAAGCCACTTACCAGGAGTAAACTAGCAACGGCTAATCTAATGAAGGCAAAAAGTTGTCTTCTTTTCATGGAAAAACTTAATAAAGAATTTGCGATTGGTAAAATCGTACCAAGATAAGCCTCTTTTTACCAATAATATTGGTAAAAAAATTCAAGAAACTAAGAAGGATGACTTGTACATTCAGCAAATCGCAAAGTTTTTCTCAAAGGCGATCTCTGCTTTGTATGCCAACACAGCTATTGCACTCTCCAGCTTAAGGAAAAGGTGTAAGGGCGCACAATACCTTACACCCCTACCAAAACTGTTGGGTAATTGACAAACAACTCTGGTACACTCGAGCCACATTGTTCAAAATTCGATTTCTTCCCGACCCTCACTAGTAGTTACTTTATCTGAACCTGCGATCGCCCAACGCATAGTTTCAATATATTTTGCCAGTTCTGCAACAGTTGGTGCTTCAAATAAATGACGTACAGACACATCAACATTCAAGACATCGCGTATTCGAGAAACTAACTGAGTTGCGAGTAAAGAGTGTCCGCCCAATTCAAAGAAATTATCGCACACCCCCAAGTTCTCTGTCCCTAAAAGCTGATTCCAAATGTCTGCTAGTACTTCTTCAACTGGTGTCCTTGGCGCTAGATAATCTTCGTCTCTATCAAATATCAATTGATTTGGTGCAGGTAAAGCATTGCGATCCACTTTGCCATTTGGTGTTAGTGGAAAAGATTCTAATACAATACAAGCTTTGGGTACCATGTATTGTGGCAACTTTTGTTTTAAGAATTGACGGAGTTCGTGGAGTTGTGAATTGTAGACTGTGGATTTTGGATGGTTGGCAATATCTATATACTGATTATCGGTTATGATATAAGCCACTAAGTCTTTCTCACCCCTCACTTCTTCCCGCACGATCGCTACACTGTCTCTGACGCCGGGATGCTGTTTTAAAACAGCTTCAATCTCTCCCAACTCAATCCGAAAACCGCGAATTTTCACTTGATTGTCAATACGTCCTAAAAATTCAATATTCCCATCTGGTAAATATCGGGCTAAGTCACCTGTTTTGAAAATAGGGGTTCGGGAAGAGGGATTTTTTTGCTTGGGTGTGCGAGATTGGTCGTAATTCTTAAAAGGATTGGGAATAAAGCGTTCAGCAGTTAGATTCGGGCGTTTGAGGTAACCACGCGCTAACCCATCACCGCTAATGTATAACTCACCCGAAACACCAATAGGTACGGGTTGTAAACGAGTATCTAAAATATATATTTGCGTGTTTGCGATCGGACGACCGATGGGTAGAGAAGCAGTTGTTTCTGGAAATTCTTTTACATTATAATAAGAAGAAAATGTTGTCCCCTCTGTAGGACCGTAAACATGGATCAATTGATGGGGTGAACCTTGTTTTAAAACCTTCTCAACCCATCTGACATCAACGGTTTCTCCACCAAATAACAAACATCGCAATGAAGCAAAAGCTTGTGGGTTGTCTCTAGCAATTTGTTGAAATAAAGCTGTCGTTAAAAATAAAATACTAATTTCTTTTTCTTGGAGTTGTCTTTTAAATTCACGTGATGATAGAAGAGTTTGTTTGTCGATTGAAACAAGTTGAGCCCCGTTCAATAATGCTCCCCAAATTTCAAAGGTAGCTGCATCAAAGGACATAGTTGATGCTTGAGCTACTTTATCTATTGTCTTTATTGTTATATAATTTGTGTTACAAACAAGTCGATTGACAGCTTTGTGAGTTACTGCAACTCCTTTGGGTTTACCTGTAGAGCCGGAAGTGTAAATCGCATAAGCCAAGCAAGCACTATCAATTTTAATTTTGGGGTTATCTGTGCTTTCCTGCGAGACTTTATCCCAATCTTTATCTAGATAAATGATTTGCTGAGAAAAATCCATAAATTGCTTGCTTGTATTTTCTTGCACCAGCAGTATGGAAACTCCTGCATCTTCTAGGATAAAATTGAGACGTTCTTGCGGATAGTTAGGGTCTAAAGGTACATAAACTCCCCCTGCTTTCAAAATTGCTAACAAACCGACAATTGCGTCTACAGATCGTTCTACACAAATCCCTACTAAAACTTCTATACCCACACCCCGTTGTTGTAGGTAATGTGCGAGTTGATTGCTGCGTTGATTTAATTCCCTGTATGTCGTCTCTACATCTCCAAATACTAATGCAATAGCATCGGGACTTTTTTGAACCCAATCCTCAAACAATTGATGAATGCACTTATCATCAGGATACTCAATATAAGTATTATTCCATTCTACTAATATCTGGTGTCGTTCAGCTTCACTGAGAATAGGTATTTCTGTAATGCATTGTTCTGGATGATGCACAAGACTTTTTAAAAGAGTTTTAAAATGTTTCAAAAAACGAATTATAGTGTTCTTCTTAAATAAATCAGTGTTAAATACGATGACACCTCGAATTCCATCAGAGTGTTCCCAATTCCCACCCCATAAACTTCTAAAATCTTGGGAACATTTCCAGAGATGTAACTCTAAATCAAAACGTGTTGTTTTAAAATCAATATTCATAAAACTAGGCACCAATCCAGGTAATTCCAGGGCTGACATTGGTGCATTTTCAAAACCAAAAACCACTTGAAAAAGTGGGTGATGGCTTAAGTTGCGATCGGGATGCAATTCTTCAACGAGTTTCTCAAAAGGCAAATCTTGGTGGCTGTACGCACCCAGTGTCACTTCTCTCACCCTAGCTAGCAACTCTCGAAAAGTTGGGTTTCCAGATAAGTCAGTTCTAAGTACCAGACTATTCACAAAAAAACCGATAAGCCCTTCAACTTCACTGCGGTTTCGATTGGCAATTGGTGAACCCACCACAATATCTTCTTGATAGGTGTAGCGGTAAAGCAACATCTGAAATGCAGCCAGAAGTGTCATAAATAAAGTGACACCCGCTTGCTGTGAAAGAATTTGGAGTTCGTCAGCCAACTGCTGCGATATCTCTAAAAATTGCGTTTCTCCTTTATAGGATTGTACAGTCTCTCTCGGTCGATCTGTCGGCAGATGCAACATGGAAACACCCTTCAATTGCTGTCGCCAGTACTCTAACTGAGTTTGCAGTGGTGAATAACCGTTTGTCCCTTCTCCATGCAACCATTCCCGTTGCCAGCAGGCAAAATCCGCATATTGTAGGGGAAGTTCCGGCAAAGATGATGTAGAAACATTGCATACAATGTCTTGATAGAGCGTTCCCAGTTCTCGAATAAATACTCCAATCGACCAATCATCACAAATAATGTGGTGCATATTCAACAATAAAATATGCTCCGTTTCAGAAAGCACAAGCAATTTCACTCGCAGTAGGGGTCCTTGGGATAAGTCAAAAGGGCATTCTATTTCTGAGGTGACAATCAGCTTTGCTTCTATCTCTCGTTTCTCTGTTGGCAACTGCTCCAGATTCAGTGTAGAAAGAGGGACACATAAAGAAGGTGAAATCAGCTGTACAGCCTCCCCCTCCAGTATCCCAAACCTAGTGCGTAAAGTTTCGTGACGGCAAACAATTTCCTGCAAAGCCTGCTGCAAAGCAGTGCAATTCAGCAAACCTGTCAAACGAATAGCAGTTGGCACATTATAAATAGTATTGCCCGGTATCAACTGGTCGAGAAACCAGAGCCGTTGTTGGGCGAAAGATGCGCGAAAGACGAAAACCTCTTCAGATGACATAAAGATTCTCCCAAAGCAATCTAGAATTTTAACTGATTTGGTGGAATTCCCCATCCCTCTTAAAGTTAACCTGAGTTCAACAGACCTCACCCCAAGCCTCTCTCCTCTTACCTCTGCGTACTTCCGTTCGCGTAGCGTGCCCGTTGGGCAAGTTTGCTCAACGGGGGCTTAGGGGTCCCCAAGTTAATAAGCAAAATTCGGGGTTAACATTAGGAATAACTTTAAATTATTATATCGATACAAAATAATATTTGATTGAGTTGACTGGGAAGCCCTAAAGTAAAAATTAACCAAAAAAACAAATTTTCGCCAGAGTAGAACTGATAAATTCAAGTCGAACCAAGAAGCAAAAGCTCAGCAATAGAAGGAGATAGCGCAACCTGTAAAACATCAGTCTTATACGAGTCACGATCTATTGCTACTCCTATGTGCTGGAATTTTTTGGGCTGCCACTTTAAGTTTGTTTGCCTGGTCCCTCACTCAAACAAGTGTGGCTATCTCTGTTATCTTACACAATTTAGCCCCTATCTTTACTACCGTAACAGCTTGTCTGTTGTTTCGTCAGAATTTTGACCGCCCATTTTTCATTGGAATGGTCATTGCTATCGGGGGAGCAATTATGATTGAAGTTGAGGAACTACATATTGCTCCGAGTCAATTCCAAGGAGGCTTAGCAGCAATTGGTTCCGCAATTTTGTTAACCGCATATTTATTAACAGTAGAAAAATTACGGTCTAAATTTGACCCGATGACAATTCAACTGTGGATTTGTGCGATCGCTTCATTAACTATTTTCCCCATACTTTTGGTAACTCAAGATGGGCTTTTTCCGTCTTCAGTTAATGGCTGGCTTTGCGTTACTTCTTTAGCATTTCTCTGTCAAGTTGTAGGACAAGGACTTATAACTTACAGCCTTGCTAGGTTTTCTTCTGTAATTGTGTCCTTGGTACGTCTATTAGCTCCGGTATTAGGTAGTGTTTATGCTCTAGCCATCTTTTCTGAAAGATTAAGTTTCTCTAACTGCTTGGGTTTTACAGGAGTTCTTATCGGTCTGTACTTAGCTGTATCCAACCAAGTTGTTAATAATTCTCTCATGAAGCCGAACTTTCCCCTCAAGCACAAAGAGTTAACTCTTTTCACGAAGAGTTTTCCATAAATTTTTTTTATCTTTTTCAAAGATAATAATGATTGCTTTTATTGGACAGAAAACTTAATATGACAAGCGCTACACACTAAAGATCAACAATTGAACTCTCTCCTGAATCGCGCTCACTTCTGGAAATAGAGAAAGACTACAAGCAACTTTGAATCATTGTAACAACGCTTATGAATTGGCTAATTGGTACATTAATTACAGGGATTTCTGTTGCTTTTGCAACTACCTTTGATGACAACATATACTTGACGGCTTTCTTTGGAAAAGTCAACCAGATCTTTCGTCCCAAGCACGTTATTCTTGGTGAATTTGTTGGATTCACTCTATTAGTGATTGCCAGTCTCCCCGGTTTCTTGGGTGGTTTAGTTATTCCAGAAGCTTGGATTGGATTGCTTGGTATCCTCCCAATTATAATTGGTATCAGTAATCTGATGAGTCGAGAAGATGGAGTAGAGGCTGTACAAGATGTGTCCTTTGACTTTGGTCATTCAGTTAAATCTAGGCATCGGAAAAAATCATTATTAGCAACTTTGACCGATCCTCAAACTTACCGCGTTTCAGCAGTTACCATTGCCAATGGAGGAAACAACATTGGCATTTACGTACCGTTGTTTGCGACTAGCGATCTTCCCAGTCTGGGCGTGATTGTGTGTGTTTGCTACTTGACTGTTGGAGTGTGGTGCTTCCTCTCTTACAACATGACTCGCAATCCTCTGATGGCTCCAGTTATAACCAGATATGGTCGAAAAATCTTTCCATTTGTGTTAATTTGGCTTGGGTTTTCCATCATGATGAAAAGTGGAACATTTCAACTTATACCGGGTCTCGCAACACTTTTCTCTTAAATAAGGCAGATGGCAGCTATGTTCACTTCTGTTGGGAATTCTGACCCCAACCTCTAACAGGACACCGTGTAGACAGTGGGTTTGCATATCGGAACAGTGCTTTGAGGTCTGTAATGCTAAAATCGGGATTAAATCGACGGAAGTGAGAAAGCAAAACCTGGGAAACATTAACCATAAAAGCCATCACCACAGCACCATTATTCCCAAAATGACCATCTAAAACCAAGTAAGTCAATGATAAAAACTTATTTAACTTTTTGAGCATTGTGATTCTTCCACTCATCCCTAGAATCGCGTATGTGATGACGCTCCAACGTCTTAGAGTTGTTCTTGCCGTATATCGCTGCAAACATTCCAAAAGTGCTAATATATCTGGCATGGGTTTTCTGTCGGTGTTGAGTTGTAGTTGTGGTAAACAATAACTCTACTACGGAAAGCCCTCTTTATTTTGGCGGAGGTATTGTTGGCATTTAAGATTAAGATCTTTGAGATTGTCAGGAGATTAAGTTATGGTACAAACTAAAATTTACGGATTAAGAGAGCGACTTAACCCAATCAAATCGCAACTCTCTGATATCATTCATTCTTGTGTCATGGATGCGCTTCAGTATCCCTCCGATAAACGCGCACATCGATTTTTCCCACTTGACGCTTCAGATTTTTTCTACCCCGCAGGTCGTACCGATCGGTATACCATTATTGAATTCAGTATGATTGAGGGACGGAGTGTTGAGACAAAGAAGCAATTAATTCGTCTATTGTTTGAGCGAGTTCAGGTACTTGGAATCTCAACACAAGATTTAGAGATGACTATTTTTGAGACACCAAAGCATAATTGGGGCTTTCGAGGTTTACCCGGAGATGAGCATCAATTGAACTACAAAATTGAGGTGTAACTGTAGATGATGTTTTTCATCATAGAGATACACAGAAGCCAGCGCCATGCAAGGGTTCCTCAAACAATAAGTTTTGCTCGAAAATTCCGCAAACGCAAAGCATTTGTAACAACGGACACCGAACTAAATGCCATTGCTGCACCTGCAACAATAGGGTTAAGCAGCCAGCCAAAGATAGGGAAAAGAATTCCTGCAGCGATGGGAATCCCCGCTACATTATAGATAAAAGCAAAGAAGAGATTTTGACGAATATTATTAATTGTGGCACGGCTCAGTTGAATTGCGGTCACAATTGAGAGTAAATCCCCAGATATTAATGTAATATCACTTGCTGCAATTGCAACATCTGTCCCAGTACCGATCGCTATGCCCACATCGGCTTGAGCTAATGCAGGTGCATCGTTGATTCCATCACCAACCATAGCAACAATGGAACGGGACTGTGGCGGAACGGGGAATAATTGTAAATCTTTTCCCGCCCTCTTCCTTTCTCCGCCTCTTCCCCTTCTTTCTGCTTGGAGAGACTGAATGACTGCAGCTTTTCGATCGGGACGCACTTCAGCGAAAACACGGTTAATACCAACTTCACGGGCAATAGATTCAGCAGTCCGGCGGTTGTCACCTGTCAGCATCACAACTTCTAAACCTAATTTTTGCAATGCTTTCACTGCTTGACCAGAAGTGGGTTTGATAGCATCTGAAATGCCCATCAATCCTTGCATTTGTCCGTCAACTGCAATCCAAACTGCTGTTTTGCCCAAGTATTCCAAACGTTCTTTATCTTGTTGCAAGGCTTGGGTTGGAATGCTCAATTCTTCCATCCAGCGTTGTGTACCAAGTTGTACGAGATGGTCACAGACTATACCTTGTACGCCACTACCTGCAATTGCTTCCAAATCTTTGACTGCGGCTAACTGTACTTCTTGAGATTCGGCATATCTGACAACAGCGTCTGCAAGGGGATGTTCTGAATAACGTTCCACAGATGCAGCAAGTTGCAACAATTTCATTTCATGACTGTTAGCTGTTCCATTTACCGTTATAAAGTCCGTGACTGTGGGTTTACCTTGGGTAATAGTTCCAGTTTTGTCAAGTACGATAGTTTGAATTTTGTGTGCAAGTTCCAAACTTTCGGCACTTTTAATGAGAATACCATTTTCCGCACCTTTCCCAGTGCCCACTATGACGGATGTGGGCGTAGCCAAACCTAAAGCACACGGACAGGCAATAATAAGTACCCCAACTGTTGTTATCAGTGCTAGGCTCAAGTTACCCGTGACGTTAAACCAAATGATAAAGGTCAGCAGTGCAATCGCTATCACCACAGGTACAAACCATCCAGTCACTTGGTCTGCGAGTCTTTGAATTGGGGCTTTAGAACCTTGAGCCTGCTGTACTAATTGGACTATCTGTGCCAGTACGGTATCTTTTCCAACTCGTGTGGCTTGAAATTTGAAACTGCCAGTTTTATTGATAGTGCTACCAATGACTTCATCACCTGGTTGTTTTTTAATGGGAACACTTTCCCCAGTAATCATGGCTTCATCAACAGTGGATGTGCCTTCTACTACTTGACCATCTACGGAGATTTTCTCACCAGGTCGGACTAATAGAACATCTCCAACTTGTACTTCCTCAATTGGAATATCGATTTCGCGTCCTCTGCGAATTAAACGTGCTGTTTTGGCTTGCAGACCAATTAACTTACGAATAGCTTCTCCGGTTTGACTTTTGGCACGAGTTTCTAACAGTCTTCCCAGTAAAATCAGTGAAATAATGACTGCTGCGGCTTCATAGTAGACATCAGGGCTGAGACCTTGGGCTGTCAACCAATTGGGAAAAAAGGTGGGAAAAAGAGAATAAACGTATGCAGTGGTTGTGCCTAAAGCTACGAGTGTGTCCATTGTAGCGGCTCGACGTTTTAAAGCTTTCCACGCATTGACGTAAAACGATGCACCGCACCAAAACAGTATTGGAGATGTTACAACCAACTGCAACCAGGGATTGTGCAGCCACGTAGGAATCAATGGAATATGTAGCCCTGTCATCATTGGTATTGACCCAATGACGAGCACTGCACTCAGGATACCCGAGATCGCCACTTTACGCGTTAACACTCGAATTTCTTGCGATCGCACCCGTTTTTCTACATCATCTTCCGCCAAAGGGCTCTGTTGCTGTAGGGGATAAGCAGAGTAACCCGCCTCAGCTACCGCATTTTGAATAACTTGTAAATCTGTTTTTTCGGGATCGTATTCTATTGTTGCCTGTTCTGCACCAAAATTCACAATGCATTCATCCACACCAGAAACGGAACTAATAGCTTTTTCAACACTTCTGGCACAAGAGGCACAACTCATACCCCGGAGCTTAAGTATAGCATTCTCCATAAGACTGCTCCTGACTCTCAATAGCACCCATTAACAACTTACTTTCATCATGAATGCTCCAGTACACTGGAGAGTCAAGAGGGTCAGAAGAAAAATATCTCTCACTTCCCACTACGAATATCGCCGATCTTCCTTTTTCTCGCTCTAGCCTGTGGCAACTCCTTCAGAGTACGCTTCCTTTGTTGCGTCTTTGCGGTTCATATCCTCACAACAGACATTTGCTAAAGCACAGATTGACAAAGCCCCCCATCGACTTGCAACATCACTCCATTGATAAACGAAGCCGCAGGCGAACACAAGAAAACAGCAACGTTAGCAAACTCCTCGGGTTTACCCATACGACCTAAAGGCACTGTAGAATTGATATTCGCAATTTCTTCTGCGGGAGATTTTCCATTTCTTGCAGTACGGGCTGCTATCAATTCTTCAACTCGTTCTGTATAAGTCCAACCAGGTAAGATACTATTAACACGGATTCTGTCAAGCCCGAGTTCTCGACTTAAACTTTTTGTTAAACCAATCACAGACAAGCGAATAGAATTCGACAAAATTAGATTTTGAACTGGCTGTTTCGTTGAAGAGGAAGTGATGGTAAGAATTGCCGGAGTAAATGATTTACGCAAATAAGGTAATGCCAGTTTAATCAGTCGAACTGCACTTAACAAAATCAAATTTACAGAAGTCTCCCATTCCGTTAGATCGACATCATCAAAACTACCCGATGGCGGTCCGCCTGTATTTGTTACAAGGATATCCAAACCTCCAAATCTGGTGACAGTAGTCTCAATAACCCGTTCAACATCTTCGGGTTTAGTCAAATCTGCACGTATGGCCAAGACTTCTGTACCCGTTTCGTTTTCAATTTCAGCAGCCGCTTTTTCAACTAACTCGCTGCGGGCGCAAATAGCTACTTTTGCTCCCTCACGAGCAAATTGACGCGCTGTCGCTTTACCCAAACCTTTGCTTGCTGCTGTTACTAAAACAATTTGACCGTTCAGTTGTAAATCCATTTTTTTATACATACTTACTAGTGAGTGATTAATAGTTAGTTGTTGTTAAAAAGATTACAGCTAACAACTAACTACTAACCACTAACCATTCTCTACCGTTATCGCAGCTCGAAGCCTAAAGTTTTCAAAGCTTCACGCAAGCGATCGCGTCCGGATAAAGACTCAGCCGAAATCACTCGCTTAACAGAATGCTCCGACCAGTCGCCTGGAACGCTCATCTGTTGCGAGGTGTAAAAATCTTTCATGACCTCATTATATTGTGCGATCGCCTCATCTTGCTCTGCCAGCTTGTACGTTTCCCGATGCAATATAGCTGACTGGGACAAACGTGGTTTAATAGCAGCAGGTTGAGCGGGATTTGGATAACCCACGCACAACCCAAATACAGCAAAGACATGAGGAGGCAAATTAAGAACTTCAGCGACTTCCTCAGGATGATTCCGCAATGCACCAATATACACTGTTCCCAAACCCAGAGACTCAGCAGCTACAGTTGCGTTTTGGGCTGCTAGTGCTGCATCTATGGCTGCCATCAGGAACATTTCTAAATAATCCAAACCCTCATGAGGCAAACCGCGACTCTCAGCAATGTAAGCCAGACGGGCTAGATCGGCTAGCCAAACAAGAAATAGAGGACATTGCCGAATATGAGCCTGATTTCTAGCCAGTTGTGACAATTTTTCTTTGCGTTGTGCATCTTCTACAGCTACGACACTCCATGTTTGAAGATTAGAGGAAGTAGAGGCAGATTGAGCCGCAGCAACCAAAGTTTCCAGGGTACCGGGCGGTACAGAATCGGAAAGATAAGCACGAATCGAACGGTGAGAAAGCAAATTTGCTATAGTCTCGTTCCAAGGAATATCTGTATTAATGGTATCAACACCATAGCGGTGGTGTAATAACTCGGTTAGATTTGTCATAAGTGGTTGGTGGTGAGTGGTTGGTAGTTGGTGGTTTTCAAATACAAAATATCTTGCGATCGGGTATCTTGCTCGCTCCTAAATAAAGGACAGGCAAATAGTAGGGTGGCAATGCCCACCAATAACGGGATGTAAGTAGAGAGGCGCAAAAAAACGAATTATATAACGAAGCCTAAAAACCTCTTCCCTTCTGCCATCTGCCTTGTCATGACGACAATTTTTCACACCACCTACTTAGTAAGTATTACTACTAAAAACTACCCAAATTATGTTTTAGGAGACAGTGACGCGTATTGTTCTGGTTTTAACATAGCTTCTTTAACATCTATCTTCTTCGGTATCAACTTCAAGTTGTAGAATGTATCTGCAACTTGCTGTTGCGTAGCAATCAGATCGTCAGTGATGGGTACAACCCCAAAACGTTTTCGATTGGTAGCTCGTTTCATTGTATCCAAATCAATCCCCAATACGGGTGAAAGAGTTTCTGCCACCGCCTCCCGATTTTTATCAGACCATTCCTCCAATTTTTGGATTTCTTCTAAGACTGCCTTGATCGTTTCTTGGTTTTCATCCGCAAACTTGCGACTGGCTAAATAATATCCGCCTTGTTTGTTGACACCCGTACCATCTACCAAAACACGAGCATTCGCGTTTTTTTCAGCAGCTGCATAAAAGGGGTCCCAAATAGACCAAGCATCTATACTACCCTTGACAAAGGCAGCACGAGCATCAGCTGGAGGTAAATACACGGGTTGAATCTCACTGTATTGCAATTTTGCTTTTTCTAGCAGTTGCAACAACATATAGTGAGCGCTAGAACCTTTTTGAAAAGCGATTTTTTTGCCTTTTAGGTCGGCTAATGTTTTAATAGGAGAATTTTGCGGAACAAGAATTGCCGAACCTTGAGGGCTAGCGGCTATTCCTGCAATGTATGTCAGTGCTGCACCAGCCGCTTGGGCAAAAATTGGTGGTGATTCGCCTGTATGACCAAAATCAATACTGCCAACATTTAAGGCTTCTAGAAGTTGCGGACCCGCAGGAAATTCAATCCACTCAACAGATACGCCTTCGGGTTGCAGGCGTTTTTCCAAAACCCCCTTGGCTTTAATGAGAATTGCTGATTTTTGATAGCCAAATCTGAGGACTGATGCTTTGGTAGAACCACTGTTAGCAACAGATGTGGCTGTAGGGTTAGAAGTGTCAGCAGTATTATTGGCAGAACATGCAGCAAATAACAAGCTCAGAAATAAGCCAGCAAGAAAAGCTCCAAAAAATGGCTTGGAAAAGACAGACAACAGTCCCTGGCTTCTGTCACGCCTCTGGAAGCGGAGTTTTGTCAATGCTTTCCATTGACTGAGTAAGATTTGAAGAATTTGGTCAAGCACCCAACTTTGCTCCTACAAAAAACATTGCTTACTTTATATTGATTGATTTACCGTAGTATTTTAAGAAAAAAAACAAATTGGCAACATAAACTTTTGCTAAAAAGCAAAACTGGTACGAAGAACGCCTACCCAAATTGGGTCATTAGCATCATTATGTTCTGGTTTGGTAATCACATAAACAACGGGCGTAACACTGATATTGCTATTTAACCGGAAGCGATAGAAAGCCTCAATATGTAAAGAAGTATCTGGATCTTCTCTGCGCTGTCCTGCTACTCTATAGTCAGTATCTGTCACTTTGGGCGGTACACCAATCACAAATCCTCCTAAATTACCTTCTTTAAATAAATCGGGGAACCCAAGAGTGAGCGCACCATTGAGAATTGTTGCTTCGCTATCACCTCCTGTTTCTTGGTGTGCGCGAGTATAGCCAAACCAACCGCCCAGAGCAAAGCCAGGAGTGGCTCTCCAGTTGAATTGAAGCCCAAAATTATCAGATGTTGTAGCATTTTGCTGAAAAGGATTTCTGGCAAAGGCGCTTCCCGTACCTCCAGTCAAGTTAAAACCAGATTGAGCAATATAGTATTTGCGAGCATAAGTCAAAGCAACATCTAATTTGCGACTGGGAGAGAAAGTGAGTTGACCAATGGCGAGGGACGTGCTGTTGCTTAAACCTCTTGTTGGTAAATTAGATTGAAAGTTCTCAAGTATGTAACTTGCGTGAAATTGCAGTTGGTCGCTAAATCGGTAAGCAAATGCTACCCCCGCACCATCAAAACCGGGTCGGTAAACAGTGGGGTTAAACTGTCCAAATCGAGAAAAAGCACCGTTGAGAGCGCTACCCGTTAAGTTTGTAACTGTCGGCATATAAGCAGGTGGATTGAGTGTCCGAGTACCTACCCAAGCAGTTGCCTTGCTGCCTATGGGGAAACGATAATACAGAGCATCAACATACAAGTCATTATCTGGGTAGTTAGCCCCTCCATCTAAGGTAAAACGGGTCATTTGAGTTCCTGTGGAAGCTCCCATGTTAGGAATACCATATGCCGTTAAACTTGTTGTTAACTGGTCTCTACCGGTAAAACTAGTTTGTAAACCCAGTCTGGCGCGGTAACCAAAAATGGTGTTAGAGTCATCGTCAGTATCATCCGGTTCTGTGTTGTTTGCTCGCGGTCCGATGGCATCAGCCAGTACAAAGACGGCATCACCTACCAATTTGGTCGTTGTGGAAAATTGATTGGCTTCTACTTCAGCAACACGAGGTTCCAAACCGTCCACTCGCCCTCGTAACTCAGCAATTTCCGGTCCAAACTCTTTAGTTAATCTTTCTAAAGCAGCTAACTCTTCTTTAGTTAACAAATCAGCTGTAGAAGAGGCAATGAGGCGATTGATTTGATCCAAGCATGAATTAAGACCTGCAGCAAACTCATAACGAGAAAGAGCGCGGTTACCACGATAAGTGTTGTCTGGATAGCCTACAATACAACCATAACGCTCAACCAACGATTGAAGTGCGACAAAAGCCCAATCAGTTGGTTGTACATCCGAAAGTTGGGAAACCGATGTAGTTTGTGGCAAATTTCCTTTCTGTTTTGCTGAAGAACTTTGCGATTGTACAGTTGGTGTAGAGCCACTTTCCAACTCAGAAACTGATGGTGTTCGTGAGAAACTCTTTTCTTTAGGTTTGAGCAAAAAAGAACTTGATGAAGTATCTGGTTCACTTAATCTTTCTTCACTTTTTTTTGTCTGTTCTGTTGTTTCTGTTGACTGGGCAACAGCTTTTGTATGAGTGGCTGAGAAGATACTTAAAATAACCGGAGTAGCGAGCAGTAAGTTCCAAACAATTTTGTTCATTGCAGAAGAAATTTACTTTCAAGTTGAATCAACTACAGGATGCAGGATGAAGTATACAGTATGAAGCTATTCCCTCAATAAATTGAGGGAAATCATATTTATTTTGTCAGATTTTTGTTCATCCTTTACCTTTCATCCTTAATCCTTTTTTTGTCAAGTCAATAATTCAAAATTCAAAAGACTAGTGCTGAAAAACTATGGGTTTTTAGAGTAAAAAACTTTATTTTCAAACAAAGTACGGTAATACAGTCGAATTTATGATGTTTGATTCTACTAGATACAAGTATTTCATAAAAACTGTAGTTACTAAGTATTTTTAGCTACAATTCCTTATGAGTGACTTTTTGAAAACTTAAGTTGCTTGTTGAAGTTAAGTCTGATAGTATCTTAAGATTTTCTTGTAAATACGCATATTTTGGTAGGTTTGCAGTATTTTAATGTCAAGATGTAGTATTTTTAAGTCTTAGATAAGAAAACCATCGGAAAAAACTTTGTCTGACGTATGAAGTACAATCAGCTTGGTGAGAGCGACCTTAAGGTTTCCGAAATTTGTCTTGGAACCATGACCTACGGTCAGCAGAATACCATTGAAGACGCACATCTACAGCTAGACTATGCCGTTAGCCAAGGGATTAACTTTATTGACACGGCAGAAATGTACCCAGTACCACCCCGTGCTGAAACACAAGGGCGAACTGAAACTTTTATCGGTGAATGGTTGAAAAAGCAACAGCGGGATAGACTGATTATTGCTACAAAAATTGCCGGACCCGGTCGCCCCATAACTTGGGTAAGGGGAGGAGCGACGAACATAAAAAGCGACAACATCAAGCAAGCGGTAGATGACAGCCTCAAGCGATTGCAAACAGATTACATCGATTTGTACCAAATCCACTGGCCCGATCGCTACGTTCCTACCTTTGGACAAACAGAGTACAACCCTCATTTTGAGCGTGAGACAGTACCCATCGCCGAACAGCTAGCAGCTTTTGCTGATGTCATTAAGGAGGGAAAAATCCGCTACCTGGGTTTAAGTAATGAAACTCCTTGGGGAGTGGCTCAGTTTAGTCAGATTGCCAAAGAGTTAGGGCTGCCCAAAGTTGTTGCCATTCAAAACGCTTATAATTTACTGAATCGGGTGTTTGATTCTGCTTTAGCAGAAGCTTGCCGTTACGAGAATGTTGGTTTGCTAGCTTACAGCCCTTTAGGATTTGGTTTACTATCAGGCAAATACTTAGAAGGCAATAAACCGGAGAAGACACGACTGACTCTTTTTGAAAACTTTGGACAGCGCTATCTCAAGCCGAATGTAAGTGAAGCGGTTACGGCTTATGTTGAAATTGCCCGCAGTCACAATCTCAAACCCTCACAATTAGCTATCGCCTTTGTCATCAGCCGTTGGTTTGTCACCAGTACGATCGTTGGTGCAACAACTCTCGAACAACTTCAAGAGAACATAGATAGCGTTAATGTAACTCTAGATAAAGAGATACTGGCAGAATTGAATGCCGTTTACACTCGTTATCCCAATCCTGCCCCATAACGGGTAATCTTTTTTTTAAACTGCTTGCTTTTCCCAAGAAACTATGCAAAACTCTCCTATTAGGTTAATGCGGTAAATCTACCAATTAACCGTATTTTATAGATGCCAATGCGAACTCGATCGGCAGCTTTTGCTAGAAAGCTGCTGGTTTTCATCCTTACACGAGTGGTTTGTCACATGAATTTTGATGGAGTTGCGTATCTGGCAGCCCCTCACAATTCATGCGGTCAAAGACTAGCAAACAATCATCAGGAATCCCTATTATGAAGCATTCATCTACAGGCGATTTTGACCCAAACATACAAGCAGATGTACTCGTTATAGGAGGCGGTCCTGCTGGCACTTGGGCTGCTTGGAGTGCAGCAACTTCCGGTGGGAATGTTGTTCTCGTAGATAAAGGATATTGCGGTACAAGTGGATGTGCGGCTGCATCTGGAAATGGTGTGTGGTATGTACCGCCCGATCCAGAAGCAAGGGAAGCAGCTATGGCATCTCGCGAAGCTTTGGGTGGCTATTTATCAAACCGCGATTGGATGAAGCGGGTTCTCGATCGAACCTATACCAACGTGAACTTGCTTGCTGACTGGGGTTATCCCTTTCCTACAGATGATGAGGGCAAACCCTACCGCCGTTCTTTGCAGGGTCCAGAGTATATGCGACTGATGCGAAAGCAAGTCAAACGGGCAGGGGTAACAATTTTAGATCATAGCCCAGCTTTGCAACTGCTTGTAGATTCTGAGGGTACAGTTGCAGGAGCAACCGGAGTCCATCGTCAGTCTGGTAAAACATGGATGGTTCGGGCTGGGGCGGTCATCATTGCAACTGGAGGCTGTGCTTTTTTAAGTAAAGCACTCGGGTGCAATGTCTTGACAGGGGACGGCTACCTCATGGCAGCCGAAGCGGGTGCTCAAATGTCAGGTATGGAATTTTCTAATGCCTATGCGATCGCACCCGCTTTTTCTTCCGTTACCAAAACCCTATTTTACAACTGGGCAACATTTACTTACGAAGACGGCACACCAATTCCGGGTGCGGGATCGCAACGAGGTCGTTCCGTTATTGCCCAAACCCTTTTGACACAACCAGTGTATGCCATATTGGACAAAGCAGAAGAAGATATGAGGGCAGCTATGCGGAAAGCACAGCCTAACTTCTTCTTACCATTTGACCGTGCGGGTATCGATCCATTCACCCAACACTTTCCCGTCACGCTCCGTTTAGAAGGAACCGTGCGCGGTACTGGCGGAATCAGAATTATAGATAATACCTGTGCCACATCTGTTGCGGGATTGTATGCAGCAGGAGATGCTGCAACAAGAGAATTAGTTTGTGGAGGATTCACAGGAGGCGGTAGCCATAATGCAGCTTGGGCATTGTCTTCCGGTTATTGGGCAGGGCAGTCTGCGGCATCCTACGCCAAACAACTAGGAGAGCGAGCAAAAGTTCGCGACACCGAACCAATAGGCGAAATTGCATTCAATCCTACAAGCAAACACACTCTTAACGTGGAAGAAGCAATTCGGGCAACTCAAGCCGAAGTCTTCCCATACGATCGCAATTATTTCCGCACCGAAAAAGGCTTGACAGAATCCCTACACAACTTAGATGACCTTTGGAAAGAAATCCGCACTAGCCTTGCAGTGAACGATCGCAATCTCATCCGAGCAAGAGAAGCCGCAGCGATGGTAGCAACGGCAAGATGGATGTATAACAGCGCTCTAGCAAGGAAAGAGACTCGCGGAATGCACAAACATTTAGACTATCCACAACAAGACACCAATCAACAGCGTTCTTTAGTTAGTGGAGGTTTAGATAAAGTGTGGGTTAAGGGACTGGAGGCTGAGAACTGGGGACTGGGAAGTAAAAACTAGAAAAAAGAAACTTCCCAATCTCCAATCTCCAATCTCCAACATCTAAGGAGTAAGAGCATGATAGAGTTAGTCAGTGAGTCAAAGTGCATTGAGTGTAATGTGTGCGTAAACGTTTGTCCAACAAACGTATTCGATATGGTACCAGATGCACCGCCAACTATTGCCAGACAAAGCGACTGTCAAACCTGTTTCATGTGTGAGTTGTATTGTCCCACAGACGCTCTTTATGTCGCACCCCAAGTTGAGCCACTTGAGTCAGTCAATGAACAAGTTTTGGCTGAAAAAGGGTTTTTGGGAAGTTACCGCCGAGACATTGGCTGGGGACGCGGGCGTGAAAGCGGGGCAAAACAAGACTCAACTTACGAGTTGTTGAAGCATATGAAGTAACACAACAAGTTTTTAAGCACATCACACATATCAATATCTGACTATGAAAAGGAAGTGTCACTCTGTTCGCGATTCCTACCTCATGCAGATTCTACCAAGTTCAAAAGTTCTGCCAAAAGCAAGCAGACCAGCTAAATTCACAGCCCTAGTTACACTTGTGCCATTGTTTTTGGGAGTGTTTCACGGTTCGAGTCCAACTTTATCTCAACCTGCATCAAGCAATGGTGCTACCCTACGTCTTGGTTATATTAGTAGCGGCGGTGGTAAAAGCCCAATAGGACCTGCGGGATGGGCGCTTCATAAAGGTCGCCTCAAGCCAGAGTTGCAGAAGTTGGGTATTACAGAGTTGCGATTGCTTAGTTTTCCTAACGGACCAAACCTCAATGAAGCCTTAGTAGCAGGTCAAGTAGACGTTGGGATTTATGGTGATACACCAGCTATTGTAGCTCGCTCTAATGGGGTACCAACAAAATTGATCGGTCAAGAACAGGTAGGTACAAATGCTTGGTTAGTGGCTAAAAAAAATGGGCCTCGTTCATTAGCAGAGTTGAAAGGGCAAAAAGTAGCTACATCAAAAGGGTCCTATATGCACCGCTATTTGATAGGATTGTTACAAAAGTCCGGTATTGCCCAACAAGTCACTGTTGTTCACTTATTACCTCCTGAAGCACAAGCAGCATTAGAAAGAGGCAATGTAGCTGCGATCGCAGCAGCAACCGGAACAGGTCCCCTTTTACGTGCTAAAGGATATCCAGTTCTGGATGAAGCCGTCAAACATCCAGATTTACCTGGCACAAGCGTGGCTGTAGCAACCGAAACTTTTCTGACTAAGTATCCCGATTTTCCCAAAACATGGAATCGAATTAGACAAACATCACTCAAAGAAATCAAAGCTCGTCCACAAGAGTATTACCAATTTCACGCTCAAGCGTCTGGATACCCAGTCGATATTGTGAAAGCTTCTTTTCCTTTATCACAATTTCCTGAAGAACCACTACCAGCAAGGGGGCTGCAACTGTTAGAAAGTACAAAGAAGTTTTTAGTTTCACAAAAACTTGCCAGAGCGGATTTTCCACTCAGTGAGTGGATTCACAATCAAAAACAATAGTAAAAAATTATACTTGTTTTTCATCTCCGACGTTTTAACCTACCTCAACCTCTCCGATTTAGCTAACTTGTGCGTAGAAGTGAGATTTACCTCCCTTAATCTCCCCGATAGAGGGAAGCGAATTTTCAGTTCCTTCTTTATAAAGAGGAGGGTTAGGGTGGAGTAAAGTTCGCTATTACAGACTTGTGTGTACACCGTAACTTAATAAAGGAGAGGCTTCTCTAAATTTATCTGTCATTTATAACTAAACAATGAAACTTATATTACCTACAGACATTGTAGAAGACCTCAAACCACAACTACCTTCAGACGTCAATGTTGTACGTCTAGATAGTGATGGCAATATTGATGGCGATGCGACAGATGCTGAAGTTTATTTCAGTTGGTTTTTGCTAAAACCGACAATCTTAAATACAGTACTAGAAGCAGCACCAAAACTACGGTGGCATCATGCACCTAATGCTGGCGTCGATCGCATTCTCACACCAACGAACTTGGAACAGTACTTAAAACGCGATATTACTCTCACCAATGGGGCGGGAGTTCATTCGATCCCCATAGCTGAATTTGCGATCGCTTTTATGCTAGCTCATGCCAAGCATCTGCGAGAATTATACGATTTACAAGACCAACATCTCTGGAAAAGAGGTTTTCCCATCCGAGAATTATTAGATTCAACTCTATTAATTATTGGTGCTGGTGGTATTGGACAAGAGATTGCTGCTCGTGCTAAAGCCTTTGGTATGAGAATATTGGGAAGTCGCCGCGATCCCCAAGCATTACCAAATTTCGATAAAATTGTGGGTGCAGATGAATGGCGTTCTCTTCTCTCTGAATCAGACTATGTCGTTGTTGCAACACCGCTGACCCCGGAAACTAGGGGTTTGATAGATGAAGCAGCACTGCAAGCCATGCGTCCTGACACCTACTTGATTAATATAGCTCGCGGTGGAGTTGTAGATGAACCTGCATTGATCAAAGCTCTCCAAGAAGGTTGGATTGCAGGTGCTGGATTAGACACAGTATTGACCGAACCCTTACCACCCGAAAGCCCTTTGTGGTCGCTTCCCAACGTCTTTCTAACACCACACTGCACCGGTCACTCTCCAAGAGTCAAAGAACGCACTCTAGCTCTTTTTTTAGATAATTTAGAACGTTACCGTACAGGGAGATCCCTACGAAATGTGGTGGACAAAAAAGCAGGCTACTGAATCATCTCAACAACACGATCCCTATGCAGCATGGCGCTACCGCGATTACTGTTTTTATGCACTCGGTCACAACCTCTTACTTTTAGGCAACCAAATGCAAAGCGTTGCTATTGGTTGGGAACTTTACGAACGAACGGGTTCGGCATTGATTTTAGGTGGAGTTGGTTTAGTACAGGTTATACCTGTTATCTTACTGACTTTACCTGCAGGTCATATTGCAGATAGGTGGGATCGCAAGCGCACTGTCTTGTTGACCACTTTAATGCTGGCATTATGCTCCCTTGGTTTAGCAGTTTTATCTTATGCGCGAGGTTCAATACCTCTTATTTATGTTTGTTTGCTTTTAGGTGGTGTTGCTAAAGCCTTCAATAACCCAGCATCTTCAGCTCTTCTACCTCAACTCATACCGTTAGAAGTGTTTGGTAATGCAGCAACATGGAATAGCAGTGGGTTTCAGCTAGCTGCAGTACTCGGTCCGGCTTTGGGAGGATGGGCGATCGCACTCACAACAAGTGCTACATCAGTTTATGTTATAGATGCCGTGCTGATTTTAATTTGCTTTGGCTTAATTGCAAAAATTAGCGAGGTACAAGCAGTACGTGCGATCGAACCTCTAAGTGTTAAAAGTCTATCAGCAGGGCTCAATTTTGTCTGGAAGCAAAAAATTATATTTGCTGCCATTACTTTGGACTTGTTTGCAGTCTTATTTGGTGGAGCAGTTGCTTTACTACCAATTTATGCTAAGGACATCCTGCAAGTTGGTCCTTCCGGTTTGGGATGGCTGCGTGCTGCACCCGCTTTTGGAGCTTTGACAATGGCGCTGTCTCTAGCTCACTTACCACCTATGAAAAAAGCAGGCAAAGCACTGTTATGGTCAGTTGCGGGATTTGGTGTTGTGACTGTTGTTTTTGGGCTGTCGCAATCGTTTTGGCTCTCGATGTTAATGCTTGCATTGAGTGGAGCTTTGGATAATATCAGCGTAGTCATCCGTCATACTTTAGTACAAATAGGTACACCGGATCGACTGCGGGGAAGAGTCTCTGCAGTAAACGGTGTATTCATTAGTATATCTAACGAATTAGGAGCTTTTGAATCCGGATTTGTTGCAGCTTTTTTCGGACCTATTTTTTCTGTAGTCAGTGGTGGTCTTGGAACACTGTTAGTTGTGCTGATGATTGCTTTATTGTTTCCAGAAATTCGCCGCTTGCGATCGCTTCAAGAAATTGATAGCACTGGATTGAATGCTTGAGGTTAAGTTGGTGGGGAGCGAAGGCTCCCTCACTTCTCAATTAAATCCCAACATATAACTTTGACTGCGTCTAACTCTTGATATTATTTTGAGTCACTTTTGCTTCAAATCAATCACTTTTTTTCCATCAGATCCAACAACGTAAAAATTTTGAGGGTAGACCCATTGTGTCTCTAAAGGTCCGTGGATTTGAATACCTGTCATGACAGCATAATGGAATATAGAAGAGTTTAAAGTCTTCAAAAGCTTTTCTATATCTTTAGAAATAATCTGGCCAGCTAACTTTGTGATCTCAACTAAATCGGGTTTATCTCCATATTGGAGGGTAGAAATAATTTTCTGACGAACAATGCTTTGCTCAATGTCTTGCATATCAGTTTCTAGATGGAGACATCCTAATTCCAGTTCTTTGACAATCGCTTCCAATGCACCGCAAGCATGAGAAGGTTTGTCGAGACCTTGGCGGTAGACTTTCCCAATCTCACCATACCGCGAAATCGCAATATGAGGCATGGCATAAAAAGTGAAACGACGCAGACCGTCAAAGATGGGAGTATGGTCCATTGCTGCTGCCAAACCCGTTTTGCCCATCGTGATGAACCCTGCTAAGCTGCAACAGTTGAATGTTTTCCCCCAATATCTAATGACGGCATCAAAGAGTGGATCTGTAATCTCATCACGACATATAGCTACCATACCCATTGTGTTTTCATCAATAAAGCCATGGGAATTCAAACACTCATAGGTCTTGCTCATATAGCTTTCTAATGGCAAAGTTCCTGGGAAATGACTTTGAACCGTTTGGTGGAAAGCAGGAAACACATTAGGATTGTAGCCATTTAGATCTTGCACAATGGTTTCTTGTTCTCGAACGTGGTAGTTTTGTATCATAATATGACTGCTAAACTTAACACTTCTTAATGGTTATAGCAAATATTGAGTCGTGAAGCCCTGATTGAAGTTGGAATTCATTTAGGATTTCTTGCAGCATCTGAGTTAATTTGAACAATGGCATCTTCCCTACCACTCAGACCTGAGTATTTATACGTATTTTAAGCAAACGAATCGCACACAAAATTTTACTTTGTATCCATTTTTACACGTGTTTTATTTAGCATCCTATAACACTTTCAAATTTTGGACAACTTACATAAGCTTCCATCCTTAAGGAAGCTTGAATGAAAATGAAAAATTTTCTAAAAATGTTATCGGCTGTATATTCTTCAATATTTTTAGTATAAATTGAGTCGATTCTATCCAATCTTGTTTTGATAACCATAGCCAAATCGAGTTATGTTTGGCTGTGTTTGCTGAGAGAGCAGATCTTGGACAAAATCTTCCGAAAAAGGACAATTTCAGTTTGTAGATAAAGCTATACAAACTTAAACAAACCAATTATGAAAAACGTAGATTGCAAAGGGACGAAATCTCTTTTGGGAATTTTAGCTATAGCTTCTGGAACTGCTTCCATATTAACAGCAACACTGGGAATAGCGAAGCCTGCTCTTGCCGCTAGAGGAATATTTAGCTGTAGCGCTGAAGGTGTAGTTGTTGAAGTTTCTCGACTCAACACCGGAACACTTCGTTATTCCGCATATAATATACCCACGACATTACAACGCCCGGATCTTATAATTGATAATGGTACAGTTAGATATAATCGAAATGGAGAGACAGTTTACAGATTTAGAAATAGAAACTATCAATATGTAGCCGTTAAAGATTCAGGTTATGGTAGGGTTTTGGTATATAGAAATAATCAACTAATCGCTACAAAATATTGTGGAGATGTTTAAAAATAACTGCAATAAAAAATTATTAATTCTCTAAATTAACTTTTATTCACTCTTGGTAAATAGAGTTAAGTAGAGCGCAAACTAAACTTCTTTACCAGAAGAGTATGATTATTACCCCTATACAATCTTATTCTAGTACAGTTCAGCGTAAATAAAGCAACCATTAGTGACAGAGAAAAAGCTTACGCGTTCGGATTCTAAATAGGATTGCTTTAGCTCTGTTAGATATTTTTATCTAAAACATTAACCTCCTCAGCATTGGACAAATTTTTAGCTCAGTTATGATGCGGAAAGTGCCATTCAGATAGAGAATGGCACTTTTTTCAGTCAAAAACTTAAAAACTCCCCGCTACCCAAACTGGCTAGAGAGGAAGTGCAATAGGGCTATGGGAGATAGCGATCGCCAATAAAATCAAAATTTTCTGTAGATTTACTGACTGGATCTGGCAACAGATTTTTGTAAGCGCTATATTTTTAGAATTGCACCAAATTTCACAATTGGCTAGTGTTTTTTTCGACCTTATCCAAAAAAATACATAGAGAACAAGTTAGTTATAAGTACTGATTCTTTTTGCTGAAATATTTATTTTTCATGAAGACAATCCTTTTATTATTCACAATATATAAATTTTTATCTGACCTCTGATATAGAAAGCCAACACAAATTAAGTTTGACTATCGCTCATCAAATTTCATCTCACTTCTGTACTCTCAATCAAGCTCTGTCAAAGACAATAGTACTGCTGACTGTTGAATCTACCGTACTTTGCCAGATTCAGTAATAATTTTAATTAAGTATCTCATTAGCCCTTGAGTGTAACCCAATCAATTAGTCACTTCTTTTTTAAAAATTCTGAGTATGGTTAAATTAGCCACAATTAATATCCTGTTCGATTTAGAAGAGTGGGAGCAGCGACGGTCTCTATTAGTCGATGGACTAGCAGCAGAGCAAGCTGACCTGATTGCTTTACAAGAGGTTAAGCTGCCAGAAAATACAGCGTTGGAGCTTGCAGAGCGGCTCGGTATGCCTTACGTGCAGTTAGTGCAAGAGCCAACATTAGGTTTACAACAAAAGACTCACACAATAGCAATTCTGAGTCGCCATCCATTTGTTTTACAAGAAGTACTCGATTTACAAAGTCAAGGACGTTTTGCCCAGTACGTTCAGGTTGTTATAGACGGTCAACCGTTGGTGTTCTGCAACGGACACTATTACTGGTATCCTGGTTCGCATCCAGAACGCGATCGTCAGGTACAGTTGCTGCTTGACTGGTTAAGTCATCTGCCACAAGAGATGCCAATTGTAGCTGTCGGTGATTTCAACGGTACACCGGAAACAAGTGCCATCGCTCTCATGCGATCGCGATTCTCCTCAGCTTATGCTGCACATCACAGTCATGAGCCAGAGTACACTTGTCCGACACCTCTTGCTCGCCGTACATGGAAAAAAGCACTGCGTCTACTGATAAGAGATTGGAGATCTAACCGTACCTTACGTCCTTGGCGCGGCACACTAGATTACATTTTTGTTAACCAGCACATCCGCGTGCAAGATGCATATATTATTCTTGATAAACCTGCACCATCAAGCCGTACCTTATATCCCTCTGACCACTTTGGCATTGCTGCTGTTGTGGAAATAGTGGGAAGTTAATCAATCATGCGATGATACCGTGTTTTTTCCCTAGCAAGAATATCTTTAACGGTT
This sequence comes from Tolypothrix bouteillei VB521301, assembly GCF_000760695.4. Taxonomy (GTDB): domain Bacteria; phylum Cyanobacteriota; class Cyanobacteriia; order Cyanobacteriales; family Nostocaceae; genus Scytonema; species Scytonema bouteillei_A. The sequence continues at coordinate 8,264,057 of NZ_JHEG04000001.1, read as the reverse complement.
GCACGATCGCGCTTAATCTACTGCCACTTTTTTATAAGAAAAACGGTTTAAAGTCATAGGTAGCGGGAATGTCGTTGATAGTTGCGCCATACTCGTTCCAGTAGGTCGCAGGATCGAGTTGTTTAGCATAGCGATCCGTAGTAGGTTATGAGAACAAGTTTTTGGACAGTTTTGGAAAAAGAAATTTGGACACAAAGAAGCCAGGTATTATCTGTTTCTTGGCGTGCATCTCCCAAACTACTTTTAATCTGGTAATTTCATCCTGTAATCCACAACTGTACATCATGGTTACAAAACTCGTCCTCTTTCTTCTAGTCGCACTTGGTGGAGCGGGTCTTACACTTCAGATGGCTTGGAATGCTCGTTTGCGAACTTCAACAGGCTCTCCGGTTCTCACGACGATGATCTCAGTATTCGTAACTCTCGTTTCACTCGCTCTGTTGTGGGCCAGTGGAACGACTGACCGGGGCTCCATCCCTGCGTTTAATTCTCTTCCAAAATGGGCCTGGTTTGGTGGCATTTTTGCCGCTTACTACCTTGTGGCGTCTCTGATTGCAATCCCAAAATTAGGTACCGCAGTAGTTTTTTCTCTCGTGATTGCCGGACAGATGGTTGCGGCACTCATCTTGGATTCTACAGGCGCATTTGGTGTTCCTCAGATTTCCCTCAACACGTCTCGCGTCTTGGGAACAGTATTATTGCTGATTGGAGTCATCTTCATTCAAAGACATTGAGAAACACCTAACCAAGGGCTGTAGCTAAACTGGTCATGGTTCACGTGAGGGTGAAAGCAGAATTCCCCAACTTCTAGTTGGGGGAGTGGCGCAAAATCAATTTTTTGCTGAGATTCTTTAAGAAGTTTGATAAATGTAACACTGAATAAAGGCAGTCTTTACCATTACATTCTCTTCGCGTATATTCGTACAGTTAACCTTTAACAATTGCTGACGTTTTCTTTGCTTATGACTGCAACTCTAAGTACAAGCGTCATTCCCAGCGCCGAGCAGATCGCTAAGACTCAGGAAGCCATTAATACATATATTCGCAGCATTGATACCAACCCAAATCATCGATCTGGTGCTTACCCCTACTATCGTTTTCACGATCCAGGAAAACCTATTCGTGGAACGGTGCTGCTGTTCCACGGCTTAAGTGCTAGTCCTCACCAAATGTGGCGATTGGCTGATTACTTATTTTCTAATGGGTTTAATTTCTATCAGCCCTCGATTGCAGGTCATGTCTTGCTTCCACCAGACAAATACTGGCCTCAAATCGATTTGAAGCCAGAAATTGCTAATCCCTTGCGTCAAAAGGTTCAGCAAGACTGGGTTATGCAAAACTTCTTGTCCAATTTAGCAACAGCAGACACGAGTAACTTTAAGCGTCCCAATTTGTTCATCACTGCTGCCTTGGTTGCTCGTATTTTCAAAATCGAGCCACGTCTACTCGATATAATTAAGGCGCTCCAGAAGCAGGACGATCCAGATTTTGACAAGTATTTTATCTCGTCCCATATGAATTATCTCATCGAAGCTCGTGCCAGACTAGCCGAACTAGATACCATGCCGGGACCAATTTATACTCTTGGGCTATCAGTAGGAGGAGCCGTGGCGCTAGCGCTGGCGGCGGACAGACCGGACCGGGTTAAAAAAGTTGTAGCTTATGCACCACTATTGAAAATTTATAGCGAAGAGCGACGGCAGTATGTTCTGTTAACTGGACCACTTGATATTCGCGAGACAGGTTGGGACCCAAATCTACAATTTCCTGTTGGGGTATTTACTGCTTGCGATCGCTTTGGTGGATTTGTCCGCAATGCCAAGAATCTAGCTAGTTTACAAAATGTTCCTACATTTCTCGTGCTAACTGAAAATGAGGATGCTGCCGATGTCCAAACTAACAAAGACTTTTTTAACAAGATTGGTGGTGAGCGAAAAGGGCATTGCTTGTACACCTATCCTACAACCGATCTTGTACCGCATCCAATGGTTGACCCAACAGAAGTCAGCCAAAATATGAGCAATCGCTTTTGGCAAAGCCTTTACCAAGAAACTTTCCGCTTCCTCACCACTGGTAAGGTTAATGCTAGCAACATGAGTAGCATTGGTCAGGAATCAGATGTGCCTGTTGTTGCCCCTGTTTCTTAAAGGTCGCTAATAGAAATCTCTGGAAATAAGGGAGTCACTCAGACTGTAAGGGGTTTTCATCTATTTTTCTTATAATCTTTTGACTGAGCCACAGGTTTTTACCAGAAAGTCGGGTTTTTATAAAGTTGCGATCGCAATTATGTTACCCCATGGCTTTGTAGAGACGCTATGAATAGCAAGTCTCTACAAAGAAACCTGATGTTTAATACTGTAAAGTCGTGTAGCTATCGAAAATCGCAATAATATGGTTGAGTTTTCAGAAACTGCTTCAGTATTCGCTTGAGTGAATTTCTTTTAATCACGCGAACTGCTTCACGAGCATCCAACCATTGTCGTTTTCTTTGAGTCACTTCCGGATAATTATCGCTGACTTGCTCAACAAATAGTGTATAAAGTTTGACTTTGTGATTCTTGCCTCGTTTGCGATATCTGTAGCTTCCCAATACATTAGTATTGACTTGTCCTACAACTCCAGCTTCTTCCCATGCTTCTTTTGCTGCAGATATGGGTGGACTCATCCCCTTGCAAATTCCCCCTTTGGGAATTAACCAATTTTTGCGGTTAGAAGTTGTAACTAATAAGACTTCAAGTTTTCCGTTGTCTATCCGATATGGAAGTACGCCAGATTGTGTAAGTACCTTTTTGTTTTTCTGACCCATATTTACTCACGAACCTTTTTAATTAACTTTTGTATAATTTTGACTGGTTTAAGCCACGTATGATGCATCAGCAAAAACAATTTCTACGTGACTCTCTCATCCATAAATTTAATCTATTGATTCAAGGCTTGTTGCGATCGCAATTTAGTCAAGTAATCATGACATTTCGGACGAACTCAACGACTCCGGTAAATTTATGGATAAGGTGTAGTAAAGATTTTAGGTTGGACAGAAAGTTAAGGTAAGATTAATTTATTTAAGAAAAGGTTAATAAAATGGAAGCATCCAAGTCAATAAATAAAAGCAGTTTTCTCTACCCTTGCGGGCGCTATTACGGTCAAACAAAGCCGGAAAACATAGTATTTAACGCTAACCTTCAAGAATTTACACACAAAGTTAGCATTATTACCAGTTTAGAAACATCTGGAAAACTTTCTCCTTTGGAGGCTTACAACCAGATTCAATCACTTTGGGAACAGTTGAAGCGCAGTAAAACGGAACTGGGGATTGGCAAAGAGGTTTTGCAGTGATTGCTAAGCTTCATAAGTTTGCTCTTTGCGGCGTGTACTACTCTACGCACGCAAAACTGACAGCACAAATTGGGACTCTTGGTTGATGGCAACTGAAGGCGGGAAATCAGTACACTGGAGTAAGTAGCCCTGCTGGGATTCACGTCCGGAAAATCAATGACTCAACAACCTGCTAGAATTTGTATCCTTGGAGGAGGCTTTGGTGGTCTCTACACTGCATTGCGCCTGAGTGAATTGCCTTGGGAAAATTCACAAAAGCCGGAAATTGTTCTGGTAGATAAAAGCGATCGCTTCCTCTTTTCTCCCCTTCTTTACGAATTATTAACTGGAGAATTGCAAACTTGGGAAATTGCCCCACCATTTGAAGAACTTTTACAAGGCACAGGTGTACGCTTTTGTCAAAGCATGGTGTCCGAAATTGATATAGACCAACGACGCATACACCTACATGATGGACCGGAATTGTCTTATGACCGATTGTTATTGGCGTTAGGTGGCGAAACACCCTTAGATATAGTACCGGGAGCAACATCATACGCTTATCCATTCCGGAGTATTACAGACGTTTATCGCTTAGAAGAACGGCTGCGAGTGCTAGAAGAATCAGAAGCAGACAAAATCAGAGTAGCAATTGTTGGTGGTGGATATAGCGGAGTAGAGCTAGCTTGCAAACTAGCAGATAGGCTTGGGGAAAAAGGAAGATTTCGACTGATTGAACTCAGCGATCAAATTTTGAGAACTTCCCCAGAATTCAACAGACAAGCAGCAACCAAAGCTCTAGAAGAACGGGGTGTATTTCTTGATTTAGAAACCAAAGTAGAATCCATCGGATCGGACAGCATCTCCCTAGAGTACAAAAATCAGATTGACACCATTCCTGTAGACTTGGTTATTTGGACAGTGGGAACGAGAGTCTCACCTGTAGTGAGAAATTTACCCATCAAACAAAACCAACGAGGTCAAATCAGTGTAACACCAACTCTTCAAGTTGAAGATCGTGCTGAAATTTTTGCCCTAGGAGATTTAGTAGATTGCCGTGATGCAGACAGTCAGCAAGTTCCTGCAACAGCCCAAGCTGCTTTCCAACAAGCTGATTACGCTGCTTGGAATATCTGGGCAACTTTAACCCATCGTCCTTTGCTACCCTTCCGCTACCAATACTTGGGTGAGATGATGACGTTAGGTCTAGATAATGCAACGCTCACTGGGTTAGGAGTAAAATTAAACGGTCCGCTAGCATACGTTGCTCGACGTCTTGCTTATCTTTATCGACTGCCAACCTTAGACCAAAAATTTAAAGTTGGTTTTAATTGGCTCGCCCGTCCTATTATAGAAACACTAATAAAAAGCAGTTAGTGCTGATTGCTAATTGCTAAAAAGCTAATTGCTAATTGCTTTATGATGGAAAGACCGAAAGTTATCTTTTTAGATGCTGTTGGCACTCTCTTTGGGGTTAAAGGGAGCGTGGGCGAGGTTTACAGTCAAATAGCACAAGAGTTTGGTGTGGAAGTACTGTCTGAAATTTTGAACAAAGCATTTATCCAAAGCTTTAAAACTTCCCCACCGCCTATCTTTCCAGATGCAGAACCACAAGATATTCCTCAATACGAGTTTGAGTGGTGGTATTATATCGCCCGAAACACCTTTGAAAAAGCAGGTGTTTTAGAAAAATTTACCGACTTTTCTACTTTTTTTAGCGAAGTTTACATCCACTTTGGAACAGCAGAACCGTGGATTGTTTATCCTGACGTTCTGCCTGCTTTAGTAAACTGGCGACGACTGGGAATAGAACTAGGTATACTGTCTAATTTTGATTCTCGAATTTATTCAGTGTTACAGGATTTGGAACTCAGAGAGTTTTTTGGCTCGATCACCATTTCTACCCAAGCTGGCGCTGCTAAACCAGACCCTAAAATTTTTGCGACTGCTCTAGAAAAACACAACTGTCCACCTGAAGCCGCATGGCACATTGGTGATAGCGTTGCAGAAGACTACCACGGGGCTAAAACAGCTGGTATCAGGGGGATTTGGATAAATAGGAAGAGCTAATAGCTAATAGCTAATGGCTAATTGTCAATTACCATTAGCTATTAACTATTAGCCATTAGCCTCTTAAGCTATTTGCTTTGCTTCATCCTCTAGCAAGCGAATGAGATTTTCATCTCCCTGTTCTCGAGCAACTTGCAGGCGATGTTCTAAATTACGACGGATACTGGTGAGATGCGCTTTGGCTATCTCATTTGCACATTTTTTGACGCTGCCAGTTTCTACCACACTGGCTTCTTTACAGCGCTGCTTGGACAGCATCATTAATTCTACGTCTAATGGATCGCCGATAGTGTAATTTACACCACGATACTTCAACTCAGCTATGGGTTGAGTCTGAGGAATGTGTCTTGGGTAATGGCGCGTCCAAGCTTTACCCCGATACTTCCCTCGAGTCTCGCCTGCAGTAACTTCGGGATTTAGGGGATTGTGTTCATAATGAGTACCACGATATGTGAGTTTCATTTGTCTCGCCTCTGAATCGAAATGAGTTGTTTGAGTCGTTAAATAGAATGAGGCGCGTTCCTTGGGGATGTTTCCCTACTTCCGTCTCTACAAGAGATTGCGCTGAAAAATCTATTTTCGAGCCTCTTATAAAGATGAACGATTTATTTCTGTATTTATTGTAACAGTTTTTCTGCTAAGTTGGCAAATCATGACAAAAATCTATAGGAATATTTTATGTATATCTTGAGTCGCAAAAGAGATCTCCAGCCTTCTTTCTTAGGGTGTAACAAGGCGAGATGAGGGTATAACAGTAAGATAAATTCATAAAATTTAATAATTTATTCTCTAATCAGAAGGGGTAAGAGGCATAAAACTTCATATCCGCTACGCTGTTGTTATTGTTGTTATTTATAATTTAATAAGACATAAGTTTACGCCAGGGAGTTAGTCAATGACTTTTAACTACCTTCAATGTGTTTAAACTGCTATCTGCACATCCACTAATAAAACCGCCTGTTCTTTGGATGTATTGGAGATAATCTAAAGCTGTTTTGGTAATGACTTCTCCTGGCATCAAAACAGGAATTCCTGGAGGGTAAGGACAAACAATTTCGGCACAAATTCTTTCTGTGGTTTCTTTTAACGGTAAAGTTTCTGTTGCAGCAAAGAACGCTTTACGAGGTGAAAGACACAGAGAATTATTTAAGGATGTTAATTCCGAGCGCATAGAGAAACTATCAATATCACTCCCTATTTGCCAAACTCTACTGTTTATCTTTGTAGAAAGGATTGTGAAAGCTTGCACTAATTTCTCTATATCTTCTTGGGTGTTTCCCAAACTAATAATAAATGTAAGATGTTGTAGGGATGCCAATTCAGCAGTCACGCCTAATTTGTCATTGAGAATTTCTTCTGCTTCAAAGCCAGTTACACCTAAACCAGAAATGGTGACAGTTAAACGTGTTTTATCTAAGGCGATCGCTCCTTGAAAAGCAGGGTTGGGAGAAATTTCTAAAACTGAAAATCCGGGAATTTGACTGATACGGTTTCTGGCATTTTCTGCTAGTTCTAATGTACGCGACATTAACTCTTTGCCATGCAGTGCCATTTGTTGGCGTGCTGCATCTAGAGAAGCTAACAATATATAACTGGGGCTGGTGGATTGCACAAGTTGTAACGCTTTGCTCACTCGATCGGGATCTATCCTATTACCTTGAATGTGCAGCATGGATGCTTGTGTCATTGCACCAAGTACTTTATGTATGGATTGCACTGTTAAATCCGCACCTGCAGCTAAGGCTGGAGTGGGAAGTTGGGGATGAAAGGCAAAGTGTGCGCCATGTGCTTCATCTACAAGTAGGGGAATGTTATGTTGATGGGCAAGGGATGCGATCGCTCTGACATCTCCACACACACCGTAGTATGTAGGGTATACCATCAACACAGCCTTAGCATCTGGATGCTTTTTTAGTGCAGCATGTACGGCGTTGGGTGTGATGCCGTGGGCAAGATCTAAAACGGCGTCGTATTCTGGATAAACGAAAATAGGGATTGCGCCAGAGAGAATTAAGCCTGCGATCGCAGAAGAATGAACATTGCGAGGGAGTATAATTTTGTCATCGGCTTCACAAGTAGCCAGAATTGCTGCTTCGATACCACAAGTAGAGCCATTCACCAGAAACCAAGTTTGTGAAGCACCAAATGCATCTGCAGCTAATTGTTGCGCCTGATGGATAACGCCATTGGGTGAAAAGAGATTATCGAGTTCTGCAAGTTCTGGCAAATCCGCACGAAAGACAGATTGACCAAAAACATCAGTTAACAATGGAGAAATTCCTTGTCCTCGCTTGTGTCCTGGCGTGTAAAAGGGAGCATGAGGGCGTTCTGCACAAGCTTTTAAAGTGTCTAGCAGGGGTGTTTGATTTTGATCGAGCATCGCTGGCAGATATGTTTTTAGGAAGATGTCATTAGCATCTAATGTTATCTAGCTTGGGAATAAGAAATAATCATCTCAGTAGATACAATATGATTTACCCCGATCCCGGACCATTACCAAACGTCCCTCTAACTCCCGACCCAGTACCCCAGCCAATACCGGGACCGGTACCGGAACCAGTACCCGCACCAGCACCGGAACCAGTACCCGCACCAGCACCGGAACCAGTACCAGCGCCCATTCCTCAGCCAGTACCCGGACCAATTCCCCAAACAGTTCCCGGTCCTGTATAGTAGCTGAGCTACTATAATTTAGAATCCAAAATCTAAAATCCAAAATCCAAAATGCTACGAGCCGGAATTGTCGGACTCCCTAACGTTGGAAAATCGACTTTATTTAATGCCGTGGTTGCCAATGCTAAGGCAGAAGCAGCCAATTTTCCCTTCTGTACCATTGAACCGAATGTCGGCGTTGTTGCTGTACCAGATGAACGGTTAGATGTTTTAGCAAAAATTTCCTCCTCAAAACAAATCGTTCCGGCGCGTGTAGAGTTTGTAGATATTGCCGGCTTGGTTAAAGGTGCTAGCCAGGGTGAGGGGCTGGGTAACCAATTTTTGTCTCACATTCGACAAGTGGATGCGATCGTTCATGTGGTACGTTGTTTTGAAAATGACGACATTATCCACGTTGCTGGTTCAGTCGATCCCGTGCGGGACATTGAAATTATCAATCTGGAACTTGGGTTATCTGACTTGGAGCAAGTTAAACGGCGGATAGAACGCACCCGCAAGCAAGCGCGGACTAGCAAAGAAGGACAGATTGAATTAGCTTTACTCGAAAAAATAGCGGTTGCTTTAGATGAAGGGAAATCAGTGCGACAGGTAAGTTTAACTGAAGAAGAAGCTGAGATAGTTAAACCACTGGAATTACTCACTGCAAAACCTATTATTTATGCTGCCAACGTCTCAGAAGATGACCTTTCTACAGGAAATGAATTCGTAGAAAGAGTGCGGGAATTTGCAGCCAAAGAAAATGCCCAAGTTGTGGTTGTTTCGGCTCAAGTGGAATCAGAATTGATTGAGTTACCAGAAGAAGAAAGAGCAGAATTCCTGGAGTCTTTGGGAGTAGAAGAAGGCGGGTTAAAATCGTTAATTCGCGCTACTTATACTCTGCTAGGTTTGCGGACATATTTTACGACTGGGGAAAAAGAAACTCGTGCTTGGACGATCGTAGCAGGGATGTCAGCACCGCAAGCAGCAGGTGTCATTCACAGCGATTTTGAACGCGGATTTATTCGTGCGGAAACAGTTGCTTATAAAGATTTGGTAGCATCTGGCTCAATGAATGGTGCGAAGGAAAAGGGTCTGGTTCGCAGTGAAGGAAAAGAGTACATCGTTCAAGAAGGCGATGTTCTGTTATTCCGTTTTAACGTCTAAGTTTGGGCTACACTGAGCCGCAACCCGTGACGTGTGACCTGTAACCTCGTTCCCAGGCGGAGCCTGGGAATGCCTTTTGAGAGGCTCCGCCTAGGGTGTTGATTTACAGCCATTTTCAGATTAATAGACCACATGGGGTGAGGCGGGCGAGGACGTCCGCTTTTTGGAATGCCAACCGATTGAAATCGCGGCTATACAAACGAAGCCTGCCTGCGCGGACTAGATTATAAAGGGGGTACAAAATTATGGATGAACGAGCTTTCCGAGAAATACTCAAAAAGTGCTGGTCAAAAAAATCAAGTTCTCTTTGGTCTTCTGAGAATCCGAGTTGCGGACAATGTAGTGTAACGGCGCTTGTCGTGCAAGAAATATTTGGTGGAAGAATTCTGAAAACATCGATCTGCGATCGATGGCATTTCTACAATGAAATACAAGGTATAAGATACGATTTGACAGACGAACAATTCCAAACGCCTCTCAACTATGAGGACATTCCGTCGAATGCTGAAGAAGCATTTACTGATACCAGTCAGGAGCAGTATGAATACTTACGCCATCAAGTCAAACAAAAATTAAAACAGATGGGGTCGCATTTCCTCAAATCAAGTGCATCTGTAGGGAATTGCAGCCAGAATTAGGTTTGTTTGCACGGCTGTGCTGTCACTCATAAGAATGTATAAAGCAGATATTTAAGATTGACTTTTTGACAAAAGCAATTTATACCTTTTAATAGATGGAATTAAATTTAAATTGTGTATTTATGACCTAATTTAAACCTTTAGAGATAGGCAATGTAGTAAGTATCGATCGCTGTTTTATACTGCATTACGTTCTGACCGTAAGTCTATTGATAAATATGCCAATTTCAGTAAACTTACTAATATTTTATGTTTTAAAATTTTCTTAATTTCCGAATTTCTCTGGTTTTGAAAAGAATCTATTTTGTCTTTAATAAAGAAAATTAACTTTCATGTACTTCTCTGAATTTTTGTAAGGGCTGAGACCTCAGGGAAGAACATTGGACTTGCTTTTAAACAGGAAATTATGTTTCTTCCCCTCTGCCCTGGACGCTTTCTTCAATCGGTTGTGCAGTCTCTAATTGCAGGAAAAGTCAGCATGCTATTAACAGAAGAAAAAGTTTATCAGGTTGCGGATGTAATCCCATACATATACCAACTGAAAGAGGAATTTGAAAAAAGCAGATTAGTCCAATATATGCAGCAGGAAACAACACCTGTGGAAGAGCGGCTTAATTTTGCTCCCTACTTTGCATATTTTGCCAATTCTTTTTCGGATTTGAGTGCCTATATAATTCCGTATGAGAATCCAGACACGGACTTGAAGAAAAAGATTAATCAACATACCAAAGAGGATATGTGCCATAATGGCTTATTTCTTCAAGATATGCAACTTTTTGAAGAGAAGTTTCATGATTTTACCTTTACGAAATGTTTGGAGTTTTTGTGGGATGAAAAGATAAAACACAGCAGAATACTTTCATTTGGAATTACAAAATTAACATATCTTGCCTCAGAGCCATCACTTAGATATTGTCTGATACGTATTATAGAAGAATTAGGCAATACCTTTTTTCAAATTTCACACAAATGTAAAATAGGTGAAAGAGAGAGTAAGTACTTTGGGCATATACATTTGGGATATGAGCCCGGTCATCTTCATGTAGAAGATGAGAAATTGTTTGAAAGTCAGAAATTAACTTCAGAACAATATGAACTAGCTAAGCAGATTGTTCGTGAATGTTTTACTTTGTTTTTTAATATGATGGAAGAAATTTACGAGCGAACTTTAGAAAGAAAGTTCTGCTAGATCTTTGGGCAAATACAACCAAATAATTCCTAATTCTTCACAGGGAACGGAGATCTCTTAATAAGGAGATTTCCCTGGTTTCCCTGTATGTCCCATTTTGCGGACAATACAGCGAGAAAAATACCTTTTTTCTTAGTAGGCTTTAAACCTTGCATCTGCTTTCGCAGAGCAGTTGCAAAGATATAAGCATTGAAATAATTAACTGAACCCAGAGTGACGCCTTTTTTCTTAGGGTAGGATAACCCATATGCTTCAGCAAGAAAAACCTCAAGCCTTACAGAACACCCCCGCACAAGCAGCAATGCTACAAATGATTACTGGCTCTTGGCTCGCTCGGTCAATCTACGCCGCAGCTAAGTTAGGGATCGCCGATCTCTTAAAAGAGAGTCCCAAGAGTTGCGAGGAATTGGCAAACGCTGTTTTCGTCAGACCCAAACCCCTTTACCGTCTCCTACGTGCTCTTGCGAGTGTGGGAGTGTTTGCTGAAGAACAGCAGGGTTATTTTACCCTGACTCCTCTGGCAACTTGTTTGATAAGCGATCGCCCAGGCTCATTGCGTAGTCTAGCAATGATGCTTGGTAGCACTGAATTCCACCAGGCTTGGGGAGATATCCTTTACAGTTTGCAGACTGAGAAGAGCGCTTTTGAGCATTTATACGGAATGTCACTGTTCCAATACTATACCCAGAACGCAGAAACAGCAAGAATTTTTGATGAGGCGATGACTGCTTTTTCAACAACAGAAATTGCTGGAGTCATTGCCAATTATGACTTTTCCAAAATACACAAGCTGGTTGACATTGGTGGCGGGCAGGGGCTTTTGATAGCCTCTATCTTAAAAGCTTACCCAGCAATGGAAGGTATTCTTTTCGATCTCCCGTCGGTTATTGCAAGTAGCAAGAATTTTATTGAGATAGAGGAAATAAAAGATCGTTGCTCCGTTGTTGAAGGAAATTTCTTTGAGTTAGTACCAAGCGGTGGTGATGCCTATATTCTCAAGAGAATCGTTCACGATTGGGATGATGAAAGCGCAGTTGCTATTCTCAACAATTGTCACTGCGCTATGCAAGAGAAGGGAAAACTTTTACTCGTAGAGATGGTGATTCCACCTGGCAATGAACCTTTCTTTGGCAAGTTTCTTGACCTGGAGTTAATGACAGTGTTTGGCGGTCGCGAACGCACGGAAAAAGAATATCGAGAACTGCTTGAGGCTGCTGGCTTCCAATTGACTGGAATTATTCCTACAGGGTCATACGTGAGTGTGATTGAGGGAGTTAAGATGTAGTCCATTTTTTGAAGTTTTGTAGGGATGTAAAATTTCTACACATTGGCAGCTATCTGTATGTGCTGTTGGGATAAAGATGTTGAAGCTGCAACTGCGTAATCATCGGATGTAATGATAAATTACGTAAAGAATCATTACATTCGTCTGTAAGTGCTACTCAATTCGCTTAACCATAATTTGTATAAAATCATGGCGATCGATTAAAGAAGTCGGAAGAGAATGGAACAACATCGGAAGTCAACGGTCATAATTACGGGTGCCTCCTCCGGAATCGGTTTGCAAGCTGCAAAAGTTCTTTCCCAATCCGGGCAATGGCATGTGGTGATGGCTTGCCGGGATTGCTCCAAGGCACAAAAAGCTGCCCAATCTGTGGGTATGTCTCAAGATAGCTACACAATTTTGCACTTGGACTTAGCATCCTTAGAAAGTGTTAGGCAATTTGTGAAGAACTTCAGGGCAAGCGGAAGGTCTTTAGATGCGTTGGTATGCAACGCGGCTATTTATATGCCTTTATTAAAGGAACCGAAGCGAAGCCCAGAAGGATATGAATTGAGCGTTGCTACAAATCACTTGGGCCATTTCCTCTTGTGTAACCTCTTCTTAGAAGATTTAAAAAATTCTCCATCTTCGGAACCAAGGTTAGTGATTTTGGGAACTGTAACACACAATCCCAAAGAGTTGGGAGGAAAGATTCCCCCACGTCCGGACTTAGGCGATCTTAAGGGTTTTGCAGAGGGATTTAAAGAGCCAATTTCAATGATTGATGGTAAAAAGTTTAACTCTGTCAAGGCTTACAAAGACAGTAAGGTTTGTAACATCCTGACTATGAGAGAATTGCACCAACGATATCATAAGTCACACGGCATCACTTTCAGTTCCCTCTATCCTGGGTGCGTTGCAACATCGGCACTTTTCCGGGACCACTATCCCTTATTTCAAAAACTTTTCCCAGTTTTTCAGAAGAATATTACTGGGGGTTTTGTATCTGAAGAGGAAGCAGGTAAGAGGGTTGCAGAAGTCGTGACCTCTCCTGCATACAGTCAATCTGGTGCTTATTGGAGTTGGGGAAATCGACAAAAGAAAGATGGCAAGTCTTTTGTTCAAGAAGTTTCTCCGGAAGCAAGCGATGAAGAGAAATCGCAACGTCTGTGGGAACTGAGTGCAAAGTTGGTTGGGCTGGCATGATGTTTAACGGGGCTTAGCTGCTGTTCGCTGCTTGCGATCGAGATGCTTCAAACAGCGAGTCTTCCCATTTTGGTTTTCACAGCATTCCCAGGCAGAGCCTGGGAGTGCTTTCTGGGAGGCTCTGCTTTCTGCACACAGCATATCTAATGTAAGTGTACGGACAACACAAATAATCTTTGAGCGATCGCACCCAACCCCAAACCTATGAGAGATAAAGTGGATAAAATCCAAAAGGTCTGTCCTTGATTAAAAGCAGATGTTTGAAAGTCTATTCTTGCCAAGATAGAAGCAGCAATAATAACTAAAGTATCTAAGAATACTCGAAACCAGGCAAGCATGGCAAAAAACAACAGAGCTGCCAAAACAGTCGTGGTAAAAGACCTGAGATTTGACTTGAATAGAAAAAAGGTGTAATCTGCAACTTTACTGAAAGGACTTGTTAACCCTCCTACAAGGAGGATAGCAGCCGTAATAGCAAGGAGCCATACAAGCAAGGGTGGGTTTGCTTTGGATATCAACCAGCCATAGGTGGCATAGGTTAGTAGCAGGAGAGAAAGGGAAACCCAAGGAAGTCTTCTCAAAAATGACATGGGTTAGATTTTCAGGGCGAGCAATAACTCTGGAATTCTCTCAAAATAACCCATCTCCTCGGTCAATAAGGGCATACCTGAAAACTTTTTCTACCCTTCTACACTCTAGAGTCTGCCTCGTGCTGTTCCCAAAGGCTGATAAACTTGTATAGAATGTAGCTTCAATACTTTAAACTATAAGCTTATCATCATAATTTATTCTTCATTAAATCAATAGGAATTTATGCTCTCTCAAAGAAAGCAAAACAAGGTTCGCCAGAAGTGCTATATAAAGTATTAAATATTTTCTTAAACATTTGTAAACTATTAGCAGAATGCGTAGCTGCACATCACGTCTTGTAAGGGAATTATCATGAGACAATTGGTTATCACTGAGCGTATATGCCTGATCGGTCATATTTCAGCCAAGGTTTTTGGGCTGATAGGTATTCTATTGGTTATACCTCATGCCGAGGTTATTCTGAACTTGGGAGGGGGCGTTGGACAGACAGCTATGCAGTTAAGTATGGCTGATGGTGGTGTGGTAGACATCATTTTTGGGACAATAGCTGTCTCAATTTTTGCCTCGCGAGTCTTGGGGTGGCGCAATTGGCTGTTATTTATGATTCCGGCTCTGTTGATATCGGTAGGGAGTGAGTTATTGGGAACCAGTACGGGGTTTCCTTTTGGCTACTACAGTTATCTGAGTGGATTGGGTTATAAAATAGCGGGGCTTGTGCCGTTTACAATTCCCTTATCTTGGTTCTACGTAGGTTTGTCTGCCTACCTTCTGGCTCGTGCAGGGCTGAAAGTGGCTGAAAAGCCCTCTTTAGGTCGTCAAATTGCCGCAGTACTTCTTGGGGCTTTACTGTTTACGAGTTGGGATTTTGCGTTGGAACCCGCTATGAGTCAAACAGCCTTTCCTTTCTGGTATTGGGAACAACCAGGCGCGTTCTTTGGCACACCTTATCAAAACTACGCTGGTTGGTTCGGCACCAGTGCCTTGTTTATGAGTGTAGCAGCACTGTTGTGGAGAAACACACCCGTTAAATTAGAGCGATCGCAACTCACCGTGCCAATTATTGTATACTTGAGCAACTTTATCTTTGCTGCCGGACTCAGCTTGGGGGCTGGGTATTTTATACCAGTTTCCTTGGGATTGGGACTTGGGGTTGTTCCTGCTGTTGCACTTTGGTTGTCTGCAACTGCGATCGACAATCTCAAGGTTACATCTCCCACAGCCTCTGCTGAAGTTTCAATAGCAAATGTTAAGGTTGCTGTCAAGTAGACTTTACCAATTGTGATTGATACCTGGACGATAGCAAATGCTATCTCACTTCTTCTGTTGGTCATCCAACTACCAGCGACAGCCATATTACTGTCGCGCCTTTTGAAAGGTCCCAGCCGTCAACCCCCCATCTCACCCCAAAAACCAACTCCGGAAATTTTGGGGTGCGTGAGCATCGTGATTCCCACCTTAAACGAAGCCAGTCGTATTAGTCCTTTACTAACAGGCTTAAGTCGGCAAAGTTACGAAGTGCGGGAAACGATTGTTGTCGATAGCCGGTCAAGTGATGGTACTCCTGACTTGGTAAAAGCAGCTGGGCAAAAAGACCCTCGCTTTCGCCTCATGACAGACGATCCCCTCCCTCCTGGCTGGGTGGGGCGTCCTTGGGCGTTACACAATGGATTTTTGCAAAGTTCAGAGGCAAGTGAGTGGTTTCTAGGTATGGATGCTGATACTCAACCCTCACCTGGTTTAGTGGCTGGATTAGTCAAGACAGCAGAATCTCAAGGATATGACTTGGTTTCTCTATCGCCTCAGTTTATTCTCAAGTACCCAGGGGAGTGCTGGCTGCAACCAGCCCTCTTGATGACTCTGCTCTATAGGTTTAATCCAGCTGGGGTGAACTCAGAACAGCCAGAACGAGTGATGGCAAATGGGCAATGCTTTTTATGCCGTCGCTCTGTGTTAGTTGCTGTTGGAGGCTATTCCAGTGCAGGTCATTCATTTTGCGATGATGTGACGCTAGCAAGAAATATAGCCGCCTCTGGATACAAGGTGGGTTTTTTGGATGGGGCAAAGGTTTTAAAGGTTCGGATGTATGAGGGAGCACTAGAAACGTGGAAAGAGTGGGGGCGAAGCCTCGATCTTAAAGATGCTTCCTCTCGCGCTCAACTTTGGGGCGATTTATGGCTGCTTACCTCAGTCCAAGCTCTACCCCTTATCGTTATCCTCAGTTATCTCGTCTTTTTCTACCCTATCCCCCTATCTCCCACTCCCCCCTTCCTCCTCCTGGGACTCAATCTCTTCCTACTGGTGATTCGCTTTGCACTACTTTTTGCGATCGCACCTTCCTACGATCGAGCACAAGCAAAAGGCGGTTGGTTATTTTGGCTTTCTCCCTTTGCCGATCCCATAGCAGTGCTGCGAATCTTTTTATCCGCATTTCGTACTCCTAGAGAATGGAGGGGAAGGAAGTATGGTATGGGGACTGGGGATGAGTGATTGGGGAGACAGGGGGAAAAGGGGGACATGGTAGAAAAAGCTACCTTGTCTCCCCCCCTCTACCTTGTCCCGATCGCTCTAATCACCTTCCTCCTCACTCGCTACTTTATCACCGCGTTCTAGTTCCCAAAGTATCTGATTGCCTTCACGCCTTACCCGCGAGACAATCCAATTTCGCCATCGCCATTCGTCGCCACGACTGGTAACTGCACTTGCATGGACATCCATTAGGTCTGCAAGTTCGGAACTCGTGATTAAATAGCCTTTGTCTGCTATTTCGTCTGCAATGCGGAGGGTTTCTACTAAGTTACGGAGTTGTGTAACCCTCATTTCTCGTGGAACTTCTTCAGAGACAGAGCTAGCATGGGAGGTTTGTGGTTCCATAGGATTGGTTATATTGTTTTCAAGAGTACTGATTTCTTGTTTCTTTTCGTTAATTATTGTAGAGTTTGACTCAAAATCAGATGCTCTGGTTGCATTCCCCTCATTTTTTTGCTCTTTTGGTTCGTGTTTGAAGATTTTTTGTTTTAAAGCCAGACTTCTGCCGTTTGCATAGGCACGAGCGATCGCATCACAGCGTTCGTTACCAATATTACCAGCATGACCCCGGACGTACTCCCACTTTACTTTAGAGTTATTGAGTCGATCTAGAGTTTCTAAGAGGTCTTGGTTGAGAACGGGTTTGCCGTCTGATTTCTTCCAGCCTTTGTTTTTCCAGCCTTTTACCCATTTGGTAATGCTATTAATGAGATATTCGCTATCGCTATAAAGGGTTATTGGCTGGATTTGTCCTGATTCTTTCAGAAATTCAAGGGCGGCAATTGCTGCTTGCATTTCCATCCTGTTGTTTGTGGTTTGAGGGTATGCGTCACCCATTTCGTGAGTGGAACCATCACTGAAATAAACGACTACGCCCCAACCTCCTGGGCCGGGATTTCCCGTACAAGCTCCATCTGTGTATATGCTTTCGATTTTAGGAAGTGAAGACATAAGTGATATTTACATAAATGCCAAAACCCCAAGAAAGGGGTTGTGTGATGTGCTGACTGGTCTGTTGCATTAAGGGTGGGGGCGGATCGCTCCCCGACTTCTTTGAGATGCCGGAGAGCAGAATGTCCATAAAACATAAAGGTTAATTAAGGTTAGCATAACTGCTAACTCTGTTTGTTTCAGTGTGAGTCATTGGTACTGACTTGGGTAGGTAATACCGCTCGCTACACGCGTACATAGTGAGTGATGAAAGCTTTACTCTTGCGGTTTGTGGTCTCGATACATCAATTGAATACCACTTGTATTAGCCGTAAAGTTCCACTTTTCATAGAAAGGAATCATCTCTGGCAGACAGTAAAGAGCAATTTGCTCGACTGAGGCTAACTTAGGATGGTTAACAACACTATCAAGCAATTGAGAACCAAGCCCCTTATTTCGGTGAGTGGATTTAACAATAACATCATAAATAGTTGCCCTGTATACGAAGTCTGTTAAAACTCGTGTAAATCCAATTAATTGGTCGCTATCATCAACTAAAGCGATCGCAATATCTGTTGCTGCAAGCATTTTAACAACATCATCTCGCTTGCGTTTCTGACTCCAAAATTCTTGTTTGTACAAATCCAGCAGTTGTGAAATCTGATGTTCAGTTAAATGATGAACAACTCGGTACCCCGTAACTGAATCTATATTCATTTGGCTCTGTGAGATTATTCGTTTGCTATTATACACTCAGTACTTTGGGGTAAGTGGTATGGGATGATTTTCAGATGGAGCCGATTTCGCTGGCTTTTTGGAAAGGTTCCAGATGGTATGGGTTCCCATACTTGTCGGTTAAGCCTAAATTCATTGTAACTATGCGTGTTTCCTCGTTCTTTGCTGGTATTGGTGGTTTCGATCTCGGATTTGAAAGAGCGGGAATGCGTGTTGTTTTTCAGTGTGAAATAGATCCTTTCTGTCAACAAATACTCAAGCGCCACTGGCCACACGTACCTTTTCATGACGACATCACGACCCTCAATTCAACAACTATCCCTACCTCTGAACTTTGGTGCGCGGGATGGCCATGCCAAGACATCAGCACTGCCAACACAGACCGAAGAGGGCTCTCAGGCGAGCGAAGTGGTCTTTTCTTCACGTTTATGGCATTGGTTAGAGAAGTTCAACCAACTTGGCTGGTCATGGAAAATGTGCCTGGGTTACTCTCAGCAGAGCAAGGAAACGCTCTTGAGACAGTTATCAACACGTTGGAAGAGAATGGGTATTTGGGGGGATGGGTATCGTGCAACGTTGTGCATGCGGGCTTACCCCACAACCGAGACAGAGTATTCTTTATCGCAAGTTTTAGATCGGAACGTGCCTATCACTTCTTTACTAACAGCAGCGAATTGTCTTGGGATACTTCGACGAGAGAATCGAGCCGGAAGAAAGCTAGATCCAATTTTCGTCAAAGCGCTCTCGGAAACCCTCCGCTTGTGGTACAACGTCGCGGAGGCTTCGGGTATACCTTGGCACAAAGCATCTGCCCCACGCTACGTGCCCAAACTGGAGGACATCAAGGAGGTCATTCAGATCGACCAATACTGTGTGGCGAGAAACTTGACTTGGACAGAGTGGGAGAGGCTTATGGGGTTTCCCCCAGGTTGGACGGTCGTCGAGGGAGACTCCTTGGTAACGCCATCGTCCCAAGCATTAGTGAATGGATCGGAAAGCGAATTTTAGATATTGAGAACAACGAATCTTAGCTACTCCCTTTCCCTTCTAAAAATTACAAAGAAAGGCAACCTTGCTGGAAGCACCTATGCTGCTATGCTTTCTGCCTCCTACCCTCTGAAATAAAAATGCGTATTGTGGGAGTAGCGCCCACTAGAAAAAAAGATGTGTTTCCAAGCGGAGAGTGCCACGAGGAAAAACGGTGAGTTCACAACTGTCATCGGGTTTCCCTCCGGATATTTTCGTATTGATATAAAAATTAAGAAATTTTTTTGAAAATATTTTTAATGATTTAAAAGTACAAAAAGTAGGAAAAGTGCTTTAGCAAAAATTATCATGATAAAAAATAGTCAAAAAAGTGGGGATGTCACCTACTTTTTTGACCTTCCGTTCTTCTTCAACTGTAAAAATACTTAATAAAGTAATAGGAGACTTTAACATTCGCTATTGGAACTTAGCCTGCAACGTCCCTGACTTTTACCTTCAATACGCTTTTGTCGTTCAGCAACAATCGTCGCCATATTTGGTCGTCCGGTAAGAGCAAGTCGCAAATTAGCCCATACCCCATAAATTGCGTCAACAATCGGTCCGATAACGGGCAATTTGGTGGCTGCATAAACCCAACCCATTCCTAGAGTCTCATAAACTCGACGAAAAACTTCCACATTTTTAATAACTGTACCGTCAGAAAGCACGGCATGGATTCGTCCCATCGCAGTTTCAAAGTCAATACCACCATGAGCTTCAGGGGTATAGTTATCATCTGCAATATCCACAAACGCTACCAAACCTCGACCTGCATCCCGTCTTTTCAAAAAGTTGACCTCTCGCAGACATAGCGGACATTCACCGTCGTACAACAGCTTAATTTGCCATGACGGTGAAGAGGTGACTTGAGTAACATCAGGAGATTCGGAGGACTGAATTTTGAAAGATGGCATAGGTGGTTCTAAGCAATATTTTTATAAGATTCATATAACTATTTTAAGAAAAGTTAAGACTCTATTGCATTAGAACAACGTGTAACGGCGGTTAATCATATGCGTGAAAACTCAGACAGTTGGCTCCTGGTATTTGACTCCTCGTTTTTTATGACGTTACTCAGCGACGATAGGATAAACTATACCGCATAACCCCACCTACCTACGCTTTCCCTTAATACCCGTGGGGTTGTTCAGTTCTCGATCTCTACCTTGCCTTAAAACGGTCTTTGGCTTCCTGAAATGCTTGTTGCATAACTGACTGAATTTTTTGGGGATCGGGTTTTTTGCCTCCCATTAAATCACCAAAGTAAACACAAGCTCCTTCACCTAAAGCCCAGGTGTATGCGGCTGCCCAAGAAGCAGCTATAACGCTGCCAAAACCTGGGATAAATTTGATTAGCTCACGTCCAATTGCCCGTGCTAAGAAACCACTCGCAATTGTACTGACAATTCCCCCAGCTTGGGATGGACTTAATGTTTGTCCGTATAATTTCCCTAGCAAACCTACCATTGATACTTGCAAAGCCGTAAGTACTGGCAAGGTAGCAAATGGTAACGGGACAACTGCGATCGCAGCTGTCATGACAGAAAACACTAAAATATAGCGCCGCCCGGTATCGCGGTAAAGATTACCAATTTCTTTTCCCGTGTCCTCATCTAACAACTGATGAATTGCACGGGATTCTGCTTCTGGAAGCAAGTCTGCAAGTGTGTCTCTGAATGCTTCCAAACCGTAAAAGACTGGCGTGTAACCATCCTCTTCCAAA
Source organism: Tolypothrix bouteillei VB521301 (assembly GCF_000760695.4). Lineage (GTDB taxonomy): Bacteria > Cyanobacteriota > Cyanobacteriia > Cyanobacteriales > Nostocaceae > Scytonema > Scytonema bouteillei_A. The sequence goes on along the minus strand of NZ_JHEG04000001.1, from coordinate 8,243,028 downwards.
GTAAAGTCAATCAAGACGGCGCGATCGTACAATCCTGCAAAAGCTTCTTGCATGGCGGTAAACGCTCTATTAACCTCCTCGTAATCCGGTGGATAAGCCGGATGATCCTCTACACCGGGAGGATAAACTTCATGCAAGCAGGTTACCGCTAACAGACAGGGAATTTCTGGGTGCTTTTGACGCAGTTCTCGAGCGATTTCCCGCAGTGTATCCGTTGCGAAATCATTAATTTTGACTGTCAAAATCAGGGATCTAGCACCATGATTTTGCTGTTGTAAATCCCCTAGCAGTTCTTGAACGATCGCCTCAGTCTCCTGAGTCACATCTCCAAGTCCCACCGTATCTGTAAAAATGAGCAACGGTAGATCGTTAGAAGGATAGGCGTAACGTTCGGTGTGTTGCGTGTGAGGGCGAAATCCCTGACCAACAATTGCCGCAGAAACGCCTGTCAAGCCCCGCACAATCGAACTTTTCCCCGCTTGGGGTTTGCCTATCAATAAAGCTTCAGTCGTTGGTAGTTCTGCTCGAACTCTCTCCAAAATTTCCGCAACTTGACTTTCACTGACACTAAACCATTTAACCAATATCCGAGCGATCTGGTCTACAGGTAGGAGTTTCAGGAAACTTGCTGTTGCTTGATTCCAAATGGCGGCTGCAGAATTTGTCAGGGAAGTTTCCCCTGACTTCAGATTTCCTTCTGGAGTCGGCAGACTCGGTGGTTGAGAATCAGTTGACGGCAAGTCAGTGTTGCTTTGCTCAGCCATTGGGCAAAATAAGGACTAGGGATTACGGGCTAGGAAACAGAGGTGGTGAGAGACTGCAAACTCCCCGACTTCTTCAAGAAGTCGGGGCTCTATCCAGAGCAGCAACCATTCACCGGTCACTGTTAATATCTTATCTATTTTCAGGACGCACAATATACTGATAAGCAGGCGTATTAATAGCCACTGGTTCCATCCTTCCGGCAGCTACCAGTGTTTGATAAACTAAAGCACTCATTTCACCACGAGATAGGGTTTTTCTGGGGTTAAGAACGTTACGCTTTGGATAATTCACTACAAGATTTGCCCTAGTTGCTTTTGCGATTTCATCTACCTTGTCTTGAGGAATTTCTTCAGCATCCGCGTACAAACTCGTGACCGCATACGAGCTAGGGCGGTTAGAATTGGCCGAGCGAGCGCTTGTTTTTGCCTCTTCACCCTTACCCATTTGTTGTACTGGAGGAACACTAGCTGCATTGGCTTTTGCTAGTAATAATGGCTGCATGAGAGAAGTCATTGCCAACGGCAACAGTGCAAACTTTCTTGTTGGTTTTCTTGCTTGTTGAGTCGCTACAGGTACGGTAGTAACTTGTGTCGCTGTTTGTGCCTTTGTGGAAGTTGAATTTACCACTTTTGATAAAGCAGCTATTGCATCAACCTTTGAAACATTTTGATTGGGACGAAAGACACCATTAGGATAACCCGTCATCAATCCTTGTTCGTAAGCGTCTTCTATAGCAGGAGCTGCCCAATAACCTTCCGGGACATCTTTATAAGCGCTGCCGCTAGATATTTGCCGGACTGGTGGTTGATTGAACGCCTTGTCAATCATGGCAGCAAACTCATCACGATTGACTGATTGTTCGGGTCGAAACGTACCATCTGGATACCCAGCTACAATATTTTTCTCTGCTAGCCCCTGAATAAATGGCTGCGCCCAATGATCGGGCTTGACATCTGGAAAAATTTGTTGAGCTGTATTTTGAGCGGAAGTTTCTTTCGGTATACCTGACAGTAAGAGTAAACATAAAGTTGGCAAAGATATAAGTGGTAAAAATAACCGCAGTAACCCGTTCATTATTTATGCCCCCGAATACATCTCTCTTTACTGGTAATTTTAAAGAAATTACTTTATTCGTTTATCCCTCTAGCGATATAGAGGATTTTTACCAATTAACACGCTGTTCAAAAAAAACTAAATCTTTCTCATTATTGCGAAGCTTTTGCCTTTGTTCGGGAGTGAGAATGGCTTCTATTTTTTGCACATATAACTGCATGAGTTCTTGCAATTTAGCTTTTTGTTCTGATGTTGGTCCTTGCAAAGTAATTTGTACGGTATGACCGGATTGAAGTTGATTCTGTTGTTCTTCTGTTAATTGTGGCTGAGGAATCAGTTCTGATATCTGGGGTAATATTTCTTGTCTAATTTGCCAAATTTGCTTTTTTTGTTTATCAGTTAAATTAATATCTTGGACTTCAGAAAGCGAATCTTTTTGTGAAATAGCTCCATCATGAGGTTTAACTTTTAGTGTTCCGAGTTCGGTAGAAGGTTGAGCAAAAGTTTTTGCTTCCCCAAATGCGATCGCAAAACTGATTGTGACAATTAGTATGGATATAAGGTGAGGTTGCATAAGTTTGAGTATTGTTAGTTATTGTGGGTGATTGTAGTGAGTGGATAACCGATAACCACAAACTACTAACCATCAAACACTCACTAACTTTATACATTTGCGATCGCTTTATACATGGAACAAAATTCCTAGAAAAGGATAAGCCTAAAGTACTAACTTCGATCGGTACTTAAGTCCTATTTTAACTATAGTTAAAATAGGACTAATGTCTCTTTGAAAATTTTAAGGAAATTATAAAAAATCTTATCTATGGTGTGCATAACTACCACACATTTGTTTAAAAAATCAAATAAAATTTATATACTCCCTACAAAATCTTGTTTCATAGAGTGAAAAAAACTAGAATTGCCACCATACAACACCTCATTCAGCCCAAGCCTCATCCCTTTCGCTTACTACTCTATCTTGAGTGGATACTTTTAGGTATTGCGCTTCTGGTTGAGTTCCCCTTAGTCGAAGTTCCACATCCAACATTTCTACCGCCTCCCTCTTCCTCCCAAGATCCTCTGCCATTATCTTTATGCATTGCTAGCTTTGGAATAGCAGGTTTGTGGTTACCAACTGCTAGATCCTTAATTGTAAAAATACTTTACACGGGATTTGAGTTTGGACTCGTTTTTTTAGCAATTGTCATGAGTCGTCGAGTCGTAGGTCTTTCACCTGCACTTTTGTTGATTCTTGTCGTTAGAAGCTGCTTGCTTTTTCAATTGAGCGGACGTTTGCTCGTAGCAGGTTTAGCTTTTCTATCTTTTGTTTTCACTTGGTTGCTACCGCTACAAAATGTGTCTTTTTTACGAGCACCCCTACAAGCACCCCTCCCCCGAGTACCCCTCCCCAAAGTACCGCCGCCGCCTATGGCAGCTTTGATGCCAAAACCAATGCCAGATGGAGATTTTAGAACATTGGTTTGGCATTTGGCATTAAATTCAGGGTTAATGTTTGGGTTGGTGCTAGTCTTTGTGTTACTTTTGGTTAATGCTTTGCTTGCAGAACGACAAAGCCGGGAAAAGTTAGCTAAAGCCCACCAAAAACTCCGAGAATATGCTCTTCGGATCGAAGATCAGGCAACTTTACAGGAGCGCAACCGCATTGCACGAGAAATTCATGATTCACTCGGTCACTCACTGACAGCCCAGAGTATCCAATTAGAAAATGCTGTAGTCTTCCTACAATCTAATCTTGACAAAGCCACAACTTTTTTATTAGAAGCAAAACAACTGGGTAGCAATGCTCTCAAAGAAGTTAGGATGTCCGTCGCCACATTGCGTTCTGACCCTCTTTATGGAAAATCTTTAGAGTCTGTACTAACAGTTTTACTAGTAGATTTTCAGCGTCGAACTGGGATCACTCCAAATTGTATCTTTAACTTATATCAATCTTTACCTGCTGAAGTCTGTACGGCAAGTTATCGTATTGTTCAAGAAGCCCTGACAAATACTGCAAAACACAGTGGGGCAACTCATGTAACAATTAATATACAAGTAACCGTGACTTTACTCAGTTTAGAGATTTATGATAACGGTAAAGGCTTTAACCCACATCAAAATACAACTGGATTTGGCATACAGGGAATGAGAGAACGAACACTGGCATTAGGAGGTCAATTCTATATTGATAGCAAACCGGGTGAAGGTTGCTGTATAAAGGCTTTATTACCTTATTAATGGAAATGGGAAATTGTATGAATTTTCACAATACCCAGTACTTCATACTCTGTTTCTCATGGAAAGTCCAAAATCTAAAACAGTAAATCCAAAATCTAAAATCCAAAACCCCATGATTCGCCTGTTACTTGTAGATGACCAAATTATTATTCGTCAAGGTTTAAAAAGTTTGTTGGAGTTAAAACCCGACTTTGAAATTGTGGGGGAGGCAGAAGACGGTGAAAGTGCGATTTCATTTGTTGAGATGTTTGACAACAGTTCTCAACAACCAGATTTGGTTTTGATGGATATTCGCATGCCTGTGATGGATGGTGTAGCAGCAACTCAGGTGATTTGTCAGCGATTTCCTCTTGTGAAAGTGTTAGTATTAACAACCTTTGATGATGATGAATATATAGCTCAAGCTATGCGATTTGGAGCAAGAGGATATTTATTAAAAGACACTCCTTTAGAACCATTAGCAAATGCAATTCGTTCTGTTTATTTGGGACACACCCATTTAGGTCCGGGGCTATTTGAAAAAGTTTTTACTCCCTTACCAGACGTCCCAATAACCAAATCTCCCAGTCCTCCGCCCGAATTTGCTGAATTAACTCCTAGAGAAAGAGAAGTGTTGCATTTAATTGCACTTGGTGCCAATAACAGAGAAATAGCTGAGTCTCTCTATATTTCGGAAAGAACTGTAAAAAATCACGTGACCAGTATTCTCAGTCGGTTAAATTTACGAGACAGAACTCAAGCTGCTATCTTTGCCAATTCTTTTTACAGCGAGCGATGAGTTGCGATTGGTGAATATTGAATCAATATTGTACTTATTCCCAGTAATTGTTCCAATTGTCTTTAAAAACTTCTTGAAGTCTTTTTAAATATGCATTTGTCTTAATTTTTACCATCCATAAATCCTCACTACTTTTCCCTCCTTTACAGATAACACCTTCCGCTACATTGTATTTTCCTTCACGAACATCATCAATGAATTTGCCAGTCAGTTTGCCTCGATAAACAACTTTTGCAATGTTTAATTCCTGAAAATCTTTCACAAATTTTTCCGGTTCAATAATGCCTTTATCGGTTTGTACGTCAAACAGAACAAGTTGCTTTGAATCTTCCTTTTTGTGCATTCCTGCAAATGATGAAGCTCCAAAAAATTCAGTAAAAACAACGATTTCTGGGCTATGATAATCTGGATTGTTTTGGAAAAGAGTTGTGAGTGGATTCGCAAAGTCTCTTAAAAAAATGCTAGCTGCTTCCTCTAAACCGGGATGAGCAGCATTAAAGTCTGTAATACCCATTTCATCAAAGTCAAATCTGTCACGTCGTGTACCGAAGGCATACCAGCCCAGTTCGGAATCCCAAACCCAGTGTAGATTCGTACCATCGTACTTCTCAAAAGCGATACATTGCTTGAAAGGGCAGTTTTTACTGTCGGGAATTTTGGGATACGCAAGCTTAATTGGAGCCATATTGTCATTAACTGAAATGCAATCGCACAAGTATTATCACGGATTTTCGATTTTAAACCGGAAGTTGAGATATACAATATGTAACAGACAATTGTAGATAAAGGAAATTGCTTCTTTAACTTATGCCTATCCTCTCGAACCGAACATTCCGCATAACAATAGGTTTTGCTGCTTCACTACTTGTTTGTTTAGCCAGTCATCATCTCTACACTCAGTTAAAAATTAAACCAACAGACCAACAAAATTTAACTTCCCAAAACCTATCCTCAATCTACAGTAATTTCCTTGTTCCACAATCCTTTAACAAGCAAGATAAGCAAAACACTCCATCAACCAAACAACTAACAAGTACTCCAAAGTCTTATCAAGTTATTGATGAATTACAAAAAGATAAATTTAACGTTTCTGGCGATCGCGTTTTTACACGTGGAAAACTACCTACTGTTAAAGTAGATTTTAATCAAGCAGAGTTATTAGCGACTCTCACAAATACCAGAAAGTATTTTGAAGACTATGCTGCAGAAGATCCAAATATTCAAAGACCGGGATTGCTAGAAACTCAAGGAATTACCGTACAAGATGCTCTGAATACTTTGGATTTCATGATTTCTGTCTTACAGGAAGATATTAGCAACAAGCGAGTGACACGCTTGCAAGATCCAAATTTCATTAATACTCATTTTCGGGTGATGAAATGGTCTGCTTATAATCCGGGAAATCCCAGTCAAAAACAACTGCGGCTCACAAAATATGCTGTTTTTACTCATCCAGGCTCTCGTAAGAAAACTCCCACTTTTAATACAGCTATTTATAGTTTAAAAGACCATTCAATTACAGACAATTTTTATACCAAGTATACCAAGCAAGATGTTTTACGAGGTATTTACGAACCAGGAGGTAAAGAATTTGGCAAAGTCGAACCTCTTGCCTACTTAACTCGAGAGGGTTTGGAAGAAGCTCTGATGGAGGGAACAATTCTTATTAAATTTAGTGATGGTTCTCAAGCACTGTTTAATGTAGATCGAAATAATGGTATTCCTTATATTCGAGGTGCAGCAGCGAGAGCACAAAAACGCTACTGGTATTTTAGGGAAGTCGATGCTATTAAAGGTTATGGATATAAGATAGATGCCAAAATTTCTATTTCTCCAGGAGTTACTTTTGCAGGAGATATCCTTAATATTGGTTTGGGAAAAGTTGTTGCTCTTGAATATCTTCAAGGCGGACGCAAACATTTAAAACTGGGAATCATTGCGGATACAGGCGGAGCGTTTTTACCCAATCTTCATCAACTCGATTTCTTAGCAGGTATTTTCCAAGGGAGAACAGATTTCGATCGCAATATCAGGCGACTCCCCGAGTACGCGACAGCGTATATTTTGGTAAAGAAGTGAACTATTTTGTTCGCCCTCATTCCCAGCTGTTCTCCCTGTTCCCTACTGCCCGCCCCTTATTTTCCAGTAAGATGATTTTGACAATGACTACTTAATTTGGGAGTTTAAAGCCATGCCAATGGCAGTTGGGGTTATTGAGACACAAGGTTTTCCTGCTGTACTGGCTGCAGCCGATGCAATGGTGAAAGCGGCTGCCGTTACCCTTGTATATTATGGTCTGGCAGAAAGCGCTCGATTGTTGGTTGCAGTTCGTGGAGATACTGCTGAGGTAGAAAGAGCCGTTGAAGCAGGGATTGCTGCAGGTAACGAGCAGTCTAATGGTGGTAAGGTCATTACTTACTACATTGTTCCCAATCCTCCAGAAAACGTGGAAAGCGTTTTGCCCATACACTTTACAAAGAAATCAGAGCCATTCCGTGTTTCCTAAAAGAAAACCTATCAAAATAGGTAGAAACATTCGTACAATTATCTTGTTGCGCCAGATACGTTTACTGATATAGGAGATAACCAATGCCACTACAGGCAGTTGGATCGATTGAAACTAAAGGTTTTCCTGCCGTACTTGCGGCAGCAGATGCGATGGTGAAAGCAGGTCGAGTCACCCTCGTTGGATATATAAGAGTGGGTAGTGCTCGCTTTACAGTTAACATACGGGGTGATGTTCAAGAAGTAAAAACCTCTATGGCAGCTGGTATTGATGCTGTAGAAAAAGTTCATGGCGGTACTTTGGAATCATGGGTTATTATTCCGCGTCCCCATGAAAACGTTGAAGCTGTTCTACCTATTGGGTATACACAGGAAGTCGAACAGTACCGACAAGCTGTAGAAAATCCGATAGTACGAAGGTAATTTGTCATTTGTCATCGGTTACTAGTTATCGGTCATGTATGTCTAAAGTCTCTATTATTATTCCGACTTTAAATGAAGCGAAGTGCTTGGGACGTACTCTACGCCATCTGAATCTGTTAACGCCACCTGCAAGGGAAGTGCTTGTTGTTGATGGCGGAAGTTCTGATGGCACCGTTACTATAGCCGAACAAGCAGGCGCTTCTGTCCTGATTGCTCAAAAACGCGGGCGTGCTGCACAAATGAACCAGGGTGCGGAGGTAGCCTCTGGGGAGTATTTGTGTTTTGTACATGCTGACACTTTAGTGTCAGATGACCTTGTGACTTTAATTGAGGAGACTTTGGCAGACGGATCTGTGACGGCTGGTGGTTTTATTTCCCTCATGACTGGAGATAAAACCACACGTTGGGGTGTGACGCTGCATAACTTTTTAAAAACTTATTACGCACCACTGCTGTTTCGCCCGCATTTGTTTGTTCGGGGATTGCGTTTGTTGTTTGGGGATCAAGCTATCTTTGTACGTCGTACTGATTTTTGGGAATGTGGGGGTTTTGATAGCAATCTCCCCATTATGGAAGAAGCTGACTTGTGCTTGAAGTTGGTGCAACAGGGAAGAATTTGTTTGCTGAACCGAGTTGTTCATAGTAGCGATCGCCGCGTGGCACATTGGGGATTTTTTAAAGCAACAGCTATATATCTTTACATTGGTTTCCTTTGGGGTTTTGGTGTTTCGCCGCAATACCTCAAGCGTTTTTATGAGGAGATTCGCTAGTTGGGGGTTGGGCATGGAGCCATCCGATCGGTGGTATAATCCCTAAGTAACCCTAAATACACTGGTCACTTAAATTACGGTATAAAAAACATCTATACGGTACACGGTAGAATGAGGCAACTTTAATGAGTGCCTCGCACTCACCAGATAACTCGTAACTGGGAACTGATAACTCCAAAAGGGTGAAACATATATTCGCAAAACCGCGTCTAGACGGGGGTGAGTTATCTTCGCGCTACGAGAGCGGGTGCAAAATGTTAATGTTTCCAAGACCCTCATTACATATACCGTGCATAACTGTATGTTGTCATCAAAATGGTTTTCTAGGTTCAAATTACCTGCCGTAGATTAACAAAATGTAAATTTTTGTAAAGCTGCACAAGGTCTAGAAAACAAGGTTTTCCGTGATTTGGGCTAGATAAAGATGCTTCGGAAGATAAAACTTTCTGCATAACTCTAGTGAACTAGAACGTAATACAAAGTAGAGACGCGCTTAGTTTATGACGGACATGATTTTATCAGGGGCAACTGCCAGTGAAAAAGTTAAGTGGGATAAAAGGGGGTTGTGATGCAAACTTTAAAACAGGGTCTCGAGGAGCGCAATCTCACTATGGCGTTGGAGGCAGAAAAACTGGCACATTATTGGCGAAAGCGGTTAGCTGAGGAGTGCCCGGAACAAAATCTTGTCAATAGGGAAAGTATCGTTGATTGGCTTTTAGGAAGTGATTTGCAACGATTTGAGGTACTCTCCTCAAAAGAGTTAGATATTGCTCAGCAAGCAATGGAGTACCGCTATCGGATTTTACGTCAACGTTACTTGGGTATTGCCAGAGAACGTGCTTATCGCAACTTAATAACTCGGTTGGGGAGTCTGGTAACATTACGGAACAAAATTCAGACTTGGGTGGCGTTAAGCCGGGATCGCCAACGGACAGTGCTAGATGTGTTGCAAGAAGTTATCCAAGAATTATTGCAAAGTGATAACTACATGCAGCAGCAAATGCTTTCTATTGGGGAATGCACGACTGATGATAGGTTAAAAAATGCCCTCCTGTTTGCCAGTGTGGAAGAGTATTGTTTGCGCCCAGTTCGCAATCAACCATTGCTCGTATATCGTTTTGTAAACTATCTGAGACGGACTCAGCGTGGTGGCTTAACTCAAGTGCCAAGCAGCGATTTAGTTAGGTTGGTTTCAGAAGAAATTCTCACAGATGACAGCGATAACCGCATTAACTTGGTTGATACTCAAGCTATCGTAGAGTATCAAGAAGCACAAGAAGCCGAGGAACAACAAACGCTGCGTCAAGCTGTGAAGCAGGAATTTGAAACTTACTTGCGAGAACATCTCGGACAAGAAGCGGTTGAGTGGCTGCATCTCTACCTAGAAGGGAAAACACAAGATGCGATCGCCAAACAACTCGGTAAACCCATTAAAGAAATCTACCGACTGCGAGAAAAAATCAGCTACCATGCAGTCCGTGTATTTGCGCTGAAAGATAAGCCAGAACTGGTAGATGGCTGGTTGTCAACTTCTTTAGAAGAGCACAATTTGGGTTTAACGCCGAACCAATGGGAGCGACTGCAAGAGAAATTAACCGCAACGCAGCGCCAAATACTAGATATGCGAAAAGCAGGTCGTTCCATAGAGGAAATCGCTCAACAATTAAAAATTAAGACCCATCAAGCTATGGGTGAATGGACGAAAGTCTACTTGATAGCTCAAGGAATGAGAACCCAAGCTGAATGAGTGTTGAAATTTCAGTCAATCACCACACATCTATAAATATGGATATGAGAATTAGTCAGGAAAAAAATTGATTTTATTCACTTGAGCCATAAATTAAGTTTGGAACTGCGTGTTTACCGAAGGCGCAGCACTTAGTAACAATTTACTCCAAACGTTGGCGCGTCCATCTCAAAAATGGTGTACATAAGTTGTAGGTTGACATTACCCATCCTAACAACACACCACCTGAGTTTGGACGCGCCACTCTTAGTTATTTATTTAACTTTTTTTAGTCTAGAATCATATTCTGTTTACTGCCAACTTATTTGTGGGCAGTATAGGATATATAGAAACATCTAGCATCAAAACCGTATGTTGTCTTCAGAGGGTAAACCAGCTGATACCGCAGCAAGTGGTAAGCAAGTGCTACCCAGCACACAAAATCAGTCGGAACAAGGACTAGACCGAGAGCAAATCTTTCGGTTGATTGAAAGTACCTTGTCCTTTGAAGCGTGTCTGTATCACCAGATTTTGCCCTTTAACATAAAAGACAACAATTTGGTACTGGGAATGGTGAATCCCCAAGACAATGCGGCTATAGATTACGTAAACCGCATACTGCCATACATCAATTGCACCATGGAAACTCAGCCTATCAATGGCGATACTCACCGTACCATACTCTCAGCGTACCTGAATCATAAAAATACAGGAGCGATTGCGGGCAAACCAATGCCAAAATCTTGGGAAGACATTGCTCAAGAAAAAAAACCGGCTGCGATCGTGGATAGCTCCGATACGCAAATTAACACTATCATCCCTGAAGCGCCAGAACGACGGGTAGATAAGACACATACTCAAGCACAAACGGTACACAATGGCGATACTGTTTGGCAGTTTGGGTATTCAACCTCCTTGAACGAATCGGAAGGTTCGACACCAACTCCCCACCATGAAAGACCCAGCTCCACCAAAGAATATAAAGACAGGGATGGTGATAGAACAACCCTACCTTCCAACTTGCACGTTTTGCACTTACCCAGCGTTGATATTATCAGTTCGGTTGAAGAATTAGCGACATTACCACCTAGAAAATTACTAGAACAGTTACTAGGACGAGTGTTATCAGATGGAATTGGTCGTTTGTACTTGGAGAGAAGACCTTACCACGGCAGAATACTCTGGAGTGAAAATGGAGTTTTACAGTCTGTCCTGGAAAAAGTACCTCTCTCTGTCTTCCAAGGAGTATTGAATGAATTAAAACGTTTTGCATCTCTACCCATGACCACAGTTGTCGAACCAAAACAGGTAGAGAAAGAATGCCTTTATCAACACAATCGCTTGTTACTGCGTTTGCGCGTCATGCCGGGAATGTATGGTGAAGAGGCAACATTACAAGTGTTGCGGGGAGCCGCTTTAAAATTTTATCAACAGCAACAATTAGCACGTTTGAGCCGCGATGCAGTAGGAATTTCCCAGCAATTGACCTACAAGTTACGCGAACTTAAAGACCGTCTTGCTCTTAATTCCAATCTCAATAACGGACAACTAGAAGCTTTTAATAGCTTAAACCTAGTACTGGAAAACTTAGACCTACAGATAAAGGCACTAACGGATATTCCAGAACAACCAAAAAAAGAGAAGAAAAAGGATAGTTAGTCGAGAGTCATCAACTACTAACCACTAACCACCAACCAATAACCTTCAATAACCTTTTATTTATTAAAGATATATTTCATGCAGACTGAGGTTTTTAGTGAACTGTTTCCTTTGATGAGCACTGCCAACCCCCAAACAATAGAATGGCTGCTCTCTGTTGCTATCGATCATGAATACCCGGCAGGAAGAGCTGTTCTCATGGAAGATGCCTGGGGTAATGCTCTCTACTTTCTGGTTTCTGGTTGGGTTAAAGTTCGGCGTACTGTAGGTGAAGATTCTGTCGCTATAGCAATTTTAGGTCGGGGCGATTTTTTTGGAGAAATGGCAATTTTAGACGAATCCCCTCGCTCAACAGATGTTATTGCTCTTTCTCCCGTAAAGTTGCTGAGTATTTCTAGAGAACGCTTTATTCAAATATTATTTAAAGACCCACAATTACATCATCGAATGCTGCAACTGATGGTTCGGCGGCTCAGGCAAATTAATGTCCGCTTGCAAATGCGTTCTTCTCCCCCAGCTGTCAAGTTAGCTCACACTCTTGTCACCCTAGGTGAAAGTTACGGTCAGTCTTTAGAAAATGGAAAAGAAATATATAACATTCCTTTCAAGGATTTAGCAGATGTTACAGAAATTAGTGTTGAAGAAACAACAAAAATTATGGAAAAACTACATGAAAAAGGCTGGATTAAAATCGATAAGATCGAACAGAGCATTTATTTAGCCAATTTTAAACAGTTAGTCAACTTAGCAGGTAAAGTCTAGTACGTGAGATCGCTACTACGGCAGAAGGCGCAAAAGCTTATTACTGAAGATTTTTTCTTATTGCTAATGGTAGGTTTATTTCCTCCGTACTCTACTAGTAATAAATAGCAAAATTATACCGAAGAAAGGCAGAAGGGAGAGATCGAAAGGTAATAAGTGTAATTTTTGTTGGAATGTACTGAGTGATGCAACAAAATCAATGCATAGCTTGATTATTAATAAAATATTAATTTTTTTACATTTTTGCACGATTTACCCTTACCATAATTGCCTTTTCAATGAACAGATAGCTTTTGTCAATGGTTCGCAATATAACAATCAAAATTTCTTCTGTATAAATTTGGTTGTCAAGAAAATCTTCTTAATTACAGATTTTCTTGTAAAGTAGATTTTTTATGGTACAGGCGTCTCGCCCGTATTTATATCCCACAATATCTGTCATTAAACAGATGTATTTTATATGACCAGTAAAATTCACATATTCTCTCCGATCTAAATTTATTCTTGAAGTAGTGCTATTAATGATAGAAAGTAATTGATTTTACCCAGTAAAAAGTATTGATTACTGTATTGGTAAGCAAGTTTTTTTACTTGAAGCTATTGACTGTTGACCATTGATTGTTGGCTAATGACTATTAACTAGTCACTTGTCACTAGTACCTAGATCTCCTAACACACAACCACTGATGACTAAAGCAACTGTACTGCAGAGCAATACTTATCAGCAGCAGACCGTCCCGACAATTCACTATCAAGTCGCGATGCCTCAACCAGAAGCGCATCTGTTTGAGGTGAATCTGCAAATTGCAGGCTACCTATCCCCTATCTTGGACTTGAAGTTTCCTGTATGGACTCCAGGTTCGTATTTAGTACGAGAATACGCCAGACATTTGCAAGATTTTGCTGCTATGACTCGAGACAAGCCTTTACCCTGGCAGAAAATTAGTAAAAATCATTGGCAAATCGAGACAAATGGTGCATCAAATATTACTATATCTTACCGTGTTTTTGCGAACGAGCTAACAGTAAGAACAAATCACTTAGATGGTAGCCATGGCTATTTTAATGGTGCAGCCTTGTTTTTTAGAATACCAGGTTTGGAACAATACCCAATTGAGGTAACTGTTGTACCACCACTCCCAGACTGGCGGGTGACTACAGCACTACCCCCAGTTCCAGAAAAAGAAAATTCTTTTCATGCTCCAGATTTTGATACTCTCGTAGATAATCCTTTTGAAATTGGTAACCACCAGTTATATCAATTTGATGTTTTGGGAAAGCCTCACGAACTCGCTATCTGGGGTAAAGGCAATTTCCACGTCCAGCAAATGATTGCGGATCTCAAAAAAATTGTCACTACAGAAGCAAAGATGTTTGGTGGGTTGCCATATCAAAAATACGTGTTTCTGCTGCATCTATTTAACCAAGCACATGGTGGTTTGGAGCATAAAAATTGTTGTTCGCTGATATATCAGAGATTTGGATTTCGCGATCGCGACAAATACGAGCGCTTCATGCAACTCGTTGCTCATGAGTTCTTTCACTTGTGGAACGTCAAGCGTATTCGTCCCCAAGCATTAGAAGTCTTTGACTACGACCAAGAAAACTACACGCCTTCTTTGTGGTTCTGTGAGGGGACAACAAGTTATTACGACTTACTGATACCCCTAAGGGCGGGAATTTATGACGCCAAATCCTTCCTTAGCAATTTGAGTAAGGAAATCACTCGTTATGAAACCACGCCAGGGCGGAAAGTACAACCTCTCTCGGAATCGAGTTTTGATGCTTGGATTAAACTCTACCGTCAAGATGCAAACAGTGGGAATTCCCAAATTTCCTACTATCTCAAAGGAGAGTTGGTGTCTTTGCTACTGGATTTGCTGATTCGTTCGCGCAATGCAAATCAGACCTCACTTGATGATGTCATGGTCAAAATGTGGCATCAATTTGGTAGAGATGAAATTGGTTATACTCCAGAACAATTGCAGGAAGTTATTGAGTCTGTGGCTGGGGTGGATTTGACTGATTTCTTTAAACGCTACATTGATGGTACAGAAGATTTGCCCTTCAATGAGTATTTAGAACCGTTTGGCTTGCAACTGATTGTGGAAACTGAGGAGGAGCCCTATTTGGGTATAAGAGTCAGTAGCGATCGCGGTCGAGAAATCATTAAGTTCGTAGAAGCCGGCTCTCCCGCACAATTAGCCGGAATCGATCCCGGAGATGAGCTGCTGGCTATTGATGGTTTGCGGGTAACGGCAAATGATTTGTGCGAAAGGCTCAAAGATTACCAACCAAACGATACCATTCAAGTCACTGTTTTTCATCACGAAGAACTGCGAACCCTACCGGTGACTTTAGCTCTTCCACGTCCGAGTAAATATCAGGTCAAACCCCAAGAAAAACCAACTACGATACAAAAGAAAAACTTTAATGGTTGGTTGGGCACAAATCTTAATAATTTGTAATAGTTAATTCGTAATTCGTAATTAAATGAATAAATTGCGAATTACGAATTAGAAACTATGAAGTAAGATTGAGGCAATAACAAACAAAGTATGGAAGGGAAGATAGCATGCAAAAGTACATATGCACTGTTTGCGGTTATGAATACGACCCAGAACAAGGAGATCCAGACAGTGGTATAGAACCGGGAACAGCGTTTGAGGACATTCCAGAAGATTGGATTTGTCCTGTTTGTGGTGCTAGGAAAGAAGATTTTGAACCTGAAGAGTAAAAATTCTTTATACCCAGATAAGAAACGTAAGATCCAGACGCTCGGTTTCTTTAAAAAGCAGGATTTTTGACGAAAAGCATATCACAGACACTTCATAAAATACTTCGGGTGGGCAATTACTACATCTAACTATTACTTGGCAATGCCCACAATACACTATTTAAAGTTTTTCATCAATCATTTATAATTTCTAAATTTCATTGAGTTGCTATACTGAAAATTCATTCCTTTGATACATATAGTTTTTTATTAATTACAATATTATTTTTATTTTGAATATTTTTTTTAGTTATATTAAGAAATACCAACGGTGACCCAATCCAAAGCCTCAAGTCGAGAACAGGAATTACTAGATACGATATTAGTCGTGCAAGAGCAAGCTCAACTTCTAGATTTAGCTCTTGACGCAATTGTAGTTCGAGATTTGGACAATCAAATTACCTTTTGGAATCAGGGTGCATGGGAAATCTATGGCTGGACGAAAGAAGAAGCCTTAGGAAAAAACTCTCATACCTTGTTGCAAACCAAATTACCCCAACCGATAGAAGAAATTGAAGCTGAATTGTTTAACACTGGACGTTGGCAAGGGGAATTGGTTCACACAAAAAAAGATGGTGATTCCATTGTTACAATTGGTCGTTGGGCTTTAAAACGAGATCGGACGGGACAACCAACAGCCATTCTCGAAATTAACCGCGACATCACTGCTCGCAAACGTGTAGAAGAAGCACTTCATCAAACCGACGAACGTTTAAAATTGGCTGTGAAAGCGGCTCGGATAGTGGCGTGGACGTGGAATGCAAGCACAAACATGATTTCTCGTTCGGAAACAGCCTGCGAAATATTAGGATTAACACCTGAAGCCCAGAGCGGTACGGGAGACGAAGGATGGAAGCTAGTTCATCCTGATGACTTAGCAACTCACCAAGCACGCGTACAAAAAGCAATTGATTGTAAAAGCAGCTATGTTTCAGAGTTTCGCATGATACGACCTGACAATGGTGTTACTATCTGGTTGGAAGATAGAGGTAAAGTCACCTACAATGCACGAGGAAATCTTGTCAGCATTGAAGGAATACTTTTTGATATTACAGAACGAAAACAAGCCGAAATCGCCCGCCAACAAGTAGAATTCGAAAAAGAACAACTGTTGCAGCGAGAACGAGCTTCCCGAGCAGAAGCAGAAGCAGCCAATAGGATTAAAGATGAGTTTTTAGCTATTCTCTCTCATGAATTACGCTCTCCTCTCAATGCGATATTGGGTTGGTCAACAATGTTGCGTACCCGCAAATTAGACCAAGCAACAACTAGTCGTGCTTTAGAAACTATTGAGCGTAATGCTAGAGTTCAAACTCAACTTATTGAAGATTTGCTAGATGTTTCTCGTATTTTGCGCGGTAAGCTGAGTCTAAATGTTTTAACTATTAATCCAGCTTCAGTAGTTGAAGAAGCAATTAACACCATGCGTCCTGCTGTAGAAGCAAAGTCAATTGAACTGTTGCTACACATCAACCCAAACGTTGGTATGGTTTTAGCCGATCCCAACCGTCTCCAACAAGTTGTATGGAATTTACTCTCTAATGCGATCAAGTTTACACCCCAAGGCGGACGGGTGGAAGTGATTTTGTCATCTTCCCGATCGAATTCCCACGCTCAAATCATTGTGAAAGATACGGGTAAAGGTATCAGTGCAGATTTTCTACCGCATGTTTTTGAATATTTTCGTCAAGCTGATGCTTCAGTCACCCGCAATCATGGAGGCTTGGGACTGGGTTTGGCAATTGTCCGTCACCTGGTTGAATTACATGGGGGAAACGTGAGTGCTGAAAGCCTCGGAGAGGGACAAGGCGCTACCTTTACTGTCAGGTTACCTTTACTGGATACTCAGTCAGTGTCAAACCGAGACAGCGATCGTTTAGAAAATTTTATCAATCTTGAAGGGATAAAAGTATTGGTCGTTGACGATATAGCCGACACGCGAGAATTTTTAGTGTTTGTGCTTCAACAATATGGAGCGATCGCAATGGCTGCAGCATCAGCAAAAGAAGGCTTCGCTTGTTTTGAGCAATTTAAACCCAATATATTAATTAGCGATATTGGTATGCCAGAAGAGGATGGTTATAATTTACTCCGCAAAGTGAGACAATTGCCACCAGAGATGGGTGGTCAAATTCCCGCAATCGCACTCACAGCGTATGTTGGAGAGGGGGATCGAAATCAAGCTATAGAATCAGGCTACCAAAAGCATATCCCCAAACCAGTAGACCCATCTGAACTCATTGCGATTGTTGCTGAGCTTTTAGCAGTGACTGGCAAGCGGTGACCTATTTCTTAGTCCTCACGTCCCGCACCTATTCCATATCGCTTTTAGCATCGGTTGGAATGCGTTCATTTGAGACTTCGTCTCCTACAGTGCAAAGCAGCGAGTCTGTAGCCCAGGAACGGAAGCAATTGCCCTCAGAATAGAATTCTGGGGCTACACAAACAAAGTCCACCTACGTGGACTTCTTATTAAGTCCGCATAGGCGTGATTTTAATCACAAGCATATTTTTTCCAAATTGGGATGCTCCCAATCAGGGCTTCTATTTTTTAGAAACCATAGAAAAAATATGTTCGGAAAACTTCAGATAATTTGGGGAAGATTGGGGGTTTAAGGTTAGGAGTTTTTTTTGAGAAATGTTGGAGTTATTGTTATTACTATAACTGGTTGTTTGAGGACAATTCCTGATGAGTACTGTACCCCACTCTGACTACAAATACCAAATAGGGGGAAGTTTACCTCCTGATGCTCCTACCTATATTGAGAGACAAGCAGATGTTGAACTCTACAACGCTCTGTTAGCAGGTGAATATTGTTATGTCCTCAATTCACGCCAAATGGGTAAGTCTTCTCTAAGAATTCATACCATGTTTAAACTGCACGAACAAGGAATTTGCTGTGCAGAAATTGAACTTAGTGGAATTGGCAGTCAACAGATTACACCACAGCAATGGTATGGAGGTATTATTCAAGAGTTAATCAGTGGATTTGAACTAAAAGTTAACCGTCGAAATTGGCTGCGCGAACAAAATGACTTATCGCCAATACAACGTTTGGGAGAGTTTATTGAAACAATTTTATTAAAGCAAATTAACAAAAAAATTGTTATATTTATAGATGAAATTGACAGTATTCTCAGTTTGAGTTTTCCTACAGATGAATTTTTCGCTTTTATTCGTAATTGTTATGATAAACGAGCAATTAAGTCAGAATATAGAAGACTTTCTTTTGTACTGCTAGGAGTAGCAACCCCTTCAGATCTGATTAAAGATGAATTTGCAACACCTTTTAATATTGGTCGAGCTATTGAATTGAAAGGTTTTCAATTTCAGGAAAGTGCAGCTTTAATGGATGGATTACTTGACAAAGTCAGTCATCCTGAGACTGCTTTAAAGGAAATTCTTTACTGGAGTGGCGGACAACCTTTTTTAACACAAAAAATATGTTGGCTGATTTCTCAGGAAGCAGAAATACAAACTCCTGAATCAATCGATCGATTAGTACGAACACGAATTATTAATGATTGGGAATCTCACGACCGACCGGAACATTTGCGGACAATTCACGATCGCATTTTACGCTCTCGTTTTCAGCAAAAGTTATTACACCTATATTTACAAATATTAAAACGGGGCAAAATCCCTGCTAAAAATAATTGCGAGCATTTAGAATTACGTCTATCCGGGTTAGTGAACTTGCAACAAGGACAGTTAGTTGTTAAAAACCCAATATATCAAGCCGTTTTCGATCGCAATTGGGTTAAGCAAAACACCAAAATCCCTGAAAATCGCTTCAATGTCCTTCCTATTAAAACTGTAACTGTGGCAAGTCTTTTAGTCACGAGTTTAACAATTGGAATGAGATCGCTAGGTTTTCTGCAATCTTGGGAACTGCAATCTTACGACCAATTGATGCAGTTGCGACCCGATGAGGGACAAGATGAAAGGCTTTTACTTGTTACCATTACCGAACAAGACGTACAATCTCAACCTGTTACAGAGCGAGGGGCTGCTTCCCTGTCCGAACGCTCGTTGACGAAGTTGTTAGCTAAATTAGAGCGATCGCAACCGCGAGCTATTGGTTTAGATATTTACCGTGAAATCCCTATAGGAGCAAATAACAGAGATTTAGCAATGGGGATGAAAAACAACAGCTTTTTTGCCATCTGTAAGTATGGTAACCCAGGCATTACACCGCCCAAAGAAGTGTCAAAAAAGAATCAAGGTTTTAATAATGTTGTTAGAGACGTTGATGATGTTCTCCGCCGCCATGTTTTAGCAGTCAGTCATGCCGAACCATGCCAAAACAGTTATGCTTTTAGTTGGCAATTAGCCACACATTACTTACTTAAGGAAAAAATTGAAAGCGGTTTCACTTCAGAGTCGTATTTAAGAATTGGTCAAACTGTCTTTAAAACTTTAGAAAAAAATACAGGTGGTTATCACAATATTAATACTAGCGGGCATCAAATATTGCTCAATTACCGCGCCGCCGAACCTATTGCTCGAAAAGTTACCCTGCAAGAAGTACTGAGTGATGGATTCAACCCCAATTTAGCCAAAGATCGCATCGTTCTCATTGGTACAACCGATCCCAGTTTTAACGACCATCGTTGGCGCACAACCTCTGGTAGAGGTCAAGGGTCAGTACGAAGTTTGACTGGTTTGGAAATTCAAGCACATATGGTCAGTCAACTTCTCAGCAGTGTATTGGATCGCAGACCGTTAATTTGGTGGTTGCCAAAACCACTAGAAATTCTCTGGATTGGGCTTTGGTCATTAGTCGGGGGTGCGATCGCTTGGTCTTTTAGGTCACCTGCAAGCATTCTACTAGGAGAAGCGATCGCAATTACAGTTTTATACGGCAGTTGTTGGGGTTTATTAGTGTTACAGGGCGCTTGGTTGCCATTAGTTCCATCTGCTTTTGCTTTGATAGTAACTGCTAGTGGATTAGTAATTATTTATACTGTACGATTCAAAACAAATTTTCAATCGATCGATTAAGAGTTTATTTAAAAACTATTGAGCCTACAAGATCCCTGACTTATGGGAGCAGTCGGGGATCTTAGAAATTTGGTAAAGAGGTGTCATCGATATTTCCTCCCGCACCTCGTTCCCAAGCTCTGGCTGGAAATACCTTCTTTAGAGGCTCTGCCTCTTAATATAAAGCAGTTCGTGACTGCCTGGGAACGACAGACGAGAAGTCCGGAATCAGATAATTTAAATTTGTAGTTCAAGTTATTGCGGTTAGCGTGAGATGCAATATTATTCCCATATGAAAGAATTACAGAAATTACAGTTAAAACAGTTATTGATTCTACCTTGGGTAATATGTGGCTGGAATCTCGTTTCCCTACCCTCACAAGCACAAGCACAAACCCAAATAATTACAAATAAAGCATCTCAGACAAAAATTCGTTTTATCCCACCACACAACGATCCACCCGATCGGGGAACGCCTCCAACAAATGACGGTACGGGAAGCCGAGGAGATTGCCTTGCTAAAAAAAACAAGCCTCCACTGACTCGTCTAGCAGGCAGTCATAACTTAAAATTAACCACAAAAGAACATCCTACTCTCTGGATTTATGTTCCTTATACTTCTGAGGAAGTGAATGATGGCGAGTTTGTCTTGCAAGATGGTGATACAGACGTTTATCGCACTCGTTTTAAATTAAATGCAACACCCGGTATTGTCAGTGTCAGTTTACCGTCAAGCGTTCCACCTTTAGCAGTTGGTAAAGAATACCGTTGGTATGTAGATATTAACTGTCCGAGTGCAACCTCCAAGAGCGAATCACTGACACCAGCTTCCTTAACTGGAGTCGTACAACGAGTCTCAGCATCATCTGAACTTCAAAAGGAGTTAGATACAGCAAAAACACCTCTAGAAAGAATTGCTGTCTACGCCAAACACGGTATTTGGTTGGAGACATTAACAGAATTAGCCCAACTGCGCTTAAAAGAACCACAAAATCCCAATCTTCAGAGTGTTTGGAGAGAACTGTTAAATGCTGAAAATGTTAACCTGGGAAAAATTGTACAAGAGCCTATTGTTGGTAGCGTGACAGCGATCTCCGATCGGTAAGTCGTTAATCTCCAACTTTTAAGTATGGAGATTGAATAATTCGTAAATAAATGTATCGCTTGGCAATGTGTATGCGTTTACAGTCATGTTATTTCAAAAACAGAAAATTATGAAAGTCAAAAAAATATCTCATATATCGGCCATAGGATTCTCTATTAGTGTTTTTGCAGCTTCTACTATTAGTATTTTTGCCAACACCTCTGTTGTTCAAGCACAGCAAACAACTAAATTGCCTCAAATTGCCACAGTCACGGGTATTACCAACGGTGATATTTCGTGCTATGTGGATTTAATAGATAGCAAGAGAAAAAAATACCAAGGACTTTACGCATCTTACGATATTTGTGCAAAGGAAAAAACTTATTTAAATAAGAAAGTGCGCTTATTTTACGGACCGGGAAAGGTTAATGATTGTCAGAGTGCTGAGCCCTGCGGTAAAAGCCGAACAGTCACCTCAATCAAGCGCATGCAGCTTGTTCGTTAAGTGTCTGCAAAATTACAGCCAATTTCCTACAAGAATAAACGATGCCCAATGATAAGGTCGGTTATAATCCGTGCTAGAAAACTCTGTTAGGAAAGCACGCTGGACATTTCGTAATGCTTCTGCTTTCATGATTTGAGGATTATTCAGTTCTTGATATAACTTAATCATAAATTGAGCAGTTGAGGCATCATTGACTTGCCACAAGCTAGCTAATGTACTGCGTGCGCCTGCTTTGAGTGCGACTCCTGCTAGCCCTAAAGCTGCTCGATTGTCTCCTGTAGCTGTCTCGCAAGCGCTAAGAATGAGTAATTCGATTGGTTTAGTACGCCTTTGAAAATCTAGGTTCAGTAAGTTATCAAAATCCTTAACTTTGATACGTTTTTGCCAATCTAAAATGAAAGTTTGCTCTGGATTTGAACTGAATTTCCCGTGAGTTGCCAAGTGAACGATATTATAGGGTTTAGAATTAATTTGTTGTTCGATATTTTGTTGGAGAAATTTTTGGTTTTCCAACATTTGAGTGTGCAGAACTTTTTGCTTGACGCCCTCTAGTTCTACCGCTACATTATTTATGGCTCCTAAACCTTCCTTTTCAAAACTGGGAGCATCTGTAGCACCTCCTACTAAAACACTTAGCGATTCTCTATGAAGTGGTTTGGGTTCGAGCAGTTGCAAACCAGAAGTAACACTCACGGCGTATCTTTCTATAAGGTATCTTGTTCCATCATGGAGAACTGCCATAGGTAAATTACGCAACGAACCATCTAGAACAAATATCAAATTTTTTACCTTGCTTTCCTCTCGATTTTTGGTATTTTCTAATTCAGTTTCAAAAGGTTTAATCAACCAATTATAAATTTGTTGAGCTTCTTTTTTTATCTGGTTGGGGCTGATGCTGCGTCTTTTTAAAGATTGTCGCAGTCGTGTGACTGCTTCGTCTACTTGAGTGTTAGAAACATTTTGATGACCGTAATGACGTAAGTTATCGGTGCCTGGTAATTTGATAACCACTTCCAAACGGTCTGGCAAAATAATTGGATAGATAACAGCTGCATGGGGATCGAGATCGTCAATTTTGACTTGTTCTGGTTTAGCACAAGCATCGCCAAAAAAGTTATCGAGTTCTGCTAGCTGGAGTGCTTCCATAACGTCACGGGCTTGAATCAAACGATCGCGATTGGGATTTGGATCTCGCAAAAGTAAATCGACTAACTGTCGGTAGACTGGTTCTACAGTTTCTCGGAAGGAAAATTGTACTTCGGGACTGAGGACGACTAAATCGCCCCGTAAATTATTAAGAGTCTTAAAAGCTTGAGTGTAGTAACTTACTGCTTGAGCGTCAGCATTTTTGCTGCGATGCGTTGTCTCTGCTTGCTTTTGAAGCAACCGCCCCATTTGCCACTGCCAGCGATAGGCAATATCTGGTGCATTTGTCGCCTGAGCGATCGCTAAAGCTGATTGAGTTAATTCAATTGCCTTTGACTCGTCTAAAGTTTTTTCATATAACTCACCAAGCGTACCCAAAGCATATGATTCTGCTCTTCGATCTGTTAAACTTCTAGCTTGATCGATAGCAGTATTTAATATTTGAGTTATATCCTTTTTGTTTTTTGGTTCTTTACTTTCTTGTAACCATTGGATTAAATTTTTGGCAAAATGTACGCGTGCATATATGGAAGATCTGCTCTTAGGTAATCTCTCTAAAGAACTGCTAATTTGTGGTAGCAAAACTGGAAAAGAGGAATATTGCTGATTTTCCAGCAATATCGAAAATTGGTTAATTTTTGCTTGAACTTTTATCTGTTGTGAGATGGCAATATTAGCTGCTTGTTGATAGTCATTTAAAGCTTTCTGAGTGTAAGTCTGAAAATTTTCTTCATTTTTTAATGCTTTTGCATTTTTCGCTAGAGCTATTTCAGTATTGCCCAAACTCAATAAAACTTTACTTTGAAATTCAGGCGATCGCATTTTTTGAGCTACTTCTAGCCCCATCTGTAAAATTTTCTGCGATTGTTCCAAATCTCTTCCTTGACGGCGAATTTGACCGAGATTTAGCAAACTAGCAAATTTGAAAGAGGGGTCGGTTTCTTGATAAATTTCTTGTTCTACTTGAGCAATTGTTCGATCGGCGCGACGGGAAAGACCTAAAACTTGTAGTGCCAAAGCTTGATTGAGTAGACTCCCAAGAATCCCCAAGCGATCGCGAATTTGCCTGTAAAGTTTTTCTGCATTTTGCCAAGATTCCAGAGCAGTTTCAGCATTGCCTTTAGCCAATTGTAAATGTGCTTGAGCGTTCAAAGTTAAAGCACGAACTTGGATTGTATCTTTACGTTCGGGCAAGCTTTTTAACAAAGATAAACTATTATGAATAGAATTTTCTGCTGCTTGAAATTGCCCTAATTTGTGTTGAGCTAAAGAAGCAAAACTGAGTGCTTGAGCTTGGTTGAGAGTCTCCCCTGTTGCTGCGTATATTTGTACTGCTTGTTGTAATGTTTTTGTTGCTTCAGCAAACAATCCTTCTTCGTAGTTTTTTTTACCTGCTTGCATTAATGCGATCGCAGATTGCTGAGTGACTCCAGGTTGCTGTGCGATAGCAGAAAACAATATTGGACTGTGCAGGCTAAAGATGACGCTTAAAGCCGCAAGCAAAATAATTTGAAGAATTTTTCTGTTCTTATTAATAAGCTGCAAAATACGTGACTTCCTAGAGCTCGGCAAAATTCCCAACTGCTTCAACAAATTGGGTAACTGAGCAACTTTAATCTTTTCATTAGACTTCATAAGTTTGCCCTCAACCGCTGACAATCTAAAGGAGATAGCCAAGTTCCTTGAGGTGTCACGACAGCAGGCTGAGCTGTGAGAACCACCGTACCATTTGCACTCATAACCCAACCTTGAGCTTCAATAATATTTATAGGTTGAAGTTCTTTTGAATTTGGTTGATAATTTCTTGCACTCTCTGTTTTTTCAGATAAAGCCTGTGGCTGTACGATGCGCCAATCTTCCCACCCAGCATCAGGATTGAGGGTTTCATGAGGAGAAGGAGGTAAACCTCCACGTCCGGTTATGGTAAATTTACTTCCGCGATCGGCTGCAACACAAAGGTCCTGACGAATTAATCCACTGACATCGACGATATCCATTGGCAATTCAACCAACATTTTGGAAGGGTCAACGTCAGGCGTGTTGATGGTAATCTGACCGCTTAAAGAAGGGTTTTCTTGTGAAATAGCAGTGATGTCATTACTGAGCAGCCGACTCGGATCTGTATCGCCAGCTTGACTCGTTCCCAATAAAGTTTGGAGTTGTTCTCGGCTGCGTGGTTCTAACCCAAAAATACTTTGGGCTGTAATTTTCACATTACCGCCACTCCCACTAAAAGCATTGGCGGTGATATCGCTATTTTCATTGGAGACAGCTACGATGAAATTTGTATTAATGTTAATGTTTCCTCCATCTCCTCCTGCTTGTGCTGAACCTGCTGTGGTGGATATTAAACTATTACGGCGTAAAAGCAAGATATCTTGCACTTGTAGTGTAATATTTCCTCCCTGACCGGAAGCAGTAGCTGCAGTAATTTGTCCTTTATTATCCAAACGAACGGATCGAGCTGTTACGTCTAAAGTACCTGCACCTTGAGCTCTAGCATTTTCACTTCTACTACTTACAGTCACTACTGCGCCATCTCTCACAGTCAAGTTTCTGGTTCTAATTGTTAGATTTCCACCTTGTCCCGTAGGAGAATCAGATTCTCCCTGTCGGTTAACTTCTCTCAAATCTCTGCCCACTTCGGCTACTATTCTGCTGCGAATTTGCCCGTTTGTATTGAACAATTCCACAGAATCTGAGGCATTGATTTCTACACTTCCCCCATTACCTGCACTAAAGGTAGACGCAGAGAGTTCTGCTCCATCCCGAATCACCAAATTTTTAGTGTTGATAGCTAAATTTCCTGCGTCTCCAGAACCTGTTGTCTGTACGGATATGCCACTAGAACGCAGCCCTCCCATGGCGTTGAAAATACCAATCAATTCCACAGAATCAGCAGCATTGACCGTTATATTGCCTCCCTTTCCTTGACCTGCATTGCTAGCTGATATTCGTCCTCCCGGTCGGATAATCAATTGTCTGGTGTTGATTGTCAGTTCCCCAGGGATGTCCCCGACTTTTCGATTGTCAACAGACAGGGAACTGGGAAATCGTCGGTTATCTCCAAGATTGTCAGCAGTTGTCCCGCCGAGTTCTACTAGATCTGAAGCGGTTACGGTCAACTTTCCGCCAAAGCCCTTTTCCAAGCGAGTCGCTTCAATTTGCGAACCCTCCCGAAGCACTACTCTTTTGCCTCTGATTTCAATCTCACCGCCACCCTCGCCACTAGCATCAATTGCTGTGGCTCCGGACAGTTGAATATCTCCAAAATTAGCAACACCTTCATAACCTAAAGAAAAACCTTTTTGCACAGCAGTCAAACTGACATTACCAGTACCCGCAACGCTACCCAACTCGATTCTTCCTCCTGCAGTTTTCAATGTCCCACCTTCAAAAGTGACATCTCCACCTACTAGAGCTAGCGTTCGATCGGGTTGCGTGCGTAAAGCATTATTTGTATCAATGATTGGATTCTCCTGTCTCCTTAAACCTCGACCATTTCCCCGAACTAAAATTCCTTGGGAATTGCTTGTAAATTGCAAACCAATTGGAACGCTAACGGTTAGCAAGGGAGAGTTTTGGGAAGCTGTTGCACTGAATTGCGTATTATCGGCAAAGTTCAGACCACTAGCAGTACTTGCAATGAATGACCCTTGGATATCTAATCTGGCATTTTGACCAAAAATCATCCCATTGGGATTGATGAAAAATAAATTTGCACTGCCATTGACACCTAATGTTCCTAAAATGTTTGAGAGTTTAGTGCCTGTGACTCGAGTAATAATGTTTGTAATTCCTGCGGGATTGTTAAAATAAACTCTTTGCCCTTCGTTAATATTAAATTCTTGAAAACTATGAAAAAGATTGCTACCTCGTATTGCTCCCCCGTCTATGCGATCGCCTCTCACTCCTTGTCTAATTCCAACATTTGGCGCGAGCGATGAGCGTTCTGACCCTAAAGTTTCATCTGGATTAATCTGAGCCGATACACAGTTTTCAGAGACAATATTGACAAAACATACTGTTAATGTATGTGTAAAAGCGATCGCATATTTAAGGACTTTAGGCATAGTTTCATAGGAAATACAATAGCTATCTCAATCCAACTCAAAACTTTCTTTAAGAATCCAACTCTTTGGCAATATGGCAAGTATATTTAATTATGATTTTAGCATTGAAGGCGTACTATACCCGTACAAATTAAATAGTAGTGCAATTGCTGTAAGCCATCTACCTACTTACAATTGCTGCAAAATATTTTAAAAATCAGCAATTAATTTTGCCTTTCTCATGAAGAATTGTAATACAGTTTCTTCTCGAGAGATAATATCTGCTCTGCCTTGCATGCCCAAAGTTATGAGGCATTGACTTTTGCCTTGAGCTAGCACCAAGTTTTCTGGTTCTATACTAACCTCGTAGAAAGCACCACCCGTTACCATCTTGCTAGCTGTAGTGCCACTATTGGAGTTAGCACCTTGGGCTTGAGGGGAGATGGCATCTGGAGAAATAGCTGTGACTTTTCCTTTTAGAGTACCGTAATCTGGATGAGGACACGCAGATATCCGCAGGTGAACTTGTTGGCCAACTTTGACTTTACTCACTTCCTCTGCACTGACCGAACTCTTAGCGACTAGTTTTGAGTTGCTCGGAGCAATTTGGGCAATTTCTTCTCCCGAGCGCACGGTTTGACTGGAGTTCCGCAAGCTGAGTTTGAAGATAGTCCCGTCAGATGGGGCTGTGATAATTGTTTGTCTGATATCCATTCCCACTTGTTGCAATTCGCGGACATCGCGATCTAACTGTTTTTGGGCTTCAATCCTTTGTGCTATCAGAGCTTGGCGTTCTTTATCCAATGTAGCCAAGCTAGCTTTTCCGGCTGCTTTTTCTTGGGCAATACGTTCTGTTGCGATCGCGATTTCTGATTGGCTGGGATTTAAAGCGACTTTTACTTTTTGGCTTCTAGCAATAGACGCAGAAACAGCTTGTTCGAGGCGAGCAATAGTTTGTTTTTGTGCTTCAACAGCTGCTTTGTGTCCTTCCACTGCTTGTTCTTGTTGGCTAGCAGCGAGTTGTGCTTCTTCTAACTGGTCTTTTGATAGCGCTCCTACTTTAGCCGCCATTTCATATCGATTTTGTTTGGAGCGTGCAGCTATCAAAGCTGACCTAGCCGCATTTAAATTTGCTTGCGCCGATCTTAACTCTGCATGAGCCTTGCGTAAATCCTCTTCAGAGATGCCAACATTTGCTTCAGCTTCTTGAACTTCTGCAACAGTAGTCATTCTTTTATCTTGGTACGATCGAACGCGCCCACTCAGTTCAGCTTCAGCAGAAGCAATAGTGCGGTTTATACGGTCAGTTTCAGCATGGATTTGATTGTTGAGAGCGCGAATTTGGGAGTTAATTTGAAAAAGTTGTAACTTTGCTTGTTGAATACTGCTTTGCAGTTGACTTTTTTTAGTTTGCAGGCGGGAGTCGTCAATAGTGGCTATAACATCTCCTTTTTTAATAGGTTGATTTTCTTGAACTGAAATTCCTATAATTTGACCTTCTGTTGCTGCTTGAACAATTCGCAGTTCACCTGCTGGACGGATAACAGCTTCTGTTTTAACAACCTCTTTATATTTACTAACAGAAGCAACTGGAACTGCTAAACATATGACACCTAAGATGAACATTCCACCGTAGGTTGTCCAGCGACTCATGGGGGGCAGAAAATCGTTTTCTTGGGTGAAGGATAGAGAATCGGATTTGAAGTGGCTAATCATAAGATTTTAGATTTTAGATTTTAGATTTTGGACTTTAGATTTTGGATTGTGCAAGCTTTTACACTGTAGGAAACTAGCAAAACTCTAAGATTTACTGCTCGCCGATCGCTGCTAACAATGACCTTTGAGTGCTAACATCTTCTAGGAAGTGTAGGTGTTCGCCAGGGATTTGTCGGAGGTATTCTGGAGTTCCTTGGATTTTTAAGCGACCTTGTTCGAGGACTACAATCCAATCAGATCTTTCAATGACTTTGGGGCGATGGCTGATCGTAATTGTGGTTTTACCGCGTCGGTGGTGTAACAGTTTATCTAATACTTCGGCTTCGCTAACTGGGTCAAGAGCACCAGTTGATTCATCTAAAATAAGTACGGGGGGATCGGTTGCTATTGCTCTAGCTATAGCCAATCTTTGCTTTTGTCCGCCGGAAAGATTTGCCCCAAATTCTCCTAAAACTGTTTGATATTTATCAGGTAGTTTGTTGATAAATTCATCTGCACCAGCAATTTGGCAAGCTTGTACAATTTGTTCAAAAGTAATGTTGGGATAACTGAAGCGGAAGTTGTCAATAATTGAGCGGCTCCAAAAGTGTGCTTCTTGAGGTACGAGAACGATTTGCTGTCGCAAGCATTCTAAAGATAGGTCTTGTTGGTTGTATATGCCATAAGAGACATTACCCGATTGAGTCTGATATAAAGCAGTTATTAATTTAGCTAAAGTGCTTTTGCCACAACCTGATTTACCAACTAAAGCAATGACTTGACCGCCGGGGATAGTGAGAGAAAAGTCTTGCAGTAGGTCTACTCTACCCGCATGGTGGAAGTTGAGGTTGGTGCAAGTGATATCTGCATTACTGGGAATTTGAACCCACGGTTTTTTGAAGTCGTTTTCGTCTTCTGCAGTGGCGTCAATAACTTCTGTCAGGCGCTGAATAACAACTTGTGCGGTAATAAATTTATCAACTAAGCCAATTGCCGAACTTAAGAAACCGAGAAAGTTACCGCTCATACCATTGAACATTAAGAGTTGACCAATGGTTAGGGTATGGTTGATAACTAAATAACTTCCTATCCAAAGTAAGGCAATATTGGTGAATGTGGAAATCAGACTGGTGATAGTACCACTGTATAACCCCAGTTTCATCGTACTCCACCCTAGGTTTGCAAGGCGACCGTAATTTGTTTGATACTCTTCCCACGCTTGGGGAGTTGCTTGGGTTGTTTTTAGCACTTGGACGCCACGAAAAGTTTCTACAAGAAAACCTTGATTTTCTGTTCGTAAAACGATAGATTTGCGGGTTTTATTCCGCATCATTGGGACAAAAAGCAGATTAATGCAAGTCAAGATAAGAAATGCAACAAAGGAAGCTATGGATAGTTGCCAACTGTAGAACAGCATAATTCCCAAGGAAACCACAGCGATAAAGAATTGGCTGGGTAAACCGAGAACAATTTGGGATACAAGAGCATTGATGGCATTGACATCAGAAATGCGGCTGACAACTTCCCCACTGCGACGCCCTTCAAAATATGACAGGGGTAAGTGTAAAAGTTTGCGTCCGTATTCTAAAATTAACCCGAATTGCAAGCGCTGACCAAAGTGACCGATGAGGTGGGATTGTACTAATGCGATCGCGCTCCTAATAAAATTCATAGTAATAACCCCAATTGCCACCGTTGTTAGCAATTGAGTATCTCCCCTCACCAACACATCATCAGTTAGTAACTGCATCATTAAGGGAGAAGCGAGGGAGAGAAGACCGATAGCTATATTAATACCAATTGCCTGAGCAAGAATAAAGCGATAAGGCCAAGTACGGGCAAGAAAACGTCCAAAACCACCAATTTTATCTTCTGGTTGTTCTAGAAAACGGCTGTAGTCTGGTTCTAGCAAGAGCATGACACCATTAATCCAACCCGTCATTAACTCTTTACGAGTGAGGTAACGCATACCAAGACTGGGGTCAGCAACAATGTATTTTTTCCCTTTTTGACCGTACAATACAACCCAGTGATATCCTTTCCAATGAATAATTGCGGGTAAAGGGACTTCGTTTAAACGCTCAAGCATTTCAGGATTAGCTTTTACCTGACGAGCATTAAACCCCAGTGCGTCTGCACCCCGTTTCAAACCCAGTAAAGAAGTGCCTCGCGAACCAGTTCCCACGGCTTCCCGCACCCGACTGATGGCAAAAGTACGTCCGTAATATTTGGCAATACTGGCAATACAAGCAGCACCGCAGTCTTCTTCGCTGTGTTGTAGAACAACTTGATATTTCATAATTGATAATAAGTATTGGTGTCCAAAAAATATTTGGGAAATTTTCGGTAAGATTGTGAATTCTATGCCAGAAAGCTTTTTGACTGCTTTCTATTGTTAGTATGATTGATAATTTTGTATAGAAGTTGAGCTAAATTCAGAAGCTGCTCAATTCATTTTTGGTTCCATAGGTCAGAAAAAGTCAGAAAATTCAGGGAAGTTTAGGTTTGCCCTGCTTCCTCGTAGGGATTCAATACTGCAAGGGCTGAGAAAATTGTCGAGTGAGACAAGCAGGGGTGCAGGGGTTGCACCTTTGTGCAGGGGAGGAAAAAAACGCTCTTTTCGACAAGTAGTGCGTAGGGATTTAGTACAAAAAGGCAGAAGTCCGGAGGAGCCACTGCGGTGGTGAGGCAACGCGCTCTTGGGTAGTTTACCCATGAGCGATTGCTGTGCGTGGTTTCACAGGCTACAGTAAGTAGCATGGCAGAAAAAGCAAAAGCTTGTAATATAAGCCATTACTAAAGGTTACACGATTTCAGCCGATATCTACTAGAGTCAGTATATTTAAGTTAAAATAAATACAAAAATTAAAAACTTTTTACGTGGATTTTACAGATTGATAAACCCGGTATTGGACAAATACCGAGTTTATTAAAACACCAATGTTATGTTCTAAATTTAAACAGAGTAAACATCATAGACAAGTTTGTAATTAGCGCCTTCCCTAGTGAAAGAGAGTTCCAAATCTGTTCCTCTTTGCCAAGAATAAATTTTGTTTTCTCCTAAAAATTCATCATTACTTGGCCAAGAATCATTTTCCCAAAGAGACAGTGTATCAGAGGTACCACTGATATCAAATGTTTTGCCAACATCATGATAACCAACACCAGCACCATCTTTAGACCAAATCGTTTTGCCATCAACTTTTAAGTAAGGTTCATCTCGAGGCCATTCTTGCGTGTCGTAGATTTGAAAATATTTGAGGTTAACTCGGGCAGTTCCACCACTGAGGGTTGCTCCTTCTTCTGCAGTCATTTCAGTAAACAGTTGTGCTTGAGAAATAGAAGTAGACATTTTTGACTCCTTAATTTTTCTGGTTTGAGTTTTTGGGTTTTTCGTTGGAAAGCCTGTTAGCTTTCCAGCGTTAGTATGTTTGAGAATTGGTTGTGTAGAATTTACTCTAGTAAGTTGATGGCTTGAGAAACTAGAAATTAACCTACTTTAAACAGAGTAAACATCGTAGACAAGTTTGTAATTAGCGCCTTCCCTGGTGAAAGAGAGTTCCAAATCTGTTCCTCTTTGCCAAGAATAGATTTTGTTTTCTCCTAAAAATTCATCATTACTTGGCCAAGAATCGTTTTCCCAAAGAGACAGTGTATCAGAGGTACCACTGATATTGAATCTTTTGTTCACAGTATGAATGCCAACACCAGCACCATCTTTAGACCAAATTGTTTTGCCATCAACTTTTAAGTAAGGTTCATCTTGAGGCCATTCTTGAGTGTCGTAGATTTGAAAATATTTGAGATTAACTTGAGTGGTTCCACCACTGAGGGTTGCTCCTTCTTCTGCAGTCATTTCAGTAAACAGTTGTGCTTGAGAAATAGAAGTAGACATTTTTGACTCCTTAATTGTTTTGGTTTGAGTTTTTGAGTTTTTGTTGGAAAGCCTGTTAGCTTTCCAGCGTTAGTATATTTGAGAATTGGTTGTGTAGAATTTACTCTAGTAAGTTGATGGCTTGAGAAACTAGAAATTAACCTACTTTAAACAGAGTAAACATCATAGACAAGTTTGTAATTAGCGCCTTCCCTAGTGAAAGAGAGTTCCAAATCTGTTCCTCTTTGCCAAGAATAAATTTTGTTTTCTCCTAAAAATTCATCATTACTTGGCCAAGAATCATTTTCCCAAAGAGACAGTGTATCAGAGGTACCACTGATATCAAATGTTTTGCCAACATCATGATAACCAACACCAGCACCATCTTTAGACCAAATCGTTTTGCCATCAACTTTTAAGTAAGGTTCATCTCGAGGCCATTCTTGCGTGTCGTAGATTTGAAAATATTTGAGGTTAACTCGGGCAGTTCCACCACTGAGGGTTGCTCCTTCTTCTGCAGTCATTTCAGTAAACAGTTGTGCTTGAGAAATAGAAGTAGACATTTTTGACTCCTTAATTTTTCTGGTTTGAGTTTTTGGGTTTTTCGTTGGAAAGCCTGTTAGCTTTCCAGCGTTAGTATGTTTGAGAATTGGTTGTGTAGAATTTACTCTAGTAAGTTGATGGCTTGAGAAACTAGAAATTAACCTACTTTAAACAGAGTAAACATCGTAGACAAGTTTGTAATTAGCGCCTTCCCTGGTGAAAGAGAGTTCCAAATCTGTTCCTCTTTGCCAAGAATAGATTTTGTTTTCTCCTAAAAATTCATCATTACTTGGCCAAGAATCGTTTTCCCAAAGAGACAGTGTATCAGAGGTACCACTGATATTGAATCTTTTGTTCACAGTATGAATGCCAACACCAGCACCATCTTTAGACCAAATTGTTTTGCCATCAACTTTTAAGTAAGGTTCATCTTGAGGCCATTCTTGAGTGTCGTAGATTTGAAAATATTTGAGATTAACTTGAGTGGTTCCACCACTGAGGGTTGCTCCTTCTTCTGCAGTCATTTCAGTAAACAGTTGTGCTTGAGAAATAGAAGTAGACATTTTTGACTCCTTAATTGTTTTGGTTTGAGTTTTTGAGTTTTTGTTGGAAAGCCTGTTAGCTTTCCAGCGTTAGTATATTTGAGAATTGGTTGTGTAGAATTTACTCTAGTAAGTTGATGGCTTGAGAAACTAGAAATTAACCTACTTTAAACAGAGTAAACATCATAGACAAGTTTGTAATTAGCGCCTTCCCTAGTGA
Source organism: Tolypothrix bouteillei VB521301 (assembly GCF_000760695.4). Taxonomy (GTDB): domain Bacteria; phylum Cyanobacteriota; class Cyanobacteriia; order Cyanobacteriales; family Nostocaceae; genus Scytonema; species Scytonema bouteillei_A. Next base: position 8,208,928 of record NZ_JHEG04000001.1, on the reverse strand, counting down.
AAGAGAGTTCCAAATCTGTTCCTCTTTGCCAAGAATAAATTTTGTTTTCTCCTAAAAATTCATCATTACTTGGCCAAGAATCATTTTCCCAAAGAGACAGTGTATCAGAGGTACCACTGATATCAAATGTTTTGCCAACATCATGATAACCAACACCAGCACCATCTTTAGACCAAATCGTTTTGCCATCAACTTTTAAGTAAGGTTCATCTCGAGGCCATTCTTGCGTGTCGTAGATTTGAAAATATTTGAGGTTAACTCGGGCAGTTCCACCACTGAGGGTTGCTCCTTCTTCTGCAGTCATTTCAGTAAACAGTTGTGCTTGAGAAATAGAAGTAGACATTTTTGACTCCTTAATTTTTCTGGTTTGAGTTTTTGGGTTTTTCGTTGGAAAGCCTGTTAGCTTTCCAGCGTTAGTATGTTTGAGAATTGGTTGTGTAGAATTTACTCTAGTAAGTTGATGGCTTGAGAAACTAGAAATTAACCTACTTTAAACAGAGTAAACATCGTAGACAAGTTTGTAATTAGCGCCTTCCCTGGTGAAAGAGAGTTCCAAATCTGTTCCTCTTTGCCAAGAATAGATTTTGTTTTCTCCTAAAAATTCATCATTACTTGGCCAAGAATCGTTTTCCCAAAGAGACAGTGTATCAGAGGTACCACTGATATTGAATCTTTTGTTCACAGTATGAATGCCAACACCAGCACCATCTTTAGACCAAATTGTTTTGCCATCAACTTTTAAGTAAGGTTCATCTTGAGGCCATTCTTGAGTGTCGTAGATTTGAAAATATTTGAGATTAACTTGAGTGGTTCCACCGCTGAGGGTTGCTCCTTCTTCTGCAGTCATTTCAGTAAACAGTTGTGCTTGAGAAATAGAAGTAGACATTTTTGACTCCTTAATTTTTCTGGTTTGAGTTTTTAGTTTTTTTGTTGGAAAGCTTGTTTGTTGCTTTCTATTGTTAGTATGATTTATGCTTTTGGAAAAGAGTTTAGCTAAATTCAGGAGTGTCTAAATTAATTTCTATTCCAACAGGTTAGAAAAAGTCAGGAAATTCAGGTAAATTCAGATTAGCCTCCCAATTTGAGCTTTAAAACCTATGGGTTTATCGCATTAATTGTGCAGAGTAGGACTGAGTTGTCATTCTCTCGTTTCTCTCGTTCCTAGGCTCAGCCTAGGAATGCATTACGCGAGGCTCCGCCTCGCAGTACAGGAGGCGGAACTGCCAAAGGAGGTATTCCCAGGCTCAGCTACCGGAACAAGAGAGGAAAAATTGGTTGACTCATCAGAATTAATGCGGTGAACCACTAAGATTGCTATATGTAACACTAGTATTGCGTTATCAACCCAAGCTCTTGTAGCTATATCTGCTCTGGCGATAAAAATTCTTATTTTCAAACGAACTATGGAATTTAATTTAAACGAAGCTATTGAAACGGCTAATCAAGTTATACATTCAAAATTCAACAGAAAATTAACAGATCTTGAAATTGTAATTTTGAAGGGAGCGTGGAACCGTGAGGATTATGACACAATTGCTGCCAAACAACAATATGCTACAACTTACATTAGTCAGGATGTAGCGCCCAAGTTTTGGAAACTATTAAGTGATGCTTTGGGAGAAAAAGTTAAGAAAAGTAATTTTAAGGAAGCTTTAAAAAGGTATTGGGAGAAACCATCTTACGGTGCAGTCAATCAAGATTTACCAGTCTCAGCAAGAAAAAAAGAGAACAAACAGACTTCTAGAAACATTGCTAGCGATCGAGAAGACTATCTAGAACAAAATACGCAAATTCACCAAGAACGCAGTCAAGCAGGGAGGAACGAAGTTGCACAAATGGAAGTTTATGTGGAGCGTCCTCCTATAGAAGCGCTCTGCTACGAACATCTTTTACAACCAGGTTCTCTCATTCGGATCAAAGCCCCGAGTCTCATGGGGAAAACATACTTGATGACCAGAGTTTTGAGTCAAGTGACAGAACAAGAAGATTATCATGTTGTTTACTTGAGTTTTAAACTGGCAGATCGGAGCATACATTTCACTAACCTGAATAAGTTCTTGCGTTGGTTTTGCATAAATATTAGTCGCGAACTTCGGTTACCTACAGAATTGGATGAATATTGGGATGAAGAAGGTATGGGTTCTAAAGTCAGTTGTACAACGTATTTTGAGGAGTATCTCTTAACTGAACTGGAAAACCCCCTTGTGCTTTGTTTGGATGATGTGGATTTACTTTTTCCCTATCCTGAAATTTACGAAGACTTTTTTGGGTTATTGCGTTCTTGGTATGAAAAGGCAAGAAGTCGCAGGCTTTGGCAAAAACTACGATTAGCTATCCTACATTCAACAGACGTTTACATTCAACTCAATATTAATCAATCCCCCTTTAATGTCGGGTTACCCATTGAGTTGACTGAGTTTACTCAAGAGCAAGTCTTAGCATTGTCTCAGCAACACGGGCTTGAAATGGCTACAAATTCAGTTGTACAATTAATGGAATTATTAGGAGGGCACCCCTACCTGCTAGAATTAGCTTTTGCTCATCTTAAAGGTCATCCGGAGATAACAGTAGATCGACTTTTAGCGGAAGCACCGACTGAAGCTGGTATTTACCGCCCTCATTTATGGAAATATTGGTTAGATTTGCAAGAACGTCCCAAATTAGCAGCTGCTTTTCAACAAGTGATTGATACAACTCATCCCGTACAAATAGAACCTATATCCGCTTATCAGTTACAAAGTATGGGATTAGTAAAACTTTCTGGCAATCAAGTACAACCTCGTTGTAATTTGTACCGACAGTATTTTCAGATGCGTTTGAGCAGTAGCGAACAAACATAAAAAATCCCACCCGTGCAAGACGGTGGGAATAAACTACTTTCTTGGAAAATTTCATTCTTGACCTATAAAATTGGCAGTCAAGCGGTTGAATAAAATGCAACGATTGCTGTAAAAAGCAAGGAAAAGAAAAGATTTTCTACTCTATCTACCCCTTTTGGTCGTGAATTTTCCTTAGATGGAAAGTAGATTGGTGAGCCACTCGCATATAAAGAGAACTGCGTTGCAGTAAGATTAGACGAGTTGAATATCAAGATTGGTAGAGAAAGCAGCAGGTTTGTTTTCAATCGTGGCAAACTGAACATTAAGGAAGAACAAACCACCAGTTGAGCTGTCATAGCTAAAGTCGTTATTAGACCAAGCACCAAATCCAGCCTCGGAAACCAGAATTTTGTCTCCTTCAGTCCACTCGAAGTCTTTGATAACGTCAATGCCTTCATACAAGTTGTTGAAGACAAATTTATCTGCTCCAGCACCTCCCCAGAGTGTATCTTGGCCATAACCGCCAACTATGGTGTCATCGCCTGCTTCACCATAAATGGTGTCATTCCCACTACCACCACTGAGGAAGTCATTACCGTTGTAACCTAGTAACGTATCGTTACCAGCTTCACCATAAATGGTGTCGTTGCCATCTAATCCGTCAATGTAATCGTTGCCAGCACCAGCGTAAACGGTATCGTCTCCCGCATAAGCGTAAACAGTATCATCCCCTCCGTAAGCGTAGATGCTATCCGCAAATTCAGTCCCGTAAAGTGTATCGTTTCCAGAAGTACCGTCAATGACAGTCATGTTATTTTCTCCTAAAAAAGTGTGTGTCGATCTGTACTAGGTAAGTTTAGGTTCCATCAGAAGTTTACCTCCGATTTAAACCCTCATTAACTTAACGGAGGCTGTAAATAGATTTACGCAGGTGTCAAAAAATTGTTAAAGTTCTTAACAATAAAATTTTGGTTTAGCGATCGCTGGTTATATCGTGTTCGGATAATGGCTTACGATTAAAAATTAAGCGTGTCGCCGCGTCTCCCAATCTCCGCTTCATTCTTATCGTCATTACTTAGGCGAACCCGATCTTAGAGGTTGGAGCGCAAAGCATTACCCCCAGCAAAATAGTTTAAATGTACTAACATCTACAACCAGCTTACAAAAGGAATTATTAAAAGACAAAAATCGATAAAGTTTCTGGTATATCCTTTAATAGGTAAGAATTTGCCTAATAAAGTAACGATGAAGCTTGCAGGACGAGTGAGTCAGGTAACGCCTTCCATAACCTTAGCCATCGCTGCAAAAGCCAAGGCGATGAAGGCAGAGGGTATAGATGTTTGTAGTTTTAGCGCAGGAGAACCAGATTATGACAGTCCGGCGCACGTCAAGGCTGCTGCACAAAAAGCCCTAGATGATGGTAAGACTAAGTATGGACCAGCCGCAGGAGAACCAAAGTTAAGAGAAGCTATTGCCCGCAAGCTTAAAACTGATAACGGTTTGGATTACAAAGCAGAAAATGTCATTGTCACTAATGGTGGGAAACATTCTCTGTTCAATTTGATACTTGCGCTGATTGAATCAGGTGATGAGGTTATTATTCCTGCACCTTATTGGTTAAGCTATCCTGAGATGGTAACGCTTGCAGATGGGGTTTCAGTCATCGTTTCTACAGATGCTTCTACGGGTTATAAAATTACTCCCGAACAGTTACGTAAAGCGATTACCCCCAAGACGAAGTTATTAATTCTCAACTCGCCATCCAATCCTACAGGGATGGTTTATACCCCAGATGAAATCAAAGCAATAGCCGAGATAGTCGTTGAGAAAGATATCCTTGTCGTTTCTGACGAGATTTACGAAAAGATTCTTTATGACGGTGCAAAACACGTCAGTATTGGTTCGGTAGGAGAAGAAATTTTTGCTCGAACCATTATTAGTAATGGTTTTGCCAAAGCTTACTCCATGACAGGATGGCGCATAGGATACTTGGCAGGACCTCTCGATTTGATGAAAGCAACGATTACCATTCAAAGCCACAGTACATCTAATGTATGTACTTTTGCTCAATATGGTGCGATCGCAGCTTTGGAAAGTTCCCAAGACTGTGTCGAACAAATGCGCCAAGGTTTCGCACAACGGCGACAGGTGATGTTGGAAAGACTAAATGCAATTCCCGGACTCACCTGTATCAAACCTGATGGCGCTTTCTACCTATTTCCCGATATTAGCAAAACAGGGCTAAAATCTCTGGATTTCTGTAACGCCTTGCTAGAGAAAGAGCAAGTTGCAGTTATTCCAGGAATAGCCTTTGGTGCTGATGATAACATTCGCCTTTCCTATGCTACGGATATGGCAACAATTGAAAAGGGAATGGACAGATTGGAAAGGTTTGTAAAATTAGTGACTGGTTAATTACTAATAGCTAATGGCTAATGGCTAATGGCTAATGGCCAGCCTACCATTAGCTAGCAGCAAATAGCTACTAGCTATTAGCCATCAATCCCATCTCTTTCAAACCTTGGCGCAGTCGTTTTGCCTCTTCGGGATTGTGTTGTTCGTGAAGTGCGATCGCAGATCTAAAAGCAGTTAAACTATCTTCTACATAGCCTAGTTTTAATAGCACAACTCCCAGGTTTTGGTAAGCTTCGGCATATTTAGGATTTAATTGAATGGCTTTTTGATAAGCTGCGATCGCGTCTTTGAGCAAATTCATTGCTTTTAATGTCATGCCAAGATTATAGTATCCTATTGTAAAACTGGGATCGATTTTTAAAGCTGTTTCATAAGCTATTTTTGCACCATTTAGATCTCCAGATGCTTTGAACAGAGCACCCAGATTGTTATATGCTCCTAATTTTAGGATTGGATAAATAGGTAATTTGATAGCAGCTTGATAGTGAGCGATCGCCTGTCTGGTATTTTGCAGCCGACTGTAAGCAATACCCAAATGGTAATAAAGTTCGTACAAAATATCGTAGTTCTCTTCAGCAGAAGCAACTCCTCGCGCTAGCAACTCTACTCCTTGTATGACTTTGCCTTGTTCTACATAAACTGCACCCAATTTACTACAAACATAGGGATCGTTAGGATGAGCAGCAAAAAACTTCTCCATTGCTGCTTGTGCTTTAGCAAATTTATTCTGTCGGGCTATAGTATCTTTTTGATATCCTGTATGTAAAATGGCAACTCCTTCCAAGTAACCAATTTGCCAATGCGGTTCTTTATCGATCAGCGTAGATACACTATCATCTACCAAAGCGTGGTAAGGGCGAGAAAAGGAGATTTCAGGATGCTTGCGGAATAGGCGAGAAACCAAGGAATAAGGAGATTGTTCTGCACCAACTTCGTGGCGTACCAGGTTAATAAGCAGGTATTCTTCCCTTTGTATAGCTTCTTTTAACTGCGGTACTATTTTTTGGGTGAGAGATTCATCTGCGTCAAGTACAAGAACCCAATCACCTGTCACATATTTTAAAGCTTCATTGCGAGCAGCACTAAAGTCATTGCACCATTCAAAATGGTGTACCTCAGCACCAAATTTTTTAGCGATTTGTGGAGTATTATCTGTTGAACCTGTGTCTAACACAACCATCTCATCAACAAGGTTCTTAACGCTACTCAGACATTTAGGAAGCGTTGTTTGTTCGTTTTTGACAATCATGCACAGGCTGAGTTTCATAATCTGATGTTATCTGAACTTTCTGAGGGTAGGGAAAGAGCAATAAGCAAAGCTTAACCCCTTAAGGCGTATCGCGCTCACAATACTAATGCTAGATTTAGATTGCTGTGTGTAATGTAGCCAATTATCTTCTTTTAAGAAGTGGGTGCAAAAAGGAACTGGTCTGAGGACTGGGGACTGGGAAATACACTCAATAACCCTGATAACATAAAAAGTAGTTTACCTGCATTGATAAAAGATGACGACTATTACCTTGCAGTTGTCAGTTGAATTAGAGCAAAAACTCAGAGAAAGTATTGCGCGTCGAGACGCCCAAAGTCTTCCACGGCTATTTGCTAATGCGTTTGCACCAACAGTAGAAGCACTACTGGAAAAAACACATCCTCAATTCGGTTTTGCTGGAATGAGCAGGTAAAGATGTGTTGGAAGCAAGTGTAGGTAAGTTCTTGGATGAACTTGCGTTATCCATGAATCAATTCTACCAATACTGTCAGACTAGTACGGTAAGCCCTGAAGGTATTTACAATGTGTAAAATTCTTGGAGATGGGCGATCGCCTTAAAAATTAGAGTTTATCTGTTCCGTTTTTTGGGCTCTCTCATCTGCTATTGTTGACTTGAAAATTAACTCAACAACCTCAAATGCATACCTAAATCCATAAATATTCTCATGAAAGATTATTTTTTGAAGAAAAAGACAGTGGTTTTTAAAGAAAAAATTCAAGAACATTTGCAATTTATCTACCGATGGCTGACAGGTACACCAGAAAGAGCACTTGTAGAAGCTTATCGGGCGGCTCAAACCATAAGAAATCTTGAAGTCGAACACTTTGCTGGAAAGAAAATATCTTCCGCAACGGGAAATTATTCTGAAACTGCCATGTCTTATTGGCAGGTACAATTAGAAAAAAACCTTATTATCATTAAATTAAGATTAACAGAATTTCAGATAGGTAATTCGGTTTTAAACACTTCCAATGCTAGCTTTTTGGAAAAGCTACAGTTTATTGATGAAATACTAGATCAGTATACTTACAGACAAGAAAAGCCAACACAAGCCAGCGATCGCAATATAGTATTAAAACCACAAAATTCTTTAGAAGTTAGTAATGTTATTGAAAATCCAATAACTTCATCTCAAGGAACTGAGATGAGGGTTGAATCTGCTTTTAATAAATCAGGGCTTTTACCTAGAACTATTGGCAGAACCTTCAGTAGAATTCAAGAAGATTTTTCTCCAGAAGCTGAAGCAAAATTTGTGAGAAATTTTCGTATTTCTCAAAATAGAACAAGAATGGCAGTTAGATTTTTACTGTTGTTAGTCATTATACCAATGCTAACTCAGCATTTCTCTAAACCTTTGATAGAACCTATTATTGCAAGAGTAAGAGGCGAAACTCCAAATCAAATTTTTCTTAACTCTGAGATGGAAGAAGAAGCTTTTAAAGAATTAAAGAATTTTGAAAAAAAGCTTCAATTTCAACATTTCATCTCTCAAGCACCGCCTATTTCTCCGGAGTCAATAGAGCACCAAGTCAAAGAGAAGGCGCACGAACTTGTTGAGGAATTTCAAGCAAAAACTAATAGTGCTATTAGCAATATTTTTGCTGATTTATTAGCGCTGATTGCTTTTGCTTTAGTTATTGTTACAAGTCAGAAAGAAATTCTTGTCGTAAAAGCTTTTTTAGATAATATCATTTATGGTTTAAGTGATAGTGCTAAAGCTTTTTTAATTATCTTATTCACGGATACATTTGTAGGTTTTCACTCACCTCATGGATGGGAGGTGATTCTAGATAGTTTTGCGAAACATCTCGGACTTCCAGCCAATCAAAGCTTGATATCTTTATTTATTGCCACTTTTCCCGTAATTTTAGATACTATATTCAAGTACTGGATCTTCCGCTATCTCAGTCGGTTGTCTCCTTCCGCGCTAGCCACATATAAAGATATGAACGAGTAAAAGAGTTGTACTAGCGCCTCACTTGAAATCCTTGCAGCCCTTCCGGTTGTTCGTATTCTATATGCACATCTTTCACCATAGCAGCTGGTGGGCCTTCATAACACCAACGAATTATCTCATCTACTACCTCCTGAGTTCCTTCAAAAACTGCTTCTACGTCCCCATTAGGGAGATTCCGCACCCAACCCGTTAATCTGAGTTGGGTGGCAGTTTCCACGGTAGCATAGCGATAACCTACCCCTTGAACTCTCCCAGAAATAAATACGTGGGCGCGAACTTGCTTTGACTGCGGTGTGGTATTCTGCATTAACTAGTTAGGGTTTGATACATTTCAGCCTACTTTGTTTATTATCGCAATTTTGAATTGTTTAGGTATCTATGTCTAATTTGCCATCTCTGACAACAGAAACTATTTGGGCAATTCTCAACGAAGAAATTGATGACGCTACAGTCAATCAGTTAGTCTGGCACTTTTTGGGCTATCGCTATGACTCGTCAACCAAACAGTGGGATAACACACAAGTTACACCCGAGTGGCGGGATGAGTATCCCGAACCACCTAATTTTATTGAAAGTCGCCCTGCAACAGTCAAGCTGACTCGTTCGATTCCACCAGAGAACAAACAACTCTTAAAGGAAAAACTAGGCTTTAAAGGTTATAAAATTGGAGAGTTTGGACCCCGACAAACTCGCAGAGCAACGGCTGCAAACTGGTTGCTAAGTTTTATGCAGCAGACATCTTAACCTTGTCTGTGACTTGTAGAACCCCATAAGTAAATTGCCACCCAAGTCAATACGGCTGCTGCGATCGCTACACCAATTCCGTATAGAAATGGAATAGCTGGATCGAACCACCACGGTTTTGGTGTTGGATTTCCTATATATTTGCTAAGGAGAATACTGAGTGGATCTGTATTCCCTTCTCCCAGTTTTTCTAAAGATGCAACCATCGAACCTGCAGTCAATCCCACACCAATAATAGCAATAGTATTTTGGAAATTTTGAGCACTTCGCGCACGATTGACTTCTACTTCAACGCGTATAAAATTGACTGCGATATTTAACATTTCTAAGCCCTTACTCAAATTATGATAATCTTTTTGTAGCTGCCGCAAATATTTTTCTTGTACTTGCTGACTAAATTTCTTCAAAAACTCTAAATCGCTTTGAATTCCCCCGGCAGTTGAGTTTTCCAATATAGTCTTCAATCGTTGGGAATAATTGTACAGATTAACTTCAATAGTATTAGATTGATAATCTAGATAATTTAAATCAATTGTATATTGAGAAAATAAATTTTCAACTCTACCTAAATTTTTCTGAAGCTGCTTCAAAGTAATTTTTTCTGATTCTTTTTTTCTTAAAAATAAGATAAAATCCTGAATCTCAACAAAATCTTTTTTTAAATATGTCTTTATTTTTCTGCTTTCATTATACGCCCAAATAATTTTACTTCTATAACAAAATAATCGCAACCAATCATCAATCAATTCTCCCGATTTTTCTGCTGTAACTTCATCAGGATAAATGATAATTATAACATGATGATTGTCTTCAATTCTATCTTCTATAGTGACAGGAGACCCTAATTTTCTAAAATTCTCTTGGCGCAATTCAAAGATACATCCTCCTAAAATCTGACCTTTACCCTGCAAATTATTCTGCCAGTTAGCGTTAGGAATTAAGTTTTGATAGCATTCGCGAGCAATCATTTCAGACTGTTCTGGAGCAGTCGTCTTTGAAAGACTACCAGACACTAACCAGGTTTCCCCTAAATTTGCTTCTTGATAGTTTATGCTTTGGAAAATCAGGTTGCGTAAAGTTTTGATGCTACTAATTGGATAAAGAGCAATGCGATCGGCAATCGAACAATCTACTAATAGCCCATAAGTATCGCTCAACCGTACTGGATAATAATATCCTTCATAATCTGGAGATTTTAAATCTAAAGGTGTTATTTGTTTGTCACCAAGTAATTCTACAAAATCAGCTTCCAATTCAACTTGGATCTCTTCATCTTTCTCTTGAATTGAAAAATGAATATTTGTTGGTAATTTTTGAAAGAACGACTGACGATTTTCTTCTAGTTGTGCAGTACTATGTCCGAGTGCATCTCGCAAGTCATAGAGAAACAAATCGACAGTGGGATAGACTAGATGAGCCATGAAATGGGTAAGTATAAATTAGATCATTGGTAAAGTTTTTTCTGAAGACGCTCAAGAAAGCTAAGTTGCTTGGCTTTTTCAGATGGCTCATCACTTCTTAAAATGGGGACAACAATATCGTTGACTATTTCATTACCACTGTCAGGCTTAGCCAACCTAGGCGGTTTATAACCGCGTACTTCACGCTTACTATTAGTTACTAGCTCCTTCTCTAGCTCACCCTTATTCGGTAATAAGGAAGCTAAAAGATGACTGTCCATGATTTCCAGCTTAGCTTTAGTCGCCTGATAGCGCTGATATAGAGAAGTGTTTGATGAAATTAATTTCATCAAGCGTTCTTGAATATCATTCCAGCGTTGGGGAAAGTCGAGAGCAAGTTGCTCCCCAATCGTTTCTAATTCAGTGTTTTCAGAAGGAGTCAAGGTAACATCAAAGTCCTTCAGAACTAGTAGTAGAGCAAGTAGTGTTGTATTAGCAGACATAAGTATAATAATATCAAGAATCAACACGGAGATACATCCATAATTATAAGGATTCCGGAAAACGCAAGCACCAATAAAGTAATTGTACGCTTGACAGAGAAAGGAAAGATTTTGACATACCCCCAAAAACTTGATGTTTCTCTGTAAAAATTTGTATCAAAATATATTCAACATCACCTTAAATTTACTTTGCCATGAAGCGGGAAGCCCTGGTTGTTGGTATTAATCGGTACCCTTATATGAAGAATCTCTCGCAACCTGCAAAGGATGCAGAAGCGATAGCACGACTTCTAGAGGATTATGGGGATTTTGAGGTGCAGCGTTTGCCTTCTCAGACAGGGAAACGGGAAGTCAGTCCGAAGGAATTACTACAGAAACAAGAACTCGAAGAAGCGATTAAGCGGCTTTTTCACCCGAAAAGTCACATAATTGCTAATACAGCGTTATTGTATTTTGCGGGACATGGTTTGCTTAAGGGAGAGAATCATAATATACAAAGTTTTTTGGCTACCAGTGAAGCAGATCCAGAAGGGGACAGATGGGGCTTTTCAGTTAGAGATTTACGGGAAATATTAGCAAGCAGTCCAGTAAAGCAACAGATTGTTTGGCTTGATTGCTGTTACAGTGGCGAGTTATTAAATTTTCTAGAAACAAATTTATCGGAAGTGAAAAAAAGACGCGATCGCTGTTACATAGCTGCGTCTCGAGATTTTGAGTTAGCATACGGGCAGGAGTTAGGAGAATATGGAGAACTGACAAACGCTCTCCTACAAGGACTCGATCCCAAGCAGAGAGAAGATGGCTGGGTGACAAATTATACCTTAACAGAGTTCGTGAGACGGGCAATGAGGACAACTGCGCCACAGCATCCCGCTTTTAGCAATACAGGTAGCGCCATTATTCTGACTGGCATAAAGGGAGTGCGAGGTCAAATCTGCCCTTACAAAGGATTGGAATATTTTGATTTCAATCCGGAAGCCCCAGAACAATCAACAGACCCCGATTTTTTCTACGGGCGCTCGCAATTAACTTCACATCTGTTAGACAAGATAGAAAAGAGCAATTTTCTAGCAGTGCTTGGAGCATCAGGAAGTGGCAAATCCTCTGTTGTCAGAGCAGGGTTACTCTATCAACTGTATTTAGGTGAGAAAATACCGGGTAGCGAGCAATGGCAAATCTACAAACCATTTACCCCAGGCGAGTATCCGCTTCAAAGTTTAGCAGAGGTTCTGTTAAAGCCAACAATCGCACCAGAAGATTTCATCGCAAAGATTTCAGATATTCAAGCACCTCGCGTGGTGCTCACCATCGATCAATTTGAAGAAGTTTTTACCCTGTGCCAAAATCTCGACGAGCGACAACAATTTTTTGAATGTTTGATAAGCGCAGTCAATCGATTGGGGAATAAACTTTGCCTGATACTGATTATGCGAGCGGATTTCCAAGGCAACTGTGCAGAACAGGAATATGGTGGATTGGTAACAAAAATCGACCGGAATTTGGTGAGAGTCATGCCCATGAAGCCGGAAGAGTTAAGGGAAGCGATTACCAAACCAGCCGAACAAGCAGGCATAGAGATCGAGAATCCACTGGTTGAGAAGATGATTGCAGATGTCAAAGGAGAAGCCGGAGGCTTACCCCTATTGCAGTATGCGCTGACAGAACTTTGGAAAAAGCGACCTTTAAAGCGATGGACGCTGTCCGATTACTATAACATTGGTGGTGTGGAAAAGGCGCTGGAAAAACGAGCTGATGAAGTTTATGAATCTCTTTCTGAAGAAGAACAATTGGTTGCCAAGCGGATCTTTTTAGAACTTACTTATTTAGGTGATATTGCCAACACGCGCAGACGAATACACAAATACGATTTAGCCAGCAAACAGCAGACAGAAGATCTTCTTTTGGAAAAAGTGATTCAAAAGTTAGCGGCACCAGAGACGCGATTGATTACGACAGATACAGCATCAAAACCTGGTGATGTTATTTTGGATATTGCCCATGAAGCCCTCATTCGTCATTGGCAAAAGCTGCACGACTGGATAAGAGAGTATCGAGCAGCAATGGAGATAGAACGTAAGATAGAATCAGAAGCTAAAGAATGGGCAAGAAGAGGTAAACCGGAAAATTATCTCCTTCAAGAAGCGAGATTGGTGGAAGCAGAAGATTATTTGGAAAATTACCTTCACCTTGGGTTGTTGGATAGTTTGGCGTTGGAATTTATTGAGGAGAGTCGAAAGAAACGCGAGTTCGAGCAACAAGAAAAAGAAAGAGTTGCTTTTTTAGAACGGGCACTTGCGGAGAAAGAGCAGGCGCTCATTGAAGCAACACTACCAGAAGAAGCAGAGAAAGTTTTGAGTCTACTACCAAATCAGCCTTCAGAAGCTCTCAAGCGATCGATAGAGTTAATAGGTCAGAATTTAGAGAAATTACCAGATAAGATTCTCACTTCCATTCAGGCTAATTTACTAACTGTCACGAACACAGCCCGAGTGTCGAATAAATGCTGGGGACATGAGAGATCTGTGATATCTGTTGCAATTGCTGCCGATTGCAAGATGATTGTCAGTGGTAGTGATGACGGTACAGTTCGGTTGTGGGATTGCACGGGCAATCCTATCGGTAAACCATTACGGGGGCATTTGGGTTATGTCAGTTCTGTTGCCATCAGTACCGATGGTAAAATCATTGTCAGTGGCAGTAAAGATGGCACGGTACGCCTGTGGGATGTAGATGGAAATCCTGTGGGCAAACCAATACTTGGGCATCAAGGTTCTGTGAGAACTGTTGCTATTAGTACTGATAGCAAAACGATTGTGAGTGGAGGCGATGACAAAGTTGTTCGCTTGTGGGATAGTGCGGGTAATCTTAAGTGCAAACCGCTACGCGGACATAAGGATTATGTCAAGAGAGTAACTGTGAGTGATGATGGTAAGACTATAGTCAGCGTTGGTGCTGATGAGACTATCCGTTTGTGGGATAAGCGTGGCAATCCGATTGGCGAACCTTTATGGGGATATAAAGATAGTATTATATCTGTAATTTTTAATAATAGTAATGAGCCAGTCATTGTCACTGGCAGTCAGCATGGCACGGTACGTTTATGGGACATATCTAACAACCCAATCGCTAAACCTTTGCGGGGACATGAAGCTTATGTCAATGCTGTTGCTATTAGTACTGATGGCAAAATGATTGTGACTGGTAGTGCCGATCGCACAGTACGCGTGTGGGATATCTCTGGCAATTCTATTGGCATACCACTACACGGTCATGAGTCTTTTGTGAATTCTGTTGCGATCGCTACGGATGGTAAGATAATCGTCAGTGGCAGTGATGATAAAACGGTTCGCTTGTGGGATATCTCTAACAACTCCATTGATGAACCGTTACGCGGACACGGAGATTGTGTGAATGCTGTTGCTATTCATGGCGATCGCAAGATAATTATTAGTGGCAGTGCTGACAGTACCATACGTTTGTGGAATAGCAAAAGTCATCCTATCCTCCATCCTTTGCGAGGACACGAGAATTCCGTTAATGCCGTTGCAGTTAGCACTAATGGTAAAATAATTATCAGTGGTAGTACTGATAGTACGGTGCGATTGTGGGATATCTCCGGCAATCCTATTGGTAAACCCTTACGCGGACACGAACGTTGTGTAAATTCCGTTGCAATTAGCACTAAAGGTAAGATAATTGTGAGTGGCAGTGACGACAAGACGATACGTTTGTGGAGTAGCATCGGTAAATCAATTGGCAAACCGTTGCGCGGACATAAAGGTTATGTCAAATCTGTTGCAATTAGTACTGATGCTAAAATAATTATTAGTGGTAGTACTGATAATACAGTACGCTTGTGGGACATTGCAGGCAACCCTATCGGTCTGCCTCTAAACGGGCATGAATATTTTGTCAATGCTGTTTCTATTAGCACTGATAACAAGATAATTGTCAGTGGAAGCGCTGATGGTACGGTGCGCTTGTGGGACACCGATGGTAACCCTATTGGCAAACCGTTACGCGGACATGAAGGTTCTGTGATGTCCGTTGCTATAAGTAGCGATCGCAAGATGATTGTGAGTGGAGGATCTGACGGTACAGTACGCCTGTGGGACACAGATGGTAACTCTTTTGGCAAACCATTATACGGGCATGAAGGTTCTGTCATATCTGTTGCTATTAGTACCAATGGCAAGACAATTGTGAGTGGAGGCACTGATGGTATGGTGCGCTTGTGGCAGGGCGGTTGGCGGGCTTGGCTTGAAGTGTGCTGTAGACGTTTAATGTATCATCTGATTTCAGAGAATCCGGAAATAGATGTTGTTAAATACACTATTGGGGTTAATTTGACAGAGACTTTGAGCAACACAGATTTAGCACTGATTCTTATCAGACAAGGTAACGATTTAGCCCGCTTGAGAAATTTTGCTCTAGCAATTGCCAAGTTTCAACAAGCTGTTGAACTTAATCCTACCCTCAACCTCACTCCTGAAATTGCTGCCCTGCAGTGGCAGCATTAACTTTTTACTATAAGAAAATACTTTTTAAGAAATAAAAATAAATGATCTTAAACTAAGAAAACCACAATTTCTTATTAAGAACTACATGACTGCCGATCCACTTTTCTATGAAATTTTTAAAGAGATACCTGAATTGTTTTTTGAACTTATCGGTCAATCAGGTAAAGATACAAGCATCTATAAATTCAGCGCTCCAGAAATTAAACAGAGAGGATTTCGTTTAGATGGGTTGCTCTCAACTTCTGAAATTTATCTGAACGAACCAATTTATTTTATTGAGGCTCAGTCTTATAAAGATGATAATTTCTACAATCAATTTGTTGCCAAAATCGTTCTTTATCTAACTCAATATCAACCTCCCAATGACGAATGGTATGCTGTTGTCATTTATGACACAAAAAGTAATGAAGGTAATTTTCCGAGATACTTGAATTTTGTCCTATCGAATTTACATCGTTTTTATTTGGATGAACTGGCAAAAACTCCCAACCAATCTCTAGCTGTGGGAGTGATGCGTTTAATAGTCGAAAATAAAAGCCAGGAGAAAACTGGAGAACTTGCCAGACAGTTGCTCCGTCAAGCTCAACAAGAACTTACTGATGCCACTTTAGAGGAAAAGGTTTTAGAATTTATTAAAGCAGTAGTGATTGATAAGTTTGCTAACTTGAGTCGGGAGGAACTTGAAGTGATGCTGAATTTAGATTCTTTAAAAAAAAGTAGAGTTTATCTGGAAGGTAAGCAAGAAGGTAAGCAAGAAGGTAAGCAAGAAGGTAAGCAAGAAGGTAAGCAAGAAGGTTTTGAGGAAGGTGTATTAGTGACAAAGTTAGAGACGATTCCCAAACTCATGAGGTTAGGCTTAAGCATTGAGCAAATTGCAGAATTTTTAGAACTAGATGTAGAAATTGTGAGAGAAAATGCTCGGCAGTAAAACTGACTTGATAAAAGATTGTGATATTGTACGGTTCTGACTTAACTAATGCCGATACAAGTGGCGCTCTAACGGTCCATCGCATTAATTTTGCTGGGTAAGTGAACGCACTACCCACTCTCGTTCCCTGGTTCTACCAGGGAACACAGTCGGCGAGGCTCTGCAGGGCGCTCCACTGGAGGCGGAGCCCCCTGTAAGGCATTCCCAGGCGGAGCCACCGGATCGAGGTATGCGAAGTTTGCCGATCGCCGAGTGCGGGTTAGTGCTTGGGAGACAGTGCTTCTGATAGAGCTGCTAACCCTGAGGGCACAGTAAAGTAAGTTACGTGATCGCATGCAGTATATGGTTCTAATATTCTCGGTGGGGGTGTTCTGTCACTCGTTACACTTGTAATACTAGCCAAACTGACTGCAAGATCGTTGGGTTGCTGAAAGAACGCTAAATCAATAGCTTTATCCACTGCTTTACCAAATAGCTTTTGCATTAATCGATGCAATTGACCGGATTTCTCTTCTGAAATACCCGATATCAATGACCTGTCACCTGCAATAATTGTGTAAGGAACGTGGGGGTCCTCAGACAATGCGATCGCTTTGAAAAATTCAGATTCCGGATGCATTTGCTCCAAAGAAAGATCGTTATTTTCTAAAAGTTCAAGTAACACAGCCACAATTCTTGTCGGCCAAACAACGGCTGAAAGTTGATTCAACCCAAAACTAAGGGCTGTAAATACCCAATCTTGAATGCTAGGCCAGGGGGAACCCGCATTTGGCGTGCCTAACATCACTAAGTGTTGTACAACTTGGTTGCCACCTTCTTGCTCAATAAACCATCGAGCTATCAAACCACCCATAGAGTGAGCTACTATGTGTAATTCTTTACCATGATTTGGTCCCAAGCCAATTTCTTGCAACCGCTGTCCTAAAAGTTTTGCATTTTCTTCAATAGTGGTTTGAAGATTTTCGTAATCAAAAGCCAACACTAAGTCATAGTGTTCTTTTAAAGTCCGATCTTGCCCGTTAACTGTAACTTTAGCTTTGTTAATGGAGGAGAGGCTGCGTTGTGTACTACCAAGAATGCCATGAATGAAGAGAACAATTTTTTGCGCTTGGGCAACTTGTCCTTTAATTGTCTCCTTGTTCGCTTCGTAAGTCACCTTATCTTTATCGTCAATGCTTGCTACAGAACTGAGTAGGGGGTAATTGTAAGGTCTTCCTAACTTTTGATGGGCAACTTTTTCCAAGAAAATTTTGACAGAACCTTGCAAACTACGACTGGTTGTACTTGGTTTGGGCAAACGTTCCAAAACAATTTCTGTTTTGCCATTTTCCGTTCTTATGCCCCGTCCTAAAGGTAAGAAAAACTTATCCTCGCTATCGTAAGCAAATGGTAGGAGGTATTCATTCTCTGTTATTTCTTTATCAATCACTATCGTCAAAGGAGCATCTTTGTTGACAACAGTATAGTCTTCAATATCGCTTAACTCTATTGCACTCAATCCCGGATCGCTTCCTCGACTACTAGTAAATGCAAAAGATTGGGTAACTCGAGGTTCTTGACGCAGGATCGCAGGCAAAATTAGGTTACCCAAATCCCGACTCGCTTGGGGTACTGTAGTCAAATTCACCTTAGCACGCAAACTGGGATGGGGTTGTACCTCAACCAAACCATCTTGTAATGAAGTACTACTATGAGATTTAATTGGTTTGGCATCTTGCGGTTTTATGAGAGTGACTGTAATTTCTTTTGTCATCCAATCATCATAAGTCCCTTGCGCTCTCACAGCATTACGCGTATGCACTCCATCTAACAACCGATCCAATGTTCCGCCATACTGTTCTGTCGAACGATTTCTTGGGGGAGGGTTCAATCCATCTTGCTGCAGCAAACTTGCATTAAATTCTGTGGTACAGACAATCAATTTGAAAATATCTTTATACTCTGTAATTCCCTGTTCTAAAAATGCCTCTGGTATATAGAAAGTGAGTTCACTTTCTACAGATGAACTTCCTCCACTATCGCTTGGTGCTAACCGGATACTGCTTTTTTCCTCAAATAAGTCAGCATTGATTGCGTAATCTTCTGAGAGAAGTACGACATTGGCGTAGAGAGTTTTAAAACTACGATTTGTCAATCTGACTTGAAGAACTGGGCCAAGCCACTCATTGTTATTACTGTCATGGGTATACTCTACGCGCAATTCTGAACTTGATGGCGACTCTTTCTTTCCGGAAACAATTGTAATAGACATCTCTACATCATCAGGTTTAATTCGGCTCGTTGCAGGAGTGGAGAGATCTAAAACATTCTTCCAACGGGCGATATGCTCTAGACGCGTCACGAGTGCAGACGCCATTTCGGATGTGTAACTTTCTCCATTTGAAGCTTCTGGAATGGGAGCGATCGCAGGGCTTAAGTCTTCACGTTGTAAAATCCAATACTGATTCTTATTGGCAGCTAAATAGTAATTTGCATCTGCGGCTTGCTCGACTTCACGCACATATAATGAAGGCTGATTTTTCAGTCCAGATGTTTGTAATGTTTTCCGTGCTAGTTCTATACCGACAGCATCACTTTCATCAGTCTTAAAGTAAACTTTTAAAGGCGGAAGTGGTAAGCCGATCGCTACAGCCTTATAACTTTCTTTTTCCGATAACTTTTCTTCACCCTTAGTAATTTGTACTTTACTTCGTTGAGGAAATACTTTAGTGACTTTTGCTTCGCCCAAAGCAGCATCAAGGTTGCGTAACTCTTCGGAATTAGCTGTTAAGGGAAAAATTGCGAGTAGAGTTTCTGTCTCTTGAGAAACTCTCAGACCGTGGAGTCCACCACCATCAATAAGCCAACCATTCTCATTTCTGTTATAAGTTAGGGCAAAAAACACATCGCGATCGCCAATTGCACCGCCTAAGAAAGGCTGGTCTAGCTCCTCGGGATTGGTTGCGTCAACTTGCGGCGATTGTTCCTTAACTTTACCACTAACGATCGCATTAATATTTCTGGCTAAGTCTCGGTAGGTGATTTTACCATTAGTCCGTTGGAGTGTTTGCATCAAAAAGTAAGAAAAAACGCCTCTTGGTTCACCTCGATCTCCTTTGTACTCTTTAGCCAACTCATAATCCCTACAAGCAGAAAACATAATATGCTTACCTCTTGGTGGTAAAACAACACCAGTCGTCTTTTTCTGCTCGTCCAAATTACGAGAGGACGTTAATATCTCATCCAATGCTTTTTGGTCTTCATAAAACAGATAGCTCTTCAAATCTCGCTCTCGATTATCTACAGAGGCGCGACGAACTTTCACATCTGGTGCTAAATCTCTCGTTCCCGAACCAGAGTGACAGCAATCAAGCACAATCAAGACATGAGGGTCTTTCTTTGCCACAAGAGAGATCAGGTAAGATAACTCTTTATCTGCAAGGTCTTTCCCATTCGCTGTACGGCTATCATAGCAAATCAAACTTTCATTCAAACGGTCTGGTTCTAAAACCCAAAATTCCTCTGGTGCTTTTTCTTGACCCCCATGACCTGCATAGTAGAAAAACACAACATCACTGCTGTCAGCCTTGCACAGATGATCCTTAAAGCCTTGAATAATTGCTTCGCGAGTGGCTTGTTCGTTCTTCAAAATCAATGGTTCTATCAATTGCCATTCACCATCTTTTGTGCGCTCTTCAAGATATTCTTGCGCTGCTGCAATATCATTAACGCACCCCTGTAATGAAGGGACTGGAGAAACTGAGTTAGGGTCGTATCTATCGATACCGACAAGCAGTGCGTAAATACTTTTAGCCATGTCTGTTTACCCGAATATTGCTGTTGTTTTTAAATGTTTGCTAAGTACCGTGTGGATTAACACAGTTTTAACAATGACTTAAGAAGTTATACTCGTTTGGCATTTAAAATTTCGGATTGAAAAGCCATTGCACTTGAACTATAGCATTAGGTAAGGTCGCCATGCCGAGAGCAAACAGAAATATAAAGTTTTTTGAACCGATCGCATACACTTCTCTTTCGCAAGCTAAAGCTTGTGAATAAGTGCGTTCCATGAACATAACATCCACCAACTTAGCCCCAGCGAGATTAGCGCGTACCAGAATAATTCCATTCAAATCCAAACCGGACAGCTAGCAGAAGCCCAAATCACCAAATTCGACGACCTCGTTCACCTCAACTGCGGTACCCTTCTGATAAATATCGATTTTCCTAGCAAAGAATAAGATTTTAGTATGCTCCCCCCTGGTGCCGCGCAAGAAAGCTCCGGTGGTTTCTTCTGTGAGCGATCGCATTCTGAATACAGCATTTTGGTTGAATTCAACATAAACCAACCCCGGACCGTGGAGAGCTTGCACCATGTTTGCTGGCAGTTCCTTTTGTTGGATGAGGTATTGCTGTACTAAGGACCGCTGACTTGAGTCAACAGCAGGTGGTATGCACTGTGATGTTGGTTCTGTTTGGGCAATCTCAATGGCTTGCATCCTGGCGTCGTGAGTAGGTGCTTTAAGCATTCCTCTAGACCCGAAGCGAAGCGATCGCGCAGCCATGCCACTGCTTCATTGAACTGACAGCCGTTGACGTACATCACCAAATCGATTGCTCCACCACCACCTTTTTGGTA
The DNA here is from genome assembly GCF_000760695.4 of Tolypothrix bouteillei VB521301. Taxonomy (GTDB): domain Bacteria; phylum Cyanobacteriota; class Cyanobacteriia; order Cyanobacteriales; family Nostocaceae; genus Scytonema; species Scytonema bouteillei_A. The sequence continues at coordinate 8,187,753 of NZ_JHEG04000001.1, read as the reverse complement.
ACTCTTGGCTGAGTCAGATTTCTCTAAAGAAGGCTTATTTGCTTCAGCTACCACGCACACTGCCATCAGGCATGAGGGTTTTCCCAAAACAACAATCTCGGAATCTTACCCCAGAGGCTCCACGTTTGTCCTTTCCGAAGTCGGCTCCACGGAAGTCGGTCCGCACCAACTTGGCTTCGTCAAACAGAACATTTTTCAACCTAGCTCCATTGAAAATAGCCTTGTTCAAGTTGTTGCAAGCGAACGTAATATCATCGATTCTTGCATTGGTAAAGTTAGCTCCGCAGAGGTTAACCCCAATGAACCCACTGTCAACCAACTCAGCTCCTGTCAAATCGGCTCCACTGAGATTAGCACCATTAAAAGCCGATTGGAAGTATTTGGTTTCCCGCAAAATGGCATTACTCAAATCAGCCCCCTCGAAGTTGGACTCACCCAAATCAACGTCGGTCAAATCAGCCCCGCGCAGAATTACTCCGTCCATGTAAATCGCGATCCATCTTATACTGCTGTTACGCAAAATAATGCCACTCAAATCCAAACCTCTGAAATGTCCGAGTTCCCAAGAGGAGGTTTGGGGAAAAGGGGTCTCTATAATGACTTCACTAAAGTTTCTTTCGCCAGCGGCATAACGACTAATGAGGTCTCCAATCAGAATTTCTTGCTGCGGCATATTATTACGTAACAATACTGCTACCAATAATAACGTTGCCACACTATCAGCACCACTCAGTGCGATACTACTGGCAGAAATCACCAGTGACAATAAAGTTCTCACCTAGATTTACCTGAATTTCCTTTTAACAAACAAAGGGTTTTACACTCAAAGGCAGCGAAGCAGTGCCTTTTTTCGTAGGGTTTTAGTGTAGGACTTTATTGTCTAGGGTACGAGTTTATTGTTCAGTGTAAGACTTTTTTGTTCTTATACACATATAACACCCTCATAAACGAATTCATTCCTCCATGTATTACATCGTTACTCTCGTCCATTTTTTCCTACGTATTACATGCTATCAGCACAATTAGCTCCTCTGTAAGGTTTTTTCCTTACCCAGTCAGGCATTAATTCCTCTCTCTCTTCAAAAATGAGCGAATGTACAGTCTAAAGGGTGCTGTTAGCGAATGATAGGTTAGGCTCTTCTTCTCGATCCAATGCTAGAGACGCCGAGATCGAGAAACGAGAGATAGCTCTAGGGGGAAGTATCCTTCAGGTGTGTAGTGACATAGCTATGCCTTCATGAATAAAATATCAATGAAAGAATGTAACTTAAATGAAACTTATATGTAAGCAATTACTTCAATTAAATTTACTTTACGTTAAGTATTTTAACTTTCAGTTGCGTAATGAATACATAACTGAGGTAGTTGACAGAAATTAATTGAATAGCAAGTGCCTGCATTTGCCATAGGTGGCATAGTAGTGGTCTCAATAGGGACCTCTCCGATTTTTGCAACTTCTATCGCTACTTGCTAGATAGAATTATTATCAATTTCAAGATCGACCAACAATTTTTTAAATCAATTTTTAGAGGATACAATGAATTTTAGCAATCAAGAAAAAAACACGATTCTTATTGTTGATGACAATCCTATCAACTTACAGATATTACTGGCTTTACTATCAGATGCTGGTTTTCAAGTTTTAGTAGCTGATGATGGGGAAAGTGCAATACAGATAGCAGAAACAGCTTACCCAGATCTGATATTGTTAGATGTTGTAATGCCAGTTATGAATGGCTTTGAAACTTGCTGTCGTTTGAAGAGCAATATAGCAACTCAAGATATCCCTATCATTTTTCTGACAGCATCATCACAAAAAGCAGACAAGGTGAAGGGTTTAAATCTTGGAGCTGTCGATTACATTACCAAACCACTAGAAAATGAAGAAGTTTTAGCAAGAGTCAAAATTCATCTCAGCTTGAGAAATTTAACTAAAAGACTTAAAGAACAAAATACACGTTTGGAAACAGAAATTCACGATCGCCAGCAAGCAGAAAAAAAAATCCAAGAACAAGCCGCATTACTTGATATTACTACAGATGCAATTTTTGTTCGGGATGCATGCAACCTCATCCGTTACTGGAATAAGGGGGCCGAACATCTTTATGGGTGGACGTCTGAAGAAGCCATTGGCAGAGACTCTCGTGAAGTTTTATATAGATCGGAAACTCTTTCCCAACTTGATAATATCCAACAAAGTTTAGCTGTTGTTGGCTCTTGGCAAGGTGAGTTACACCAAGTTACAAAAGCAGGTCACTCAATTATTGTTGCTAGTCGATGGACATTGATAAATAATGTGGAAGGACAGCCTAATTCCATCTTGACCGTCAACACAAATATAACAGAGAAGAAACAACTTGAAGCACAATTTTTGCAAGCGCAACGCATGGAAAGTTTGGGAACACTAGCCAGTGGGATCGCTCACGATCTCAACAATACCCTAACCCCAATGATGATGATAATTCAACTGTTAGAAACTAAAATGCTCGATGAGCAAAGTCGGCAATGGAGTGCTTTATTGGAAAACAACGTCAGACGGGCAGCAGATTTAGTCAAACAGGTATTGTACTTTTCACAAGGGAGTGAAATTCAATTTGCTACTTTACAGGTTAGGCATTTAATTTTGGAAATTGAGCAGATTGTCAAACAATCATTTCCTAAATCGATCAATATCATTTTAGATATTCCAAAACCAAATATCTGGAGTATTTATGGTGATGCAACTCAACTTCACCAAGTTATCATGAATCTCTGTATCAATGCTCGCGATGCAATGCCAGTAGGTGGGACTTTACGGATTTCTGCAAAAAACGTTTGGGTGGATGTTCAATGTACGCGCAAAAATATTGATGCTAAAGTAGGACCTTATGTTGCAATCTCTATATCTGACACGGGGATAGGCATTCCCAAAGAAATCATAGATAGAATTTTTGAACCATTTTTCACAACAAAAGAAGTTGGTCAAGGTACGGGGCTTGGATTGTCCACAGTGATGGGTATTGTGAAAAGCCACGGTGGATTTGTGAGTGTGACAAGTGAGGTAAGAAAAGGAGCAGAATTTCAGATTTATTTACCAGTCAAACAAACGTTAGAAATCAACAGTCTCTTAACAATAGATAAAGACGATTTGCCACTAGGACATGGAGAACTTATTCTTGTAGTTGATGATGACGATTCAATTCGAGAAATGACTAAAACTTTGTTAGAAAGAAATGCTTATAAAGTCTTAGTGGCTCGAGATGGGATGGAGGCGATCGCTCTATACACGCAACATATACGCGAAATCAATGTTGTCTTGATTGATATGATGATGCCTTCCATGGATGGTCCAACAACGATCCGTATTCTAAGAAAGATAAATCCAACAATTAAGATAGTTGGTTTTAGCGGACTTGGGTCAAACCATGAGATGCTAAAATTTTTAAAAGATAATGTCACAACTGTTTTACCAAAACCTTTTTCGTTAGACGAACTGTTAAGTAATTTACAGCTTGTTTTACATACTAATGGCTAATAACTAATGGCTATTAGCTAATAGCCATTAGCCATTAGCCATTAGCTATTTCAAAATATTGATATTTATTGTAATTGCCGTACCTTGGAATTTACCACTCGTTAGGGAATGATAGGACACAAATCCGCGATGTGGTTGGTCAAAAAGATAACCACGCGGTAAAGGTGGAACTTTACCTTGCTTAACTAAAGAAATAAAAGTTGCTAGATAGTTGCGTATACTTTGACGATTTCCATCAGTTGTACGTATATGTTTTTCAATTAACGTCATAAATAAGTCTAAACTTCGGGTTTCTTGTCCGTCTATCCAGTTACCATTCTCTATAAAAGAAGTTGCAATGAGTTTTTCTCCTATTTGTTGTACTTTAAATAAGGTATAGTAACGCCATTCTTTTTTAGAATCACTGACATAACAAACCCAAGAACCATCTGAGTCTTGTACAAAACCTTGTTGTCCAAGATAGGCAAATAGAGAACTACTTTGTTGGCTTGCTATGGGAGGCAATAAATTTTCTACAGTATTAAAAGAACAAATTTTTGGTGTGTTTTTTTGTTGTGGTGAAATGGGAATTTCTTGTGCTATGGCAACAATAGATACAAACGCAAACGCCTGAATAGCGGATGCGCTAAACCAATGAATAATTTTATGCATAATTTTTTACTTATTTAGTTAAAAATGAGCCACTTTGTTATGTAAGGTTAAAAGTGTCTCTCTTCCATTCTTTTATTCGATAACTTGTTTAGCACTCCGGAGAATATTTATTTTTTCTCTTTAGAAAAGCTATTTAAAAATAATGGTATAAATTGATATGATTTAATTTTAATGTTATTGTTTAAAAAGTTTCAAGTTTTGATGAATAGTATTTCAAGCTACTGTTTTTGATTGTTTTATTCTTATATAGGAATCATTAATGATTTATGAAAATTGCCAAATACGGTAGGGTGGGAAATGCCAATCAAATAAGGTTTTTAGTTAACATTTCCCACCCTAGCTATATTTCAAAAACCCAATAGGAGTCCCAGGGTCTGTTTCCTTTACCTATTTGCCACGCGAGGTAGAGCTTTGCAGACTTCATTACCAGGTGGAGCTTGGGGACGAGAGGAAAACAGGATTTTTTGGTAGGAGAGAGATATCACCTCCATTAACTCATTTTGTGCTATAAGAAGTCAGCGATCTTGTAGTATTCTGGCAAACAAGAATTAGTTAGTTGTAACTGCTTACTTGTGACCGTATTGCATCTTCGGTTGCGTAATCAAGCAATGAAGGAAACGCTAACGGATGAGGGTCTTGTGGAGGATTGGCTTGCTCCCAGCGAATGGTTTGCAACAGTGCTTCATCTGGAGATACCAGTTCCTGATATCCTAATTCCTCACGAATACGAGTTGAGTCTATTAACCAATGTTGTTTTGTGTTAACTGTTAATTTCCATTCGGTTGGAAGCTTTTCTTTGGGTACAACTAAAACCTGACCTTGCCATCCTGTCAATCGACCCACTCTGTCTATGCGTTCAGCTTCGCTCAAGGCTTCTCGGTCCGCAACGTGATAAATGCGACCTACAGCTGGCTCGTGACAGGCTGCTAAAGCTATTGCGTATGCCGCATTTTCGACATATCCATAAGAACCACGCCACAGGGCAAAGCTTTTTTCTAACACAATAACAGGGCGGTTATCATCTATTCTTTGAAGATAAGGATGTAAACGGTGGCGGGGATCTTTAGGACCGTAAACCATTGGCAGTCTTACGATTGTTCCAGGTAAAGTGGGTTCTGACATGACGACTTGTTCCACTAAAATCTTTTCGTAATCTATTGGTGTATTGAGGGGTCTGTCAGGCATTTCCCGAAAAGGATAAAGTTGTTGGCGTAATGGAGAAGTTTCTGTCAGTGGTACTGAAATGACTTCAGACTCCTTCCCTAAAAGAACACTGTATGCGCGGTATACGTCTATACTGCTAATAGCAACAACACGCTTGGCAATTCCTTTAAAAGTGTTCATGAGTTCCACAGCGTGTTGTTCGGTGAATAAAATCATATCCACTACAATGTGAGGTGCCATTTCCTCAAACTGGCTTTTGAATTCTTGAAGGTGATGGCGATCGCCAAGAATGTGATGTACATTTGTCGGTAATTCAGCCATCGTTTCTCCCCGATGAAATACAGTTACCTCATGACCCAAATGACACAAATGGCGAACAACATGGGGACCAATAAAATTTGTACCGCCAATCACTAAAATTTTCATCAAAACCTCCAATATCATTTGTTTGTCAAGAGCCAACGCTGTCTCCATTAGTAAGGAGAGACTATAGGGGTTTTCTAAGGAACATTTTTATACAGATAAAAATGCCACGGTAGGTCTCTACATTGCTTTTCACTCCTATATCTAATGCCCGTTGAGTAAATACCGATCGGTTACAGAATGAGTGGAATCTAGAGCAGATGTTGGTGTCTTCAAAATAACGCTATCCACTAATCCGTAGATTTTTGCTTCTTCCGCACTCATAAAAAAGTCTCGTTCTAAATCTCGTTCAATCTTCTCTAAAGATTGGTTGGTATTGGCTGCCAATATCTTGTTGATAGTTTGTTTGGTGTGCAAAATTTCCCTAGCCGCTACCTCAATGTCACTCGCTGCACCTTGAACCCCCCCTGAAGGCTGATGAATCATAATCCGAGCATTGGGTAAAGCATATCTTTTACTTTTTGCTCCAGAAGACAGCAAAAATGCACCCATCGAAGCTGCAAAACCAACACAGACAGTACATACTTCAGCACGAATTTGATTCATAGTATCGTAAATTGCCATTCCTGCTGTGACCGAGCCCCCAGGGCTATTGATGTACAAGAATACATCCCGCTCTGGATCTTCAGCATCAAGAAATAGCAATTGAGCAACAATTAAATTAGCTATCTCATCAGTCACTTCGCTTTTTAAAAAAACAATGCGCTCTGCTAGCAAACGAGAATAAATGTCAAAGGCTCTCTCCCCTTTGTCTGAAGGTTGAATCACAATCGGAATGTTGAAATTAGTGGAACTCATATTTTTTACTCCAAAGCTTATCTGACGGATGTAGAGACACTTTAAGAACTGACTTCCGTAGGCTTAAGGGTATTTTGGGGTTTTCAGGTGTTGCAGTTTCCTCCAAACCCCCTTAAAAAAACTACGGTGTACACATAAATCTGAAATATAGCAATCCGTGTAGGAGCGACAAACACCTCTTCCTTGTCCTCCTTGTTCGGATCTCAAATAGGATTGCCATAGTTAACGCACTGAGGATTGAGCGTTAGTTTTACCTCACCCCTGACCCTCCATCGTAAAGAGAAATTTAATTTTTTATTTCTGAATACCTCAGGGGATTAAGGGGGTAAACTCGATTTGTGCATGCACTGTCCCTTAAAAAGGGAAGCTATGCGTAAGTTCTAGCTTCAAATAGCTAGCCTCAATTGCAAACTCTAAATATAGTTAAGCTTTTACTTAACTATAAACATTATATTTAAGTAAAAGCTTAAATGTCAATCATGAGAACTGTAAAAAAATACAGTAGTTTTCAAGCTTTAGAAACAAACTGCGATTCTGTGGTACGGGCGTCCTGGCTGTATTACAAAAATTACAAAGAAATATGAATAAATCTCCTCTGCTTCTTGCTGTGTGTCCTCGTTACATTCACTTAACTTAATATAAAGTCTTTGTTAAATTTATTTACGGGTATAGCTTTTGGTGTGTCACACTTACGAACTAGCACTGGTTAAATATTTGGAGTAGAAAGTCCGCAACTCCTGACTTTTGCTTTTTAGTTACTTTGTATGGGTGTAACGAATGATATGATGTGAAGTTAGTATCAATCAAATCCAATACTATTTACACCACTACATTCTGGAGCGTCTTACTTGTGTGTTATTACGAAATCTGGTATCCTCTCGAAGGGAATTAAGCAGCTCCGTCAAATCTTCTGGTGTGGCAAATCTTACCGCAACAGAAATCTTATTTAACCAGGGAAAGTAGTGATTGGTTTGATGGATGTAACAAATAAGTCCGTCCTCTACAGATACAAAAGCTAAATCTTAAATTTATGGAGGTATCTGTACGGATTGACAGTGTTCTACCAGTCAGGGATTTACTTGTTAGGCTGCAAACCCCTTGCAAATTATCATATTGGCTGTTCTGGGTTCACACGACCTAACCAGCCCCAGTCCTGCTGGGACTGTGTTTGGGGAAATGTTTGTGTTCCTGCCTTTAGGGTGCTCGCCAGCCCCAGAGTTACCGAAACTAGGTAGGTTGAGCAAGCCTAAGTAGAGACGCAATAATTTGCGTCTTTGCAAACGTGCATCTCGAAACAGTTCTTAACCCAGACATAACGTTTTTCGCATGACTGGGTTGATTGGAAGAGGCTTTACACGGCGCACCAAAGAGAACACCGGACGCGCAACGAGTCTGCCCCTTCCTGGGAAGTTCTGCAAGAGCATAATCTGCTCGGAGCAAAGATTTGCGGTGAAATGACAACCAATATTTTGGCAATCTTTTTTGGGTTGCCTTGGTATTTTGCACAACCATAACCTAAGTGACCTCAAAAATAACGTCTGAAGTATGAAGTATGAAGTCAACCCTATGAATGAATTCGGGAGGCAGCGCTTTGCACGGAGAAGTCGGCTGAAAGGTTTTCCTCGATCCCAACTTCGCCCCATGTCCTTCGGATATCCTACGTGCTTAGCTCCTTTGCAGGAGATAACACAAGTTTCTACGGTAGCGCGTTGCTGTAGTCGAGAATGTTTTTGTGACTGTCTCCCTATTGTGACGACTGCTATGGGTTTAAAACTTAGATTGTATATTCTGCGTGCTACCAGAATAAGTTCGGGTACTTGTGCTGGCAATAGCACTTTTTTACGCTTAGTTCTTCATCTTTTAGACTTTATTTTTCATATTGGGAAAGCACTACATTATAAAGTAAGAAGGCAGAAGTACGACGGCAGAGGAGCCACTGCGGTGGACGGGTTTCCCGGCATAAAGCAAGTGGCGTGGCAGAAGGGAATCCCCATGTATAAATGTGAGGGATTTAATAAAGTTTGCACTCTATTATTTTTCGACCTAAATCAATTCAGGGACGCTACACCCTTTGGCAGAGCACAGAAGACTTGCTTTTGTATGAAATCTTACAATATCAACCTTCTGCCCTCTGCCATCTGCCCTCTACCTTTCTTTTGGTAACTTGTCACTCTACCAAGTGGTTTGTCACTGTACACCTGTGAATTGTCCATAAACCCGTATTTGGATGGCAAAGGAAACGGTGAAAAAGATTTTAGTGATTGAAAATAAAGCAGAAACCCGAAAACTTTTTCTTTCATGCCTAAAAGCTGAAGGTTTCCATGCGATTAGTGCTGAAAACGGTGCGATCGCAGTTCAAAGAGCACAACAAGAGTTACCCGATCTAATCATCAGCGAAGTTTTAGTGCCGAAACTCGATGGTTTTAGAGTTTTAATGGCATTACGCCAAGATCCAGCCACAGCAATTATTCCTTTTATCTTTGTCACCGCTAAAGTCAGTCGCACTGATATCCGCAAAGGTATGGAATTGGGAGCAGATGATTACATCACAAAACCTTGTACATTAGACGAATTACTCAAAGCGATCGCAACTCGCCTGCAGAGGCAAAGCTTCCTGCAAAAGTTATATGGAACAGTACCCACATCAGTAACAGAAAAGCCCACAGGCGATAGTTGCGGCACGTCTTTGACGAACGCAGTTGCTCCAACCGGCGAAACATCTACTGGCACTTTTCTATACTCTGGTTCTAAGAACACAGGAGCCCTTTGTGCAAAGCAAAACTTCTCACCCAATAAAGCCATGAAATCGGACGAGCCCCAGTCAATTCTGCCATCCGAGCCAGAATTGAGAGAGGTCTTCCGCTTCATTGAGGCGAACTACAATCAACAGATCACTTTGAGTGATGTCGCAGGAGCTGTAGGTTATTCTCCGGCTTATCTCACTAATCTTGTGAGACGGCAAACAGGACAAACTGTACAAGGGTGGATTATCGAGCGGCGAATGGCAGCAGCACGTTCCTTACTGTTGGAAACTAATGAAAGAGTCGAAGAAATCGCAGCCCAAGTTGGGTATTATCACACAGTTCATTTCTTTCGCCAGTTTCGCCAGTATCATGGAACAACTCCCCAAGCTTGGAGAAGGACACAGCTTGCTCAGTACAAAGCCCAATACACGCAAGAGAGACAAAACGGTTAGCTCTTGTGCGAAATACACTTAGTTCTGGGGGCGCGGCGGTATTGCGCCCCTACCGATCGAATTTATGCGTTTCTCTCATGCATTTGAAATATGCAGAAATTTTAAATTCTTAAAAAAATCAAAAGAAATTTCAACCTAAAGCCAAAAATTAACAAGAAGGGCAGAGGGCAGAAGTGATAAATCCCTTCTGCCTGATACCGTAGATCCTCTGCGCGACCTTCGGGAGCAACGGGTTTAAATCAAGCGCCATAATCTCCAAGAGGCGCGGTCTTCAATTAGGTGCGGGTTTAAATCCCCACCTAATTGCCTTCTGCTCTAGTAGCGAGCGTACTTCTGCCTTCGTTTTAAAATTTTATTCTAATCTTTTAATATTCTTTTATTAAAAAAAATTATATTTCCGATTTCTTTCCAGATGTTATCAATTTAAACCACTTTAATAACATAGAGGAATCTTATTTTTTCTTGAAATACCTGGAGGGATGTCTAAAGCCCGCCAAGAAACTGTGATTGGCTTTGCCAACGCTACCATTTTTCTTGAGTAATTTAGGATTCCTATAAATCAAATTCTTAATGCACAATACTAAACATCTATATGATTTCCGGAACAATCGCAATTATCATTGATTGTGTTTTAAATTAAACATTAGCGAAAGAATTGTTACTTTTCAAAAGATAGACTGTTGGCAAGCGCTTTTTAACTACAGTAAGCTTTAGAAGACAAAGAAAAAGGGTGAGGAGATAAAAACAAATAGTAACAACTGAACCACGGAAGACCATAAGATGCTGTTATTTAAGGAGGATTCTTATCTATGATCGTCGTCATGAAATCTGGTAGCCCATCAGAAGAAATTGAACGAATCATTAAAGAAATCCGCAGTTGGAATATCACTCCCGAAAAATCAATAGGTCAGCACAAAGTGGTGATTGGTTTAATAGGTGAAACAGCGGAGATTGACCCGGTACAAATTCAAAATTTGAGCCCCTGCATTGAGCAGGTTGTCCGGGTAAAAAAGCCTTTCAAACGAGCTTCTCTAGAATTTCACTCTTATCAACCGACTGACGTGGTTGTACCCACCCCAAATGGCTCTGTCAGTTTTGGTCAAAACCATCCTTTGGTTGTTGTAGCGGGACCTTGTTCTGTAGAAAATGAGGAGATGATTGTAGAAACAGCCCGGAGAGTGAAAGCTGCCGGAGCTAAATTTCTTCGAGGAGGGGCGTACAAACCCCGTACCTCCCCTTATGCTTTCCAAGGTCATGGAGAGAGTGCATTATTACTCTTAGATAAAGCACGAGAAGCCACTGGATTGGGAATCATTACAGAAGTGATGGATACAACTGATATAGAGAAAGTTGCATTTGTCGCAGATGTGTTGCAGGTTGGTGCTCGCAATATGCAAAACTTCTCACTTCTTAAGAAGATTGGTGCTACTGGCAAGCCAATTCTTTTGAAGCGCGGATTGTCAGCTACCATTGAAGAATGGTTGATGTCAGCCGAGTACATTTTGGCGGCTGGTAATCCCAATGTCATTCTGTGCGAACGCGGTATCCGCAGTTTCGATCGCCAATACACCCGCAATATTTTTGATATATCTGCAATTCCGGTTTTGCGATCGCTCACACACCTGCCCATCATGGTCGATCCCAGCCATGCTACTGGTAAATCGGAGTTTGTGCCAACAATGGCGAAGGCATCTGTAGCAGCTGGTGTTGATTCGGTGATGATTGAAGTTCATCCCAACCCAGGCAAAGCCCTTTCTGACGGTCCTCAATCTCTAACATGGGAAGGATTTGAGGAATTAATGCGGGATCTGCCCAATTTGGCGAATCCTTTTGAAAGGATAAAGGATAAAGTTTGAAGGATTAAGAATAAAAGATTGTTAATTCTTTCATACTTTATACTTCACAGTTCATCTCTAAATAAAACTTCTCCATTCAGGAAGGTTCTAACAGCCTTGGAGAAAAGCTTGCCATGCCTTGCTTAACGGAGAAGTTAACTGAATTCGTTGTTCTCAGAACTCTACAACCATAAAGGAGAAGAATCCTGTCATGTCCAATATACCAAATTCTACTCAAATTTTAGTCATCGGTGGCGGACCAGCTGGATCGACTGCTGCGACTTTATTAGCACGCGAGGGTTTTGACGTGACTTTGTTAGAACGAGATTTTTTTCCCCGATATCATATTGGTGAATCGCTTTTGCCATCTGCTTTAGAAATATTTGATTTACTTGGAGTACGGGACAAAGTTGAAGCCCAAGGATTTCAACGCAAGCCCGGAGCCTATTTGGAGTGGGGCAAAGAGAAGTGGAGCCTCAATTTTGGAGAACTCAGTGGCGACCATACTTATAGCTTTCAAGTTCGTCGTGCCGACTTTGACCACTTGCTTTTAGAGCATTCTAAAAGCCAAGGTGTGAAAGTTTTTGAGGGAACCGAAATTCGTCAAGTCTCTTTTGATGAAAATCGTCCAAAAAGTGCTACTTGGTCTCAATCCAATGGTGCGACGGGAGAAATCTCTTTTGATTTCGTCATTGATGCTTCAGGTCGTGCTGGTGTTTTGTCAACGCGCTATCTAAAAAACCGCCGAAACCACAACGTATTCCAAAATATAGCTATATGGGGTTATTGGAAGAACGTTCAAAGATTACCTCAAGGTCAAGAAGGAGCGATCGCAGTCGGTTCTATTCCAGAAGGTTGGCTGTGGGGAATCCCCTTGGATGAAGAGATTATGAGTATCGGAGTGGTCATGCACAAAGATATTTATAAAGAAAGACGCAATAAGAAGTTGGAAGATATTTACTCAGAAGCCATTGAAGAATGCTCTCTTATCTCTGATATGGTTGCACCAGGTCAGTTAGTATCAGAAGTCAAAGTCGAGCAAGACTATTCTTACACCTCTGACTACTTCTCCGGTCCGGGCTACTTTATGTCAGGAGATGCTGCTTGCTTCCTAGATCCGCTCTTATCAAGTGGAGTTCATCTTGCCACTTACAGCGCACTCCTAGCAGCCGCAAGTATCGCAAGCATTAAGCGCGGTGAGATTGACGAAGCACAAGCCACTACATTTTATGACAAGAGCTATCGGCAAGCATATCTGCGGTTCCTCGTGTTTGTCTCAGCTTTCTACGACCAGAACCGTGGTAAAGATTCCTATTTTTGGGAAGCACAAAAATTAAGCCGCCACGATTTCAGTGGTGCCGATCTAAAACTCGCTTTCTTAAACCTAGTGTCTGGAGTGGAAGACTTAGTCGATGCCCAAGAAGGTGTCAGCGAATTTGCTGTCAACGAGATGTCAAAGCGGATCAAAGATAACCATAACCTTCGTCAGGACAAAGAAGCTTTGGCATCAAAAGACAAGGCTACGGATTCTACAATCCAAGCTACAAATAATTTCTTTAATGCAGTAGAAGGTTTCTTTTCACTTTCAGCCGCAGGAGCTATTGACGGTGTATATGTTGTTACTAAGCCAAACATAGGTTTAGCAACTGTAGAGGCTAGAGTCTAGGGACTGGGGATAAGGGAGACAAGGGAGACAAGGGGAAATATATTTTGACCAATCCTTTCATCCCTTTATCCCTCAATCCCCTAACCCCCAACCCCCAACGCTCAATACCCAATCCCCCAAGCAAAAATTTAAGGAGTCTCCTCATGTCCGTTTTTGTACCTGACAACCTTCTAGATGATGTTAAGTCAGAGGAAATTGATGTTGCAGCCCAAATGCGTAAAGGGCATCCCCAAATTCCTGAAGGTGACGCTTACATCATTAGGCTGATAAAACAATACGCTCAAAAATTGGGACGACCAATTCGCGTATTTGACGTTGGTTGCGGAACCGGATATTTTGCTTCAAAGTTAGCAAAACGTCTCCCTGAAATAGAACTTATTGCAAATGAGGATGAACCAGAAATTGTTGCTAAATTGGAACGTCGTTTAGCAACTGATACTAATGCTAAAGTGTTCTCCGGTTCTTTTGAAGAATGGAATGAAACTGTAGATATAGTTCTTTCCTGGGGAGCACATCACCATCTTCCGAAAAATTACTTGGCTCATGCCAAGCAAATATTACATCAAGATGGTGTTATCATTGTAGGTGATGAGTTTTGCCCAGAATATTGCAAAAACCATCACGAAAAACGCATAGCTAATGCTGAATTGATCCACATTGCAAACGGGTATATCTTAACCACTGCAGAAGAGGTAGAGAACTATCAGCAAACGGGTCACATCCCAGAAGCAGCATTGGATCTCGAACGTCGCCGACAGCAGGCACTGTGGACGTGGTACAGGTATGTTGTTGATTTCGCTATGGATCGCAACTGTATTGGTGTTGCAATTGATGAACTGCGAGCAACTCACGATGACCTAATTACAGAGTTAGGTATTGAACATAAAATGTCTCCACTGATCGTGGAGCAAGAGTTTAGGCTCGGTAACTTCCGACAAATTTCCAAGAAAGTTTTTGGTCCTTCCTATGCACCGGAATACCAAAGCTTTGTTATCTACGAATTGGGAATTTAAAGTAGGCTAATGGCTAATGGCTAATAGCTAATAGCTAATGGCTAATGGCTAATAGCCACTAATCACTAGCCCTATGCTTTCGGTACGCTACGCAAACAAGTATCTCCTTACGGAAAAGCTATACGATGCTGCAGGTTATGCCCGCAAGGGCTATAAGCTGGTCCCCAGGACGTAGGAAACCTTCTTACAGCACTAGTCTCACCGCCTACTTTCTCTGAACTCACCATTAGCCATTAGCCATTAGCCATTAGCAATTAGCAATTAGCAATTAGCAATTAGCAATTATGATTGACCTCCGCAGTGATACAGTAACGCAGCCAACTCCTGCCATGCGTCAAGCTATGGCTTCTGCTAAAGTTGGTGATGATGTGTACGGTGAAGACCCTTCTGTCCGCCAGATCGAGGAATATGCGACCCATCTCACGGGTAAAGAAACTGCATTGTTTGTTCCCACAGGTACAATGGCAAACCAAATCGCATTAGGTGCGCTTACCAAACCTGGTGATGAAGTGATTATAGGTACAGGTAGTCATTGTTACCTTTATGAAGGCGGTGCAGGTGCTGCTCTCAACGGTTTGCAATTTCAAACTGTTGGTAACAATGGTCGATTTACCGCTCGTGATGTTAGTGCTAGTTACAAACCGGATAACCATCACCAAAGCCCAACAACTGTTGTTGCTTTTGAAAACACCCACAACCGTGGTGGGGGATGGGTTTGGGATATTAATGAGTTGCGATTGTCTGCATCTGTTGCTCGCGAATATGGAATGTCACTCCACTTAGATGGCGCTCGTATTTTTAACGCTGAAGTGAAGAGTGGAGTGACTGTCAAAACCTGGTCGGAACCATTTGATACCGTCACGTTTTGCTTATCTAAAGGTTTGGGAGCACCTGCGGGAAGTGTTGTTTGCGGTTCTAAAGAGCAAATTCATCGCGCCCATCGTTTGCGGAAGATGTTTGGCGGTGCTATGAGGCAGGTAGGAATTTTTGCTGCGGCTGGTATGTATGCGCTAAAGCATCATGTAGAACGATTGGCAGACGATCACGCCAACGCTCAGTTATTGGCTCAGATGTTAGCAGAGACATCCGGTATTGTTCTCGATCCTGTAACGGTAGAAACAAACATTATTTGGTTTCAATTAGCACCCGATGTTCTTGACGCTCCAACTTTGGTAGCTGCTGCACGCGATCGCGGCGTGTTTTTGAGTTCTTCAGGGAAGCGAGCCGTTAGAGCCGTTACCCATCTTGATATTACCCGAGATGACTGCGTAATAGCAGCTGGAATAGTGGGTGAAATTCTTGCACAGTAAACGTTAGCGGTTGGTTGTTATTAGTTATTAATTAGTCGTTAGAAAATTTTTTAGTTGCTACTAACCATTAACTACTAGCCACTAACCACTAACAATTTCCTAATTAACTTTCCGTACAACGGATATGCAAATAAGTGAACGTATCATTATTGACATACAAGAAACAACGTGCTGTATAGTTGGAGGTGGTCCAGCAGGAGCGGTTCTAGCACTGCTCCTAGCACGTCAAGGAATTTCTGTTACGCTACTAGAAGCGCACAAAAACTTCGATCGCGACTTCCGAGGCGATACAATTCATGCAGGAGTCATGGAAATTGTAGAAGAACTTGGTCTCGTTGACCGATTGCTTCAAGAAATTCCGCATAATAAAACAGGTCAAATTCAATTTGTAACTCCTCATGATGCGATCGCGTTTGCCGACTTCAGTCATTTAAAGAGCCATCACCCTTACATCACAATTATTTCTCAGATCAATTTTCTAGAATTCATCATTGCTGAGGCAAAATGTTACCCTAACTTCCAGTTAGTTATGGGCGCTAATGTACAGCAGTTGATTGAAGAACATGGTAAGATTTGCGGAGTTCGCTATCGCGGACAAGGAGGATGGCATGAAGTACGAGCAGAATTAACCGTTGGTGCAGATGGTCGTTTTTCTAACATTCGTCAACTCGCAGGTATAGACCTTATTCAAGCGGCTCCACCAATAGATATTTTGTGGTTTCGCTTACCCCGAAACCCGGAAGAGCCAAAAGGTCTCAAGGCACGCTTTTCGAGTGGTCGTGTTTTAGTACAGACAGTAACGCCTACCTCTGACAAGTGGCAAATTGGTTACATTATTCCTAAGGGTTATTACCAGCAACTTCGGACTAACGGTATAGAAGCATTGCAAAAGTCTCTTGTCGAAGTTGTGCCAGAGTTTAGCGATCGTGTGGAGCATTTAAAAGATTGGAAGCAGGCTTCACTACTGACAGTTATAGTAGGTCGTGTTTCCCGATGGTATCGCCCTGGATTACTTTTGATTGGTGACGCTGCCCACGTACTATCTCCTATTGGTGGAGTTGGCATTAACTATGCAATTCAAGACGCTGTTGTAGCATCAAATATCATCAGCGAACCTCTTAAGGAAGGATATTTAAGGCTAACTCACTTAGCACAAGTACAACGCAAACGCCAGCTATCCATAAAAATTATTCAGGCGTTTCAATCTTTTATCCAGAGCCAAATTACTGTCAGAGCCCTCAAATCCGAAGGAACATTCAAACTACCGTTTTATATGCGCCTACCGCTCTGGCGAAACCTACTTGCAAGCTTGTTAGCTTACGGCATTTCACCACCTCATGTAAAGAAGCGATCGATGACCCGCAACCAATGACAATCTTAACTAACAATAAGGAATCTTTTCATATGGAATCCCGCATCCTCAATTTTCAAAACGGTAAATTCTCTATCAACTTTCTGCAAGGTGGTTCTGGAACTCCACTCTTATATCTTCATAGTGCGAGTGGATTGCAAACAGGAGAATATTTAAATCTTCTCAGTCAGAATTTTCAGGTATATGCTCCTTGGCATCCTGGTTTTGGCCCTTCAACGGGAGAAGAACACCTTAGCGATACAGTGGACTTAGCGCTTTATTACCAGGACTTGATGGACGAACTAGAAATTGAATCAGCCTGTGTAGTCGGTCATTCCTTTGGAGGTATGTTAGCAGCAGAAATCGCTGCTCTTTGCCCAAATCGAGTTAAGAAACTGGTATTGGTCAGCCCGCTTGGTCTCTTCCGAGAAGATTTACCAGTGCTTGACTTCTTTTCTGTCAGTCCAGACAAACTTGTCAATGCTTTATGGCACGATCCCAGTTCCAAAGTATTTCAGCACGCTCGCGCTACTGCAACATCGGAAACGCCACAAGTCGATTTAGAAGCTCAAAAGCAGAGATCTTTTGCAACTGCCAAAAAGTTCCTTGTTCCATTTTCCAATTGGGGGTTAAAACATCGCATTAACCACATTCAAGCACCTACATTAATTGTCTGGGGAGAGTCAGATGGACTTGTACCTTCAGACTATGCTCGAGATTTTTGCTCTCAAATCCAGCAAGCACAAGTCACTTTACTTCCAAACTGCGGTCATTTACCGATGTTTGAGCAGCAAGACAGTTTTATATCCACTGTCACAGAGTTTTTGCAAAAAGCGTAGTACATCAACTATTAGACTTTTTGCACCACCCATTCTAAGGAGAATTTTATGCATACGGAAACAGAGCTAAACCAGGAAAATACTGGGGAACAAAATACGGGTACTGAAGATGCGACATCCCAAGTCGCTTC
Source organism: Tolypothrix bouteillei VB521301 (assembly GCF_000760695.4). GTDB lineage: Bacteria > Cyanobacteriota > Cyanobacteriia > Cyanobacteriales > Nostocaceae > Scytonema > Scytonema bouteillei_A. Next base: position 8,169,862 of record NZ_JHEG04000001.1, on the reverse strand, counting down.
TCAAGAACCATTGATACTTACAGATCAAAATCGACCTGGATATTGGCTGGTAGGCGATCACCCGACTTTTGTCGCCACTGGCGAGCAAACTAACGGGGAATATGCACTCTTGGATTTTTACACAGTACCGCAGGGCGGTCCTTTTCCCCACATTCACCGACAAGAAAACGAGTTTGCATATATTCTTGAAGGAGAAGTTTCTTACCAACTCAATGACCAAGTCGTCACTGCTACTCCCGGAACATTTATCTACAAACATCAAAATGATACTCATGGATTTCTTAATTTGGGAGATACAGCATCACGTCATTTAGAGTTTGTTTTTCCTGCAGGCTTGGAACAAGCGTTTGCAGAAATAGGTGTTCCCGGATCGGTTACATCCCCTCCCCCCAATGAAATCCCTCCTGCTGAGGCTTTAGATCGATTTTCAGGTATTTTAGCCGAATATGGTGTAGAAACATTAGACTCAATTATCTTCCACTCATCTGAATTCAACAAAACAAGGACTGGCGATCCGCAAGTTACTTTACTCCGTCCTGGGGAAGCAGAAGGAGAGGTCAGTGCAACACTTGCTCTCAGTAATGGTCTCTCAGTAGAAGTTGACTTTGCTGATGGTCAGAGAACTCAGACAGTAGCTCTTCCCATCTCTTCCAATACAACTGATGATTTGAGATTGACTATTACTAACCCCACAAATGGCGCTGTTGTTGGGTTATTACAAGATGAGGCTGTTCTGAGTTTTGCTGACGATGGCTCTTACACTCTAAAGAATGGAGATACACCTGAAACTACACCAAAATTAGAGCCCAACAACGAACAACGTGAAAAGTACTGGTTGGGAGGCGATCTTTATACTTATGTTGCTACAGCTGCTGACACAGAAGGAAAACTTTCACTCTTTGATGTTTATGTTCCACCCGGTACTGACAATGAAGATTTAATTTCTGCTCCTACAGATAAAGGATTCTTTGTTTTGGAGGGGAATGTCACCTTCGAGATGGAAGATCAATCCTTTACTGCAACTCCCAATACCTACGTCTTACTTCCTGAAGATAAATCCTTTGCTTTGACAAACCAAGGAACTTTACCTGCAGAGGTACTTATGTTTACAACAACTTCTCCCACAGCAATTGAAAGTTTTATCGCCAGCATGGGTACGGCTGGAGATATCTCTAATCCTCCACCATCTATTTTAGAACCTACAGTGACATCTGACATAAGTGCAATGATCGCTACAGAATCCATCATGTAAGCTCGTTGTTCTTCCCAAAGTATTGCCTAAAGATGAGTTCAATGAAATCGTAGAACAACTCAATGTTTCCGGCTCGCTCAAATTAAAAACTTGTTCAAGGTTCATATGCTCAAAAAGTACATATCTCTGGTTGCAAGATCTTCCCTGTCCTTGATTTTTCTCGAGTCTGGTGTCAATAAAATTCTGCATCCCGTTGCTACTCAAGAATTTATGGCTGCTTATGGTATGCCTCAGACAGGCTTCTTTTTAGTGAGTGCAATTTTGGTAGAATTGGGTGCTGGATCGTCAGTTTTACTGGGTTATAAAGCTCGTTGGGGAGCGATCGTGCTAGTTTTGTTCCTCATTGCTGCTACACTGATTTTTCATACCAATTTTTCCGATCCCATGCAGCTAGGTCAATTTATGAAGAACTTAGCTATTTTAGGTGGATTGCTGATGATAGTTCAATACGGACCTGGTGCAGTTAGTTTTGACACTCGATCTAATTTATCGAACTCAAAAAGTCAAATTGTCCGGTATTAGCCTAAATACTCAGTACATTTGATTACTGTACTGTTCTCAAATTCCTCTTTAGCAGTTTCTAGTTTCCAGCGATCGCTTATTTTTGCAGGCTTGTGAAGCCTTGATTCTCCTAAAGCATCAGTACATTAATCTTACACAGCCTAGTTTCTTAATTAAGACGTTGTGTATAAAGCGTCTGTAAAACAACAAAAGCAAACTTTGCACTTTTAGAGAAACTGGGTTTTCCCACCAAGTTGAAGACTGTATAGATGTTTTAGCGCAAAAGACTCGCACGACAAAAAGTGTGTTTCAGACAACTGAAACCACAATCTGTTCTGAAAAGCTGACTTGAGAGAACTACTTGCTTATCCACGAACACCTTTTGAGGATTAGAAAAATGAATGCGATTGATACTGATGCCCTCAACCAATTCAACGATCTGCCTTTTTTCTCTATACCACAAACTCAGCGACAAAAACTGTTTTCTCATGGTAAAGTACGCAAAGTTCAATCTGGCGAAAGATTGATTGAAGAAGGCACTACAGAGCCAATTCTTCTCATCCTTTTTGAAGGAGTCTGTCAAGTTCGCAAACTAGCACCAGAACATGAATTGAGCCAATTTCGAGAAGTCACTTTACGGCGTACACTGGCTCCTGCAATTTTTGGTGAAATGTCTTTTCTAGAGAGTAGACCTCATTCATCTTCTGTAGTAGCGACAACATCTTGTTTGGTGTGGGAGTTGACTTCTGAAGCTTTTCACCGATTTATGGATGGAAATATTAATCTTGGTATTGCTCTAAAGCGCAGTTTTAGTTATTTGATTGCACAGCGTTTGCGTGAGGCTGAAACAGCTTTAGCCGCTATGCTTGTCTATCAAGATACAGTTTCCCTGAAATACAACGACATTAGTTTTGATGACGGTTCGCAATCCTAAAAATACATAACTATGGCATTTCAATTAACAATTCCAAAAATGGCTTGTTCTGTCTGTGCTGATAAGATTACTAAAGCAATTCAAGCCATCGATCCTAACGCTACAGTGCTCACAGATCCAAGACTAAAGCTTGTAAGTATTGCCACAAAAGTATCAGAATTCACAGTTAGGCAAGCACTAGTCAGAATTGGTTATCCTGCCATTTAACAAGTATGAAGGATAAAGGATGAAAAATGAGTTTTACCCTTCATACTTCATACTTTACCTTCATACTTTATACGTCACCCTTCACTCTTCACCCTTAAAGGAGCCAAATAACTTATGGCAACCGTTTCATCTTTATTTCGTAAATACCATCGACAACTATCAATCATGGTATCCATACCTCTAATGTTGATGGCTTTAACTGGAACTGTTTCACCCATTTTGGAAGAGATGCATTTTGACACTGCAGTTAAATTCATCCGAAAAATTCATAGTGGGAAGATTTTTTTTGGTTCTGGTTATGTAGTTTACTCAGCTTTAAGTGGTTTGGCATTGTTAGGGTTACTGGTGACAGGGTTTAGCATGCTACGGATATTTGGGCGTAAAAATATCAAGAGACAGTAGTAAGTTATTGTGCTAGCAAGAGTACCGAAAGAACGCATAATACAGTGACTGGTGACCCAAAGGGTCACCAATTCCCAGTCACTCATTTACTTAATAACATCAAATTCAAAGGGTTAATCTCACATGGAAACTCTCACATTAAAATTAAGTGGTATGAGTTGTGCTGCTTGCGCCCAAAGTGTTGAAGCAGCAATTCGTTCTGTACCTGGAGTATTGCAGTGCAATGTGAACTTTGCTGCAGAAATTGCTACTGTTCGATACGAAAAGTTGCGAACAAATCTCGAAAAAATTCAAGCTGCGATCGATGCTGCTGGATACTCTTCTTACTCTCAATCAGATGAGGTCATAAATACTGTTGAAGAAGATGCAAAAAGTGCAGCTTATTTGGCAAAGTCACGCAACCTTACACGCAAGTTGATATTTGCCAGTATCCACAGCATCCAAATTTTTTTAGGATCGCTACCACATATGATGGGATTGCACTTATCTTTTATTCCAACAGTCTTAAGCAATCCTTGGGTACAGTTACTGTTAGCAACTCCCGTACAATTTTGGTGCGGTGCTTTCTTTTATCGTAATGCATGGAAAGCTTTTAAAGGTCGAAGAGCAACAATGGATACATTAGTTGTTTTAGGGACGAGTGCAGCTTATTTTTATTCCCTATTTGTGACGCTTTTTCCCGATTTATTTATATCTAATGGTTTAATGACTGATGTATATTATGAAGCTGCTACAGTTGTTATTACTTTAATTTTGTTAGGTCGTTTGTTGGAACATCATGCCAAAAGTAAAACCTACGAATCTATACGTAAATTAATGGGGTTGCAACCCAAAACTGCTTGTATTATCCGCGATAACGTAGAAATTAATATTCCAATTCAGGAAGTAGCTGTTGGTGATGTTATCTTGGTACGTCCGGGAGAAAAAATTCCGGTAGATGGAGAAGTGATTGATGGAATTTCTTCTGTGGATGAAGCTATGATTACAGGTGAAAGTATGCCTGTAAAAAAACAACCGCAAGATGAAGTTATTGGTGCTACAATTAACAAAACCAGTGTGTTAATATTCCAGGCAACGCGAGTGGGACGCGATACAGTATTGTCCCAAATCGTGAAGCTAGTGCAAGAAGCCCAAGCGTCGAAAGCACCAATTCAGCGTCTGGCAGATCGAGTGACAGGATGGTTTGTACCAGCAGTTATCGCGATCGCGAGCATCACATTTCTCGTCTGGTTTAGTATTGTCGGTAACCTCACCCTATCCTTAATAACAGCAATAGGAGTGTTGATTATTGCATGCCCTTGCGCTTTAGGTTTAGCAACTCCGACATCAGTTATGGTAGGAACGGGCATAGGTGCAGAACATGGGATTTTAATTAAAGGAGCTGAAAGTTTAGAACTAGCGCACAAAATACAAACGATTGTGCTAGATAAAACTGGAACTCTCACAGAGGGAAAGCCAACTGTGACCGACTTTTTTACTGCTAAAGGTACCCAAGACCAGAACGAACTTAAACTTCTACAAATGGTTGCGGCGGTAGAACAAGATTCCGAACATCCCTTAGCTGAAGCAATAATCAAGTACGCAAAATCGCAAGGTATTGATACGGTAAAAATTCAATCCCTGCGAGCCAGAAATTTCCAAGCATATCCAGGGATGGGTATTCAAGGTGGAGTTTCAGGTTGTTTGGTTCAAATTGGAACCCAACGTTGGCTAGAAGAACAAGGTATTAATACATATAGATTCCACAAACAAAAAATCATTTTAGAAGCAGCAGGTAAAACCCTAGTATGGATTGCGGTAGATGGATCGATTCAAGGCTTAGTTGGAATCTCTGATGCTTTAAAACCTTCATCAAAAGAAGTTGTAAGAGTACTCCAAAAAATGGGTTTAGACGTTATCATGCTGACTGGAGACAATCGTGCATCTGCGATCGCAATTGCTCTACAACTGGGTATCAAGAGAGTGTTTGCAGAAGTGCGACCCGATCAAAAAGCTCAAGTCATTCAATCTCTGAAATCTGAGAGGAACGGGAGACAGGGGGAACGAGAGAAAGGGGGAAGAGTCGATTTACAATTATTCCCCCCATCTCTGACTACCCCATTCCCCCAATCTATTGTTGCTATGGTAGGGGATGGGATTAATGATGCACCAGCCCTTGCACAAGCAGATGTTGGGATTGCCATAGGAACCGGGACAGATGTTGCGATCGCCGCTAGCGATATTACCCTCATATCGGGCGATTTAGAAGGAATTATCACAGCAATTCAGTTAAGCCGTGCGACTATTCGCAATATCCGCCAAAATCTGCTTTTTGCCTTCATTTACAACCTTGCTGGAATTCCCATCGCTACCGGAGTTCTCTTTCCATTCACCGGTTGGTTGCTAAACCCAATTATTGCAGGAGCCGCAATGGCTTTTAGTTCATTTTCCGTCATTACTAATGCCTTACGCCTGCGTACATTTCAACCCAAAATTTATTTTTAGGTTAGTGGTTAGTAGTTTGTCGTTTGTCGCTTACTACAGTCGCAATCATTTGTTATGAGTCATTAGACCTCAGCGGTATAACAACTAATTACTAACCACTAACCACTAACCACCGACCACTAACTACTAATCATTAAACAAATGACTTTAAGACATCGTTTTCCCAATTTATCTGTTATTGGTAGCTTAAGTCTTCTTGGTATAGTTACCCAACAACATCCAACTCGTGCCGAAACAGACATACCTGAAAACATTCCTTTTGAGAAAATTTTAGCTGTCGAGACAAATTTACCTTCTAAGGTATTAGCACCTTCTAGAACAGTGATATATGCTCGAAAAAAATCTCAACAAAATCAGCTTTTTACCGCAGAAGCAGTTATATCTTGTGGATTTTCCAACACAAATTTAGCGTGCTCCAATAAAAAAGATGAAAAATTTTCTCCTACAAATATAGAGTTAAGAAACCAGGAAGAAAATATCCAAGAAACTGAATCGAAAAGTTTGGCACAATTAATGATTGAAAAATCAAAAACTTTAGAAAGTAAGAATCGTGAGTGGAGAGTTACACCACAAAATAAAAATCTAGAATCTTCTTCATCTCCATACTCTCTACGTCCATATAAAAGAAAGAATTCAAAAGAAAATTTCTCACAATTTTCCAATCTTAATGATTCTGTAAGATTCTTTTCAGAAACTGCTACGACTTCCAAACCTTTAAAATCATCATCCGAAATGGCTGATTCTACAAAAAAATCTTCATCTCAATCTTCTCTTCCTTACTCTTTACGTGCAAAAAATCTTGTTGATTCTGTCAAATTCTTCTCGGAGGAATCTCCAATCGTCAACTCTTCACCAACTCAAGAAGTTTTTGATTTTACACAAGTTTCTACAAAAATATATTCAGAAAAAACTTTCAGTGCGCCTTATTCTTTACGTCCATACAGTAGTAGTTCAAGAGAAGGAATTTCTGAAAAAAAACCTACTATCTTAGAATTAGTTGAACTTTGGGAACCCAAAGATAATATAGCTTCCGTTGCCGATCTTACTACCACAACCCCAACAGACAAAGATAACACCATATTAGAGCCAAAAAAAAACTCAAAGGAACAACCCATTTCCAGTTCCTCTAAAGATTTATCATTAGATCTGACAACAAGAGAAGCCCCCAATACGAGTGTTCTTCCCATTGAACAAACTGTTCCCAGACAAATAGATACAGTCAACCGCAGAGATTTAGATAACCAACAAATAGCAGAAGTTGAGATAACGCCTGTCAGTCAACTAGAAGATCGGCAAATATCAGAAGTTGATATGACCCCCGTCAGTCAACTGGATGATATCCAACCATCTGATTGGGCTTTTCAAGCACTTTATTCTTTAAACGATCGCTATGGTATTAATAAAACCAATCCAAATGGTGGATTTCGAGGTAACCGAGCCTTGACTCGTTATGAATTTGCCAACGCACTGCAAACAACAATTGAGCAAATCAACGAGCTTGTAGCACAAGGGAATACCCCCGCTATTTCCCGTGATGATATAGCTATTTTAGAACGCCTTCGGGAAGAGTTTGCTGCTGAGTTAACTAAGTTACAAGGGCGTGTAGACACATTAGAGGTTCGTACTTCTGAATTGCAAGCCAACCAGTTTTCAACAACAACCAAGTTAACAGGTCAAGTCATCTTTGGTGTGACGGGAGGTAGTTTTAGTGGCGATCGCATTGTTGACGTGACAGGGAGAGAAATTACGACAAAACAACCCAATCCAACCTTTGTTTATCGAGCAGCTTTGGATTTTAACACGAGTTTCAGTGGTTCTGATTTGTTAAAAATCCGATTGGATGCAGGAAGCGATGGTGCGGATGATAATGCTGCAGGATTTCTTGAACCCAGCCTTGGTAGCGTTTTGGATTTTGCTGCAAAACCTCCAGTAGAACAATTGGGTATTTCCCGTCTCTTCTATACTTTCTCTCCTCTTAAAAACGTAATTCTTTCCCTCGGTCCAAAAATAGTTCTTAGCGATTACATAGACACAAACCGCTACGCCAACCTCAGCTTTTTAGATTTTTCCACTCAAGCATTTGTTAACAACTATCTTTTGTTTCCAGTTCAGGGCTTGGGTGCAGGTGCTGTCATTAGTTGGAACCCAGGCGATGGTCCTTTTACAGCACGAGCAGGTTATATAGCGGCGGCTGCTAATGAACCAACTTCAAGAGATTCGACTTCCTTTGTTCCTGGTATTTTTCCAATAGGATACACTCTTTACCCTAATGGAGGTAGTACTGGGGGATTCTTTGGCGATCCCCATCAAGGGATAGCTGAAGTAGAATATGCGCCCTCTAAAAACTTTGCAGTTCGTCTCCAGTATGCTTTTGGTAATATTTTAGGTGGACAATTTAATGTCTTTGGAGCCAACTTTGAATTAGCTTTGTCAGATCGATTTGGTGTCTTTGGACGCTACGGTCATGCTAGTTATAAAGACACAAGTTTTGGTGATATCAGCCCCACTTACTGGATGCTAGGTCTGGCTTTTCCCGATCTATTTGTGCGAGGTGCTAAAGCAGGTATTGCTGTTGGTCAGCCCTTTATATCTCGTGATGTTGGTAATGCCACTCAAACTAATTTTGAAGCTTTTTACAACTATCCCATTAGCAACAATATTCAAATTGCCCCAGTCATACAAGTCATTACAAACCCAGGCAATCAGGAAAGCAATGGTACCGTTCTTACAGGTACACTCCGCACAGTGTTTTCTTTCTAAGGCTATTAGATATGATTGAAAAGGATGGTGGTAACCTCATCGCCTGCGAACCGCAAGAGCACGACAAAATTATGGTCGCTATTCAGGCAATCCGCAACTTTACAGCATTGAGTCTCGGTATTTTCTCGAGTCAAGAGAAGATCGATCTCCCTCGCAATCTTAACTTCTCTAGCCCGACGTTCCGTCTAGAAATTGGTTTAGTTAGCCGCTCGTTGACTCAATTTGCATCAATGATAGCAGATATTTTGCTTGCAACATCAGAACGACAGCAAGCCATTGAGAGATTGTCAGCAACTTACAGTGAGTTAGCGCAATTGGTAGTTCGAGGCGATCGCGATGCTTTAATCCATAAGTTTCAAATAGCCTGCAATTATTTTGCCGGAGAAATTGCCATGACAGTAGAAGAAAGTCATCATGTGCTCTAAGCACTCAGTGTACTAGTAGCTGCTAAAGGAGCCGATCGCAAACAAAGCAAGCACGCAAACTAAAAAACTGTTGACCGAGCAAGCCGCTTTCTAAAAATTCAGTATTATATGAAACACAATTCACTCAAAATTTATCTAAATGTTGCAATCGGTAGTATGGCTCTAGTCACAACTCCAGTATATGCGGCAAATCCCATACATATCCAGCAACTACTAACAACAAAAAAGTGTGTTAAATGCAATTTATCGCAAGCTAACCTACAGGGAGCAGATCTGGATTACGCCAATCTTCAGGACAGCAACTTATCAGGAACTATTTTATCAGGAGCTAACCTTCAGTATGCTAACTTTCAAAATGCTAATTTGTCTGGAGCCGATTTGATACAAGCTAACTTGTCAGAAGCTAATTTCTCATCTGCAAATCTTCAGAAAGCTAAGCTTTCCCAAGCAAACTTATCATCGGCGAGTCTTCAAAAAACCGATCTATCCCAAGCCAATCTTGTGCAAGCTAATTTATCGCGAGCTATCTTTTGGCAAGCCAACCTGCGACAAGCTAACTTATCCAAAGCCAACTTGTGGCAAGCCAATTTATCGGTTTTAGGTAGCCTTCAGCAAGCTAATTTAACAGGAGCTAAGCTATGGCAAGCTAATCTACGACAAGCAAACCTACAGGAAGCCAACTTTACACAAGCCGATCTTTCACAAGCCGATCTTACATCAGCACGCATTCAGAAAAGCAAGCTGTGGTATGCTAATCTGTCGCAATCGGTTCTTGAGGGAGTTAACCTTCAAGAAGCAGATCTTGAGGCGGCTAACCTTCAGGGGGCAAAAATGCCCAATGGTGAAATATATTCTTCATCTGCTCCCAGTATCCCTATTCTTCATATTCTTCTCAGTACTTTTAGCATTTTTGGCGCTGCGATCGCGTTTTGGCGACTGGCAAAAAGTTAATAAAATGCTAATTGCTAATGGCTAATGGCTAATGGCTAATGGTGAGACTAGCCCTGTAGGCGGGTTTCCCTCGCCCTGGGGACTGGCGTTTGCGAAGCGTGCGCTCCCCCCGTTGAAGCAACTGCCGTCCACTCTTCTAGAGTGAGGGCAATTAATGTGTAACTTCACTTAGAATTGGTATAACAATTAGCCATTAGCCATTAGCCATTAGCAACTAACCATTTGTAGCAGAGATTCCAGTTTATGTTCCCATCGGCTATTTAAAAATGACGTGAGGATTACGCTTGTATTTGGACTTGTTGCGAACGCTCCATTTAATAAAGAATTAAACGTGGAAGTTCGTTCCCTCAATTCCTGAGTTCTTGTTTCAGGCATATAAGCTAAAGCAGTTGTTCCATATCGGTGATTTAAATTACCAGTGTGAGAATACTTTGGTTGGGGTGATTCTGTAGGGAGCGATTGTAGAATTTTGTGTTCCAAACGCAATTGAGTTCCTCCTTCCTGTGGTTCTAAAATCCACGTGACTGTGGAAGGTCGGGACATAAATCTGTCCTGCCACGTGTAGGAAAGACGGTTTGGCTCATCTAATTCAATCACTTCACAATCAATACTTTCATTTAGACCGGGCAATGTAGAGTCTTGAAATTGAAATTTATGCCCCACTCGCGGCTCAAAATTATTTTCCATTAACCATGCAGCCAAGGCACGGCGGTTGGTAAGCACTTGCCAAACCTTTTCGGGCGGGTATGGATAGAAAATTTCTTTTTTTAAGTCTCGGAGCATATATTGTCCTCTAAGTAATTGCCTAAGGCGTCTAGTTTTTGTTGCCAGAACTGCTCGTAATCGGCAATCCAGTTAGAAACTTGCCGAAGAGGTTCGGGATTGAGTCGATACAGACGCTGTCGCCCCGCTTTTCTCATTTGTACTAAGCCAGCATCACAAAGCACTTGTAAGTGTTGAGAAATAGCTGGCAAACTCATGGCAAAAGGCTCAGCTAACTGTTTAACTGGTTGCTCCCCAGTCAGTAACCGATCTAATATTGCCCGTCGCGTTGGATCTGCGATCGCTGCAAAGACATCGGCACTAGCAGCAGGTCTACTCATTGATTACCCTGTAGCTAGAAAACTCGAAGATATACCATAAAAATACAACTTAATTATTTAAGTTTATTCTTAAGTATTTTTATGATAGATAAGTATTGACTTAAATGTCAACTCTTAATCTATGCACACATAATTGCAGAAGGCAACAACTCCCTTTCCGCTCTAAAATTCTACTCCTATATGTAGGGTGGGCACTGCCCATCCTACGCCCATAAGTAATCTTTTAGCAGCAAGGGGTATGGTGTAAAATCGGGTTGATTGTTACGAGTTGAATAAAGTCGAGATGAATCGAACTGAGCAATTGCAAGATCGGTATGTCAAAGTTGGGTCTGTGAACACTCGATATTGGCAGATTGGTGACTCAGGTAGCACAGTCATCTTGCTTCACGGTGGTGGCGGTTATATTGAATTGTGGAAGCACAACATCTTTGAATTAGCTAAGCATCATCGCGTTTACGCTTTTGATATGGTGGGCGCAGGTCGATCCGATAAACCGGATGCCAAATACACCTTCGACTTTATGGCTCAGTTCACTCGGGATTTCATGAAGGCTTTAGATATCGCTCGTGCTAGTCTGATTGGTACTTCCGCAGGTGGTGGCGTTGCACTCACCTTTACACTGAACTTTCCAGAGTTAGTCGAGGGACTCATCCTTGTTGGCAGTGCTGGTTTGGGGAAAGAAATCAGTTTTTGGCTGCGAGTCACAACGCTTCCCGGTTTAGACAAGTTATTCAGTTCGCCGAGTCAATCAAGTCTTGCAATGTTGTGCAAACAGGCGGTCTACGACTCAAAACTAATTACTGATGAAATTGTCAAGGAGTTTTATCAAATGGCACGGCTACCTGGTGCGGCGGAAGCGACATTAAATGTAGGTCGTTCCAATTTCAACATTTGGGGACAATTCTATCAGCCGATCGCACAGAGGTTGCCTACCATTGTTGCTCCAACCCTCATCATTTGGGGTAGGCAAGATACAATGGTTCCTGTAACTCATGCTCACAATGGTGCTAAAACTATTCCGAATGCTCGGTTGGAAATTATTGAAGAGTGTGGCCATTGGGCTCCTATCGAATATCCACAGAAATTTAACCAGCTAGTTTTAGAGTTTCTATCGTGATTGTCGAATTCGTAGTGTTAGATCTGCTTTCAAGCATCTATCCGGGCGAATAAAATCTCTTTCACACGGTAACAGAAAATTGTGTTTCTTCCATATTTTACGGGAGCGAGCGCTGCACCCATCAGAGGCTTATATCAAACTCAGGTTAATTAAAATGAATTGTCTCCATATATTAATATTTAAGGTATAGGTTCACAAATCAGGGAAATTCAGCTAAAAATAATTTGAGACTTTGCAAGGGAAAAAAGTGGAGTGGCTCAACTCAAGATGAAGGTGCAGGAAACGCAGGGACAAGAGAACAATTCTAGGGACTTTTCATGGCAATTCTGGCCTGCTTTGCCACTTTATCCCTTTGGTGAACGGCGGACAATTCGCAAAGAAGTGGTAAGGGACACAATTTGGACTTTTGACCAGCTTCAAGGTATTTTCTACGTCGTTGTGCCTATTCGCATGACCGTAGTAAAGTTAGAAGGAGGGGGTCTCCTCGTTTACGCGCCTGTTGCGCCAACCCCAGAATGTATCCGCCTAGTGAATGAGTTGGTAGCAGAGCACGGTAACGTCAAGTACATCATCCTGCCAACTATCTCAGGTTTGGAACACAAAGTATTTGTTGGTCCTTTTGCCAGATATTTTCCTGAATCTCAGGTATTTGTTGCTCCCAAGCAGTGGAGTTTCCCTCTCAATCTTCCACTCACTTGGCTTGGTTTACCCAGAAAACGCACTCAGGTACTTCCAGAAGATAGCAGTCAAACTCCCTTTGGTAAGCAGTTTGATTACGCCATCCTCGGTCCGATTGAACTTGGACCGGGTCGGTTTGCAGAAGTCGCCTTCTTTGACAAGCGATCGCACTCACTCCTGGTAACAGATTCAGTCCTTTCCGTACCGGAAGAACCGCCTGCGATCGTGCAATTAGATCCATACCCCCTACTATTTCATGCCAAAGACAAAGCATCCGATCTCATCGAAGACAACCAAGCAAATCGCCGTAAGGGATGGCAGAGAATTGCTTTATTTGCTTTGTACTTCCAGCCAAGTTTGCTAGAAGTCATAAAATGGGGAGAAGTGTTTCGCAATGTCTTAAAAGCGTCCGAACGTTCCAAAAAAGCTTATTTTGGGTTATTTCCTTTCAAATGGAAACCTGATTGGAAGCAATCTTTTGATGCATTGAGAGGAGATGGGCGTCTATTTGTCGCACCAATTTTACAAACTCTCATTCTCAATCGCGCACCTCAAGAAACTATCAATTGGGCTAATAAGGTAGCGAGTTGGGATTTTCAGTGGATAATTTCCTGCCATTTTGATGCCCCTATTAAGGCAAAACCGCACCAGTTTCGTCAAGCATTCTCCTTTCTAGAAAAGAACCCGGCTGTCAGTAGTGGTGTATTCAGCAGTAGCAGTTATCCCCTACCAGAAGAAGATTTTAAAACACTTAGGGAACTTGATGAAGGTCTCAGCAAGTTTGGTATTGTACCACCAGCAAAGGAGAAATTGTAAAGACCCTATCTTCTATCAGAAGCACTTCAGATACTGTTGGCTAAATATAACTTAACATTTAACTGATGGAAAGAAGCTTTTTGATTTTTTGCTCATGCCATGTGTTGCATAATGTTGCTGATTCCAAAAAAGCTTTACACGCTTATTTGCGAATGCCTGCAATCAACGAAATTAAGGTATCAATCAGGTTATCGCGACTTATCGGTAAAACGTCTTTGCCCTGTAGTAGCTCCTGTGAGATGACAAAATACACCAACGTTCCGATAAAGGTTTGAGCAACAGCTTCCGGATGTTGTAACTTCAGTTCTGGACGTGAGGCTAAGTATTGACTCAGGAGTGCGATCGCTGGTTTATCTACTGCACGAATGAACGTCTTAGCCAGAGTTGGAAAGCGTCCCGACTCAGCAATCGCCAGTCGAATCAGTGCTAGTAACTGTTCATTATTAAGAATTGTATCGAGCAAATTCGTTGCAATTTGCCGCAGTACAACTTCAGCTTCATCTTGAGGGATTTGGGCATTATCAAGTCCCACAATAGTGCGATATTGCTTCTGAGCGAGTTGCTCGATCAGCGCCGCGAACAATCCTTCCTTATCCTGAAAATAGCTATAGAGCGTCGGTTTTGAAACTCCTGCAGCAACAGCAATTCTATCCATACTTGCAGCTGTATAGCCCTGCGCCATAAACTCCTGCATTGCCCCTTCTAAAATTCGCTGGGCTTTCTCAGACATTTTGCGCCGATTTTCATTAGTTGTCGTCATACCCCGCCTCTTGACATTAAAGCATTAAACTACCTCACTCTATCTTAAGGTATATTTTACTAAACTGTGTGGTAAGTTTACTAAACTGTTTAGTAAAATCAGATTAAGCATTCTACAAAAGGAATGACAACACGCTCAGTTATGTGGTGTCAATACGATTGACCGCTCGAGAAACACAATTAAGCCGTGGAGCGATCCACAAATGAATAAGATTTAGGAGAACTCAAATCATGTCTCAATCTTCAGCGATCGTGGATGTTTTGGTAGTCGGAGCGGGTCCAGTTGGGCTAACTTTAGCCAACCTGCTTGTCAGCATGGGTGTGAGATGTCGTATCATAACCAAAGAGGCATATCTTCGTCCCGTGTCAGAGTCACGCGCTGAGGGAGTTCACATCCGCACGCTTCACTTGTTAGAACAACTAGGGGTATTAGAGCAGGCATTCTCACAAGGTAGACCGATACATGGTGCAACACTGCACGCTAACGGACGGGTATTGGGTAGTTTTGGCTTGAACGATCCACAAACCCCCTTCTTTCCGGGTGCTTTAATTCTGGAGCAGGGAAAAGTAGAGCGTATTCTTGCCGATCGCTTCACAACACATGGCATCGCTTTGGAACGGGGTGTTGAGTTGATCGATTTGCAACAGGAACCAGATCGGGTGATTGC
This sequence comes from Tolypothrix bouteillei VB521301, assembly GCF_000760695.4. Taxonomy (GTDB): domain Bacteria; phylum Cyanobacteriota; class Cyanobacteriia; order Cyanobacteriales; family Nostocaceae; genus Scytonema; species Scytonema bouteillei_A. The sequence continues at coordinate 8,154,805 of NZ_JHEG04000001.1, read as the reverse complement.
AACTTTAAAATTGGCAGATGGGCAAACCAGTCAGACAAGCGCTCGTTATGTAGTTGGTTGCGATGGAGCACACAGCAAGGTGCGTCACTTAATTGGAGCAAGCTTTGAGGGAACAGCTCATCCCGGACAGTATGCCCTAGCCGATGTACAACTGAACTGGTACGACCAACCCTATGATGACAATTTGCATATTTTTCTCAGCCCGATGCTAGTGTTAGGAAGGCTGGCAGAGGGTAGTTGGAAAATAGCAGCACCGTTGCTCTCCCCCATCAAGCTAGGGGAGGAGTCAGAGACAGATTTTGTGCTGGCAACGCTGCAACAGCAGATGGACCGACATAAGATTCCTGCAACGCTGCACAGCCCCCGATGGACATCGCTTTTTCGTATTAGCACTCGTATGGTGAATCAGATGCGAGATCGCCGGGTGTTTTTGGCAGGTGATGCGGCACACATTCACAGTCCGATGGGGGGACAGGGAATGAATGAAGGAATGCAAGATGCGTTGAATCTAGCTTGGAAATTGGCAATTGTGCTTCAGAGGGGGGCAGGAGATGATTTGTTGGATACCTATCACGCGGAGCGACACCCATCGATCGCTGAAGTGCTGCACGATACCCAACGCATGACTCAACTGGTTGAAGTCCAAAACCCTGCGATCGGTCATTTGCGTAATGCAGTGCTTGCTACAGCCATGCACTTAGAGCCGATTCAAACAGCAATGCGGCTACAGTTCACAGGCAGTCGGCGGGCATTAGGTACGTCTGACAAAGCTTATTCCCCGTTCACCCATACTCTCCCGTTTGCAGGTGGACCTGAAGTTGGGCATCGTGCTCCCGATGCCCAAGACATTGTAATAGCAGGCAATCCGGGAAAGCGCCTGTTTCAAATTTGGGCGGAGGAGCCGCACCCCTTCTGCCATCGTTTGCTGTTGTTTGTGGGTGAACGTTCGGATATAAAACAAGGAACTGAATTGAGTAAACTAGCACGACAAATTGAGGAGCAATGGGGTAGGGTTTTGCGATCGTATCTCATCTATTCCGGTGATGTTGCGATCGCAGAGGCTTTATTGCAAGAAATTCCAACTGCTTTAAAGGATGTCTCGGGTGAACTACATCAGCGTTATAGTGCGCGAACCGAATGCCTCTACTTGATTCGCCCAGATGGCTTTGTTGGATTTCGCAGTCAAGGAATAGACGTACAATTGTTGCAAGCATTTCTGTATCACATGGGGCTAAATTGACAGCCTACAGATACGAAAATGAGAGGATCTATAATTGAGGTGTTTTCCATGTCAGACCATCAAAAAGTTGAGTCTTCAACCCAACAGGAGTTTGGCACTTCAGATAAGTGTGTCAAATCTCAAAAGGAAAGCTTACTCATATGATTCAAAATTTATCAGCCAAAGAAGTTCAGGCATTTTAAAAACAGTTCGGAAGGAGTTAAAGAGAAAGTGGTAAGTTTACGTTTGAGGTAGGAAGAAATTTTCGTGTCAAATGAATAAAATTTGGAAATTGAGCATATGTATTGCTATATTTGGAACCCATACATTGTGAAGGGTCATCGTTATACAATAGAATTCGTATTGACAGAATTAGAAGAAGATTCAATTTTTATAGGAACTAAAAATTTCTTTGAAACTCTCCTAAAAGACATGGGGATTGAGGGAGAGGTTGTAAACTGGTTGCTTAAACCATATCGAAGTAATTACTATACAGATTATCTAGGAGAAGCAGATTGGCATGATGTTTGGCAAATTGTCTGGAAGGCTCGTGTAGTGACAGTTGAGGAAATTAGTACATTTCTTGAGTGGGAAGAAACCTATATCGAGAGTGAAGCTATTGATGAGAGTGCTTCGTTGTCACATACAATCACTGATACTGCAACGATTGGGTGCCTTATAGTTGCCGACTTTAAAAGCCTTGCTACTTTAATAAAGACGACGAAAGCGATCGCGAATGCTAATTTTAGCGAGATACAGCACAAATACTCAGTCTCTCCCCCAATATTTAATTATTCATTGTCAAAAAAATACAAGCAACTTCAAATTGACATAGGTCAGTTTCAGAGCGATTTTTTTTTGCAAGGAGCTGATTATGCGGAACAAATACTAGAGATATGCAAACAGGCAGGAGGCACAGTTAATTATCAAGAACGCTATTGAAAGAGCAACATATTTTCCGATACCTTTTTATTTAATTTATTGCCCGTGACTTGTGGCAGATATATATGCAATTGCACTGCAATACTATCATGCCCTCCGGCAGTATCCATACTGATGATGCTTGAATTAGAAGATAAAACCTCCGTATCGGCTATTCAAGGAAGAGACGCGGAGATTGTGGGACAATCCCTAAGAGTGCCAATTGCCCTGAGAATAGAATTCACCGACGGCAGGCGCTATCTCAGGAGCGGAGACGCTACGCGAACAACGGGGAACTCAGAGTATTTAATAACAATTCCCATTGTTTATCTGTCAGGTTTGTCGGATATGATGTTAGACATTGCTCTAATAACCCTGTCGCTTTTTTATCTACTGACACACCGTTACTGGAGTTTTTTTAGACTTTCCAAACGTCCTCTAATACCCGAGCGTGACAACAGTGGACAATCTACAGTTTCAAACCTATCTAAAATCCATCAGTGATAAGTATAAATACTTAATAATGTTTCTAAAAAAAATGGCTTAACGGCAGAAGAAGTCGAATCAATGCTCAAAACTATAGTCAAAAACATTTTACCTATTGATGTAAAAAATTTGCGCTCCTTAGGAATAGATGAAATTAGTTTAGTCAAAGGTCAAGGAAAATTTATAGTCGTTTTAGTAGACTTAGAAACTCATAAATTAATTGGTTTAGTCTCAGAAAGAAAACAAGTAGAGATAGAGAAAGTCATGCGTTTATGGGGAGAAAATGTTTTATCTCAAATAGAAGAAGTAAGTATGGATATGACAGGCAACTATAAATCAAAGCGTGAAAAAAATTTGTCCAAATGCGGAGGTAACAGTAGACAGATTTCATGTTACAAAAATGATTCACAAGGAGTTAAATCAGGCAAGAATTGAGCAAAAAACAGCAGCAAAATCCTTAAAAACTAAGGAAAGAGCTAAATTGTTTTACAGTTTAAAAGGCAGTAAATATACATTGCTAAAAGCAGAAGATAAGCTATCTAACAAACAAAAAAAAATTAGAAGAAGTCAAGGAAGCTTCTCCATTAGTAAGAATCATGCACTCTTTAAAAGAAGAGTTCCATGCTCTTTTTGAGAAGAGTAAGGACTGGGCAAAAGGAACATTAAAATTAATTGATTTGTTAAAAAAAGCCGAACCATATTATCAGAAGAGCGTCACAACAATTAAACGATGGTTTGGTGAGGTCGTCGGATATTTTGAAAAAAGAACAACTAACGGAGTAGTTGAAGGAATTAATAATAAATTGAAGCTATTAAAACGCTGCGGATTTGGGTTTAGAAATTTTAATAATTTTGAAATCCGGGCTTTACTATTTTGGCATTTTCCGAATATTTTAGGCCACTAAGTACGGAAGAACCGTTTTTTAGGAAATATACAAATCCGTTATACAGTATATATCGGGCATTGACTACTTGCAATAACCTTATGGTAATGTCTTTCGTATAGAAATCCAAGTTTTTAATTCTTCATTTGGAGAAATTTTTTCATCTTCAATTAACGATTGCAAGATACCTAAGTAACCCTTAATCCGCTTTAATTCTAGCAGAGTTTCTATAGAATCTTCTCGAGAATTTTTCAAATCTTCCCAACAAGACAAGGTCTTAATTTGAGCTTCTTGGGGCGACATAGTCAAGTTGTCGAAGAACCAGTGAATAATTCTGTCTGCATCAAGAATAGGATGACCGGGAATAGCATTAAATCTTCGTATCATAGATGCTCGCAGTAGCATTGAACTATATATAAAACTTTCTTGTTGGTCAGACTCTACCTTACTTACTAGTAGGTCATAAATTAATAATCCTACCTCTGCCCAAGGCAAGGCAGATGTAGTGTCACCATTATCAAAGTTATATCGAGCCCTACTTCCTGCTGCTTGAGCTAAGCCCAACCAATTAAAGTCTTTAGGAGCTTTTAATTGCCCTGACCTAATATCTTTCAGCCAAGCAAGTACATCAGAAGCATCTTTTTGCAACAGTTGGCTAAATAAATCTACGGAATTTTGCATATCTGACATATTATGATTTAGCTCTGGCTGTGATGGATCGCATGAAAGCTCGTAGCGAAGCGTTTGAAAACTGATTCTTATTGTGCCGCCAATATAACTATAAGTCGTCATTCAAATCCGCGACTCTCAACTTATCAAGCAAGTCAAGAGTAGCGGCATAAAAATTAGAGGCGGCTGCTTTGCAACGTTTCTCCCGTACTGCGATCGATTGATAATCGCAAAACAGACAGTCCCAAAATAATTAAAAAGAGTACGAGCCCAATCGTACAAGCATAGTTAATTTCCAAGTTTGTAAATGCTTGCTCATATAAATAGTAAACAATCGTCTTCGAGCTATTACCCGGTCCGCCTTGGGTCATGATATATATTTCTTCAAATACCTTAGTGGCAGAAATTGCTGATATCACTGCAACTAAACCCAAATAAGGTTGCATCAAGGGTATAGTGATATCCCAATGCTTGCCAATACCATCTGAGCCGTCTATAGCTGCTGCTTCATAAATATCGCTGGGAATAGATTGTAACCCTGCTAGATAAATTACCATGTAGTAACCCAATCCCTTCCAAACAGTCACAGCCATCACGCTGTAAAGTGCCAATTGGGGACTGGTGAGCCAAGGAATTCCTCCTGGAAAAATACCCTTAAGCAGTTGGTTTAGCAAACCCGTTTCTGCATACAACCACCTCCAAGCGATCCCAGCAACTACCATGGAAATGACAACTGGCGTGTAATACGCTGCTCTAAACCAGTTCATGCCACGCAGTTTTTGGTTGACTAAAATTGCCAGTACTAGGGGAGCAATCACCAAAATTGGCACGACACCTACAAGGTATAATAGGGTGTTCCCCAAAGTTTTCCAAAAAACTGGATCTTTCCACAATTTGTTAAAATTGGCTAAACCCACCCACTGTGGCATCTGGGTTAGATCGTATTCATATCGGGTAAAACTCAGGTAAAACGCTTGCAGTGCGGGCCAAAAAACGGTTAACCCTAAAATGACCATTGCTGGCAGCAAAAATAAGTAAGGAGTCAGTCGTTGGGTAATAATCATCCAATCTTTAGATGTCAATCTATTCATAGAATGCTTTTTTCGTACTTTTCCGTGCTCAATTCCTATCTTAGATAAGATGAATTTTTATTTTGAATCAGTGCAATATGAGAAAGCAAATCCATATTACACGAGCATCTAAGTTTAATTCATGATTGCTAATTTACACGAAAAAGGTTGGGAAGTGATTTACCATCGCGCCCATGCTTTGCTTGCTGCTCAGATTGCCGGACACTGGCATCCTACAAAACGTCCTGTACGTTGGCTGGAGACAATTGCTGCTATTTCCCATCACGACGATTTGGAAAAGGAATGGGAAGGCAATCACCTGACAGAAGCGGGCGCACCTTTAGACTTTACTCTTGCTAAAAAAACTGATATAAACAAGTTGCGACAACTCACGCACAACGCTCGATATCGGGGACGGTGGGTGGCAATGATGATTTCCATGCACATGAGCTTTCTGAATGAAGGTAAGCGTGGAGAGTCACCAGAGTTGGATAAGTTTTTGGACGAGCAACTCCAACATCAGGAACAGTGGCGACAGGAGTTGAATATTTCAAAAGACGACGCAGCAGAAGCTTACGAGTTTTTTCAGTGGTGCGATCGCCTGTCCCTTATCTTGTGCAATCGGATGTTACCTGTGGGCGAACGTGCTTTAGAAATTGCTACTCTGCCAGATGGCAATCGTTATGATGTGATAGAACGCAGTGATGGGGTAACAGTCAAACCTTGGCCTTTTTTAGAAGACAAGTTTACTGTAAATGTAGAGGCTACTTATCTGGAAAAATTAAAATTTGACAGTAATGAAGAACTTTCAGAAGCACTACAGACTTCACCCATTAAAACCTTAGAGTGGAAGTTTGTTCGATAGTTAACAATCACTCGCAATTGGAAGAGTAATTGTAAATTTCGTACCTGTACCGGGGACTGATGAGCAGCTGATTTGTCCGTTATGTTTGTCAACAATAATTTGGTGGCTGATAGCTAATCCCAGTCCAGTCCCTTTACCTACAGGCTTGGTTGTAAAAGATGGTTCAAAAATTCGAGCTTGTATTTCAGGAACTATACCAGGACCATTATCTTGGATGCAAATTGTGACAGTTCCTTGCTCGGAATCAACCGATGTAGCGAGCGTAATTGTGTTTGGAAAAGCAGCCATCTCTTGAGAAGAATTGCTGCGTTCGAGGTCATCAAATGCATCAATGGCATTAGCGATGATGTTCATAAAAACTTGGTTCAGTTGTCCGGGATAGCAAGTAATTGCTGGTAAATCACCATACTGTTTAACAATTTCGATTGTAGGGCAATCTCCGTTACCTTTTAATCTATGTTTTAAAAGCATCAAAGTGCTATCAATACCTTCATGAATTTGAAACTCAACTTTAGAGGATATATCGGCACGAGCAAAAGTTCTAAGAGAGAGACTAATGTCCTTAAGACGGTCAATTCCTTGGTGCATTGATGCTAGCAGTTTTGGTAAATCTTCAGTTAAATACTCTAAATCAATTTCTTCAATAAGCTCTTCAATATCTGGAGATGGTGGTAGCTTTTGTTGTTGGAGCCTCAATAAACGCAGAAGATCGTTTATATATTCCTCAATGTGGCAGAAATTTCCTCCAATAAAACCAATAGGGTTATTAATCTCATGACCAATACCTGCAACAAGTTGTCCTAGAGTGGACATTTTCTCACTTTGGATCAGTTGTAGTTGAGTTTGTTGTAATTGTTGTAATGATTTGGTTAATTGTCCCGTGCGTTCTTGTACCCTTTGTTCTAGAGTACGGGTGAGATGAGAGATTTTAAGATGTAACTTTAATCGAGCAATGACTTCTTCTTGCTGAAAGGGTTTGGTAATGTAATCAACTGCACCAATTTCCAATCCTTTCACTTTGTCCGTAGAATCTGACAGAGCAGTCATAAACACAATTGGGATATTCTGAGTGTCAGGATTGGCTTTCAATCTGCGACAAGTCTCAAATCCATCGATACCGGGCATCATAACATCTAGGAGAATGAGATCGGGTTGAGCGTATTCTGTTTGTTCGATCGCTGACTCTCCGTCTGTTGCCATCAGAGCTTTCCAGCCATATGCGTGTATTGCTTCTGAAAGTACCTTAATATTATTTGGATTGTCATCCACTAACAAAATACGTATTGACTTTAAGTAAGAATCAGCCATCATTTATTTGTCTCCTTAGTTATACAGTTTTTTAAAAATGTACGTATTTGTTTAGTTTGGAAATTAGCAGTCAGTTGACTCAATTCAGCCACAAAGGATGCTAATCCTGGATCGGAAGGGGCTAACGCTTCTAGTATGCCCTCAATGGCTGGAATATCTCCCATCATTGCTAAGTGATAAAGTTGTTGCAAAACATCTTGGGATGGAAGAACCCACTCACTCTCAGGAATTTCCTGACGTTTGGGAAATAACTGCTGAGGTGTGGATTGAGCATAAATCCACTCCACTCCCAGCACCGATTGCAGCATATTAAACAGTTCGTCGATCTGTAGGGGTTTGGGTAGAAAAGCGAGCGCCCCTGCTTGTAAACTCTGCTGACGATTTTCCTCAAATACGTTAGCACTGGAGACGATAATAGGAATGTCATGGGTTTGCGGATTTGCTTGCAAATGAACCATAAACTCAAAACCATCCATATGAGGCATGGCTAAATCAAGCAAAATCGCATCAGGTTTGTATTTGGCAACCATCTGGAGTCCTTGTTTGCCATCAGTTGCTTCCAAGGTTCGACAGCCAATTTCTTGCAACACACCCATCAACATGGAACGGTGCTTGTCATCATCATCAATAATCAGAATCTGAGGTTCACTATTCTGAATTCCAATAATTTGCCGATTGAGTGGCGCAACTCTTGCATCCCAATCATGGGAAAGCGGTACTGTTAAATCCAGCCAAAACACGCTCCCCTCACCCAGACGACTTTGTACTTGAATTTGGCTTCCCATCAATGCCACAATTCTTTGACTGATAGTCAATCCCAAACCAGTCCCCTCAGCTCGCTTGCCACTGTCGCCTACTTGTTCAAAAGGCAAGAAGATTTTCTCCAGTTGTTTTGGCGACATCCCGATACCCGTATCTTCAATTTGGAAGCGAATTGTTTGATGTGTTATTTGTCCGGTGTCACCTGTCAATTGTTGACACTGGTGAGCGATCGCATTTACTTTAAATGTAACGCTACCAGTATCTGTGAATTTGACAGCATTGCCTAGTAAATTAATTAACACTTGCCGCAATCGCTTTTCATCTGTTTGAATGGCAGATGGTAGGCGATCGCTAATGAAAACGTTAAACGCAATTCCTTTCTGTTTGGCTCGGATACTGCAAATCTCGGTCACACTATGCAGAAAGGTCAGTAAATGTACGTTTGTTGTCACCAATTCTAGTTTGCGAGCTTCTATTTTCGAGAGATCGAGAATATCGTTGATCAGCATCAACAGGTGCGAGCCACACTGGTGGATAATGCTGATTCCTTCCCGACTTTTGTCTGTGAGATTTGGCGATCGCTCTAACAGTTGTGCATATCCAAGGATGCCATTCAGCGGTGTGCGAAGTTCGTGGCTCATATTTGCTAGGAACTCACTTTTTGCTTGGTTAGCAGCATCAGCAGCTAGCTTTGCCTCAAACAGTTCGTGAGTTCGCTCTTCGACTTTGATCTCTAAGGTTTTGGAATAATCTGATAGTTGATTGTTAGCAATTTCTAGTTGGCGATTTGTTTCTTCTAGTTTCCTTTGTTTATAAGCATTTGTTGTTGCGATTACACTGCTGATAAATGCAGCTAAAACAGGTGATACTGGAATCAACACTCCATTCAAAAATATACCGCAGGCACTTGCCATATATGCCACACAAATGAGTACAGTAGCCCAAAGAATTTTGCCACCTGGAATTCGCCGACCGGTACGCACGCTAGCTAAGTACCAACTCCCTGTAGAACCGACGGTAGACCAAAACACAATCCAGAGCGGTAGAAAAATGCCAGAAACCCCATGGAGATTTGTGTTTCCTACTTTTGCCCCTTGCACTAGCTGGTAAGCAATATTGGCGTGAACAACAACACCGGGTGTAGGTTTTTGGGCAGATATGAAGGAAGAACTAAAGGGCGTGCTGAAGAAATCATTGGTACTCGCAGCGACTGAACCAATAAATACCATACGATCGCGTATTAAATTTGCTGGAAGTTTCCCTGCTAATACATCGCGTAGAGTCACTGTGTGAAAAGCTGTTTCCGAACCGTACCAGTTGAGTAGAATTTGATAGCCGCCTAACTCAATCTCTGGATAACCGGCTTCTTGATTCTTAAGTGGTGAGTAAACCGCTTTACCCAATCGAAACTTTTGCTGCTGGGGGTCAATGCTTTCTAATGCAATTCCTTCGGCTTCAAGATACTGTAGCGCCACACGAGTTGCCAGTCCTGCTTTAAGAGTATCTTGCTCTTTTGCATCTTTTGCTGTCAGGAGAGCACGACGTACCTGACGATCTCCATCCAGAACTAAATCTGCAAATCCGACTCGATCGCGCTTTTTCAGTTCTGGAGGAGGGTTGACTCGTTCACCAGTAATTTTCTCGACCCCAAACAAGTTAGGAGTGGTGCGGAAAATTTGTACCAGTTGCTCGTACCCTTTTCCTTCTGGCAGATCCCGATAGAGATCCAAGCCAATAGCTCTGGGTTGTTGCGCCCGAATTTTTGCAAGTAATTGTGCCAGTGCCCAATCTGGAATTGGCCATTTACCCACCGATTGGATATCACGTTCATCAATGGTAACAACAACAATTTCATTAGCTATTGTCTCTTGTATTGGCATCACCTGGCGTAGGCGAACCCATTCATCCCGAAGTTTCCACTCAGGCAAATTGAACAATCCCAGCGATTGCCCAACCAGAACTGTTAGGGTAACACTGGGAGTAATAATCAAAATACTGCGAGTTCGTTGGATAAAAGCTTGAAATTTGCGCCACATATTTGCGCCATATATATCATTAATATCAGCAGTTGGCATTGGTAAAGCTTAACTTCACCAACACCTGTATAAGTTAGTCAATAATAACGGGAACTGTCGCAATTTCCTTTAAGCTAACCGAGGAAAGAAGTTCTGCCCATTGCTTGGCAAGGGTTCCATTCGCAGGTTGGGCAGTGTGTAGAGTAGCAAGTGTTGCTATACAGTCATACCAAACACCGTTTTTCCCAAAAGCAGCAGCCTGCTTGAAAGCATCTTTTTGTTGCATTGCAGTTGCTAACTCAACGTTAGGTTGAATACGTTGTATCCAACCATCGACATAAGGTGTACTTGGGCTGAGTTGTCCATCCACTTTAAGTGCCAAGAACCATTGGTAATTTTTTCCAACGGCTAAAGCAGGTGCGTGAACTGGCAATTTAACAGCAATGACTCCAATTTTTCCAGCCACTGGAATAGTCATCTGATACTGCGTATTGCCAGCTTCATCTTTCAGGCTGAATACAGCTTCTTCTGCATTAGAAGGAGGCAAATAAACCAAAATTGTAGGGCGTTCGGACACCGTTGTGCCATAAAAAGTTTGGGGTAACAGAGCGATGAGTGCTGCTGGGGTTTCTGCCTCTATCAAAGGATTTACGTTAGAATTTCCAACACGAGAAGCCCCTCCCGTTGCTTGTTTGGGAGCCCCATTTCCAGACACGGGAGTAAAGAGATTGCCACGAGAAGCCCCTCCCGTTGCTTGTTTGGGAGCCCCATTTCCAGACACGGGAGTAAAGAGATTGCCACGAGAAGCCCCTCCCGTTGCTTGTCTGGGAGCGCCATTTCCAGACACGGGAGTAAAGAGATTGCCACGAGAAGCCCCTCCTGTTGCTTGTCTGGGAGCGCCATTGTTAGGGGGTGGTGTAAATGTGATAGCACGGGCGCTCGTCCATGCATTGCTAGCGATTAGAGCAATAATGCTTAATACACTAATCAAATACCAAGATTTCACTATTTTCTACCTCGTTTTTTGTTTGTAATAAAAGATACGTTAAAATTGAATGATGAGTCAGACCCTCACCTCATTCCGAAGCAGAGCCTCGAAGTACCTTCACCTTGGGCCCCGCCTTTTGTGATTTGCTACGAGAGCCAGAATCTCATACTCTATATTCCCAGCTAGAGGAGGGGAACAAGAAACATGAGAGTACTAGATGGAAGGTCTTAAACCCCATTCGCGATTGATTAACCCTTAAAAAATCAGGGAGCTTGCAATCTACCAAAATTAATGTGGCAGATTATTAGCAGTATAAACTACCCTTAACTAAAACTCCATAAAAAATGTCTTTATTTTTTCAAATTAACTCAGTAATTGTACGTATTTAAGACCAATTGCCAACTAAAACGAAAGCAGACCAAAAGAACGGATCGAAGAAATCAGTTTGGCGAATTAAATCCATTTGTGCTTGGCGTAATGCCTCAGCTTTGGAGATTCTGGGTTGTTTGAGTCGATCGTAGAAGCGAGTCATGAGCATGGCAGCTGCTTTATCTTTGACAGGCCATAGGGTTGCAATGGTTGAGCGGGCACCAGATTTGACAGCCAAACCCGCAATTCCAAGGACGGCGCGATCGTCTCCTGTTGCTGTATCACAAGCGCTTAACACTAATAACTCAATAATTTTCGATGAATTGCTACCCTGATTTTTTAAAAGTTCTGACAGATCTTTAATATTGATTTGTCCATCCCAAGTCACTAAGTATGTATTTTCAAGGCGAGAGCTAAACTGTGCATGAGTTGCTAAGTGGACAACATCAGCGTTACTAGATCTCATCCGAGCGGCAAGAGCTTGGCTGGTAAACTCTTGATTCAACAAAACGGAAGATGGTACAGCCTTTGAAATATGTTTGAGTTCCAATTCCACATCAGGTAAAGCACTAAAACCAGCGCGAGATTGGCTGATACCGCCTACGAGGGCTTTGATGTTTTGAAACTGGAGCGATCGCGCCGCCATCAATTGCAATCCTGGCGAGATTGCAACAGCATACTTTTCAATGAGGTACTGTTTGCCATCATACAAAGCTGCTATTGGAATATTCCGTAATTGACCATCTAAAACAAACACTAATGTTTTCGTCTCCTGAAGGGCTCGATCCACTTCCAACGGTTTAATCAACCAATCATAAACTTGTTGGGATAACCGCTTCCGCTCTTGGGAATCTGAGACTGGATTGAAAAAAAGTAATAATTTACTTATAGTTTGTTCAATTTCTGCTTGAGATTTGTGAATGACATAATAACGAAGTGGTTGTCCGGCATTTGAGAGAATCAGTGCTAGCCGATCGGATAAGATAATGGGATAAACGATTGTGGCTGTAGGGTCAACCCGGTCAATTTGCTGGACTTTATCTAAACACGCTTCCCTGAAGTAGTTATCAAGTTCTGCAAGTTGGAGAGACTCAATCAATTCACGGGCTTGTACTAGTGCTGCTTGACTCGGTTGTCCATCTAGGAGTAAACCAACTAGTTCTCGGTATACGGGCTCCACACTTTTGCGGAAAGAGAACTGGACATCAGCGTTGACAGCAACCAAATCTCCCCGCAATGCTTTGAGTGCTCTCACCGCTTCGGTATAGGCGCTAATTGCTTGAATTCGTTCGCCTTGTTGCTTGTGTAATTGTCCTACCTGCCAAGCTGATTGAGCAATGATATCTTCAGCTTGGAGTTGACGAGCAATATTGAGGGATTGTTGAGCGAGTTGCTTTGCTTCTGACCACTGCTGCATCTGACGATAGAGTTGACCCCATTGATGCAGTGCATAAGCTTCTGCGCGAGCATCTTGAATCTGGCGTGCAGATTGAACTGTGGCCGCCATGAGTTGCGCCTGGTCTTTAAGTGGTAAAATTTGGGAAGGGCTTTCACCCCCGTTGAGGGTAGCAACAAAATTGATAGCAGCGTAAAGAGAACTGTGACTGGTGGGAAGTGTCTGAAATTGTTGTAACAGTTGAGGTGCAAGTGGGGCTGCAAGCTCGGGTTTATTGTGGTTGAGGAAAAGTTTAAAACGAGCTAAACTTGCTTGCAACCGATCGCCTGGGTTGGTAGCGACTTGTTCTGCCTGTTCAAAATAATCCAGTGCTGCGTTAGGATCTTGCAAGTCTACAGCATTTTTTCCCAAGCTTAGAAGGATAGAACTTAAGTGGGGTTTGGCTTCTATTTTGCGAGCAATCTCTAAACTTTCCTCCAAAACCTCTTGACTTTTAAGATCGCCGATCGTTTGCAGGGTTAAGCCAAGGGAGCGCAACCCACTGACTTTGATTTCAGAATTTGGCATCGCTTTAAGCTTTTGGGAGATCGCCTCTAATTGCTGTTTGGAGCGACGGTAAAATCCTAAACTTTGTAAAGCTTGTGCTTGATTGATCTGGCTCCCCAAGCTTCCCATCGTATCGCCTGCTTGCTCGTAAAATTTTTGAGCTTGTTGCCAAGTTTCAAGAGCAATTTCGGCTTTGCCAACGTGCAGTTGCAAATTGGCTTGAGTGTTGAGTGCTTGCGCCCAGAGAATTGCATCAGCAGGAGGTGTAGCTGCTTGCAACAGTTTTAGGCTTTGCTCAATAGATTGGCGGGCGGCTTCCCACTGATTGAGTTCTTGTTGTGCTAATGAGAGGTAACTCAAGCTGAGAGCAACGTTAAGGCGATCGCCTTGAATATTGTACTGCTGTGCAGCTGTTTGCCAAGCTGTCAGTGCTTCTGCAAAGCGTCCCAAGCGGTAGAAGTTCCTTCCTTGTTCTAGCAAGTTACTGGGCTGGGAAAACGATGCGGAAATAAGTGATGGCGCATTAAAGTTAGAGGTTGTTAATACTGGTAACGATGCTTTTGCAGGCATAATGGTGACTGCCAAACACAAGCTCAAAGTGCTTAGACTGATATATAGCCAACGATACCGTTTCATTTGGAAAAGCATAAGTCATTCACGAGATTGAGTTTGAATAATTTGTGCTATTGTCATCCTTTTGATGCAACTTAATGGAACAGAGGTGGCTTTCATCAATTGTTTTCCCATACTTGTACATAGTTATGATTCCCTAAATGGAATAACTTTTAACACGAGCTTTTATGTACTAGTGTTGTTTGACAATATCAGCGCAGGTTAGCAATTGTTGTTCGCCACCGAGAGATGGCGGTGCAATTAACTCCAACTCTCCTTTGGTATTGCGATGCCAAGTTGTGGCTTCTACAAGCAGTTCTGGAGATAGGGGCGTTTGGACAACAACGTCACGAGTTTTTTGGTAAGCAGACAAATCGCGTGTATCATCCCAGGTGCGATCGCTTATTGCTTGTTGATTGGGATTTTGCGGTATGCCACCGCGTCCTGTTGCCACAAAGCGATTGCTTTGAGAACCCGCACAACCTGTGGCAATTTGCTGAGATGGATCGACTACGTTTGCTGGCAATTCTACAACAGCAATATTTGGAGCAATGCCGATGGTATTAATTTGAACCGTACCGCTCACCCCAGATTGGGAACTCGCAGTGATATCATTCTCAGAAGTTAATTGGGGATGGAACTTCAATCCAAAAATTCCTTGTGTGGTAATTTGGATATTGCCGCCTCTACCTTGTATGGCATTAGCAACAATATCGCTGTTGTTGAAACCGACAACCACCGGAGCGTTTATCGCGATATTGCCACCATCTCCAGTTCCCTTTGCTTCCACAGAAATTTTGCTATTCCCGTCAATCAGCAACAGTTGTCGAGCATTCAGAAGTAGGTTGCCGCCGGTTCCAGATTGCGTCGCGGCGGAAATCCCTCCTCGATTGTTCAGGACAATCGAATCTGCATAAATCTCGAAATTCCCTGCATTGCCCGTACCGTCATTTCTGACCCCCACCTCAGATCCATCCTTAACGCGCAGTTGTGGCGTCACCAGGACTACACCTCCAGCATTTCCATTGGGAATTTCGGGTAGGTTATAAGTTGCACGGGTGACAGGATCGATAGATTCGAGGCGTATTGCACTAGAACCAATGCTGCTGTGGACAAAATTATTTGGTGATGCACCGTTTACGTCAATAAAGTCTGAGGCGATAATCTTGACATTGCCAGCATTTCCTATCGCGCTAGTCAAAGAAGAAACCAAGCCGCCATCTCTAACTGTGAGTTGTGCCGTAGAAATGCTTAGATTACCCGCACTACCATATCCTATTGTTGATGAAGCTACAAAGGTAGGGAGAAATGTAATGTTATTAATTCCAGAAACATCGATCGAGTCTGAGGCATCAATCTGCACATCGCCACTATCGGCAGTTGAGCTAGTAAGTGACCCAATACCAGCGCCGTTAGCAACCATGAGTTTTTGGGTTGAAACAGTGACATTTCCTGCTTTTCCCGAACCAGCTGAGGTTGTGGCAATTGATGTACTTTCTAAAGGATTGACAGGGTTAAGTCCATTTGCTGAGATAAACTCGACAGCCCTCACCAGGATATTCCCACCCTGCCCCGAACTAACGCTTTGAGTTGCGATTTGGGCTCCACCTCGTAGCAAGAGTTGTCTGGTCAAAACGCTAATATCTCCGCCCTTCCCCAAACCAAGAGCGCTGCTTGCCACTTGGCTGCGTATAGTTCCTTGTGGGTTTGTGCCTTCAAGACTGAACAACTCAGTGGCATGAATCGCAATCCGATCTGATGAGCGAGAACCGAGATTTTGAGTGGTCACAGCCGAACCTTCCACAATGCTGATATTTCTGCCATGCATTTGAATTGCACTACTTCCAAATCCCAACCCAGAGACTTGTGCTTGCTCACTCAAGTGGAGATCGCTCAGTCCTTCCCCAACGTTGGAGTAATCAAATGCCCACCCAACAGATGCTTCTTGAAGGTTAACTTGTCCCGAGCGAACGCTGCCAAGTTCAATAGAGCCATCTACGGTTTTTAAAATGCCTCCCGCTAAATCAATGCCATTTCCCAGCAAAGCGAGTGTCTTTCCAGGCATCACCCCTATGCCTGATGAACTTTCCGAAAGGGAAGGGCTGGCATTTTGAACGGAGATGGCACCTGAGTTTGGACCAAACTGCAAGCCTATGGGTACGCTTACCGTTAGTATGGGGGGTGTCATCGCCTCAGTTGCCTTCAACTCCACACCATCAGCAAATTGAATGCTCGTTGCCGTTGTACCAATGAATGAGCCGCTAATATTGAGTTTTGCATTTGCTCCAAAAACAATTCCACTGGGATTGATTAAAAACAGACTTACGGGACGATTGCCGTTGATGGTCTCAATTAAACCGTCAATCTGAGAAATACTGCCAGAGGTGACGCGACTGAAGATGGTGGAAATGTTGGGCGTATTGGCTAAATCAAAGGTGGCTGAACCACCTGTGGGAACGGAAAATTGACGAAAGCTGTGAAACAGGTTGCTGCCTGTAGCACTGCCGTTAGTGATAATGAAGCGATCGCCGCTTTGGGAAACACTGGTGTTGAGAGTACCATCAGAACTGACTTGAGCGTTAACATATCTAATGTCGGGGAACATTATCCCCAATGGTAATAGCACCCCAGTTGTTATTATTCTCTTGACGCAACTCAATCGAACAGAGGCAGCTTTCATCAGTTAATTTTTCTTAATACTTGTACATAGTTATGATTCCCTAAATGAAGTAACTTTTAACACGAGCTTTTGCGTGCTAATGTTGTTTGACAATGTCAGCGCAGGTCAGCAATGGTTGTTTGGGAGCAAGAGATGGCGGTGCAACTAACTCAATTTTTCCTTCGGCGTTGCGATGCCAGGAAGTCGCTTCGACGAGAACCGCCGGTAATGGGGGAATTTGGGCTGTCACCTCACGAGTTTGGCGGTAAGCAGACAAATCGCGTATATCATCCCAAGTGCGATCGCTGCTTAGTTGTTGATTGGGATTTTGCGGTATGCCACCGCGTCCTGTTGCCACAAAGCGACTGCTTTGAGAACCCGCACAGCCACTTGCAATTTGTTGAGAGGGATCGACTACGTTTGCTGGCAATTCTACAACAGCAATATTTGGAGTGATGCCGATGGTATTAATTTGAACCGTACCGCTTACCCCAGATTGGGAACTGGCGGTGATGTCATTCTCAGAAGTTAATTGGGGACGGAACTTCAATCCAAAAATTCCCTGTGTGGTAATTTGGATATTGCCGCCTCTGCCTTGTATGGCATTTGCAATAATATCGCTGTTGTTGTAACCGACAACGACGGGAGTGTTCATCGAGATATTGCCACCATCACCAGCCCCCTTTGCTTCCACAGAAATTTTGCTATTCCCATCGATAAGCAACAGTTGTCGAGCATTCAGAAGTAGGTTGCCACCGTTTCCAGATTGGGTGGCGGCGGAAATTGCTCCTCGATTGTTCAGGACAATCGAATCTGCATAAATCTCGAAATTCCCTGCGTGGCCCGTACCATCATTTTTTACTCCTACCTCGGCTCGATCCGTAATATGCAATTGTGGCGTTATGAGGACTACACCTCCAGCATTCCCATTGGGAATTTCGGGTAGGTTATAAATTTTACGGGTAACAGGATCGAGGCGGAGTGCATTAGAACCAATGCTGCTAGTGAGAAAGCTGTGCGACGATGCACCATTTACGTCAATAAACTCTGATGCTGTAATCTTAACGTTACCAGCATTTCCTATTGCGCCAGTCGAAGAAGAAACTAAACCTCCTTCTCTAACGATAAGTCGCGCCGTTGAGATCGTCAGACTACCTGCATTCCCATATCCTATTGTTGATGAAGCTACAATGCTAGGGAGAAATGTAATGTTGTTAATTCCAGAAACATCGATCGAGTCTGAAGCATCAATTTGGACAGCCCCACTATCGCCAGTTGTGAAAGTAGTCGATCCAATAGTAGCGCCGTTAGCAACTATGAGTTTTTGGGTTGAAAGAGCCACATTTCCTGCTTTTCCAGAACCAGCTGAGTTTGTCAAAATTGATGTACTTGCTGAAGGATTGATAGGGTTAAATCCACTCGCTAAGATTGACTCGGAGACCTTCACTACGATATTCCCACCCTGCCCCGAACTAACGCTTTGAGTCGTGATTTGGGCTCCACCTCGTAGCAAGAGTTGTCCGGTCGAGATTGTAATATCTCCTCCCTTCCCCAAACCAAGAGCGCTGCTTGCCACTTGGTTGCGTATAGTTCCTTGTGGGTTTGTGCCTTCAAGACTGAACAATTCAGTAGCATGAATCGCAATCCGGTCAGATGAGAGAGAACCGAGATTTTGAGTAGTCACAGCCGAACCTTCCACAATGCTGATATTTCTGCCATGCATTTGGATTGCACTACTTCCAAATCCCAACCCAGAGACTTGTGCTTGCCTACTCAAGTGGATGTCGCTCAGTTCCTCCCCAACGTTAGAGTAATCAAATGCCCACCCAAGGGATACTTCCTGAAGATCAACTTGTCCCGAGCGAACGCTGCCAAGTTCAATGGAGCCATCCACGGTTTTTAAAATGCCTCCTGCTAAGTCAATGCCATTTCCCAGCAAAGCGAGTGTCTTTCCAGCCATCACCCCTATGCCTGGTGAAGTTTCCGAGGGAGAATGGCTCGTGTTTTGAACGGAGATGGCACCTGAGTTTGGACCAAACTGCAAGCCGATGGGTACGCTCAGCGTCAGCAGGGGAGGTACCATTGCCTCAGTGGCTTTCAACTCTACGCCATCGGCAAATTTAATGCTACTTGCCGTTGTACCAATGAATGAGCCGCCAATATTGAGTTTTGCATTCGCTCCAAAAATAATTCCACTAGGATTGATTAAAAACAGACTCACGGGATGATTGCTGTTAATGGTCTCAATTAAGCCATCAATCTGAGAAATACTGCCAGAGGTGACGCGACTGAAGATGGTGGAAATGTTGGGCGTATTGGCTAAATCAAAGGTGGCTGAACCACCTGTGGGAACGGAAAATTGACGAAAGCTGTGAAACAGGTTGCTGCCTGTAGCAGTGCCGTTAGTGATAATGAAGCGATCGCCATTTTGAGAAACACTGGTGTTGAGAGTACCATCAGAACTAACTTGAGCTTTGGCGCATCCAAGATCGAAGAGCATTATCCCCAATGGTAATAGCACCCCAGTTGTTATTATTCTCTTGACCAAACCCAATCGAACAGAGGCAGCTTTCATCAGTTAATTTTTTCCGTACCTGTGTATGGCTAGAGTTCCCCAAATGGAATAACTTTTAACACGAGCTTTTGCGTGCTAGTGTTGTTTGACAATATCAGCGCAGGTTAGCAATTGTTGTTTGGGAGCGAGAGATGGCGGTGCAATTAACTCCAACTCGCCTTTGGCATTGCGATGCCAGGAAGTCGCTTCAACGAGAACCTCCGGTAACGGGGGAGTTTGGGCTGTCACCTTATTTGTTTGTCGGTAAGCAGACAAATCGCGTGTATCATCCCAAGTGCGCTCTCCTACTGTTTGCATAATGGGGCTTTGCGGTATACCACCGCGTCCTGTTGCCACAAAGCGATTGCTTTGAGAACCCGCACAACCTGTGGCAATTTGCTGAGATGGATCGACTACGTTTGCTGGCAGTTCTACGACAGCAGTGTTTGGAGCAATACCGATGGTATTAATTTGCACTGTACCGCTCACCCCAGATTGGGAACTCGCAGTGATATCATTCTCAGGAGTCAGTTGGGAACGGAACTTCAATCCAAAAATTCCTTGTGTGGTAATTTGGATATTGCCGCCTCTACCTTGTATGGCATTAGCAACAATATCACTGTTGTTTAAACCGACAACGATGGGAGCATTTATCGCGATATTGCCACCATCTCCAGTTCCCTTTGCTTCCACAGAAATTTTGCTATTCCCGTCAATCAGCAACAATTGTTGAGCATTCAGAAGTAAGTTGCCGCCGTTTCCAGATTGGGTGGCGGCAGAAATTGCTCCTCGATTGTTTAGGACAACTGAATCTGCATAGATCTCTAAATTCCCTGCATTGCCCGTACCGTCATTTCTGACCCCCACCTCGGCTCGATCCTTAACGCGCAGTTGTGGCGTTATGAGGAATACACCTCCAGCATTCCCTTTGGGCAATTCCGTTAGGTTATAAGTTGTACGGGTGATAGGATGAAAGCGTACTGCATTAGAACCAATGCTGCTAGTGAGAAAGCCATCCGGTGAAGCACCGTTTATATCAATAAACTCTGATGCTACGATTTTGACATGACCGGCATTTCCTGTTGCGCTAGTCAAAGAAGAAATTAAGCTGCCATCTCTAACTGTGAGTCGCGCTGTTGAAATCGTCAGATTACCGGCATTTCCACGTACTACTGTTAATGATGCCACAAAGGTAGGAAGAAATGTAATGTTGTTAATTCCAACAACATCTATCGAGTCTGAGGCATTAATCTGGACATCGCCACTATCGGCAGTTGTGCCAGTAAGTGACCCAATAGCAGCGCCGTTAGCAACTATGAGTTTTTGGGTTGAAAGAGCCACATTTCCTGCTTTTCCCGAACCAAGTGTGCCTGTCAGAATTGATGTACTTTCTAAAGGATTGACAGGGTTAAGTCCATTTGCTGAGATAAACTCGGCAGCCCTCACCACGATATTCCCACCCTGCCCCGAACTCGAGTTTTGAGCAAGGATTTGGGCCCCATCCCGCAGTAAGAGTTGTCCGGTTGAGATTGTAATATCTCCTCCCTTCCCCATGCCAATAGTGCTGCTTGTCACTTGGCTGCGTTTTCCTTGTGGATTTGTGCCTTCAAGACTGAACAACTCAGTGGCATGAATCGCAATTCGATCTGATGAAAAACTACCTTGATTTTGAGTAGTCACAGTTGAACCTTCCACAATGCTGATATTTCTGCCATGCATTTGGATTGTACTACTTCCAAATCCAAAGCCCGATACTTTTGCCTGCTCGCTCAAGTAGATATCGCTCAGTCCTTCCCCAACACCGGCATAATCAAATGCCCACCCAACAGATGCTTCTTGAAGGTTAATTTGTCCCGAGCGAACACTTCTAAGTTCAATCAAACCATCTACGGTTTTTAAAATGCCTCCTGCTAAATCAATGCCATTTCCCAGCAAAGCGAGTGTCTTTCCAGGCATCGGGGTGATGCCTGGTGAAGTTTCCGAAAGGGAAGGGCTGGCATTTTGAACGGAGATGGCACCTGAGTTTGGACCAAACTGCAAGCCAATGGGTACGCTCACCGTCAGCATAGGAGGTGCCATTGCCTCAGTGGCTTTCAACTCCATGCCATCGGCAAATTTAATGCTACTTGCCGTTGTACCAATGAATGAGCCGCCAATATTGAGTTTTGCATTCGCTCCAAAAATAATTCCACTAGGATTGATTAAAAACAGACTCACGGGATGATTGCTGTTAATGGTCTCAATTAAGCCATCAATCTGAGAAATACTGCCAGAGGTGACGCGACTGAAGATGGTGGAAATGTTGGGCGTATTGGCTAAATCAAAGGTGGCTGAACCACCTGTGGGAACGGAAAATTGACGAAAGCTGTGAAACAGGTTGCTGCCTGTAGCACTGCCGTTAGTGATAATGAAGCGATCGCCGCTTTGGGAAACACTGGTGTTGAGAGTACCATCAGAACTGACTTGAGCGTTAACATATCTAATGTCGGGGAACATTATCCCCAATGGTAATAGCACCCCAGTTGTTATTATTCTCTTGACGCAACTCAATCGAACAGAGGTAACTTTCATCAGTTAATTTTTTCCGTACCTGTGTATGGTTAGAGTTCCCCAAATAGAATGGCTTTTAACACGAGCTTTTATGTACTAGTGTTGTTTGACAATATCAGCACAGGTCAGCAATTTTTGTGTGTGAGTGAGAGATGGCGGTGCAATTAACTCCAACTCTCCGTTGGCATTGCGATGCCAAGTTGTAGCTTCTACAAGCAGTTCTGGAAATAGGGGCGTTTGGAGAGCAACATCAGTTGTTTTTCGGTAAGCAGACAGATCGCGTGTATCATCCCAAGTGCGATCGCTGCTTAGTTGTTGATTGGGATTTTGCGGTATACCACCACGTCCTGTTGCCACAAAGCGACTGCTTTGAGAACCTGCACAATCTGTGGCAATTTGCTGAGATGGATCGACTACGTTTGCTGGCAATTCTACGACAGCAGTATTTGGAGCGATGCCGATGGTATTAATTTGAACTGTACCGCTCAATCCAAATTCGGAACTGGCGGTGATGTCACTTTCAGAAGTCAGTTGGGGACGAAACTTTAGCCCCAGTAATCCTTGAGTGGTGACTAGAATGTTGCCACCGCGTCCGCGTACAGCATTGGCAACAATATCACTATTTTCTTTAGGAACTGCCACAATAAAAGGAGCATTGAGCGTAATATTGCCCCCGTTACCTCCTTCCCTTGCTTCTGCTGAAAGTTTGCTGTTACCACGCATGAGTAAAGTTTTTTGAACATTGAGAAGTAGATTTCCGCCATTGCCAAATTGCGTAGCAGCAGTAATCGTACCTTGCTTTGTGAGAATGACCCGATCTGCATTAATCTCAAGATTACCTGCATTGCCTGTACCATCATTTCTAACTGCTACATTTCCTCGATCTGAAACTCGCAATTCCGGTGTTGTCAGTATAACTGTACCCGCATTTCCACTGAGGGGAGTTGTGATATTAAGCAAAGCCCGAGTCTTTGAACTCAAAATAAGTCCGTAAGCCCCAAGGCTACTTGTCACGTTGCCACTTGGTGCTGCACCGCGTACCTCAATCGAGTCTGAGGCTATGACGCTCAGGTTACCAGCATTACCCGCACCAAGAGTCAAAGAGCCAAAAGTACCCCCATTGTCCACAGTCAATTTTGCAGTTGTGACGATCGCGTTACCAGCATTGCCAGTACCGAATGTTGATGAGCCTACACTACTGAGTACGGAGGTCACAGCATTGTTCCCAACAAGGTTAATTGAATCGGAAACATTAAGGTAAAGATCGCCACCGTTCCCCGAGCCATATGTATATGTTTGAATACTAGCGCTGTTAGTCACGCTCAGTTTTTGGGTTAGTAGATGAATATCTCCTGTTTTACCGGAACCTAAGGAGCCTGACGAAATTGTTGAAGAAGTAAAAAAGTCTGAAGAAAACCCATTACTCTGGATAAACTCAGATGCATGGATAATAACATCACCGCTTGTACCCGATCTTAAAGTACTACTAGTAATTTGTCCGCCATTCTGAAGTTGTAGTTGTCGGGTAGAGACAGATATGTCTGCTCCTTTACCTGTATTCAAAGTTATACTTGCTAAATAGCTTGTTTCGGCAATTTTCAAAGATTCCGTTGCATTGACCTGAATCCGATCCTGTGCTAGCGAACCTAGGTTTTGAGTGCCCACAAATGAGTTACCTGAGATGGCAATATTTTTAGCCTGGAGTTGAATTTTACTGCTACCGAAACCAGTACCATCTAGCAGCGATCGCTGAGTCAACTGGATGTCGTTCCAGTTTTCTACATTAGAAAAATCAAATGTCCAACCCTGTGTGGTTTGGTTCAGACCAACACTTCCTAACTCAACACTACCGAGTTCAATAGATCCGTTGGTAGCACCGAGAACACCACCGGAAAAGTCAATTTTATTACCTAGCAACGCCAGTGTTTTACCAGGATTTACCCTTAATCCAGACGGATTCTGCGCGGGGTCATAAGCGAGAACAAAACTACCAACTTTCAAACGATGACCTAAATTTTTCACCGCGATCGGTCCTGCGTCTTGCCCAAATTGTAAACCAATGGGGACGCTAATTGTTAACAAAGGAGATGCTGAGGGATTAACAGCACTAAACTGTGTATTATCGGCAAACTTAATACTATTGGCAGTTGTTCCTAAAAAAGAACCACCAATATTTAATTCAGCACCGGGACCGAAAAAGATACCAGATGGATTCAGCAAGAACAGATTGGTAGCACCATTTACCCGAATTAATCCATCAATATTAGAAGCATGACCCCCTGTAACACGACTGAAAATGTTCTGTACATCACTAGTATTGTCAAAAATTGCAGTTCCTCCTGTAGGAACTGAAAACTGAGCGAAACTATGAAATAAATTATTGCCTACCCTGTTGCCATTGGTGATGGTGAAATGATTGTTGCCAGTTTGAGAAACAGTGGTATTGAGAGTGCCATCAGCACTCACTTGGGCGTTGGCACAACCGAGGTTCGTGAGTGTTATCCCTAATAGTAACAACATCCCACCTGTCAAAATCCCATTAACTATATCTAACCAAGCAGAGGTAGCTGCCATCACTGAATTTCCATCCGTATCCACCACAGTTAGAGTTCCCTAGATAGAATGGCTTGTAACAATTTCAGCGTTTATTTGAAAAAAACTGCTTGTTCGGTTCCGAATCAATGACTAAGAGCAATTTAAGATTCTTCTAGTTGAGCAATAGGATAAAATTGTAAATAAATATTAAGATGTTATTTCCATGAATTGGTTTTTTTCTACGCTGGGAGTTCTTCTTGCATTACTGATGGTCTTGCTCGCGTTGTATCTAATAACTGCAAGACGTTATCAATCATCTAAATCCGTAGCCAATTCCTATGACCAATGGACTGAAGACGGTATTCTGGAGTTTTACTGGGGCGAACACATCCACTTAGGTCATTATGGTTCACCCCCACAAAGGAAGGATTTTCTAGCTGCTAAATCTGACTTTGTGCATGAAATGGTACGTTGGGGAGGTTTAGACAAATTACCCCCCGGTACTACCGTCTTAGATGTTGGCTGTGGAATTGGGGGTAGCAGTCGCATTTTGGCACGGGATTACGGATTTGCAGTCACAGGTATTACTATCAGTCCCCAACAAGTCCAACGCGCCCAGCAGTTAACTTCTCAGGAACTTGACGTCAAGTTTCTTGTGGATGATGCCATGGCACTTTCTTTCCCAGATGCTAGTTTTGATGTCGTTTGGTCGATTGAAGCCGGACCGCATATGCCAAATAAAGCTATTTTTGCCAGAGAGTTGATGCGGGTGCTAAAACCGGGTGGAATTATGGTTTTAGCTGACTGGAATCAAAGAGACGATCGCCAAAACCCGCTCAATTTTTGGGAGAAACCAGTCATGAAACAACTTCTAGATCAGTGGTCTCATCCAGCTTTTTCCAGCATTGAAGGCTTTTCCGAGCTTTTAGTAGCGACGGGATTGGTCGAGGGGGAAGTGATGACAGCAGACTGGACGGTACAAACACTTCCTTCTTGGCTGGATTCTATTTGGCAAGGAGTGGCTCGCCCAGAGGGATTGGTACGTTTTGGTTTATCTGGTTTCATAAAATCTCTGCGCGAAGTACCTACCTTGCTTCTGATGCGGCTTGCATTTGGCGCGGGGCTCTGCCGATTCGGGATGTTCCGCGCTATCCGTGCTAATTCGTTGCCACGATCGACAGAGCAAACAGTTGCGATGAAAACATCTCGAGTTTGATAAAGCAAAAGCCAGGGTGAAAACCCTGATTTAGGTTAGCTTAAGCAACTTAAAAATCAAAGGTTGTGCGAATCACACCCACATATTGAGTATCATTGTCGCTGTTATTTTCTGGGTTAATAACTACCCAGAAACCGGGAGTGACTGAGATATTGGTATTTAAACGCCAGCGGTAGAACGCTTCAACGTGGTAAGCGCGATCGCTATCTTTACGAACATCGCTGTTAGAAACGTGTGGTGGTAACCCAAAGAGGATTCCTGGAAGGTTACCTTTCCCTCCGACATCTGGAAAGGACATACCAATTGCCCCATACCAAGCATTGGCATTGTCACCACTTCTTACAAAAAGTGAATCGGTTCCGCCGGTGCCATTGGAAATATCGCTGAACCCCGAGTTTTTCGCATTTGCCCAGATATATCCGCCCCAAGCGTGGATCTGAAAATGGGGCGAAAAGCGATAGTATCCTTGCGCCCCAACTATGTTGTTGGAAGTTGCTATGTTGTTTCCAAAGGGCGCATTTGCCAAGACACTACCCGTTCCACCTATAAGACTGACTGTTCTACTGGGGTTGTACCCGTGAGAGTAAGCAACACCAACCGCACCTTGTTTGCCATAATAGACTAAGTGGGCGAGCGCATTGTATCCACCGTTAAATAACCCATTTTTGTCAGATGGAACATTGGGATTGTTCGCCAAATAGCCTAGTGTCAGAGTTAAGTCTTTAGTGAGCTTCCAGTTAACGGCTGCACCACCACCACCCCGTCGGAAGACAGGATTGTATTGACCAAATAGCGATGGGACACCGTTACCATCATCTGCGATCGTGGCAGGAGTGACTGTGTCCGTTATATCTGTATAGCCTATACCTGTGGGTCCAACTACAAAAGAAAGAGAGTCACTAACCGGGAAGTAATAACGAACGTGAGGAATGCTCAGGTCATTGTTACTATCAGTGTCAAAATTCAAGCGCGTCATGCCCGTACCCGTGGCTGAGGCAATTTGACTTGTACCATTAGAATTTAAGAAGTTGCCAAATTCCAGACGAACTCGTAATAAATCTTTGCCCGTAAAACTGCTTTCAAAGTTAAGACGACCCCGATCTGCAAAATAGGCTTCCGAGCGATCGCCATTACCACCTACACTATTACCAAAAGTATCGCTGATAGCAGTAATAATTTGGGCATTTAATTTGGTCGTTGTGGAAAACTGTTGTGCTTCTAGTGTTGCCGTGCGTGCTTCAAGTACATCTACCCGCCCGCGTAAAGTCGTTAGTTCTGTCGTAAATTCTGTTTGCAACTTTTGCAGCACTGCCAGATCTTCCTTCCTCACTAGTTCGCTCGTACTGGTTGCAAGTAATTCAGAAATCCTGTTCATGCAAGTATTTAACCCGGCTGCAAACTCATAACGACTGAGAGCACGGTTACCGCGATAAGTGGAGTTAGGGTAACCTGCAATGCAACCGTAGCGTTCAACTAGCGATTGCAATGCTTGAAAAGCCCAATCAGTTGGTTTGACATCGGAAAGTTCGGAAACAGAAGTGACTTGTCCTTGCAAGTTTTTAGAATTCTCTTCTGGAGGTGCTGCCCAGACAGCAGGGCATATTAACAGCATAAACGGAAAACTATATAAAAAAAATTTCAACATAAAACGTCCTAATTTATATTAGTTAAAAACAAACTATGCGCTGAAATGTAAAATCTCCTATACCCAACTTCTTAAAGAAGTTGGGTATCTTGCAACTCTTATAAATTACATACTTTCTAACTCAATGCCCTTGGTTTCCTTAATAAAGAAGAGAACGAAAAACAATGATATAGCTGCTGCAGTTGTATACAGACCATAGGCAGCACCCAACCCAAAGTATTGCAATATGGGAGGAAATGTTGTGGAAACAACGAAATTGGCAACCCATTGCATGGCAGCCGCAATGGACAGTGCAGCTGCTCGAATCTTGTTATTAAACATTTCTCCTAACAGCACCCAAACAACTGGACCCCAGGAAAAACCAAAGCAAAAGACATACAGGTTCGCTGCTATGAGAGCTATAGTCCCTGCTGAACCAGTGAGAGTGGGGTTACCCGCAGGATCTACTTGAGCATTTCCAAAAATGACAGCCATTGTTCCTAATGTTACTGTCATACCAAGTGAGCCCAGAACTAGCAAGGGCTTGCGGCCGAATTTATCTACAAATGCGATCGCAATGAGTGTCGTCAGAATATTTACAGCTCCGGTGATCACCGTGATGGTAAGGGAATTTTTTTCCGAAAAACCAACTGCCCGCCACAGAATACTGCTATAATAAAAGATTACATTAATACCAACAAATTGCTGGAATACAGACAAACCTATTCCTATCCAAACAATAGGCAGGAGTCTGCCGCTTCTTCCAAAAAGGTCAGAAAATTGAGGCTCCCGTTCTCGAAGAACTGTTTGCCGAATTTCCTCGATTTTGGCAAATACGTTACCGCCCAAAATTTTCGTCAAAACGTTAGCAGCTTCTGGTTCCCTTCCTTGAGCAACCAAGTACCGAGGAGATTCGGGAATCGTTAAAGCAGCCATACCATAAAGGATGGCAGGAGGAATTTCTGTCCAAAACATCCAGCGCCAAGCGGCAATTCCAAACAAAAACGGCGATTCAGCTGAACCTGCGGATACGGCAATAAAGTAATCGCATAACAGTGATATAAAAATACCGACGACAATCGCCAGTTGTTGGAGAGAGCCCAACCTTCCCCGCAAATGGGTGGGAGAACACTCTGCAATGTAAGCGGGTGCGATCGCACTAGCAATACCGACTGCAACTCCACCCACTGTGCGCCAAAAGGTAAAATCCCATATACCTACGGGAAGCCCAGAGCCAATAGCACTGATGGTAAACAAGATTGAAGCAACTATCATTGCTTTGACTCGACCATAGCGATCGGCAATTTTCCCTGCATAAAAGGCTCCTATTGCAGAACCTAACAATGCTAAGGATACTGCCAAACCAGTCTCTATACTGCTAGCGTTGAAAGTTTTGGTCAGAGCCGCAACAGCACCATTAATGACAGCAGTATCAAAACCGAATAAAAAGCCGCCGAGGGCAGCAGCACCAGCAATCAGAATAACGTAATACGTGTTTGCTTTACGACGAGTCGTAGTTGAGGACATGGTTGTATCTAGTAAATAGGGGGATGGAGAGAATTGGGGTTAGACTTGAGAAGCCGATCGCTGGTAAGTCCAGCGCTACAGGCAGCTTTTCCGCGCCTTAGTGACTGGCGAACGAACCCGAAGAGTACCAGTCACTGATGACTGTTTGCTGTTACTATCGTCTCGAACGTCTGCGGAGGCGATCGATCATCACCGCCACAATAATTACCAGTCCTTTGACAACAAGTTGCCAGAAGTAAGACATGTTCAACAAGGTTAAACCGTTGTTGAGAACAGCAATGATTAATGCACCTAAAAGAGTTCCGCCAATGGTGCCAATACCACCTGTAAAACTAGTGCCACCTAAAATAACAGCAGCGATCGCATCTAACTCGTAACCTTGACCTAACATACCAGTGGCACTATAAAGACGGCTGGCACTCATGATTCCTGCCAAACCTGCTAGCAACCCACTCACACCGTAAACAAATAGCAACACTCTGTTAACTTTAATACCTGTCAGTCTTGCTGCTCGTTCGTTACCACCAACAGCATAGATTTGTACTCCCAAAACAGTTTGTCGCAGGACAAACCAACTTGCAGCTACAGTTAACAGGGCAATAATAACCAGCCAGGGAAGGGGACCGACGTAGTTATTACCAACCCAAGCAAAATTTATGTCACGATTAATTACCGTTGTACCGTTGGCAACCAAAAAGGCAGCACCCCGTAAAGCAGTTAGCGAACCCAAGGTGACAATAAAAGGTGGTACATCTAAAAAGGTGATGAGAGCACCGTTAACTAAACCTAAAAGCAATCCTGTGAGCAACCCAGCAGGTACCGCCGCCCAACCTAAAGCAGGAAGTAGCGATACTAACACTGCAACTACAGCCGAAACAGCCAATATTGACCCAACGGAAAGGTCAATACCTCCTGTCAGAATCACAAACGTCATTCCTGTTGCCAGCACAATATTAATTGATGCCTGACGCAAGATATTGACAACATTACCGACTGTCAGGAAGTTCGGAGAAACGACTGTAAATAAGATGCAAATCAGTAATAAAATTGGCAGAATTCCTGCAACCTCAAGCAGGGTGTTAATCGGTTTGCGCTTGCGCGATGTTGAATTCTTGCCCACCTTATTATCAACAGGTCTTAAGGTTTGACTCATGATGCTAGTACCTCCGATGCTCCAGTTGCATAGTGCATAATGTTTTCTTGGGTAATTTCTTTCCCAGGGCTACCATCAAGTTCGCCCACTAACTTTCCTTCCCGCATCACTAAGACGCGATCGCTCATCCCGACAATCTCCGGTAGTTCGCTCGAAACCATTAAAATAGCCACGCCCTGTGCTGCTAACTCGCTCATAATTCGGTAAATTTCGCTTTTGGCACCGATATCGACACCACGTGTCGGTTCGTCTAACATGATGACTCTCGGTTTAATAGCTAACCACCGCGCTAGCAAAAGCTTCTGCTGATTGCCACCAGAAAGATCCACTGCTCTGATTTCCAAATTAGCGAGCCGGATATTAAAGTTTTCTACTGCTTCTGTTGCCAACCTGTTGACTGAACCCCAGTTAACAACACCAGCTTTTGCATCCTCCTGCAGCGTGTTGAGGGCAATATTTTTGCGGGAACTCATTTCCAGAAATAAACCCTGGTCTTTGCGGTCTTCCGGGACGTAACCAATTCCGGCTGCAATAGCGTCGCTTGGGTTGTGAATCTCCAATTTGTTACCGTTTAGGAAAACTTCACCACTGACTTTAGGATCGGCACCAAAAATGAGCCGAGACACTTCCGTGCGCCCCGCACCAACTAACCCTGCTAATCCGAGAATTTCTCCAGCACGAATTTTAAAGCTAGCTGGTTCAATCTTGCGTCCGTCACTAATATTTCTAACTTCTAGCACGACTGCACCGGGATTGGTTTGCCGTTGATGCTCGTAAAAGTCTTGCATGGAGCGACCCACCATCATCTGCACCAATCGCTGTGGAGAAATTTCATCCCGTGTCAAACTGCCAATGTATTGACCATCGCGCAGGACGCTAATTCGGTCAGCTAGGGCATATATTTCTTCCAT
Source organism: Tolypothrix bouteillei VB521301 (assembly GCF_000760695.4). Classification (GTDB taxonomy): domain Bacteria; phylum Cyanobacteriota; class Cyanobacteriia; order Cyanobacteriales; family Nostocaceae; genus Scytonema; species Scytonema bouteillei_A. The sequence goes on along the minus strand of NZ_JHEG04000001.1, from coordinate 8,123,966 downwards.
GCGGTGACTGATGTAGATAATCGCAATGCCGTCATTCCGCAATTTGCGAACAATCTCAAACAAACGCTCTGTTTCGCGATCCGACAGTGCTGCTGTTGGCTCATCCATCACTAAAATGCGGCTTTTGTCCTTCAACGCCCGTGCAATTTCTACCTGTTGCTGTTCGGCGATAGACAAAGTACCAACTACGTCGCGGGCTGCAAAGCTGGCTCCCAAACTTTCCAGCACTTGCTGTGCTTCTAGTTGCATACCTTTGCGGTCTAAAAACTGACCCTTCCGCAACTCGCTACCCATAAAAATATTTTCAGCGACGGTTAAGTTGGGTGCAACATTCAGTTCTTGATAAATGAGATTAATACCCGACTTACGTGCTGTACCCGGATCTGTAATTTTGACGGGTTGACCGTTGATGCGAATTTCTCCTTCATCAGCGATGTAAGCCCCAGCTAGAATTTTCATCAAGGTGCTTTTACCCGCCCCGTTCTCACCCATAAGAGCGTGAACTTCTCCCGGATAAATCGTGAGATTCACGTTTTGAAGAGCAGGTACACCATTAAATCGTTTTGTAATCCCTTGCATTTCCAATACAGGGGTGGTGGTTGATGCTTGGGGAAACAAGGTTTCAGTATTTGTTGTCATGAGCAGACCTTGCAAAAACAAGTTACATAATTTTTACCGAAAATCCCAAATGGTCTTACCAGCCCTTGTAGCTGCTGACGTTCTCTCGCGTAACGAGCTTGACTGGAATTAAAATGTTGGGATTGCTGGGTTTTTTGCCATGTAGGATGTTGTTGCCAACCTCAACCGCTTTTTGAGTCATCCCTCTTGGATCTTGAGTTGCAGTTGCAGCATATAGACTGTTTTTAGATGCGATCGCTTCGATCGCTTCTGGCGCACCATCAACTCCAACAATGAAAAAGTCTTTGCGTTTTGCTTGACTGGCTGCGAGATCTACGCCAACACCGCTCGGATCGTTAATAGCAAAGACAGCATCAATCTTGGGGAAGGTTGTTAGCAAATCGCTCATCACTCTCAGCCCTCCATCCCTGCTTCCTTCGGCGTTCTGATCTTTTGAGAGGACTTTCATACCGGGGTATTTAGACAAGACCTTTTCGCAACCATTGACCCGATCGATCACTGAGGCGACTGGAGGACCGTTGACGATGACCACATTACCTTTGCCTTTGAGGCGATCGACAATGTATTGGCAACCAACTTCTCCGGCTTGTACATTATTGGTAGTCACTGTGGCATCCACTTCTCCACTAATGGCTGTATCCACTGCAATCACGATCTTGCCTGCTTGTCTTGCTTTCTCAACTGCTGGTGTAATTCCTTTACTATCAGCAGCATTCAAGATAATGATGTCAGTATCAGCAGCAACGAAATTTTCGATTTGGTTGGTTTGCTGGTTCAAATCGTAGCCACTGGATACTACAGTCACTTTGACATCATTACCTCCGATTTTCTTCGCTTCTTTCTCCGCACCTTTCCCCATAAGAACAAAGAAGGGGTTACTTAAATCACCAAGAGTGACGCCAACAGCTCGTAATTTTGCATCTCCACTATCTTGGCTTTTTATACTGACATTGGTAGCAGTGTTGGTATCGGTGTTAGTAGAGGTGTTATCGTTTGGAGAAGTATTTGTGCAGCCAACAATAGCACCACTGATGATACTTAATACACTAGCGACAGTTGCAATCCTTTTCACATTCATTTTGCTCCTCAAGTTTAAATCCTAAACTTTCCAATCTCAAATCAAAAATTGGGTTCACCAACCTTTATAGCTACTTAGGTTGTCGTGAGTTACCAACTTCACTGGAATCAGAATCGTCGATATTTCAGGTTTTTCCCCGCGCAGAATATCATTGCCTACCCGAATAGCTTTTTGAGCCATTCCGGCTGGATCTTGAGCAGCCGTTGCCACAAAGAGACTATCTTTGGTCGTCATTGCTTTGACTGCATCCGGTCCTCCATCAACCCCAACAATAAAAAATTCTTTGCGTCTTGCCTGCTGGGCTGCCAAGTCTGCTCCAACTCCACTTTGATCGTTTGTAGCAAAAACAGCATCAATCTTGGGGAAGGTAGTTAGCAGATCGCTCATCACTCTCAGCCCTCCATCCCTACTCCCTTCTGCGTTCTGGTCTTTTGAGAGAATTTTGATACCCGGATATTTGGATAATGCCTTCTCGCAACCATTCACTCGCTGAATGACTGAGTCCATCGGGATACTATTCAGGATGACCACATTGCCTTTGCCTTTGAGGCGATCGCCAATATACTGGCAAGCAAGTTCTCCCGCTTGTAAATTATTAGAGCTAACAGTAGCATCTACATCTGCATCAACGGCTGCATCTACCGCAATGACGATTTTTCCTGCAAGTTTTGCTTTGTCGATCGCTGCCTTAATTCCTCTATTATCAACGGCACTCAGGATAATTACGTCCGTATCAGCAGCAACGAAATTTTCTATTTGGTTGAATTGCTGATTTAAGTCAAAGCCACTAGAAACCACACTAATTTTGACATTATCACCTCCGATTTTCTTCACTTCTGCCTCAGACCCCCTCCCCATAGCTACAAAGAAGGGATTACCCAGGTCTCCAAGGCTGACGCCAACCGATCGCAATTTGACATCCTGGCGGCTATCCTTAATTTCTATAACATTGCTGCTATTTTGGAAGCCATCTATAGCACTTTCAGCATTTTGGGAGGTTTTTGTACAGCCTATAACGGTACTGCTAATGAGACCTAATAGACTAGCTGCGAGCGAAATTCTCTTCACGTTCATCTGTATTTAAATGAGGTATGTCAAAACCAGTCACTGCTCACGGGTGAGTTCAACTGGGGTTAGCATATAGCCCTTACGGGTATAGCTTCGCATCGCGTAGCATGTGCAAAGCACATAGCGTGTCGCGCCAGCGACGAGAGCGTCTCTGTGTGATACGCCGAACGAGCGCTCAATACAGTTTGGGTAACAATGTCCAACCCTTTAAATCCTCCTCTAGCCGTCTTTTTTAAGGGGGTTAGGGGAGATCGAGTCTTATCCAAATTGCATTCACTGGTTACTGCTTTTAACTCAAGCCCGTAGTAGCTTGTGTTATAAAATTGGTAAATTTTTATTTTCTTTGAATTTATTATGAGTTTATTTCTACAAAGGTGCAAAAATAAACTCCCTTTCTTGAAAGACTTGCACTAACTCAAGAAGACTATTCCTTCTCTATGTTATTTCTTTCAAACAGGGTATTTACAGGTTATTTATAAAGTAACTTTTAAATTGCAAAATCTATAATGTAGTTTGGTTTGAGCAACAGTGTCAACCAACACGAACGTATACTTGTTGGGTCCCGTTCCTCAACTCAACCTAAAAGATTCTGAATTTGCACTTTATAAATCATCTCTTAGGGACAATTCAGCAATTGTCATATTGAGTCTAATTTAACAATTTTACAGACTAACCTTAAATTGCATTCACAAAATTTAACAGCGCAATGGGTAAATATTTCCTTTTCAATTGGAATTTTGGTTGCTGCGAATTTGTAGTACAGCTTTCAATCTGAAAATCCTTCTACCTTGTTTTCAGACTTAACCCAATTATACTTGTCAAATGCACTGACTTGTTATACTCAAGTGCCAAAGCTAGTTTTTTAATATATTGTTACATTAAACAAATCTTAGCAAAAACTAACTTTTTCTCAAGCGCTCGCGTATATAGTCCCAGCATCATGACCTATTTGTTGAGGGAACGAACTGATTTATGTTCCATATTTGTTAATCCTTGTTTCTGCTACCGACAGATGTTTAAAACTTTAATGTTGCAGGTAAATACTTAGCCACTAAATCTTCATAATAGGGTTTGAGTTCTTGCCAATTTGGAGGATTGGGATTTTTTGAATACAAATCGTAGGGATTGAATAACTTCACCCATTTAAACATTTGGCGATCGCGTTCATCCATCAAATGCTCGTAACCGTTTTCTCGGTGTTGGGGATAAAAAGAATGATAGCGAAGTATGTACAATGCAGGTTCGGGTAAATAGGGTTTCATCATGTGATAGAAATATTCATCATGTCCCCAGGACATATGGACTTGACTTAACCCGCAATTAGGCTTGTAAATACCATATTTAGTATTGTATTTCGGGTTATTGGAATCGGGATTCTCCTGAAAAAATTCAGAAAAAACAATTTTATCGCAGAATGCACAACCAACGGGATAGGTATCGCCTACAGTAGCCCATTGAGGTTCCCCAAACAGACACAGAACCTTACCCAGATCGTGCAAGAAGCCTGTTAGTACCATCCAATCAGGATGACCATCAGCGCGAATAGCTTCCGAGGTTTGCAACAAATGCTGTAATTGATCTAAATCTGTATCGGGATCTGAATCATCCACTAATTGATTCAAAAATTCGACTGCATCCCAAACAGCCATTTCTTTGTTATCAAACTTCAGGAATTCTGCTTTTTGGTGCAAGACAAAGTCATATGTTTGGTTAATGTGATTTAACCGATAGAACTCTTTGACTGTATCTCTAGTAGGGGTTTCATAATTCCTATACTCTTGAGTCGTTTTGCCTTCCTTAACTATGCTATGCGGATCGGGATAGCGGTTAAGTAAATCTTCTTCCCATTCTTCTAACGAATGTAAGGGATTGTTTTGAGAGAGTTCGATGGAATTATTTAGAGTTTGAGACATACCTTCGCTACTTTTGAAGTTCATTTGTGAAATGCACTTTCGAGTTCTAATTAAAATGCACAGGTGTGCATAAACTGTTTTTTGCTTATTTTTATTTTTGCACACGTGTGCAAAAGCGTGCATTAAGTTTTTTTACGAGCGATCGCACTCTGTTTGGACTTTGGACAAAAATTGCCTAAATTCCCAAAGCCGTTCTAATGTTTTGTACAATGACTTGAGGGGGCGCACTCACCTCCACGTGTATAGCGTCTGATGGCTCTTCTAGAGTCTCAAACTGAGTGTTTAGCAATTTTTCACTCATGTAATGATTTTGACGCTCGTGCAATCGCTGTTGAATCAACTGGTAAGACCCCTTGAGGTACACGAGTTTGGTGCGTTCGCTATCTAAGATCAGAAATTGGCGGTAACTGTCTTTTAATGCAGAACAAGCCAACACCATATTCTTATTGTCTTGCAACCAGTGTTTGATAGCTGCCTGCAAATCTTGCAACCAAGGTTTTCTATCGGTGTCACTTAAGGGGATACCGCGTCGCATTTTCTCCACATTCTCTAAAGAATGGAAATTATCGGCGTCACTAAATTCCCACTGTAAAGACTCTGCTAGCAGTTTTCCTATGGTGGTTTTGCCAACTCCTGAAACACCCATTAAAATAACGATCATGGATTTGTAATTGGTAGTCGATCGCATTCACTAAATTTTAGTATAATATACAATCATGCACACGTGTGCATGAAAAATTTAAGTATAGCAAATGAGCAAACGAAAAATTTCCATTGAAGATATTGCTCGAAGAGCAGGCGTTTCTCATTCCACGGTTTCACGCGCATTGCGAGATAACTCTCTCATTAGCCCCCAGGTACGAGAGGAAATTAAGAAAATAGCGCGGGAAATGAACTATGTTCCTAATGCTGTTGCTCAAAGCCTGCAAAATAAACGCACGAATACCATTGGAGTTGTAGTGACTTCAATAGCAGATCCCTTTTTTGCGGAGGTGGTCGAAGGAATAGAACAGGTAGCGAGATCGGCGGGCTTGAGTGTGTTGTTAAGTACTTCACACCGAGATTTTGAGCAGGAATTAGCAGCTATTGACAGTTTTCATCGCCGTAGGGTAGACGGTATATTGGTAGCCGATTCAAGAATCAGCAAACATCATACACAACAACTCGCACAAATTGCCGTACCAATAGTTTTTCTCAACAGCCAAACTCAAGAACTGCCCGAAATGTTTCATATTGTTACAATAGACGACTTTTTGGGTGCTCGATTGGCTGTAGAGCATCTTGTGAGTCTCGGACATACCTCCATTGGATACCTGGGGGTGGGCGATCGCAGTCGATCGAACCACCAGCGCTTGGAAGGATATCGCATAGCGCTGAAGGAAGCGGGTGTATTGCCAAAGACCGACTGGGTTGCATTGAGTGATGAAGAACATGGTAGAACCGACGATGTCGCGATCGCTCAACAACTGCTACCCGAACTATTCAAGACTGGGGTCACCGGCATCTTTTGTTATAACGATATGGTAGCAGTTGGTGCAATGCTTGCCTGTCAGGAATTAGGTATTTCAATACCGCAAGATTTAAGCCTAGTTGGATTTGATGGTATTGCGCTGTCTCGTTACGTTACCCCACCACTGACGACAGTTTGCCAACCCATGTTAGAACTTGGTCGCTCTGCCATGCAAATGCTACTTGATTTATTACAAGAAAAAAATGTAGAAAATCTCGTTTTATCTCCTTTTCTCGTACAACGGGGTAGCAGTGCGGAATTAATGGCTAATGGCTAATGGCTAATGGCTAATTGCTAATGGCTAATTGCTAATTGCTAATTGCTAATTGCTAATGACACTTGACCAATAACTAAAAAAATATGTTGACTAAAAAATGGACTCTATCTCCCAATCGTTGCTTCGATCCAGAACCGATTCAAAGACGACTAGCCCATCAATTTTTTGAAAGTATATCTGCTCTACCCTTAGTCTGTCCTCACGGTCACGTAGATCCAGCCTTGTTAGCCGATCCAACCGCCCGTTTTGGATCGCCGACAGAACTATTTCTTATCCCCGATCATTACATTTTCCGCATGCTCTACAGTCGGGGTATACCTTTGCAAGCTTTGGGTATACCTACGAGTGATGGTTCGCCTGTAGAAACCGACTACCGCAAAATTTGGCAACTTTTTGCCGAACATTTTTACTTATTCCGGGGGACTCCATCAGGCTTGTGGCTGAAAGACGAATTGACTAATGTCTTTGGAGTGGATGAGCCTTTAAATGCTCGTAATGCTGGGTATATCTACGATTATTTAACAGAGCAGTTAGCATTACCAGCATTTTCACCGCGTGCTTTATTCAAACGCTTTAACATTGAAGTGCTTTGTACCACTGATGCAGCAAGCGATCGCCTTGAGAAGCATCAATCGTTGCACGCAGAAGGTTTTACGCAGATCAAACCTACTTTTCGACCAGATGCAGTGGTTAACCCAGACACTCCTGGTTGGCGCGAAAATCTCACCAAGCTAGAAAGCATCGCAGGACGAGAAATTAACACTTATGCCATTTTTATACAAACTCTAGAAGAACGTCGGGCTTTCTTTAAAAAAATGGGTGCAACGGCTACCGATCACAGTGCAGCTACACCTTATACTACGCGTCTTTCCCACCAAGAAGCAGAAACTATTTTTACCAGAGCATTAACTAACAAGCTAAATCCAGGTGACGCAGAGCGTTTTACGGGTCATATGTTTCTGGAAATGGCTCGTATGAGTGTGGAAGATGGTTTGGTGATGCAAATGCATTGCGGGATTATGCGTAACCATAACCCCGATATCTTCGAGCGCTTTGGGTCAGACAAAGGTGCTGATATTCCATTAAAAATAGAGTGGACTAAAAATCTGCGCCCTCTGTTGCAAGCCTATGGTAACAATCAACACTTTCATTTAATCTTGTTTGGATTGGATGAAAGCACTTATAGCCGGGAATTAGCTCCTCTAGCAGGTCATTATCCCGCAGTCTTGCTCGGTCCACCTTGGTGGTTTCACGATAGCGTTAATGGTATGGAGCGCTACTTTAATCTGGTCATGGAAACGGCTGGGCTTTACAATACAGCAGGGTTTAACGATGATACACGCGCTTTTGTTTCCATTCCCGCACGTCACGCTGTCTGGCGGCGTGTCGCTTGTAACTGGATAGCTGGATTGGTCACCCGTGGATTGGTTGAGGAAGAAGATGGCTATGAGATGGCTCGTGCTTTAGCTTATGACCTTGCCAAAACTGCTTACAAGTTGAATGAAATGGAGGAATGATGAATGCCAGACTTGATTTTGAATAAACTTTTTAGCTTAAAAGACCAAGTAGCGGTGGTCACCGGAGCATCAGGCGTGCTGGGTGGGGCGATGGCAAGAGGTTTAGCTCTCGCTGGAGCAAAAGTCGCTGTTCTGGGTCGCAATGAAGCACGAGCGAGTGCGGTTGTGGCTGAAATTGCGGCTAGCGGTGGAGAAAGCATGGCTGTGCTGGCAGATGTTTGCGATCGCTCTCAGTTAGAAATAGCCAAAACTGCCATTTTAAAGGAGTGGGGTCAAATAGACATCTTGGTAAACATGGCTGGGGGGAATGTTCCCGCCGCCACAATTCATGCAGATGCAACTATTTTTGATATGCCACATGAAGCTTTTGAGGAAGTGGTTAGCCTCAACTTAATAGGAACTTTACTACCGTGCCAAGTATTTGGTCAAGCAATGATCGAAAGAAATGGAACGGGTAATCAACCCTACGGTTCTATTGTCAATATTTCTTCTATGTCCGCTACACGCGTTATCAGTCGCGTAGTTGGGTACTCAGCCGCTAAAGCAGGGATAGATAACTTGACTCGATGGCTGGCTGTAGAGCTTTCTCAAAAATATGGAGCTGGGCTGAGAGTCAATGCGATCGCACCTGGTTTCTTTATTGGAGAGCAAAATCGAGATTTATTAGTACATTCCGATGGAAGTTTAACAGCTCGCGGGCAAAAAATTATTGACCATACCCCAGTGGGGCGTTTTGGAGAACCAAACGAATTACTCAGTACTTTAATTTGGTTGTGCAGTGATGGTTCTAGTTTTGTCAACGGGGTAGTCGTGCCGGTAGACGGTGGGTTTAGTATTTATAGTGGAGTTTAAAAATGCATTCAGTAGCCGTAGCGAACGGGACACTTTCTGAAGAACAAGTTTCCACCCTGGTTCATAAAGCTTTAGCAGACCCTAAGTTTGATAGAAAGCGCATCCTAGTGTTAATTCCCGATGGAACCCGCACTGCTCCCATTCCTCAAATGTTTCGACTGCTGCACAAGGAGTTAAGTAAGAGGGTTAAATCTCTGGATTTTTTGATTGCTCTAGGTACGCACAATCCCATGAGTGAAGAACAAATCAATCGCTTGGTGGGAGTCACCACCAAAGAGAGAGAAACAACTTTTAAAAAAGTTCGTATCTTTAACCATCTTTGGAATGAACCGGATACCTTTATTTCTTGTGGAGTCATTTCGGCTTTGGAGATAGCAGAAATCAGCAATGGAATGCTGCATCAGTCAGTAGAGGTACGGATTAATAAACTTGTAACAGAATACGATTTAATTGTTGTTTGCGGTCCGGTATTTCCCCACGAAGTTGTTGGTTTTTCTGGTGGAAATAAATATTTTTTTCCCGGTATTAGCGGTTCGGAAGTCATCAATTTATCGCACTGGCTGGGAGCATTAATTACCTGTTATGAAATTATTGGTACACCAGGAATAACACCCGTTCGGCGATTGATTAACCGAGCTGCTAGTCTAATTCCTACTCCAAAGCTTTGTTTGGCTATGGTGGTCGCACCAAAAACAAATCAATTAGCTGGGCTTTACATTGATAAACCAGAGGAAGCCTGGGAAGCGGCTTCACAATTATCAGCCAAACTGCATATTAAATATACAGACAAGCCTTTTAAAAAAGTGCTTTCTGTAATGCCCGAAATGTATGATGACATTTGGACAGCAGCTAAAGGAATGTACAAGCTAGAGCCAGTTGTGGCTGATGCAGGTGAGTTAATTATTTATGCACCTCACATTACTGAGTTTAGCTACACGCACGGTAAAATCCTGGCTGAAGTTGGTTATCACGTGCGGGATTACTTCCTCAAACAGTGGGATAAATTCCAAGGGTATCCCGGTGGAGTGCTAGCACACAGTACTCACTTAAAAGGTATGGGGACTTTCGATCCTCAAAAAGGGGAACAAGCACGGATTCGTGTCACTCTAGCAACTGGTATTTCCCCCGAACGCTGTGTTGCTCATAACTTAAACTATTGCGATCCGGCTACCATTGGACCTGCACAATGGGCGAATCGGGAAGATGAAGGGATCTTGCTTGTACCAAAGGCTGGCGAGATACTTTACCGTCTCAAATAGTTTTTTTACGTTAAGATTCTATCTTTGTGGGGAGCTTAAGTAGAATTTAGTTCCGTAAAATGATATTCTGAGAAAAATTATCAAAGCAAAGTGTGTTTCCGCATCCAATTCGGGTGAGGCGCTGTGTGAGGAGTCATGGTACAACAATCGCCCTTGTTAACAAGCTGTTCTATCGTAGGAGCGATCGCCCTCCTAGCGGTTCAACCTGCTTGGGCTGAGATGAACCAAGTCAATGCTGTTACTGTCAATCCTGCTAAAGAAGGGATTGAGGTCATCTTGGAGACCACAAACCCCAAGTTGTCCAAAGTTGTGACCTCTACCTATGAAAAGACTTATATTGCTGAACTGGCAAATACTCAACTGCATTTGGAGTCAGGAAACCCATTCAACGTTAATAATCCTGCTAATGGTATAGCTGGTGTGACCGTCACATCCTTTAATACAAGTAGTGTACGTATTGTTGTAACTGGTATTGATAGTCCGCCCGCCGTTAAGATCGAAAAAAGCGATGATAATGTGGTGCTGACAGTAGCCGCACCATCACAGACACCTGCAAGTGCAAAATCACAACACCTCGTTGCAACAAAGGGAATCGCAGCCATTACTCGACACACTTTCCTCTCAAATAATTGCAATCCTGCTCCGAGTCCCTTTGCTAGCGATCGAGGAGCGAGAGATTTTACGATTTCTTGATGAGTTTTATGGAAACTGTTTTAGGGGACATTACAAAACTAGAAGTTGATGCAATTGTCAATGCTGCGAATAGTAGTCTACTTGGAGGTGGCGGAGTAGATGGAGCGATACATAGAGCAGCTGGCTCGGAGCTTGTTGAAGAGTGTCGCTTGCTTGGAGGATGTAAGACGGGCGATGCCAAACTAACTAAGGGGTACCGTTTGAAAGCACGTTTTATCATCCATACAGTAGGACCAGTGTGGCGCGGAGGTAACAACGGAGAACCCGAATTTCTGAGACAGTGTTACCGCAAGTGCTTGCAAATTGCTGCAAAGCAAGAGTTTATTAGTCTGGCATTTCCTTGCATCAGTACTGGTATTTATGGATATCCCAAAACTTTAGCTGCTGAGACGGCGGTGGAGAGCTGCAAGGAAGAACTACAAAACAACAGTTATCCTCAAAAAGTAATTTTTTGCTGCTATGACCGAGAAAACTTTGAAATTTACCAGAGGCTTTTGTCGCGCTTCTAGCTAAGTACAGGGGGCGGAGCTTGGGAATGAGGAGATAAACTCTAGAATACATTGGGCTATAAATTTTGGTTGTTCAATTTGGGGAGCGTGACCGCTATTCTTTATCTTTATCAATTGAGAATGCTTAATATCCTTGTGAAATTTTTCTGCGTCTTCAGGTGCTAGCATATCATCAGCTTCTCCCCATAAAATTAGCGTCTCTTTATCCACTCGAGCAATCCGATCGACCAAATCATCATATCCACCAGTTTTAGCATAAGAAATCATAGCATCATGCCAACCGGGCATTTCTTGATGTAGCATAGCACATTGAATATCTGAAAGCGTTTTTTTGTCTAAATTAGCAAAAAAACTACCTAAATTAAACGCCATAAGTTTGCGTTGGCGTAGATATTCTACAGCTAAAAAATCTAAAGGCGGAAATAAGTATTTGCTAAAAGGTGGAGCGGAAGTATAACCTATGCTATTAATCAGCACTAATGATTTTACAACTTGAGGATAAGTTAGGGTAAAGTCAATTGCAGTTGCTCCTCCCATTGACGCACCTACCAGTATGACAGGTTTAGCAATCAAGGTTTTCCAAAAATGGTAAAGGTGTGTTTTGATAGTACTTGGGCTATAGTTTATTTCTTTTTGCCGTTGCGTAAAGCCAAAACCTAACAAATCTACTGCCCATGTTTCATTGTAAGTTGTAAGTAATGGTAAAAGATGACGAAACTCTAACATGGAACTATCAAAACCATGCAATAGCACAATTGGTATTCCCTGACTTCCTTGATGAATATATGTCGTCAGAATTGGTTGGTGGCTTAAGGAAGTTGTCAGAGCAATTCTTTCAATATTTTGAAGCAGAGCGATCGCATCTGCATCTTGTATTTCCTCAGTTTGAGATGGGAAAAAAGTGGGGAACATTTGAAGGATGAAGGATAACGTATGAAAAAATCATACTTTATTGTGATTTGAACTAAAAAATGAGATTTTAACTCATGATATGCTTCGGAAATGAGTATCCAATTTATAGTTCACTTTTAGTCTTCGAGTTTTTTAAAATAATGATTATCATATAGTAAATAAAAAACAGATACGAGAGACGTTTGTATTAAACTTTGTTTGATAATTATTATTACTTAGTTAGGATTTGAGTTAGCGATAAGCTTTTATGCTTAACGGCTGAAGCCGTATCGCCCAACAACAGAGTGATTGCTTGGACAATGAAATATTTTATTTTTACTCAAATATCTACATAAAACAAAAGTTTTGAACCCTAACATGGATATTTGAACCATATTTTGAATTAAAAGTTTAAGTTAGAGCAATTTTTTCAGAGATTTTTTGTGCAAGTTTTGTCCATATGTGTTCAATACATCTGGGGAATTACAAGCAAGACAGCATTTTTTTAGATTAATTAGGCTTAAACATATGGAATTAAGTTCGTCAGGAGAAAACTGCTGAGTCATCTCTATCTAAAATATTAAGTATTTATACTTTAACATCTCATTTTCAGAAAATTTGTAAACTTATAGTGTGTTTCTATATACTAAAATGTCAAGATCTTGCAAAAATAGCTATCCTGAAAAATCTATCTAGAACATTGATGCTTGAATGAGTGCCGCAAATTCTGTCAGTGGCAGAAATTGTCCGCTCAAATACTAGTAATTATACTGAAGCAAAATTACGGCGGTATTTTTACAATTTATCAATCATAAATTTGTTTTTTACTGATTTTGAGTTTGATTTTTAATTTATCTTTTTATTACTAAATGAGTCTTTAATTGTTCTTATCAAATTGATTTGATAGTTTTTACCAATCGCCGCTGGAAATTGTTTTCATGGCAACTGCTTTTAACAAATGAAAACCTGTTGAAATCTTTCATGAATCAGAAAAAATAATTATGTGCATTTGGAAATGAACCAATATCAGAATGAAGTCTACTTGCAGCAGTTAATTGAATATGCTCCCGTTGCCATCTCTATAGTCGATCGCGAAATGCGATATTTAAGTGTTAGTCGCAGATGGTTGTCAGAACATGGTTTAACTCATGAAATCATCGGTCGCTCTCATGACGAAGTTTTTCCAGATACCTCCCAAAAGTGGAAGCAAATTCATCAGGATTGTTTAGCGGGAGCAATCCATCAATGTGATGAAGATGCAACCCTAAGTGCAGATGGGTCTGTAGAATGGGTACGCTGGTTAGTACGTCCTTGGTACATGACAAGCGGTGAAATTGGAGGACTGATGATGTTTCACGAAAACATCACCGGGTGTAAAGCTACCCAAAGCGCTATGGGTCAAAATGAACAGTATTATCGTTCTCTGGTAGATGTCATTTCTGAGATAGTTTTGGTAGTTGGACCTAATGGCAACTTCTTAGAAGATAATCTGAGTTGGCGAAACTTTACAGGACAATCCTTGGAGGAATCTGTAACAGGAAAATGGTTAGAGGTAATTCATTCAGACGATCGCCAATTGGCAACTCAGACATGGGAAACAGCTAGAACAACGCTTTCTCGTTATGAAGTTGAGTGTCGTTTGCGACGATCTGATGGTGAGTATCGCTATATGCAAGTGCGAAGTACTCCTATTTTAGAAGCAGATGGTAGTGTTCGGGCATGGGTAAACATTTGTAATGATATTCACGAACGGAAAGTTGCGGAACTAAAACTTAAACAGAGTGAAGAACGCTATCGATGTTTAGTAAGTGCTACTTCAGTATTTATTTGGACAGCGCCTCCTAATGGTACTGCTGTTCAAGACAATGTTGGCTGGCGAAACTTTACCGGGCAAACGTGGGAGGAATATGAGGGAGAGGGATGGTTAGATGCAATTCACCCAGAAGATCGCGAATTAATGGGTCAGGCATGGGAAGACGCAGTCAACAGGGGTAGCCTCTTCGTACATGAATATCGTTTGCGACGGTATGATGGTAAGTATTGTTACATGATATCACGAGGTGTCCCAGTATTAGAACTAGATAATAGTATCCGCGAGTGGATTGGGACTTGCAGCAATATTCACGAGCAAAAAGTTGCTGCACTGGCACTTCAGCGGAGTGAAGCACGATTCCGTTCGCTAGTTGAAGCGACATCACAAATCGTGTGGACAACTGACGCTGAAGGTAAATTCGTGACCGACCAACCGCAATGGTGTGCTTTCACGGGTCAAACGCTTGAACAAGCTTTAGGGTGGGGATGGTTAAATGCAATCCATCCCGAAGAGCAACAGTCTGCTAGTGACAATTGGTCAGTCGCTCTGACGAATCGCACCGTTTATGAAAGTGAGACTCGAATTCGACGCTATGACGGTGAGTATCGCTACTTAAGTGTGCGTGGTGTGCCGATTATCGGAGCAGAGGGTGAAATTTGTGAGTGGGTGGGAACCAACACCGACATTACCGAACGCAAGCAAGCAGAACTCGCCCTTGCTCGAGCAAAAGAAGTAGCGGAAGCAGCTAATCGTACCAAAAGCGAATTCCTTGCGAATATGAACCACGAACTGCGAACCCCGCTCAATGGCATCCTGGGCTATGCTCAGATCCTTCAGCGCGACCCTACCACTACTGCCAAACAGCAAAAGGGATTGGGCGTTATTTATCAGTGTGGTTCCCACCTGCTGACCTTAATCAACGACATTCTCGATCTCTCGAAACTGGAAGTACAGAAGATGGATCTTTATCCTCAGGATTTCCACTTCGCCAACTTCCTGACCACCACCATAGAAATTTGTCGCATCAAAGCCGAACAGAAAGGTATTGCCTTCCATTACCACCCCGTCAACTTGCCCGTTGCCGTCCATGCTGATGACAAACGCCTGCGACAAGTCCTGCTGAATCTCCTCAGCAATGCAATTAAGTTTACTGATTTTGGAAGTGTCACCTTTACGGTTGAGGCTTTTGGGAATGAGCAAACAGCTAGCACTCGCTCCACGAAAATTCGCTTCCAAGTTCAAGATACGGGCATCGGTATTGCAAAAGAAAAGTGGCAATTGATTTTTTTACCCTTTGAACAGGCGGGAAAACGCGATCGCAACAGCGAAGGAACTGGGTTGGGGTTAGCAATCAGCCAGCAAATTGTCCAGCTTATGGGCAGTTCCATTCACCTCAACAGCGAACCAGGTCTGGGCAGTACTTTCTGGTTTGAGGTGGTACTGCTTGCTGCTGCCGATTGGCTGTCTCGACCTGCGTCTCCTCATCAAAAGGTGATTGGCTATCAGGGGGAACGGCGCAAAATTTTAGTGATTGACGATCGCCATGATAACCGTGCTGTTGTTGTAGGAATGCTGGCACCTTTAGGCTTTAAACTGGCTCAAGCGGATGACGGACAACTCGGGCTGGATTTAGCACTTCAGATACGCCCGGATTTAATCATTACTGATGTGATGATGTTAAAAATGAATGGGTTGGAAATGACCCGTCGCTTGCGTCAACTGCCTGATTTTGCCAAAATACCGATTATTGCTTCCCCAGCGAGCTTGTCTCAAGTAGATATGCAACAAGCTATGGATGCTGGGTGCAGTAGCTTTTTCCCCAAGCCAATCGAGTTCATTGGCTTGCTGGGGGAATTGCAACGCCATCTAGAGTTGCAATGGATTTATGAAACAAAAACGGAGGTGGTTGAAGTGTCTGCTGTGGTTTCTCCTTCGGCAGATCTGGTGGTACCGCCACCACAGGAGTTAGCTGCCCTCTACCAAGCAGCCCGAGATGGCTTTATCACCGATATTCAGTTTGAAGCCAACCGCCTCAAGCAACTTAATCCTGAATATGCACCTTTTGTCAATAAATTACTAGAACTTAGTTTTAAATTTGATGACGAAGCCATTCTTAATTTATTAGCACCGCATATTTAATATTTTTCATTTTTATTATATTTCAGGAGTTCAAGCATGCCCGTTGACATCACAGCCCCAAAAGGAACCATTTTGGTAGTTGATGATAACCCTACCAATATTCAAGTGTTGTTCGATATTTTGAGTGAAATCGGTTATCGGGTGGCGATCGCTAAAAGTGGTGAAGCGGCTTTACAACGGGTTCAGTCTTATCATCCCGATTTAATTTTGCTAGATGTGATGATGCCAGGAATTGATGGCTTTGAAACCTGTACGCGCCTCAAAGCAGATTCCGCCACCAAAGACATTCCGATCGTTTTTATGACCGCTCTGTCTGACTCAGTTGATAAGGTCAAAGGGCTGAGTTTGGGTGCAGTCGATTACATTACCAAGCCCATCCAACATGAAGAAGCTTTAGCACGTATTCGCGTACACTTGCAACTGAGCGAATCCCAAAAGTCTTTACAACAACATGCTACCAAACTTTCCGAGGCACTTGACAACCTCAAGCAGGCACAAATGCATCTCGTGCAAAGCGAAAAAATGTCTTCACTCGGTCAAATGATGGCAGGCATAGCACACGAAATTAACAATCCCATCACTTTTATTTACTCCAATCTTGCTCCTGCTAAAGAACATATCGAAGATTTGCTTGACTTTATTGAGTTATATCGCCAATACCATCCTCAACCCCATCCCAAAATTCAAGCTTGGATGGACGAAGTTGATGTTGAATATCTAGAAACCGATTTGCCCAAGCTCATGAAATCCTTGGAATTGGGGAGCGATCGCATTCGCCAATTGGTTGTTTCCCTACGTAACTTTTCTCGCTTGGATGAATCGGGAACTCAAATCATCGATTTGCACGAAGGTATTGAGAGTACTTTGTTAATTTTGCAACATCGTCTCAAACCCAGACCCGAACATCCTGGCATTCAGGTGGTACGAGATTACGGACAACTGCCCCATGTGGAATGCTATCCCAGTCAACTCAATCAGGTGTTCATGAATATTTTCGGCAATGCCATTGATGCCTTGGAAGAGCGCGATCTCCATCGCAATATGGATGAGATCCGGGCCCATCCGAGCCAAATTTCTATCCGTACCGAACAACTACCAAACCACGACATCGCCATCTCCATTAGTGATAACGGTTGCGGCATTGAAGAGAATATCTGTCCCCAACTGTTTGAACCATTTTTTACGACTAAACCCGTTGGCAAAGGCACTGGATTGGGGCTTTCCATCAGCTATCAGATTGTTACCCAAAAACACGGTGGCAAAATCTATTGCCAGTCAACACTTGGTAGGGGAACTGAGTTCACGATCCAAATTCCGGTTCGCCAAGCTCTATGTTAAGTAGATGTCTAAGAAGTGGAAAAATCATTTTAACTGGTAATCACTCTTACCTGATTGTTCCCACTGGTAGAACGCGGGCTGTCTGCTTTAGTCTATGTAAGCCAGAATTCGGCATCGTTAATCTCTCTCAATGACACGCCGATCTTTGGAAGCTGTGCAAGGCTTTTCTATTGTACATTAGTTTGATTATCATTGATAAACTCCCAATCCTACTGACGAAGGGGTCATTCAAGTGACTTTTTTAGGTAGAATCTAGTTGTTAAGTTTGGTATCGCGGTTTTAAGCTCCTGAAACTGCTTAGCACAAACGTGTAATTTCCACAGCTACCCCAGTAGCTTTAAACTGAAATACGGTAAAGAGAGGATTAGACACAATGGCATTCGTACAGGAACCACTACCATACGACTTTAATGCTTTAGAGCCATACGGCATGAAAGGTGAGACGTTCGAGTATCACTATGGTAAGCACCACAAAGCGTATGTAGACAACTTGAACAAGCTGACTGACGGTACAGAACTTGCCGATAAATCCTTAGAAGAGGTTATTAAAATTTCCTTCAAAGATTCCTCCAAAGCAGGAATTTTCAACAACGCCGCCCAAGTGTGGAACCACACTTTCTTTTGGAACTCCCTAAAACCAGGTGCTGGTGGTAAGCCTCAAGGTGAACTAGCTTCTAAGATTGAAAAAGATTTTGGTAGCTTTGACAAATTCACAGAAGAGTTTTCTAACGCGGCTGCAACTCAGTTTGGTAGCGGTTGGGCTTGGCTAATTGATGATGGTGGTACTTTAAAAGTCACTAAAACACCAAATGCAGAAAATCCCCTAGCTCACGGACAGAAGGCGCTTCTGACCCTAGATGTTTGGGAACATGCCTACTACATTGATTTTAGAAATGCTCGCCCTGCATATATCAAGAACTTCCTAGAGCAGTTAGTCAACTGGGATTTTGCGGCTGAAAATTATGCCAAAGCCTACTAATTATCTGTCAGTTGTGTGCTGGTAACGATAGTAGGTTTGGCGAAATTTGTCAGACGAAAATAATTGATTTATGAAATTTAGAAGCAGTCACGACTTCGCTCGTGGCTGTTTTTGCTCAAGCCAGACCAATTGATGTAGTTTTTTAGTTACGGATGCGGGGTTGTGTTAGAGTAAAGATATGGATAGCATACAATTAGCAAAATATTTAGAAGAAACTAACAGCATAACCAAGCCTTGGCTGTTGGTGCAGTTACGATTAAAGAAACTTCAAGAGCGTAAAGACTCAATGACAGAAGTTGATTACGTTCAAGAGTTAGAAGATATCCGCCAAGATTTGATGAATTTGGGCGAATGGTGGCTGGGCATTGAAGATGAGGTATTTTAATGGTTAGTTGTTAGTTGATAGTTGTTATTAGGTACTAATCACTAACCACTCACCACTTACAATTTATTATCGGTGTTCTGACGGATGGACTACAAAGAGGCAGGGGTAGATGTTGAGGCTGGGCGAGAATTTGTCAATCAAATTCGGAATTTAGTTCACAGTACTTTTAGACCAGAAGTGATTGGTGGATTGGGCGGTTTTAGTGGCTGTTTTCAACTACCAACAGGTTATAGGGAACCGGTTCTGGTTTCAGGAACCGATGGTGTGGGTACAAAGCTCAAAATTGCTCAAGCTGTCAATCGTCACGACACTATAGGGATTGATTTGGTAGCAATGTGTGTCAATGATGTGTTGACATCTGGTGCAGAACCTCTGTTTTTTTTAGATTACCTGGCAACAAGTCATTTGGAAAAAGAACAATTAACTGAGGTGGTTGCAGGTATAGCCTCTGGATGCAAGCAAGCAGGGTGCTCCTTACTTGGGGGAGAAACCGCAGAAATGCCCGGTTTTTATCAGGTGGGTGAGTACGATCTGGCTGGGTTCTGTGTGGGAATTGTTGAGAAAAGCCAGATGCTGGACGGTTCTCAGGTACGAGTAGGTGATGTCGCGATCGCTCTTGCAAGTGCTGGCGTACACAGCAATGGCTTTAGCTTGGTCAGGAAAATTGTCAGCGACAAAGGATTTTCTTGGAGCGATCGTCCAGATAGATTGGGAGGGCAAACACTAGGAGAAATTTTCCTCACGCCTACCTACATTTATGTTGAATCCGTACTCGCGGCGCGTAAAGCAGGCTTAGAAATCCACGGGATGGCACATATTACAGGTGGAGGGCTACCTGAAAATTTGCCTCGTTGCTTGGGTAAAGGTCAAGCGATAAAAATCGATCCCAAGAGTTGGTCCATTCCACCTATATTTCAGTGGCTAGCCGAAGAGGGATCTGTGAATGCACAAGCAATGTATAACACTTTCAACATGGGGATCGGGTTTGTACTGCTTGTTCCCCCTCATCAAGTAGAGCCAGCCATGACACATTTTGCTTTACAAAATATTACAGCTCGTACCATTGGAGAGGTTATTCCCGGTTCTGGCGAATTATTGGGATTGCCAATTTAAATAGTATATTTTTATACATCTTTTTTAAAGCTTCTTTTCTTTTTCATTGCATTTTTTCTTTTACCAGTGGATGATTGCTGGAGTTGTAGCTTGTAAGTTTGACGGATAGGATCTGCAAAATTTCTTACTTTTTCTTATAAAACCAATCGAATATACGCATGACCGTCAGCCTTTGAATTTGCTAACGTAGTCTTAACATATTGAAAAAATTTGCCAAAGATGCCCGGAAACTAATAACCAACACACAAATGTAGTGCTGGTGTATTCTGGGCTATTAGTGTCATGTTTTTCTGTGTAAAAAATGACCTATTTGAAAAAGAGGTACGTATGACTGTCAAGGTAGCCGAGGTTTCCACCTCACGCGAACAATTAAAGTATATATTTCAAAGCATAAATGCATTGAGCTGTCCGATGAGTTTCAACTTTCACATGCACACTGTCCACTCAGATGGTAAGCTCCAACCAAGTGCATTGATGGAGCAGGCAGTTACCATTGGGTTAAAAGGGCTTGCTATTACCGATCACCATAGTATATCTGGTTATCAAGCAGCGCAAAATTGGTTAGAACAATGGCGATGGAATAATCCAGGTGCAAATGTACCCCAGCTTTGGACTGGTGTAGAAATTAACGCCAATCTTCTCAATACAGAAGTTCATATTCTAGGTTATGCGTTCGATATAGAGCAACCCAGCATCAAACCTTACATTCAAAGAAAAGCTACGACAGGCGAACACCATCAAGCAGCTAATGTGATATCTGCTATCCACGAAGCAGGGGGACTAGCCGTTTTGGCTCACCCAGCGCGTTATCGGCGATCGCACTTTGATTTGATTCCTGCCGCCGCAGATGCTGGGATCGATGGCGTAGAATCTTTTTACGCTTACAACAATCCCAACCCTTGGAAACCCAGTGCGAGAGAGTCAGAACAAGTGCAACAGTTAGCCAGCGAATACAGCCTGTTTAACAGTTGTGGGACTGATACTCATGGCTTAAGTTTACTACATCGCTTGTAAGATGCTAGTCACTTTTACCGAAAAACTCCTGGTTATCTAAGCCAGGGAGTTTGTATTACGCATTGCCGTTCTAAATAATTAACTCCTAAAACTTTAAATACGGTACATCTATCAATTTAAGTTATATTAAGCTGGCGAAAGTTGTTTGTAAATTACGGTAAGATAACGACTGATACGGTTAGTTGTAGACTTTTAAGCGCAATAGGTTAGGCAGTTTCGATGAAAAATGTTCGCTTAGAGCATCGATAAAATTTCTCTTACCTAACCCCTATTCCCTATTTTTAAGATAGTAGCCATTGGCATTGTGTATTGCATAAATACCACCCACTCCTTATTTTGAAATAATGACAGATAGTATTCTTCAGGAACAAATTGCCTACTACAGTGCAAGAGCTAACGAATACGACGAATGGTTCTACAGAATTGGACGTTACGATCGCGGAGAAGAACTCAACCAGCGCTGGTTTAACGAAGCTGGTGTCATCAGAAATGCTTTGTACCAAATTGGTAATGTAGAACGCGTTCTAGAGTTAGCCTGTGGTACGGGAATTTGGACTCAAGAACTTTTAAAGATTGGTCAGAAAATTACTGCACTTGATGCTTCAAGTGAAGTGATTGCGATTGCTCGCAGCAAAATAGGTGCTGCTAACGTCGAGTATCAGCAAATCGATTTATTTAATTGGGAACCCAACACTGAGTACGATTTAGTGTTTTTCTCCTTTTGGCTTTCTCACGTACCACCAAATTTGGTTGACTCATTTTTAAAAAAAGTCTATAAAGCGACGCACAGAGGTGGGCAAATTTTTATTGTTGACTCTCGCTTCGAGTCAACATCAACAGCCAAAAATCATGTATTAGAAAACGATGGGAATATTTACATCAATAGAAAATTAAATGATGACCAAGAGTTTAAGATTGTTAAAATTTTTTATTCTCCCGAACAGCTTCGTGGCAAGTTAATACAAGCGGGCTTTGAAGTAGATGTTAAGGTCACAGATAACTATTTTATTTATGCAAGCGGGAGCAAAAGTGAGACTCATTGATATCCTAACTTTACTGGAGCAAGCTTGATGTTAGAACCCTGGTAAAGGGAACAATCGGCTTTTGGGTACAACCAAATTTAAATAAATTGCAGCCTTCACTAGTGGGGTGTACATTGGGCATATAAAGACACCTATAGGAGAAAAACTATGTTTGAGGTAGCAGCCGCTACGCCAAAAGAAACGCGGCTTTCCATTCGCGCAACGGAGCCGGAAAAGGCAATACTGGCAGAAGCCGCACGAATACGGCACACGAATGTCAGCAAGTTTGTGCTGCAAGCATCGCTTGATGCCGCAAATGCTATTCTCATGAATCAAACCGAGTTTCGCTTGCCGCCCGATCGCTGGGAAGCGTTCTGCGAACGTCTTGACGCGCCGCCGAAAGTCGTTCGAGCGCTACAGCAGCTCTTTAGCGAACCGGAACAGTTTTAACGCAAAGTGAGCTTCAAGGATATTCGACAATCGCTTGAAGCGGCAAGATAAATTTTCAACGCAGAAATTTTGATTTTTGCGATGCTTAGAAATAGCTGTAGCTGTAACTGTAACGGCTTGCACAAATGCACTCCCTTTTCTCAAAGCACTTGCCAACTCTTAATAAAGAAATGGCGCTACCCTAAGTTAAGAATAGCGCCATTTCTTTATTAAGTTCAGGGATAATATATCGTTTTATAAAAATCGTTAAAAGATAAGCTTTATAGAAATTAATCAGATAAGAACTCATCAATTGTGAAAGCTACAATCCGATTAGCCAATGAAAATGATGCATTCCAAATGCTGTCAATATATGCACCTATTGTCCGTGAAACGCCAACTTCTTTTGAAGTGGAACCTCCAAGTGAAGCAGAATTTAAACAACGGATCAAGGATTATCAAAAGCGACTGCCTTGGCTTGTCTGTGAACTTGATGGAGAAATTTTAGGTTACGCTTATGCTAATCCTCATCGAAGTCGTGCAGCATATCAATGGTCTGTAGAATCATCAGTGTACGTCGCTGCGAAGCACAGGAAAAAATCAGTGGGTAAAGCTTTGTATGCTTCTCTATTTAAAGTGCTTCAAGTTCAAGGGTTTTACAATGTCTTCGCAGGAATTGTCTTACCCAATCCCGCAAGTATTGCTCTACATGAAGCATTCGGTTTTACGTTAGTAGGTGTTTACCGGGCAGTTGGTTATAAGCTGGGACAGTGGTATGATGTTGGTTGGTGGCAATTATCTCTACAACACGAGCGATCCGAACTCGTGAACCCACCGCTTTCTTGGCAAGAAGTTGAGAAATTGCCTCTATGGAATGAAGCACTCAGAAGTGGTCTGAACTTCCTGCGGGTTTAAGGCTGCTTTTAAGGTATATTTCTTGATTGAAAAGCAAAACATAAAGGCATACCCAATGTCAAGATCGGCGTTGATGGCATCATTGCGGCGAGCTTATAAAATCACCAGGGCATCGCTAAAAACAGGGATTCGAGCAGATGAAATAGCTGATATTGTCCGCGACAAGATGACTCGCCGCCGTCTCATATATGGCGGTTTGGGATTGGCAAGTGCTATGAGTGCAATGATGTGGGATGGAGAACGAAGTTCTGCTGCATTTGCCAAACTTCCTAAAGTTTTAGTCGTAGGTGCGGGAATTGCTGGGCTTGTTGCGGCTTACCGCCTTTCTCAAGCTGGAGTCCCTGTAGATATTATTGAAGCTAGAAATCGTGTTGGCGGACGCATACATACGCTGCATAATGTTGCCGATCTTTCTATACCTGTAGATTTGGGGGGAGAATTTATTGACACTCATCACACAAGTTTACGCAATTTGGCAAAGGAATTAGGTCTGGAGATTGTTGATTTGTATGCTATAGATAGCAATTTGACAGAAGGAATATCGTATTATGATGGAAGTCTAATTTCAGAAAAAGAAATACAACAGTGGTTACCGCCATTGGTACAAAAAATAGAACGAGATTTGGCAGCTTTTGGGAAAACGCCTGTAAATTACCGTACAAAGAATCAATTGGCTATTCAATTAGATAATATCTCTATCACTCAATATTTAGAGGAAGCCAAAACTCATCCAATTCTTAAAGCCATAATTGAAAAAGCTTACACAAGTTTATACGGTCAGGAAACCGAAATTCAATCTAGTTTAAATATGTTGTTATTTATTGGTACGGATGCTAACAGCTTCGATCCAATTGAAGAAAGTGATGAACGGTATCAGATCGTTGGTGGAAACGATCGCATCATTCTTTCTTTATCACAATTCCTCAAAAATTCTATTGAACTAGAGACAGAATTAGAAGCGATCGCTACTCAAAGTGATGGTAGATATCGGGTGAGTTTGCGCTCTGGAAACCGCTCTGTTGAAAGAATTTATGAGCGAGTTTTGTTGGCACTACCATTTAGTACTTTGCGTAATGTCTCGTTAAATGTAGATTTGCCAGACTTGAAAAAGAAAGCGATCTTAGAATTAGGTTATGGTAACAATGCCAAATTAATTACTGCTTATCAAGAACGGATTTGGCGCACGCGGTACAAATCAACTGGATTTGTCTCTACTGACTTAAACTTTCAAACAATCTGGGAGTCATCTCATTATCATAAGGGTTCAAGTGGTTTACTCACCAATTTTACTGGCGGTCAAAAGAGTTTACCATTAGGGCTAAATTCACCGGAAATTCAAGCTCAAAAACTTCTCTCCCAATTGGAAAATATTTTTCCAGGAATTGGTAGTATGTATCGGGGTCAGCCTGTTTGTGCTTATTGGCGTCGGGAACCGTATACGAGAGGCTCTTATGCTTGTTACCTTGTGGGACAATGGACAACAATTGCAGGAGTTGAACAACAACGGGTGGGGAATTTATTTTTTGCTGGCGAACACTGCTCCCAATTGTTTCAAGGTTATATGGAAGGTGGTTGTAGAACGGGAGAAATGTCAGCTGCGGATATTCTGCGTTCTATGGGTTTGAAAAAGAGAGTTTCTGTAACAGAACATTGAATGAAGCCTTTGTATGAGCATTAATACACCGATTGCGTATTTACAGTCATATCATGTTCGGTTGAACACTTGTAATTACCCGAACTTGATATCAATCATCTATCTACACACGAATCTTGTAGCAAAATAAATCCCCCAAACTTTAGCTTGAGGGAAATTTAACATGATGCATAAGACTAAGTTTAAGTGTTGCAGCCTATACAAATATTAGCTTCCTACCTTTGGCAGAGAAAATTAGTCATTTTGATTGAGTTGCACGGGGGTACAGTTGGGAGCATCCCTAAGAGTGCCAATTGCCTTCAGACTTCCTGAACCAATTGATTTTTAGGATTGCTCTCTCATCACTTTTTCTTCCTCATCTCTCCGCGTCCCCGCGTCCCCTGGTCTCCGCGTCGCACTTCGAGCGTGCCATTCGGGGTAACCCCCCTTCGGGTATCTCAGGAGCGGAGACGCTACGCGTTGCGAAGCTATGCCCGCAACGGCTTACGCCAGTCCCCAGGGCGTGGGAAACCCACCTACAGGACTGGTCTCACAGTCGCCAGGGCGCGGGAAACCCGCGCCACTTCTCTCAACGGGGGGAACCCCCGCACGAGAGTGGCTTGCCTGCAGCACTGGACTCACCGCCTGTAGGGCTGGTCTCACTATTAGCCATTAGCCATTAGCCATTAGCTATTAGCCATTAGCTATTAGCCATTAGCAATCCAAATTTTTTACAAATGATTTAGGATTGCTATAACAAATTATAAAAAAATCAGGATAATTCAAAAATTACCCTGATTCGCATCGATTAAGAAGTAAAAACTAAGATTTATTTAAATCTTAAATCTTAAATTTTTACTTATAACTATGCAAAAGTTGCAGTTTTAACGTCATTGCTAGCAAGTACGTCTTGCAACTCTTCCGCGTCTACAGTTTCTTTTTCAACTAGCATTTCTGCAAGTTTGTCAAGAATGTGGCGGTTGTTTTCCAAAACTTCTTTAGCGCGTCGGTAAGCTGTTTCTACTAACTGGCGAACTTCTTCATCAATAGCAGCTGCAGTTTCTTCTGAAAAGTCGCGCTCTGACATGATGTCCCGACCGAGGAACATATTGCCTTGCTGGCGTCCGAGAGCAACTGGTCCAAGACGATCGCTCATCCCAAAGCGTGTTACCATTTGGCGGGCAACACGTGCAACTTGTTGCAGGTCGTTAGAAGCACCAGTGGTCACTTCTTCTTCACCAAAGATTAATTCTTCAGCAATGCGACCACCCAAAGCAACTGCCATCTGATTTTCCAGATAAGCACGGCTGTACAAACCAGTATCCATCCGGTCTTCACTGGGGGTGAACCAAGTTAAACCACCTGCACGTCCGCGAGGAATGATGCTAATCTTCTGCACTGGATCGTAATCTGGCATCAAAGCACCAACGAGGGCGTGACCTGCTTCATGATACGCAACTAATGTTTTGCGCTTTTCGCTCATGACGCGATCTTTCTTCTCTGGACCAGCCAATACGCGATCGATGGCATCATTAATTTCATCCATCGAAATTTCACTTAAATTTCGACGTGCTGCTAGGATTGCAGCTTCATTCAACAGGTTGGAAAGGTCTGCACCAGTAAATCCTGGGGTACGACGGGCAATTCTTTCCAAGTCCACATCTTTTGACAGGGTTTTGCCACGGGCGTGAACTTTGAGAATTTCAACTCGTCCGGCGTAGTCTGGGCGATCCACGACGACTTGACGGTCAAAACGACCGGGACGCAGTAATGCAGCATCCAATACATCGGGACGGTTGGTAGCAGCAATAATGATGATACCAGTGTTGCCTTCAAATCCGTCCATCTCAGTTAGTAACTGGTTGAGGGTTTGTTCCCGCTCATCGTTACCACCACCTAAACCTGCACCTCTCTGACGACCTACGGCGTCAATTTCATCGATGAAGACGATACAAGGAGCATTGGCTTTTGCTTGCTCAAATAAGTCGCGGACTCGGGACGCACCTACACCCACGAACATTTCGACGAACTCAGAACCAGAGATGGAGAAGAATGGTACACCAGCCTCGCCTGCTACAGCACGTGCGAGCAAGGTTTTACCAGTTCCAGGAGGACCAACTAGCAACACGCCTTTGGGAATTTTGGCTCCAACAGCAGTGAAGCGATCGGCATTTTTCAAAAAGTCTACAACTTCGTTTAGTTCTAGCTTTGCTTGGTCGATACCAGCAACATCGTTAAATGTTACTTGGGTTTGTGGTTCCATTTGCACTCTGGCTCTGGACTTACCAAAGTTCATGGCTTGGCTACCAGGTCCATTCTGAGCGCGACGCAACAAGAAAAATAAACCAACCAAAAGCAATACAGGGAAAAATAAGCTACTGAGTGCCTTAAACCAAAATCCTTCGTCGGTTTGAGGCAAAACAGTGATATCTACTTTGTATTGAGTCAGAGTATTGATCAGGTCAGGGTCATTGACTAAGGTGACTAGCTTCTTGTTCGTGTCATTTTTGGTCATGACAAGAGCTGTAGACCGATCTGCGCTCAAACTAACTTTTTCTACATTACCATTTTGAACTTCTTGAATAAATTGGCTGTACCGCCATGTTTCTCTGCTTTGTGGTTGTTTGTCAAAAAATGCTGTCCCAAGGGCTATGACAACAATAAATAGCAGCGCGTACAGCCCCGCATTTCTCCATCGTTTATTATTCACCGAGGCAAATCCTCCTAATTGTCTTCTTGTGCGATCGCGTCTCTGTAAAGAGATGAGATTTTAAGAAATATATTAACTTATCTTAAGTTATACCAAATTTTACTCCTATAGTGCTAATAAAAAACATCCGCAGTTGTTGAAAACATGGATGGTGCGGATTATATTCTAGCTTTCCTAAAGGCGAGCTAACGGTATGTACCGGGACGGTTTCCACTACACTGTTGCTGTAGGCAAGCGCTTCAAACTTCCTGACTAGGTTCGGCGTCCAAGGTTCCTCTCTCACCACCAGCCCCTCTTGGCGAAGCCATTTGACCAGTTCTCCTCTCATAATTCCCGGTAAAATCTCCCCTGTTGCAGGTGGCGTCCACCAACTTCCATCCAACCAACCCCAGAGATTTCCCGTACTTGTTTCCAACCAATTGCCTTGGACATCCACTAATATCGCTTCTTGTGCATTTGACTGTTGAGCGATAGATTTTGCCAACCATGCACCTAAATAATTCCCGTTTTTGCGATCCGGAAGACAGCGAGAAAATTCTGGTTTTGCAAGAACTGCCAGTATACCATGACTTTGCTTTTCTATCAATCCTTCTGGGAGATCTCTACCAATTATCCATTCTCTCCCATCGGGAAAGACCGTAATTCTCAAAACGGGAAAGTGAGCGGCGAGCGATAAAGCACCTTGACGCAACCTTTCTTCACTTGGCAGTTGCCAACCAAAAGATTCCAGACTCGACTTTAAGCGATCGCAATGCGCCCGCCAGTGAGTTAACCTGCTCTCAAGAGAGCGATCGTAAACTCGTAATGTTGTAAAAACCGTTGCTCCATAGAGTAACCCCGGCTCGTCAATTGCTAACTCTATAGTTGGAGACTCGATTAACTGACCGTTATACCAGTAAATTTTCATGAATTATAAATTTATTATGTATTCATAATTCATAATTCATAATTCATAATTCATAATTCATAATTCCTTCAATCTTTTTTAGGAAGTTTAATTTTGTGAGTACCATCAGGATTTTCAGTAACGTCACCACCTAAAGCTTTAATTTCAAGAATAGCTCGCTGACGAGTTTTTTTATCCACTTGATTGTTTAATACCATCACCCAAGTTGCTATCCTCGCATATGTACTATCGGGATTGCGCTCTAAAAACTCCGCAGTCTTCTTTGAGATTGCTCTAGCGTGTTGGCTTTCTTCATCGGAATGATAACTTGCCCAGTCCGCTGACTTTTCAAATGATTGTCGTGCTTTTAAAGCTTGCCCTAAAAACAACAACTCATCAATACCTTTATACCGCCAAACATAATAAGACTTTGTAGGAGCAAAAGGAGATAGAGATTTTAACCCTTTCTCCATTAACTTAATAGAAAATTCCGGCATGGCGGCATACATAGAAGTACTGGTAGAAAGCCCCAAATAAGCATTTATAAATCGAGGATCGCGTGCTAATATGATTTCAAAGTATTCCGGGCTTAAATTATAACCTGTCTTTGAACGAACTTCATCGTCCCCAAAATATTGGAGAAACCAGAGATAGGCAAAATTGGCTATGACATTATCATAGCCAAAACTAGGTATTTTCTTAATTAAGTTTAGACGAGTTCTTTCTAAATCAAGTTCTCTCTGTAAAGTTTTGACTGACACTGTTTTGTTGGTATGAAGCAATTTTTGCATGCGTGGTATTTGGAGCGAACTTACTCCTAACAAGCACAAACAAGTGGCAAAAAAGAGAATGAAATTTCGACCGGGTAGAAGAAACATTTTAGTTAACTGACAATAATAGGGTGGCACTATAGGTAAATAGTTCCCCGAAATCGTCCTAAAATAACAGTAATGTAAAAATCGCACCCACTGCGCGTTCTCACTATAGGAGCAACGGGGGGCGCGATCGCTTTTGCCTGGTGTTTGTCGCTCCCTGGGAAGATTGTAGCGATGGGCGGTATTGGCAATGATAGAGGCTGATTCCTGATGTAGCGTTATTTTATATTTTTAAGTGATGGTATTGCTCTTAATTTGCTGTTGGGTTTTATCATAAAGCAGAACAATTGCAGATCTAGCACAGCATTGACAAATTACCAATAGGGCGTCAATAATTCGTAAATTGATATCTCTGTTTGTTTATGAATTCTACAAAAAAGGTTTTTTCCTATTCCTTGCTATCTTTGTTACTATTTAACAATATTTTAACTTTTCATCAAAAAGCTATTGGTTCTCAATCTATTACAGATAAACCTAATTTAGAAAAAAGCTTGCTTGAGGAACAAAACCGAATTGCTCAAGGTCAAAAGAGAATATGCCTTCGGAGTTTCTGTATTGATAAAAGTTCTTTCACAGAGACTTTTTTAGCAAAACAAATACGAGTGCTTGTTGAGCAAAATGCCCCAGTTACGGCGAATAGCAATAACCTTTATCCTTTGGTATCCTCACTACCGGGTGGTTCGTTTCGTCCTAACATCCTTGATTTAGAAGGTGCTTCTCCCAAGCAAATTTTGCCTGCTGGTGATTATGTGATTCCAGTAAAGGTTTATTCTTTACAAAGAGTCGCAAGCAGCCCTAACGGACATCGTTATTTATTGGGGAGATATGGCGGTAGCCGCAAGGAAGTTCTTGCCGCACTAAACCGATCTGCGGCGAGTTCCGATGTTTCTCAAAAGGACTTGCAAAACCTTTCTTGGGCGGTACAAGCTGGAGCATCATATAAAGATATGCCTGCTGAAATGCAAGCTTTGGTAAATAAATTGATTCCTCAATATCGTTCTGCTTTAAAACCGGGTTGGTGGGAAGAGATCGAACAGTTATGGAATCAAAGTTCTCAAGCATTGCACTTGCATTCCTTGCAAGAGTTTCTTACAAGGAACCTTGGGGACACGGGGCGTAGCTTATTTGCCATGAAACAGGTACGCGATCGTCTTGTAGCAAAGGGAGGGAATTGGCGCAATCTAGCCGATCTTTTTTTGATTAATGATGGGACAGCAGGAGCGGGGAATGTTTTAGAGACTCCATGGAGTCAGGTTGGTGAGGGAGTCTATGCCCGTTTTGTCACGGAAGGTAATGCAAATGACACTGGTTTGCTGCAGTTGCGTATTATGGATGGCAAAGTTGCCCAGAAAGGGATGACTAATGGAAATAAAGGGATACCACTGCTACCAATTATTGCCCGTGCCATGACAGTTTATGAACTCTACCAGATAATTACCACATTGGTTGCATTGCCTGAAGGAAATAAAAATATTCAGCCATTGACGATGTCGCCAGATCTGTTTTCAGTGACAAAAGATCTTGTAGAGATTGGGATAAAATTTTGCGAGCGTAGAAGCGCACCGAGAGGAAGATTGTTAAAGGCAATGAATATTTTATGTAGTATTGCCGGGGAAACACCTCGCATTACAAAATTAAAAGTCAAAGAATTTCATCATTAAGCGTGAAATTTTCGTAGGTTGGGTTGAGGAACGAAACCCAACATATCGAGAAATGTTTTCTTGCAGTTAAAAAGTAGGGAACTGTTGCCAGAAAGCTTACAAAGCTTGTATTGAGATTTGTAGAGACTTATGGAAACAAACCTAAACGAATCCACAGTTGTCGTGCGGTAACCTGTGGTTGGCTGTTCATCTCTAAACTATTAACACTAGTTCTCCCAATTGCAGTTATTCCCACAATCATTCCAGATGTTGCATCCACTTGAAAATGGTCATCCCATTGGTCTTGCCTGGGATGAAAGAGACGAACTTCGGTATTTGAGTCAGGGTCAACTCCGCTTGTACGATTACTTTTATGGAGATTGCAGGAACGACAAGCAAGCGCTAAATTTTCCTCAGAATCAGTACCTTGCTTACTCAGTGGTATGATATGCTCGACTTCAAAAGGCAAGTTGAAGACAAGTTCTGGGGCATGGCAATATTCGCAGCGATGACCAGCTCGTTTAGAAACTAATGTATACTTTGGGTTCATTGGCTTTGCTGTTGTAGTAATGAAGCTGTTCTGGCTGTTGCTGCTTTGAGTTCTGCCTCAACAAGATTATCTAGCTCTTGTTGTAGTTGGTGTGAAAGCTCTAGTCCTTCATCGCGTGCAGTTCTCCACATATCCATGAGTTCGGATAAACGCTTTTGTTGCTCAATACCGAAGAACTGGTCAGGATGAAAACTTTGAAGCAGTAGTAAGGCACTAAATTCATTTTCACCCAATTGAGCGGTTAAAGCATCCAATGCCTGTCCCGCAGTTTTACCAATCGAGTACTTATCACCTGCAACAGCACGGTAGGACTTTTGACCACTGGCATCATATATGGGTAAAATGGCTACTGTCGTCATATTCTGCTTCAAAATTGCTTGTTTACTAATTATAGTATTTTGCTAAATTTTGAGATAAATTTAGGCGTAGAAACCAAACTTTTACATTGACAGTGACTTGGCATTTTAACTGGCTTTCAAGGCTGCAACTCAAGCCCAAGATTCTGGGGAAAAACTTTTCATTGCTTGAATTTGCAAAATCGCAGACTAGATATTTTTGTCCAGTATACAAGTTCTGCTGAAGATTTATTAGAATTTGCCGGAACTTAAGAAGTTCAATAGTTTTGATAGTTTTAGATTTTACCCAACTGAAAACAGAAGCTTCAGAGAAAGTTAAAAAAGAAGTTCAAAAAATTATTAAATTACGTGGTGTAGAAACTTTATACGAGTTGATTAATAAAGTCGATCGGCGACGTGAAGGTGATATGAGTACAGAGCAAGTAAAGCAATTTGTCGCTGCTGAATTTGGTATTGGTGAAGCTAGCGAGCGCGAGCGCGTGTTTGAAACTTCTGCCCGACGAGCTTTTACCTCTGCAAACTTTTTAATGGAATTACAGCGAAATCCTGATGTTCTCATTACCCATATGAAGACAGTCAATGCTTTGGCTCAGGAAGTTTTTGCTATGGACTGGGAAGAGGAACTTGAAGAAACAACTACAGAAGATTTACAACGAAAAGCAGAGAGATTATGGAAAAAATCAGGATTCGATCTCTTTTTAAAGAGATCGATTTCAGCATTGATGGAGAAAGCAGCGCCTCGTTGTATCAAATCTGCACTCAATATTGCTCATAGTTATCTTACGGAATTAAGTAACGATGTTCAACTTCGTAACAGTGCAGAAAGACCAGAAAAAACAAACTGAATAAAAAGATAAATTGGTTAAAGAACTAAGGAATTTTATTATAGAATCTGATGATAACATCAGTAAGATAAATACCTATCTAAAATTTACAGATAGTTTAATGATATAGAATTATGAGCAATATTTCTTCTTTTCACGAATTGAGCGATCGATTACAACTTTCGTCTACTCACCCTTCTAATCATTGTCTTCAAAACTTGCAACTTCGATTTCCTGTAGTTGGAGACAAAGCCTTAATTGACCTTATCAATGGTATTCAAGTTAGCAAGGATATTATCCGCTATCGCAAAAATCGCGGTTGGATTGGTCAATTATTTGATAAGCTTGATGGTAGCGATCGCATTACCGAACTGAAACAGCGTGGTTATGAAGATGCCAAACGCTGCTTAATGCCAATTATCAAAACTTTTAAAACTGTTCAAGACCAGCGCGACTCTCATAATTCATTGGTTAATTCTACACAGCATCTGCTGAACGACCCACCCCTTTAAAAAAACCCCACTTCTATCTTTATGCGAGTCAGGAAGCTGCATCAATAGTTGGTGGGACTGTGACTAGTGGTTCACCGCACTGATTTTGATTGGCTGTCACTTCGTTCCCAGGCTCCGCCTCCAGTGGTGCGCTCTACAGAGCCTCACCGACTGCGTTCCTAGGTTCTACCCAAGTATGCAAATTTTTCTTCCCGATCCCCTAAACTTTAACGTTTATTTTTTCATTTCACCATTTTAGCAATCTTTCTAAGTTCTTTACAATTACTTCCTATCTTAAAAAACGACGTATTTGTAGGACGAAAAACTACTAAACATAGGTACTTTATGCTTATGAAGAATTCACTGGATAATTTTCAGGAGAATTTTAACTCGCATTCGGCATTAGTAAATAAGGCTTCTAAACTCAAGAAATTTTTTGTTAAATGAAAATTACACATAGATATCCAAAGACACATTACTACTCCAGCACAGTAAATTCAATCAATCTTCAATTTGATGAGGTAGGTATACCACCACAACGTTTGCACTACTTTTTTGAAAGACGATGTGATGCACAACCTGATGCGATCGCTCTAATCTGCGATAAAGAGCATTTGAGCTATGCCGAACTGGACACACAGGCGAATAAATTGGCTAACTACTTTTTGCGCCAAGGTCTCGGTTCTGGTAACAGAATAGGTATCTTATTGGAACGTTCAATTAACACCTATGTAACACTGCTAGCGATACTTAAGTGCGGTGCTGCCTTTGTACCTCTCGATCCATCCTTTCCCCAAGACCGAATAGGCTTCATTGCTGAGAACGCATCCCTAGATTTGTTAGTAACCAGCACTGCTTTCAGCAGTATCAGCACGTGTACGAGCTGTAAGGTGTTAGTTCTTGACACTGTAGTTGCTGCGATTGCAATTCAGCCAGCAACGCGTATTGCAATTCCAGACACAGCCGACGAACTTTGTTACATTATCTATACTTCAGGCTCTACTGGTCGCCCCAAAGGTGTTGCAGTCAATCATTCCAATATCTGTAATTTTCTCACGGTCTGCACGCCGATCTATGGTGTTTGCGCTCGGGATCGCGTCTACCAAGGTATGATAATCGCCTTTGATTTCTCTATTGAGGAAATTTGGCCTACCTTTATCGTTGGTGCAACGCTAGTGGCAGGTCCAACCAACCATCAACGCCTTGGCTCTGAGCTTACCGATTTTCTGATTGAGCAGGCGATAACGGTGATGTACTGTGTCCCTACACTATTGGCTACTATCGATCGCGATGTACCTTTATTGCGGACTTTAATAGTAGGTGGTGAAGCCTGCCCTCAATATCTGGTACAGCGGTGGAGCCGAGAGAGTCGGCGCATACTTAACACTTACGGTCCGACTGAGACAACAGTCACTGCACTCTGGACGGAATTACTTCCCAATCGAGCCGTGACAATTGGCAGACCCCTACCCACATATAGCGTCTATATTCTGGACGAGGAATTGCATCCAGTCCCTGTAGGGGAAGCGGGGGAAATCTGCATTGGCGGTATTGGGGTTGCCCAAGGTTACGTTAACTTGCCAGAACAAACCTCTGCCAAGTTTATCTGCGATCCATATGAGCAAAACCGTCCCCAAGCGAAATTATATCGGACGGGCGATCTCGGACGAGTCACACTGGACGGTGAGATTGAATATTTAGGACGTATTGATACTCAAGTTAAGATTAGAGGCTACCGCATTGAATTGACAGAAATTGAGACAGTGTTGCTGGAAACTCCAGAAGTTGAAAATGCCATTGTTTCTTTGGTGTCTATTAACGCGACTGTTCAGGAATTGGTCGCCTACATTACACTACGCGTTCCTGTTACCGATTCTCAAGAATTAAAAAAATGTTTGCATACAGCGTTGTGCCAGCGCTTACCTAATTATATGGTGCCAGCGTTCATCGAAATTTTAGACGCAATACCAACGCTACCCAACGGGAAGGCAGATCGCTCGAAGTTGCCTGCTCCAACCCAGAGAATGCAAAGCCATCATCGTACCGAGTCTCATGCACTGCCCTCCTTATCAAAAGAGGAATCGGCGATCGCCAAAATTTGGCAAAACCTCTTTCCCTACACCAAAATTTCTGTAGACGATGACTTCTTCCTCGATCTGGGAGGGCATTCACTTTTGGCTGCCAATCTAGTGTCTCAATTGCGAGAACAACGTGAATTTGCTCACGTCTCCATGCTCAATGTCTACCAATGCCCTACCATTGCTAAATTAGCTGCCCAGTTAAAGGAACAACCCGCATCCACAAAAGTTCCAGCGAATTCCTGCTTCCATCGCCTGAGCCACAGACGCTACCTAAAGTGCGTAACTCTTCAAGCGTTGGGACTGATAGTGATTCTATTTTGCTTTGCCTTACAGTGGTTGTTACCTTACTTAACCTACAGTTGGATGCAGGAGAATGGTGCCAGCAATCTTGAGTCCGCTTTAGTGTCCGTCGTCGCTTTAGCAGCAATAATTCCTTTAATGCTTGGGTTTTCTATTGCTATGAAATGGATGCTTGTAGGTCGAGTCAAGCCAGGAAAGTATCTGCTCTGGGGCAATTTTTATTTACGCTGGTGGTTTGTCAAAAACTTACTATCGATTACACCATTGCATTTTTTGAGTGGTACCCCCTTACTCAATATCTACTACCGACTGCTGGGTGCTAAAATAGGCACCAATGTTTACCTGAGTTCGGTCAATATTGATGTTCCTGACTTGGTGAGCATCAGTGCAGATAGTACTATTGGCTACGATGCAGGATTGTTAAATGCTACGGTGGAAGAGGGTTGGCTGAAAATCGGTTCTATTAAAATTGGCAATAGTTGCTTTGTTGGTGCCAGTTCTGTAGTCAGCGCAAACACTGTTATCGAAGACAATGCCAGTCTGGAAGATTTATCAATGTTGCCTCCACAGCACCGGATTCCAGCCGGGGAGGTTTTTGCCGGTTCTCCAGCTGCTAAAGTTGGAGTCAATTCAAGCAAAGCGATGACCCGTCCCCCTCGGCTGCGACGAATTTATTTTGGTACTCTCCAAGCAATTCTGTTGCTGACCCTGCCTATTTTGGAACTCACACCGATTCTTCCTGGAGTCGAATATATGTACACCATTAGTGATGAGCGACATTGGCTGCTGTTTTCTCCCTTGATTGCCTTATCGTTTATCATTTTGATGGCACTGCAAATTGCTGCACTTAAGTGGTTAATTGCCGGACGTGTCAAACCCGGTTCCTGTCGCCTAGACAGTCATCGTTACCTAAAACTGTGGTATGTAGATAAGCTGATGGCATTAAGCCTCGATATTATTCGCCCGCTTTACGCGACGTTGTACCTGCTGCCTTGGTATTGCTTGTTGGGAGCAAAGTTAGGATGGCAGGCAGAAATCTCTACACCATCGTCTTTGGTTCCCGATTTAGTCAATATTGGCAGCGAAAGCTTTATCGCAGATGGTGTGGTTATGGGTGTACCAAGAGTTGAGCGGGGACAGATGTATTTGCAATCAATACAGATTGGCAAACGTGCCTTCATTGGTAACAGCGCTCTACTTCCCGCAGGTTCGATTATTGGTGATGACACCCTCATTGGCTGTATGTCTGTTCCTCCCGCAGATCGAACCTTAGTTGCTCAACCCAATACCTCCTGGTTCGGTTCTCCAGCCATTAACCTACCACAACGGCAGATTGTCCGGAATTTTTCACTAGAATCAACCTACAAACCGACGTTCAGTAAAGTACTGCAACGCTTGGGTTTTGAGACAGTGCGAGTGTTGTTCTCTCTTACCTGTATTGTCGCCCTTAGCTCAGTTTTAATTGATACAATGATCGATTTGAACGATGATTGGAATGAATGGATATTGATACTCATGTTGCCATTCCTATATCTTGGTTTTGGACTAGCAGCCACAGGAATTACAATCATCGCTAAATGGTCGATCGTCGGTAGGTATCGACCAACAGAACGCCCCTTGTGGTCTAACTTCGTGTTTCGCTCGGAACTGGTTACCTGTATCCATGAAACTTTAGCGGTTCCTTTACTGGTAAATATGTTGCAAGGCACTCCCTTCATTAACTGGTATTTTCGCTTAATGGGAAGCAAAATTGGTAAACGGGTTTACATGGATTCTACAGATATTACTGAATTTGATACGATTTGGGTTGGCAATGATGTAGCACTGAATAGTGATTGTGGCTTACAAACCCATCTGTTTGAAGATCGCGTGATGAAGATATCGACTGTGACAATTGGCGATCGCTGTTCGGTAGGTAGTAGTGCAATTGTTCTCTACGATACTGTGATGGAACCAGATTCCAACTTGGGCAATTTATCCATGCTGATGAAAGGTGAATCTTTGCCTGCTTTCTCCTCTTGGGTTGGTTCTCCTGCTCAAGCTTATGAG
Organism: Tolypothrix bouteillei VB521301; assembly: GCF_000760695.4. Classification (GTDB taxonomy): domain Bacteria; phylum Cyanobacteriota; class Cyanobacteriia; order Cyanobacteriales; family Nostocaceae; genus Scytonema; species Scytonema bouteillei_A. Next base: position 8,086,218 of record NZ_JHEG04000001.1, on the reverse strand, counting down.
TAAAAGAGATTGTGTGGCACGATGATGCTAGCTAGACGGCCATTTCTCATATCCTATGAAAGTTTATATTAGCGCAGATATTGAAGGAATTAGTGGAATCAGCCACTGGGATGAAGCGACTCAGGGTCAACAAAACTAAGATATCTTTCAAGAGCAAATGACTCGTGAAGTCATCGCAGCCTGCGAGGGAGCAATAGCAGCTGGTGCAACTGAAATTATCGTGAAAGATGCTCATGATACAGCCAGAAATCTTGACCCCTATCGATTGCCTTATCCAGCACAACTTATCAGAGGATGGAGCGGACATCCTTACAGCATGGTTCAAGAATTAAATAGCAGTTTTACTGCTTTAGTTTTAATTGGCTATCATTCACGGTCTGGATATGGTAGTAATCCCCTCGCACATACTTTAAGCGAGGAATTAAACCAGATTCTGCTCAATGGTCAAGCGATCGCTGAGTTTCATTTAGTAGCGATGACTGCTGCTTATGAAAAAGTTCCTGTCGTATTTGTGTCTGGAGATTCTGGTCTATGTCAAGATGTAAAAGTTTATGACAAAAACATCGAAACAGTTATTACCAAAAAGGGAATTGGTGAGTCAGTATGGGGCATTCATCCAGAAGAAGTTGTTAGGCAAATTCAAGCAGGTGTAAAAAGTGCATTGCAATATCAAATTCCGGTCAAACCTTTACCCGATTGTTTTCAGCTTGAAGTCGAATACAAGCATCCACCAGATGCTTACGAAAATTCCTTTTATCCAGGAGCAAAACTACATGGAGAACAATCGGTTCTCTTTGAAACACATGATTGGTTCGAGGTAATACGCGCACTTTCCTTTATTGTCTGAGGGATGTCCAAGAAATAAATTATTCATCTTATGGTACGGGCGTCCTCGCCCGTCACTTACAATTGTCTCTCTAGAAGCCTCCACCACAAAAGAAAGTGGAATATTTTTTCTCTGGAAGTCCTTAATATCGTTTCTATTTAAACTATCTCCACAATGCCATGCTTTCTTTATTATTATCAACTGCTGCTTGTCCGAGCGACATCGATTTAGGTTTCGTAGAGTTAGGTTGGTTTAAGGTAATTGTTTTGGGAATCGTACAAGGGATTACCGAATTATTACCAATAAGTAGCACAGCTCATTTACGGATTATCCCCGCTTTGTTGGGATGGAAAGACCCTGGAAGTGCTTTTAGTGCAGCCATGCAGTTAGCAAGTATTGCGGCTGTAATTAGTTATTTTTGGTACGACCTCAAGAAAATGACGGGTGCAACGGTAAGAGCGATTTCAGAACAAAACTATCTAGATCGATACTTTCGCCTTGCAGTTGGAGTATTAGTTGGCACAATCCCTATTTGTATCTCAGGTCTTTTGCTGAAAAAAACTCTTAATGCTTGTAACTCTCCTTTTCGCACTTTAGCTGTAGTTGGATTAGCATCAATTGTTATGTCATTGTTACTGGCAATCGCGGAAAAAATCGGCAATCGCGATCGTGATTTTAATCAGTTATCATGGAAAGATGGCATTTGGGTTGGAATTAGTCAAGCTTTAGCTTTAATTCCAGGAGTCTCCCGTTCTGGTTCTACCTTAACGAGTGGATTATTCTTAGGAATGGAGCGAGAAACTGCTGCTAGATTTTCATTTTTACTTGGGTTACCAGCCGTTGTATTAGCCGGAGCATTAGAATTACATACCCTCTTTAAAGCTGGACTCAATCTTAATGGTTGGATAACTTTAATAATTGGGCTAATTACAGCTAGTCTTTCTGCCTTTGCTGCAATTTATGGTCTACTTCGTTATTTAGAGAAGCACAGCACTTGGGTGTTTGTTTGGTATCGCTTCGTTATGGGAATATTTTTGCTTATTGGAATAACTGCTGGCTTTTTGAGCGATCGAGTATAAATTGTGCGAGCGGGGACGCCCGCACCACAAGATGTTATTGTTACCCCTTGCAAAGTTTGCTACTTTACCAACCGCCAACATTCGCGAGCAATTTCCCAATCTTCCTCTGTATGAATCACCAAAACTCTCACTGCTGAATCTGGAGTAGAAATATCAGTATCCACAGGCTTGTGCTTGTTCTTTTCTTTATCTATTTTTAAACCCAAAAATCCAAACGCTTCACAAGTGACTTCCCTGAGTACAGCATCATTTTCCCCAACACCCGCAGTAAATATCAATGCATCCAAACCCCCCAAGCTAGCAAGCATTGCACCAATGTACGATCGCAATCGATGGACATACACATCAAAAGCAAGTTGAGCGCGGGAGTTCCCTTGAGAAATTTCTTGGCGAATCTGTCGCATATCACCAGACACACCAGAAATCCCACGCAAACCAGAAGCTTTATTCAAAACATTATCTAACTTATCAGCAGAATAGTCAGATTGCCGTAAAAGATGAATGATGATCCCCGGATCGACTGCTCCAGAACGGCTACCCATCATCAATCCATCTAAGGGCGTGAAGCCCATTGTCGTGTCTATACTGCGACCATCTTTTACTGCTGCTAACGAGCAACCGTTCCCTAAATGACAGGTAATCAACCGCAACCCCGCTAAATCCCGACCCAGGATGCGAGCCGCACGCTGAGTGCAATACTGATGACTGATACCATGAAACCCATAACGACGAATCCCTTGTTCTACCCATTCATAGGGACCGGGATAGATTGCAGCTGCATCAGGTATTTGAGCGTGAAATGCAGTATCAAAAACTGCGACTTGGGTAATGCCTCCCAAATTTTGCTCGATGGCTTCTATGCCTTCTAAATTGACTGGATTGTGTGCTGGAGCTAGGGTTGCCAGACGAGCGATCGCGCCTTTTACATCCTCAGTAATCACCACACTTTCACGGTAATCTTCTCCACCATGTACCACTCGATGTCCCACCACCTTAATGTCTGAAGGCCGATCGATCACCTGAGTAGAGCCGCTGTACAGCGTATCGAGCATACGAGCAACAACCTCAGAGCGGGAGTTTGAGGGAATTTCTTCTTCTAGTGTTGCTCCCGTTGCTGTCTTAACCTCAATTTCTGCAAATCCTTGATGGTGAGTCCAATCCACTTTTGCTTCCCAGAGTGGTTTGAGAGGCTCTTGAGGAAAGGTATCACCAGCAATGTCGTACAAACAACTCTTTTGGCTGCTAGATCCGGCGTTCAGTACCAGTATTTTCATAATCAGCAAATCCTCATTGTTACACAGAGGTATGTCGGTAAAATTATGAAATTATTGTGCTTGACCAACACTTATCTATCGTACAATGCCTTATTAGTGTTTCAATGCATACTAGTATTATGATTGTAACAAGGTATAAAATGTGGTTTTCAAAGTTAAATTAAATCCCGGTACTGATAATTTGTCATATGAAATAGTAGGGTCATAGAAGCAAGAAAATGGAAGAAGAAAATATTACTGTCACGGAAGCTATAGAGTTATTATTCGGCTCTGCGTCATTACAGCAAGCAATTCAAGCTGAGGACGAAGCAGATTGTGACGTCAGTGCGGGATTAGATTGGGATAATCAAGCATATCTTGCTTTTATCCAAAATCCAGCTTTATTAGGAAGGCTGACTGAATTACGTGTTTCCCTCAACTGCGAAATTCAACGACTGCTAGCCGAACGAAATTTAGGAGTAGGGGAAAATGCTGCTGTTGAAGTTGCGCGTTTGCGTTTGTTATCTCGTTTGCGATTACCTGAACAGACCGTAATTCCCATACTAAAAACAACATTAATGTGCGATGATTTATATAAAGAAGAGTTTATTAATGATACCCAAGTCTTACGTAATTTATTAAGTGTATTGCTACTTGATAGTGATTGGGAAGATATTGCTACAGCAGCCGGAAATGCTGTCCGAGACCAAGTAATGCTTTTAATTATTGCGTAGAATTATTGGTATCTCTCCGATTTCTTAAAAAGTCGAGGTTCCTATTTCTTGGCGGCAATAGTTTTGGTTCTTCAGTACTTGTTAGTTTAGCATAACAAGTACTGAAGAGCCAAAAAATTTGAAAAAACAATGAAATGCACGATGGGCAAATTGTGGCAACCGCACTAGTTTTGGCAAGCAAAGGTGAAGATATACAATTTTGAGGGCAGGAGACAGAATGCTCTTGCTTGTCTGCCTCCTAGCCTCTGCCTTTGTTTCTAAACCAATCGTTTCTTATTTTGCTACCTCTGCCATTTGAATGACTGCTCCCAAACCAGCACCCATTTCTTCTGGTGTAATTTTGCCATCTTTATTTACGTCTAAGGCATCGAATACAGCATCGGTACCCATCCATTCTTCACGGGTGATAAAGCCATCACCATCTAGATCGTACACGTGGAAAATATCTTGGGTTGCATGGCTGAGGGTTGATTTTCCATCCAAACGAGCCAGTCTTTCTGCTAGGAGTGTTTCCAAAGTTTCTAGTGCTTTGGTGAAACCCTTGATCCCTTCATCTAGCTTGTCGTTTGCCATGCGATCTTCCGCATGCATCTTGTCGAAGGTCGCTTTGTCCATCGGAATTTTTTCAATATCCGATGTTGCTGCTTTGCTCGGTTCAAGTTTGCGAGGTAAGTCTCCTATCGTCGCTTTTAACTCACCTAATAGCGCTGGAGAAATGGTTAGCAAGTCAGAGCCAGCAAGTTCTATAATTTCCCCAATGTTGCGGAAACTAGCGCCCATGACTTCTGTTTTGTAACCAAATTTTTTGTAGTAGTTGTAAATTTTGGTAACAGATAAGACTCCTGGGTCTTCAGTAGAAGGGTAACTATCGCGTCCGGTTTCTTTTTTGTACCAGTCGAGAATGCGACCCACAAACGGGGAAATCAAAGTAACACCCGCTTCCGCACAAGCGATCGCTTGATGAAGACCAAACAGCAAAGTCAAGTTACAATGTATACCTTCTTTTTCTAGAATTTCCGCAGCGCGAATTCCTTCCCAGGTAGCAGCAATTTTAATCAGGACGCGATCGCGAGAAATTCCAGCTGCTTGATACTGAGCAATTAAATCCCTTGCTTTGGCAACAGTCGCTTCTGTATCGTAGGAAAGGCGTGCATCAACTTCTGTAGACACCCGACCCGGAATAATTTGTAAAATTTTCAAGCCAAAGGACACTGCCAAACGGTCAAATGCTAAAGCAGCTACATCCTTTTGACTTGCTCCCCGTCCTGCATCTTTTTGGGCTTGGAGTAGAGTCTCGTCTACGATTTCCCGATACTCTGGCATTTGTGCTGCAGCAGTAATTAGGGAAGGGTTTGTGGTAGCGTCTTGTGGCTTAAACTTTTCAATTGCTTGGATATCCCCTGTGTCAGCAACGACAACCGTAAACTCTCTTAACTGCTCCAGTAAGTTTTTAGACATATATCCTCCTATTAGGTTTGCGATCGCTTCGGCGCAAGCCGTACCCGGCTATCGCCCTTGGCGCGAGCCGTACACGGCTTATTGCACAAAAACAACGTTACTCGTCTTAACAGTACCTATCCACCTCTTACCATCTTAGATTGCACTGAGAACAGGTGACATCGTTCTCAATCTCTATCAAACTTGTTGGCAATTGGAACTTCATCTCAAATCTATAAACTTCCGCAATAGCTTGAATTAACTTAAGATACAAACCTCAAAAATTAGATAGTTCTTAGTCAATGGTCAATAGTATTGTTTGGAAATCCCCATTTTGTTTGTTTTTTTTAAGATTTTGTTGCTCGTAACTGCTTACCGCAAATAGAAAAGACAAGCCGGCGAGCCCAAATACTGTAAGGTAGAGCACAATATCTGTCATCAATAGCCCAGTTTGGAATTATCCCGGAATCTGATTTGGTTTTTGAACTACGTGTAGGGAAACCACCCTCCTACGAGTCTTTATGAGCGTTGAGAGGAGCCGCCTTAGGCATTCTTAGCCCTGCTAAGGTGGTTAATGTCATTCCAATTCTGATAATATAACCTTTGGTACTCTCTCTACGTATGTAATTATTTAACGTAGTACTTCCAAGAGTACATAGAGGGAAGAGGAGAGAAATCAAAAGCTCCTGGGAACTCCAGTCAAAGATAGGTGTGAAATCAGGAGTAAAATTAAAGGGGTGTGAAATAATCTCTTTATTCTTCGTCTAACTCATTTTCTAAAATAGCATAAATATCCTGTCTCTCACCTTCCCGACGCATTCCAACACCTACAATTACAACAATAATTCTATTTCGATCGACACGATAAACAATACGATAGCGTTGACCAACTGCCCTTACACTACGATAGCCTTGAAACTGACCTGTAAGAGCTTTACCCTGTTTTTCTGGTTCTATTTTCAGTTTTTCAATTTTTTGACGGAGTGCTTTTTGTTCTCTTTGGTCTTTAACCTTTTTCAGTAATTCAATAGCTAAAGGAATAAACTCAATTTCATATTCCATCATTTACCATTCTAATTCTTTCATGGCTTCTGCCCAACTTACCCTTTGACCTTCTCGGTCTTCTTGAATTCCAGCTATTAATTGTTCTTTAAATTCTGGATCGGATAAAATTTCCATAGTTTCTAACATAGAAATATATTGCTCATAGCTAATAGCTACCATAACTGGCAAACCTTGATTAGTAACTATTACAGGTTCATTACCTAACTGTTCGGGTAATTGAAGAAGTTCATTTCTTGAGTCAGTAATGCTAATTGATTTAGACATCTTACATTATTTTTTTAATACTAAAATTCAGTTTAACATTAAAATTGCCTTTAGCGCTCTAAATACATAAAGACGGGAGCATCCCAAAGAGTGCCAATTGCCTTCAGAATTCTATTCTGAAGCTATACAAACCAAGTCCGCATCGGCGGAGTTCATATTTAAGTCCCATTAGGTGGTGAGTCCAGAGAAAGTAGGCGGGTTTCCCACGCCCTGGGAACTGGCGTATAGCTCTGGCGGGTATAGCCCAAAGGCATCGCGAAGCGTGTCGCGATAGCGACGAGAGCGTCTGCCTTGCACATAGCGTCTCCGCTCCTGAGATACAAGGGAGGGACTTCGTTTGTGTAGCGGCGATTTCTAATCGCGGTCAACGAACCAATTGTTCTTCTACATTTTTGACTTTCTTTAATCAGCGACTGGGGACTGGAGATTGGTAACTGGGAAATCAATCGCCAATCCTTTTTTCATCCGTTATGCTGTACGCAAATGATAGCTGCTTAAGCTGAAATAGGCTGTCCTATGGTATGCACTTTCACTAAGCTTGTAGTTCCTGACTTACCAATGGGTACGCCTGAGGTAATGACGACTCTATCCCCTTGTTGAATCAGCTCCGTCTCTAAAAGAGTTTTTTCCACATTTATCAACATCTCTTCGGCGGTATAAACGGATTGGATGAGTAAAGGTTCTATACCCCAAGAAAGTGCTAGCTGACGGTAAGGGGTGTCGCAAGGGGTCAGAGCAAGAATTGGAGTTGTTGGACGGTATTTAGAAATGAGCCTTGCTGTATTGCCACTTGAAGAGTGACAAACAATTGCTTTAGCACCTGTTTCATAGGCGATGCGACAAACGGCTTCGGCTAAAGATTCAGTAACACTCAAACTTCCCGCATCGTAATTCCATAAGGCTTGACGTGCTCCTTCTTTGAGAGAATTTTCCGTTCTTACAGCAACACTGTGCATCATTTTGACGGCTGCTACCGGGTATTGTCCTACAGCAGTTTCTCCTGACAGCATGACTGCATCAGTCCCATCTAAAATTGAGTTGGCAACATCGGTGACTTCTGCACGGGTGGGATCGGGGGCGCTAATCATCGATTCCAACATTTGTGTGGCGGTAATGACGGGTTTACCCGCACGGTTACATCGGAGAATAATATCTTTTTGAATTAGGGGTACTTGCTCGATGGGCATTTCTACTCCGAGATCGCCACGAGCTACCATAATTCCGTCAGCGACTTCTATAATTTCATCAATATTCTCTACTGCTTCTCGTCTTTCAATTTTGGCAATGATGCGAATATTTGCATTTGCTCCTTCAATCATCCTTTGTGCTGGTTCTAAGTCTTGGGGCGATCGCACAAAGGATACTGCCACTAAATCTACACCTAATTGAATCCCAAAACGCAAATCGCTTAAGTCTTTTTCTGTAATGGAGGTTACAGGTAAACGCGTTTCTGGTAAGTTTACGCCTTTGTTACTGGATATCAAACCGCCAATGATGACCTGTGCTCGAATCCGATCCGCATCGCGATCGCAAACAATCACTTTGATGCGACCATCATTAATGAGAATTGGTTCGCCGCGTCGAACCATTGCAAACAGAGTTGGCAATGGTAGGGGGATTTCGTCAGCACTTTTGCCTTCTTTTTGCAGCACAAAAGTTACTTCTTGACCCGCCTCTACAGTAATCCCTTCTTGTGGTAAAACTCCCAAACGAATTTTGGGACCGCACAAATCTTGCATGAGAGCAAGAGGCTTCTGTGTTGCACTACTAATTTGCCTGAGATATTTGATGGTTTGACCGTGAAAGGCGTGTTCTCCATGAGAGAAGTTTAGTCTTGCCACATTCATACCTGCATCCACCAAAGATTGGAGTCTTTCTGGTGTAGATGTAGCAGGTCCGACAGTACAAATAATTTTGGTTCTTCGCATAATAAAGTATTTTTGAATTCCAGCCATAAAAATTCTCTGTTGTCCTCATCCCCTATTTTTTTAGGGGAGAAACCTTTCTTGAAGACCTCTGTTCAAGAGAAAATATAAGGTTGAGAGAAATCAACTTCAGTACTGACTAAATTAATGCAAATTTTTGACATTAAATCAATCAAGTAATATTACTCTTGCCAAAAATATTATTCTATGTATCCTCATCTTTAATAACCGCCTACATTGTAGGTTCAATTTCAGGTTTCCGAACTTGTTTTATACAGCTAAGTATGTAAATATTTGTAAAATTCATAGAATTGCAAACAGCTATCAGTTATCCAGCAAGGGTGATAACTGATAGCTGTGGCTTGTTAAACTGCTACAGCAGTCCGTTCTAACAAACCTTCTTTTTGTGCCATAGCCAACATCAAGTCAATGACACGATTTGAGTAACCCCACTCGTTGTCGTACCAAGCAACAACCTTAAAGAAATTAGAGTTCAATTCGATCCCAGCACCAGCATCAAAAATACTGGAATGGGAATCGCCCTGAAAATCTGTAGAAACCACTTCGTCTTCCGTGTAGCCTAAAATTCCTTTTAGAGCGCCTTCAGAAGCCTCTTTCATAGCAGCACAGATTTCTTTGTAACTGGTAGCTGATAAAGTTTTGAATGTCAAATCAACAACAGAGACATCGGGAGTAGGAACTCGGAATGCCATACCGGTTAACTTGCCTTTCAATTCTGGTAAAACCAGTGCGACTGCTTTTGCTGCACCTGTAGAAGAAGGAATGATGTTCTGAGCAGCACCTCGTCCTCCCCTCCAGTCCTTTTTACTCGGACCGTCTACGGTGGGCTGGGTCGCAGTCATAGCATGAACTGTCGTCATTAACCCTTCGGTTAATCCAAATTTGTCATTCAGTACTTTAGCAACGGGGGCTAAACAGTTCGTAGTACAACTAGCATTGGAGACAACAGTATCTTTTGCTGGATCGAATAGGTGATGGTTTACACCTACTAATAGGGTAGGAACTTTCTCCGGATCTTTAGTGGGAGCAGAGATTATAACTCTCTTGGCTCCTGCTTGCAGGTGGTTTGCAGCACCTTCAAAGGTAGTAAATAAACCCGTAGATTCCACAACATAATCTGCACCTAATTTACCCCAAGGTAACTCTGCAGGGTTACGAACCGACACGCAAGGAATGAAACGTCCATTGACAACAATGCCATCTTCCTTTGCCTCGACCTGACCCTTATAACTACCGTGAGTTGAATCGTACTTCAACAGGTATGCCAAGTTATCTGGTGGTACGAGGTCGTTTATGCCAACAAACTCAATGTTGGGGTTATCGATACCAGCACGAAACACAAGTCGCCCAATACGACCAAATCCATTGATGCCAACTTTCAGCTTACTCAAGATGAAACCTCCTGTTTCGGGATTGGGATTGGGAGTTAGGGATTGGGAATTTGTCCGAATCCTCAGTCCCTTCTTGACCCAATCCTGCCAATGTATGTTAGCGAAAGCCAAGTTTAATTGACATCTTTTAAGATTTGTAAGGGAGGGTTAGTTGTTAGTCGTTAATGGCTAGTTGTTAAAAAAACCACCAACCACTAACAAATTCCTCTAGTACGGCCACTTCCATTCACGAATTTCTGGCATATCTTCGCCGTACTTGTGAATGTAGTGTTTGTGCTCAATGAGCTTGTCTTGCAGTGCCTGCTTCACGTAAGCTGCTTTGTATCCCAGTTGTGGTACGCGATTAATGGCGTCCATAGCTAGGTGGAAGCGGTCTAAATCGTTGAGGACTACCATGTCAAAAGGTGTAGTTGTTGTTCCTTCTTCCTTGTAACCCCTTACGTGGAGGTTTGCATGGTTCTGGCGACGGTAGCTTAAACGGTGAATCAACCAAGGATAACCGTGGAAGGCAAAGATAATTGGTTTGTCAGTTGTGAAAATGCTGTCAAAGTCAGCGTCGCTAAGTCCGTGGGGATGTTCGCTTGCGGGCTGGAGTTTCATTAAATCTACAACGTTCACTACCCGTACCTTGAGATCGGGGAAGTTTTGCCGCAGAATGTCTACAGCTGCTAAGGTTTCTAGTGTAGGAATATCTCCCGCACACGCCATCACTACGTCTGGTTCTCCACCTTGGTCGTTACTTGCCCAATCCCAAATACTTAAGCCTTTGGTGCAGTGTTTGATCGCCGCATCCATGGGAAGGTATTGCAATGCGGGTTGTTTTCCAGCGACGATGACGTTGATATAGTTGCGGCTTCGCAAGCAATGGTCGGTTACAGACAACAAGCAATTGGCATCAGGTGGTAAATATATCCGAATTACATTTGCTTTCTTGTTGACCACTAGGTCAAGAAAACCGGGGTCTTGGTGAGAGAAACCGTTATGGTCTTGACGCCAAACGTGAGATGTGAGCAGGTAATTGAGAGAAGCAATTGGTCTGCGCCAAGGAATATGATGGCAGGTGTCAAGCCACTTGGCGTGCTGGTTAAACATGGAGTCTACGATATGGATAAACGCCTCGTAGCAGGAGAAGAACCCGTGGCGACCCGTCAAAAGGTATCCTTCCAACCAACCCTGACACGTTGTTTCGCTCAGAATCTCCATGATTCTACCATCGGGTGATAGGGCATCATCATAGGGATACTTCTCAGCTAGCCAAGTCCGGTCTGTCACTTCAAAAATAGCATCTAAGCGATTTGATTTGGTTTCGTCAGGACCAAAGATGCGGAAGTTAGCGCTATCTAAGTTGCGTTTCATCACATCTCGCAAAAACTTTCCAGATACCTTTGTGGCTTCACCAATTGTTCTGCCAACTTCGGTAACATCGATCGCATAATCGCGGAAGTCAGGCATTTTCAAATCGCGCAGTAAAAGACCACCATTAGCGTGAGGGTTATCGCTCATGCGTCGGTGTCCTTTGGGAGGTAATTCTAACAGTTCTGCGATCGGTGTACCATTTTCATCAAAAAGTTCTTCTGGTTTGTAACTTCTCAACCACTCTTCTAAGAGTCGCAAGTGATCTGGATTGCCTTGTAACTCGCCAAAAGGAACTTGGTGCGATCGCCAGTAATCTTCTGTCTTCTTACCGTCAACTTCCTTGGGACCCGTCCACCCTTTGGGGCTTCTCAAAACAATCATGGGCCATTGCGGGCGTTGGGAGAAGCCATTATTCCGAACATCTTCCTGAATTTCTTTAATTTCGTGAGTGATGGTTTCTAAAGTAGCTGCCATCAACTGGTGCATGGTTTCGGGATCGGAACCTTCCACAAAGTAAGGCTTGTAGCCATAACCTATAAATAGGCTTTCTAACTCTTTGTGGCTCAAGCGTGATAGCACTGTTGGGTTAGCAATTTTATAACCATTGAGGTGAAGAATTGGAATGACCGCACCATCACGGACGGGGTTAAGAAACTTGTTGGAGTGCCAACTTGCAGATAGGGCTGCAGTTTCGGCTTCGCCATCCCCAATCACACACGCAACGATGAGGTCCGGGTTATCAAAAGCAGCACCATAAGCGTGAACGAGGGAATAACCCAATTCACCGCCTTCATGAATAGAACCGGGAACTTCCGGCGTACAGTGGCTACCGATCCCGCCGGGGAAGGAGAACTGTTTGAAAAGTTTTTTTATTCCCTCAGCATCTTGAGATACATTGGGGTAATACTTGCTGTAAGTCCCTTCTAAATAAGTATTCGCAACTATTCCAGGACCGCCATGACCGGGACCTGCGATGTAAATCATGTCCAGATCGTACTTTTTAATAATCCGGTTGAGGTGAACGTAGATAAAGTTCAGACCGGGAGTTGTTCCCCAGTGTCCCAAAAGTCTGGGTTTGATATGTTCTACTTTCAGTGGTTCTTTCAGCAGTGGATTGTCCAGCAAATAGATTTGTCCCACCGAGAGATAATTCGCTGCACGCCAATAGGCGTTCATCTTCTGCAGTTCGTCATCTGATAACGGCTTTGTCTGCGGACGGCTCGCTAAAGTCATATGAAAACTCCTTCACAAAAGGATGTTTGCAGATTCCCACGTGTAAGTTTATTTGCCACCGATATAGGGATCATCATACCGATGACACAATACTATAAAACTTGCGGTTATACGAACCTGACCTAAGTAAGGTAGGTATGTCTGATGTAGTATCTCCTTTTGGGGAAGCCATCAGACTGAGTGGGTTATTTTTTACATAGCAACAAAACCATATAAACTAGGTTTAATTACTTCTTGTGAAAGGCTAACAAATGAAGTCCATTCTTGCTAGTTTTGTAACAAATATTTTATTTCACCTTAAAATCATCATTAATTTTTTAATTGTCAAAATCTTATTTTTCCCACTTCGTTCTGCCTTTTGATAGAGGTTTAACACATGGGTTCTCCAGTACTGCCTTGGGTTAGATTAAATCTCGATTAAGAAATAGGGTAATTGGATTAAATAAATTTTTCTTATAAAAAGATCTCATTATAAATAGATTGCAAAAAATAAAAATTTTTACTCTAATAAAAGTAATTAATAAGCTGCTAGATCGCTGATTTCTTATAGAAGTCGGGGATCGGGGCAAATTATGAAACGTACCACTAGTCGTTCATGTCATTATTGTTGCTAAATTTGTTGAGTTGTAAGTGATTTTTACGGTGCTTTCAGCCCAACTCCAAACCTATTAAAACTAATGACACGTATCGATAGTTTTCATCAAATTTTTTGATGATTATATCCATTTATATATGCTAACATCCGTTTTAAACAATTATCTCAAAGAAACTGTGTATTTGTTGCCTAAAGTCAGATAATTTTGACTAAAATAAGCATTGTAAATACTCAGGAAAACTGTCCGCTCCAAACTAACTGTAAATTTCCAGCAATCCTGATGGCGGAGTAATCTCAACACGACCACCTTCTAAATCCACAATAGGCACAATTGCCGTGACAAAAGGAATCAAAACAGTTCTTTGTGCCTTATCCCTTGAAGAATCCAGCCGTACCTCTATCAGGTCATGCCCTGCAGAAAGCAAATCTACAATCGTTCCTACAAACTCTCCAGATTCTTGGATATAGACTGACAAACCAATCAAATCCAAGACATGATACTCATCTTCCCCCAATTGGGGGCGATCGCTCTCCAACACCAGTAACTTATAACCCCGCAACTCCTCAGCCCGATTGCGATCCCCAACCCCAGATAACTTAACAATATACAAATTTTTCCCTTCGACATTGCGCCCCGCCAGTAACTCAATGGGTTGGGGTTCCATTTGCGCCGGACACCACAACCAGCGTTTTCCAGGAACCTCAAATCGTTCTGGAAAATCCGAGTTCGATAACACGCGAACTTCACCATGCAAGCCCTGGGCAGCAACAATTGTACCAATCTCTATCCAACCATCAGGGAATTGAGGGGGAGATGGGGAGAGGGGGGGATGGGGAGAGGGGGGGATGGGGAGAGAAGGGGATGAGGGAGAAGTAGATTGTCCCCTTGTCCTCTTGTCCCCTTGTCCTCCGGTTCCCTTACCTCCTTGTCCCCGTCTCCCCTTCTGCTTCATGTCCTTTTTTGCGCTCTTCGCGTCTTCGTAGTTCATTCAAACACTCACAGCGGATGTCTGATAAATCTGTTGTACAACCTTTGCCAAACGCTCCATACCAGTCGCAATTTCCTCATTGCTACCAGTCAAGCTAATGCGTACACACTGTTGCTTGTGTACCCATTCCTCCTGCAAGCCGGGGAAAAAGGTACTTCCAGGTACAACTATAACACCCACCTTTTTCAGTTCTTGATACAATTCCCAATCTGTCATGGGTAAATCTTGCAACCACAACCAAGCAAATATCGCCCCTTCCCCTCGATGGAGGAACCAAGGTAAATGTTCGGGCATAAACTTGTTCAAAGTACTTTCCAAAACAGTAAACTTGTTTTGGTAAAAGGGACGAATCACAGAAGTAGAAATTCCTGCTAGCGCACCAGAGTTAATGGCGATCGCAGCAATTGCCTGTCCGTACCTTGATGCATGGAGACAGGCATTGGTTTGGAAGCATTCCAAAACTTGAATAATTTTTTCATCACCGATAGCAATCCCAACACGTTCTCCTGGTAACCCTGCTTTCGATAAACTCATGCAGTGAACAATGTTATCCCCAAAAATCGGCGTCAATTCAGTGAAGTTTAATGCTGGGAAAGGAGGACCGTATGCTGAGTCAATAAACACTGGCACATCATAAGGCGCAGCGAGGGCAGCAATTTTCTTCACCTCATCATCAGTCAAGACATTACCTGTGGGATTACAGGGACGAGAGAAAATGATACAACCTGTTTGTTCTGTAATCGACAAGTTGCTAAAGTCCGGGCGGTATTTAAACTGATGCGCCCCTGCGTTTATATCTAGTGTTGGCTTGTAAGCAATGAGTGAGTCTGGTACCAGCGTGACGCCACCATAACCCGTGTAGTCCGGACTTAAAGGTAAAACAATTTTTTTCAGTTCTCCACTAGTGGTGTAGCCGCCAAAAGCATTAGCAGCATAGAAGTAAAGACTTTGACTCCCTGGGGTAATCAAGATGTTGCGATCGCTCAACTTTAGCCCAAAGCGGTGATTAAAATCATTGACAACAGCCTCAATCAATGGTGCATAGCCCTGACTCGATCCGTAGCGGCAAACAACCTCGCCATAATCGGGGCTAGAGAGCAATTGTGCAGTACAATCTCGCCATAACTGCTCAACTTGCGGCAAAATCAAAGGATTGCCAGCACTCAAATTTATCAACTGCCCCGTACTAGATTGTAAAGTTTCGATAATGTCCTTCATAATGGCTCTAACGCCAGTTAGTTTGGACATATTGACGCCGAATTGAGTCAGGGCAGGGTTCATAAGCGATACAAAATGACTGTTAATTTACTAAATGGACATATTTATGGCACGGTTGCTGCTGACAGAAGAAGTTTGCCAAGAGCCACACTGCCACTTCTCTACCACTGTAACTAGTGAATCACGATATCGTACAGCAGTACTTTCTTTATAACTGTTCTCGTCTGTAGAATAAAGATACAAATTTGATAAAAAATATATAGTACAGTATACGGTTAAGCTTACAGCAATTTTCAGATCGACAAGCACTAGTACAGCGCGACGGAAATCTTCCGATAATGTATGTCACCAATGGACGTCCTTTGTAAGTCTATTTGAAGGGTTTAGCTGCTTATCATTGAACCTTTTAGGTACAACCGCACCTAAAATAGCCTTATTACTCATCCAGAAAGAAAATGTTAAAAAAAATACTTCATAATTTGTGTGTAGCTTTGACGATGCTAAATTGGTTTTGTCTATAAGCGATCTCGATATATTGTTTTGAATCAATGAGAGTGACCCTTAAGCAATCTAAGAATGAAGGTATTCTCAGAGGATGGATTTTGCTTGGTATAGAAGCCGATGATATTTGCACTCAAATTTGGACATCATCTACTTTCGATCCTTATCAAGAACTGTACATCTGGCTGGGGCAAATTCGAGGCTCTCAACTACCTGCAAAAATGATAATAGATGAGGAAGGTCATGGAGTAGAGCTGATAGCTGAGCGTTTGAGCGATCTACTTGTGCAATTCCATATAGAGCCGTGGATGTGCGGTATCGATACTACGACACGTCTCAAGATTACTACTGAACGTTGTGAATTGATTGAAGCTTTTCATGATGGGATCGTCAAATTTCTGAAAGATGAGTATCAACCATCACAATGGTCGCTGCTTGATAATTTGAGCAATACAAATTGGCAAGCTTTGCTCAAGCCGGGTAATATTAGGGGTCAAAATTGGCAAAAACGTTTGGCAATGTACGGGGGAGGACGTGACAGAGGTAGCGAAACCGGACGTGAAATTGTATGGAACCAACTAACACTAAAACAACAATGGCTGGTAAATTTACACGATGCAATGTTATGGGCTATAGATTTAACAGCTAACGATCGGCGCACAGAAGCCTACGCATTGGTCAGCTTCTACAAAAATATACCAATCGATCTTGCTTTAGATGAATTAGATGCAAGTTGGTATGAGAAGCGAAGAATTGAGCTAAACAAAAAATCTGGACTGCATGAGAATTCTATCGAAAGACGAACACCATTAAATCGTGCTGCTTTAGCAAAAGCAAGATTCAAAACGCTAAAACTTGGTCAACTGGTAGATGGTAGTATTTGTCGAATTCGCTCCTACGGTGTCTTTGTTGATATTGGTGGGTATTATGCACTATTATCTACCGCCACAATTTCCCAACAGCCTGTTGAGCACCCAGAGTTGGTTTTTCAAGTTGGGGACTGGGTTAGAGCAATAATTGTCTGGATTGATGTTGACAAAGAGCGCGTGTCACTCTCAACTAGTGATTTAGAGAATGAACCAGGCGATATGCTTAGAAACCCATTAGTTGTGTATGAAAAAGCAGAAGAAATAGCAGCAAGATATCATCAGAAAGAATGTAAATATGATACTTTTTAAAACCCAATTCTTTAACCAGTAAACACAAAATATATAAGTAGTTCTGGATATTTGGGCTTGTGCCAAAAGAACGAGACTGCAACAAAGGAGGACGACGCTGCACGAACGGGGGTGATCTTTACCATTGTGACCCAGCTTGTAGACCAGTGGTACGAATACCTCAAGCAACGCGGTGTAAAATTTGAAAAACCGCCTGCATTTAACACAAAGTATAAAATATACCACTGTTTTTGCGCGTTCCCGATGCTTATTTGATTGAAATTCAACAGTTTGAGACTGATGGAGCATCTGAAATCTGCGCTCCGGCAGTATAGCCGAAATCCCTAAAATCTCATAGTTTTTCGCTCGTCAATTTACGGTTTCGATGAATTCGCCAACAAAATCACATTACAAGCGGACTCGCTTTTTTGGACTTTGGACAAAAAATTTAAAAAATATATAAGTCCTCTAAAAAAGAGAGACAAACCAATATAATAATAGCTATCGAGCCCCATTAAATCTTAGTTTAGCCAGTTTTATTTAATGACATGGGTAACTGATAACCCTGATAGTTATATTAGTTTCCACCTATCTACTTAGTGCTTTTGCCTTTATTTTTTGCAAGCCGATGAACAACAAACTAAAACCAGACTGGGCCGGAGAAAATATGCTCTCCAAGTTCGTCAATCTCCTAATCCAGACTAAACCCATCTATAAATTGATGAAACACCAAGCAAGGCTTGTACTCATCAAAACTGCTGAAAAAAACGGCATTCCTTGGCGCAAAAACTACGAAGCACTCAAATCATCGGGAGTCAAACAACAACTGGCAAAGGTGACTAACCCCGATATTGTTTATCCTGACTACTACAAAGTTCCTTTCCATGCTTACACTGAGGGCAATCTTTGCTGGGACGCGGCTTTTGAAACGGAGTCAGCTACTTACTCAATGGCGTTACGGGTTTGGCCGAAAGAAAACTTGACTTGCTCGGTTGCTCATGCACGCTTACGAGGTAGCTTTCATCAAGTTCTTGCAACCTATGGGCCTTCTGAAGTGCGGGATATCTTAGACATCGGTTGCTCCGTGGGTATTTCTACCCTGGCACTACACCGTTACTATCAACAAAAGCAGGAGCATCCTGTACGTACAGTGGGTCTTGATTTGTCGCCGTATATGCTCACTGTCGCTCGCCATTTGGATGTCAATGATGAGATAGCGGAATGGATTCACGCCCAAGCCGAAGATACAAAACTCTTAGATAACTCCTTCGATTTGGTGACACTCCAGTTTGTTACCCATGAACTTCCAGGCTATGCTAGCAAAGCAATTTTCGCAGAAGCTCTGCGGCTGCTGCGACCTGGTGGGGCGATTGCATTGGTAGATAATAATCCAAAATCCCAGGTGATCCAAAACCTGCCACCAGTTCTATTTACGTTGATGAAAAGCACCGAACCCTGGAGCGATGACTACTACACTTTTGATATTGAAAAAACATTGTCAGATGTAGGTTTTGCTCAACCCATTACCGTGGCTAGCGATCCCCGTCATCGTACTATTGTCAGTAGAAAGCCTGATTGAGAAAACAGAAGTACTTAGGCATTCTCGTACTTTCCACAAAACATTGCAGAAAGTATACAACTGTCTGTCCAAAATGTAAAAAATTTTCAATAGTTGAAAAACCAAGAATAGCTGGTTTGACAGAATGTCTATATTGTCTAGCAAGTTTTTATATTTGTGAAAGAAATGATGAATTTGATAATTTATTAAGTTAAAGGTGAAATTTAGATATAGAGTAGCTATAGATGTAAACTGCTAGAAACGATTGATAAAAACTGTACTTTGTTGCAATTCTATTAGGTGACTGGTGAATGGGGGCGGTATAACTTCAGTCGTATCACGTTGCTTATTGCATTCCAAAACCTACGCATAAGGGCGATAAGCTGAGTACAGCTTGCGCTTCGCGATAAGCTGGGTACAGCTTGCGCCAAGGGCGATCGCTTTGTTGAAAGTGATTTACTGGCTGATTGGATGATACAAACCATCATCTTTATAGCGCCAACCCGTTTTACTTGTATCCCGACCTCGAGACCACTTCTCAAACTCGACTTCGCTCAAATTTTTCCTTTGTTTGATTAGGGTGGATACCTCAACTGCCAATCGGCGAGCTAAATTTTCTTCAGTAAAGGGCTGAAGTTCGAGAGGCTGCTGTACGACGTAGGGATTGTTATACGGTGTTCTGTATCCCTTTCTTTGACCGTATTGTTTCTGTACAACGGCTCCTTCGAGTATGGTGATCTTCAGTGTAACCGCTTCTAGCTTCTGTTCTAAACTGCCCAAGGATTTCTCTAACTTCGCTATCGATTTGCTATCGGTATCGCGATTTAAGTCAGTCAATCGGGATTCCAATTCCTCTACCCTTTCGACTAACTGTCTTACTGCTTCACTATCCGTCCCAAAATCGCTATCGCTATTGCTATCAATATTTGTTATCAAATCCTGCAACCCTTGAAGCAGGGCTTTCGTATGACCTTCCCTATGGAGTCGAGCCAACTCCTTCACCACCGGAATCAGCACGGTGGGGACGCGGAGCATTTGACTGGGTGGGGACTGTTTTGATGGAGATTTCAACGTTGACTAACCTTGATAGCGAATTTGCTGACGATAATGCTATCAACATAGCATAGCATTAACTTCACAGCTTGATTAGTGCGGAGGTAAGTAGATGAGGATAACTGTTAAGGAGTTGTTGCAGCGTTATGGTGCTGGGGAATGGGATTTCAGTGGCTGGAAAAGTTCCATCGGGATACAAAAAAAATTGCTGAATACAGTACAAAACCTCCACAGATAACTGCGGTGGTGTAACAGTACGGTCGGGATATTCGTGGACGGTGATGCGGCTGGGTGTGGAATCCGAATGGCATTGTGTTTGGTGCCAATGCTCGCTTAGATATAGGTGGTTCGTTGATTGGAAGTACTGCAAATAGTCTAAAATTTGCAGATGGGACGGAATTTAGAGCAAAGCCTGAAGGCGTTAATACAGCAATGGGAATTTTGGAAGTGCCGCAGGAGTTGCAAGGACGACAACTTAGTCTATGGACTTCGAGTTATAGTCCCAAACCCGCGTTCTCTCCTCGAGCAACTGTCACAAGGACAACGGCAAATCAAGGGTTTGGGGCAGAAATTCTGCGATGGGCGACAGAAGTCCAAGAATTGCTGCTTCCAAAATCAGTCGGGTTTGGGCGATCGCGTTTAGCCCCGATGGTCAAATGCTGGCGAGTGGCAGTGATGACCAAACGATTCGGCTCTGGAATGCACGCGACGGCACCTGCCTGGTGGTTTTGCAGGTTTAAAATCCCCTGTGTTTCAACCAGGGGAGATGTCAAGTGGTTCATAGCGCTAATTAAAGTCCAGGCTTCTCAACTTTGCCTGGTTTGAATTAAACGCTGGCTTCTTCAAATAACCGATTCAGACTAGCGACGAACTCCTCTATCTGTACCTTATCCATCTCGCGCCACCCATCAAATCCCAGGAGGGATGTGACAGTTTGTTGGCTAACCGGATAAAATTCAGCAATCGTATGTGTTGATACCCATAGTCGGACTTTTCCATCCATCGCAGGCTGTCCCGAAATAATAAACAGGCATTGAGAGGAATTTCTTCGCGCAGTACATAGCAAGTGAGCCGCAGGACTAATCATCAGGTTAGTAGGCCACGGATTCAGTGTAAGATGGTGTTTCTTAGCTGCTTGTATCACCATCTGAAATTCTTTGCCAATGCCATGAGCCTCAGCCATCGCCATGAGTGCTTCTACACTTAAGCGTTGATTTTTCAGACTGGTTGTCAATTGCCTTCCGTTTGAGGAAGCAACCCGATGTGTTATTGGGGATAGTTCAGACGACTGCTCTTGCGTGGGCACAGTTGTGCGATCGCTTTTAGCAGTTCCCTGCTGTAGCTCCGAGCGCTGGTTAAATGCCTCTGTTAACGAGCTCACACAAGCTTGCAACTGCTGAATTTGTTGCTCTAGCCCGGTAGGGTCAAACGGCGCTGGTATTGGCGGCAGTGCTGAAACCTGCTCTTGCAGTTGTGCGGTGCTTTGGCTTAAGCGTTCTATTTGCTGTAGCTCCGAGCGCTGGTTAAATGCCTCTGTTAACGAGCTCACACAAGCTTGCAACTGCTGAATTTGTTGCTCTAGCCCGGTGGGGTCAAACGGTGCTGGTATTGGCGGCAGCGCTGAAACCTGCTGTTGCAGTTGGGCGGTGTTTTGGCTTAAGTGTTCTATTTGCTGTAGCTCCGAGCGCTGGTTAAATGCCTCTGTTAACGAGCTCACACAAGCTTGCAACTGCTGAATTTGTTGCTCTAGCCCGGTGGGGTCAAACGGTGCTGGTATTGGCGGCAGTGCTGAAACCTGTTCTTGCAGTTGGGCGGTGCTGCTTTGGCTTAAGCGTTCTATTTGCTGTAGCTCCAAGCGCTGGTTAAATGCCTCTGTTAACGAGCTCATAGAAGCTTGCAACTGCTGAATTTGTTGCTCTAGCCCGGTGGGGTCAAACGGTGCTGGTATTGGCGGCAGTGCTGAAACCTGCTGTTGCAGTTGTGCGGTGCTTTGGCTTAAGCG
The DNA here is from genome assembly GCF_000760695.4 of Tolypothrix bouteillei VB521301. Classification (GTDB taxonomy): domain Bacteria; phylum Cyanobacteriota; class Cyanobacteriia; order Cyanobacteriales; family Nostocaceae; genus Scytonema; species Scytonema bouteillei_A. Next base: position 8,064,561 of record NZ_JHEG04000001.1, on the reverse strand, counting down.
TTCTATTTGCTGTAGCTCCGAGCGCTGGTTAAATGCCTCTGTTAACGAGCTCACACAAGCTTGCAACTGCTGAATTTGTTGCTCTAGCCCGGTGGGGTCAAACGGCGCTGGTATTGGCGGCAGTGCTGAAACCTGCTGTTGCAGTTGTGCGGTGCTTTGGTTTAAGTGTTCTATTTGCTGTAGCTCCGAGCGCTGGTTAAATGCCTCTGTTAACGAGCTTATAGAAGCTTGCAACTGCTGAATTTGTTGCTCTAGCCCGGTAGGGTCAAACGGTGCTGGTATTGGCGGCAGTGCTGAAACCTGCTGTTGCAGTTGTGCGGTGCTTTGGCTTAAGTCTTCTATTTGCTGTAGCTCCGAGCGCTGGTTAAATGCCTCTGTTAACGAGCTCACACAAGCTTGCAACTGCTGAATTTGTTGCTCTAGCCCGGTGGGGTCAAACGGTGCTGGTATTGGCGGCAGTGCTGAAACCTGCTCTTGCAGTTGGGTGCTGCTTTGGTTTAAGTCTTCTATTTTCTGTAGCTCCGAGCGCTGGTTAAATGCCTCTGTTAACGAGCTCATAGAAGCTTGTAACTGCTGAATTTGTTGCTCTAGCCCGGTAGGGTCAAACGGTGCTGGTATTGGCGACAGTGCTGAAACCTGCTGTTGCAGTTGTGCGGTGCTTTGGCTTAAGTGTTCTATTTGCTGTAGCTCCGAGCGCTGGTTAAATGCCTCTGTTAACGAGCTTATAGAAGCTTGCAACTGCTTAATTTTCTGGTTAAAGTCTTCGATTTCCTGCTTGGTGGCACTCTGGCTGGTAATCTGTTTTGTGTGGATAAGTGCTGTTTTCAGTTCCTCAATCTGTTGCTCCAGGTTAGTGGGGTCAAAGGGTGCTGGTATTGGGACAGCAGACAGAGTTTCAACTGAGGTGCGTACCGATTCCATCTGTGCTGACAGTTGCCGATCTACGTGTGTGACGCGAGTGCCCATTTCAGACGAGACAGCAGTTATATTCTCCTGTAAGCCCTGCTCAAATCGGCGTCGGTTGATCAGGCTCAGCGAGAGGGCTAAACTCAGGGGCGCAACCGCATAGATCAGCTGCTGGGAAAAAACTGCAAATACTGACCCAGCGACAGAACCCGCTACAGATACAGTTTCTGTTATTTCCAACCCATTGCGGTTAATGGAGTCTTTCATGCGCTACACCCTCAGTGTTTTCTTTGCCTATGATAGAAAACTTAACATATCCGCAGTCCCAGAAGAGTTGCAGAGTTTTTATAGCAAAATTCTATCCATCTTATATATAACGATAAAACTTGTCGAAGTACACAGTGACGAACTGTGCGAATTGTATCCCGTGTTAACCAGCGGTATTGATTGAAAAATCGACTTAAAGCTCTTGCAGACTTTGTTTGGCTGTGTTCAGGTAAAGGACGACCTGGTGCTTTTAAAAACAATCCCCTTGATTGTCTTTCTGGTACTGGGTCAGCGAGACAGCAGTGAAAAATTACAAATTCAACCACTAAATTTAAGTGCGATCGCGCTTCTTTATAGGGCTGTTGATGTTATGTTGGCGGTAACTCTGATAAGTCATCACCTGATGGTTGGGGACTTGGTCTTAACCAAGATTTTCAAAACTTCAAACCAATTGCCACTTAAAAAAAGAACAAAGGAGTCAGTCGTCAGAATCTTGCCTCCAGTACGCTAGAAGAATTTTAAAAAAAGATATGAAGTCATCTGCGGTTGAGTAAACTCAAGTGAGTTAGTATAGCTGATACAGGAAGGCTCAACTTGGAAGTTAAAGCAGCAGTGGCTCACGGAGCTAATAAGCCGTTAACAATTGAAACCGTTCAACTTGATGGACCCCGTGCGGGGGAAGTGATGGTTGAAATTAAAGCCAGTGGCGTTTGCCATACCGATGCATATACCCTTTCTGGTGCCGATCCCGAAGGTTTATTTCCAGCAATTTTGGGACATGAAGGTGCTGGGGTGGTTGTGGAAGTAGGGGAAGGTGTCACTAGTGTTAAGCCTGGTGACCATGTTATTCCTTTATACACCCCAGAATGCCGCCAGTGCGAATATTGTCTGAGCATGAAAACAAATCTCTGTCAGGCAATTCGTGCGACACAAGGACGTGGTGTTATGCCCGATGGTACCAGCCGCTTTTCAATTGATGGGCAAATGATTCACCATTACATGGGCACATCTACGTTTGCCAATTATACAGTCTTGCCAGAAATAGCTGTAGCAAAAATTCGTGAGGACGCACCTTTTGATAAGGTCTGTTATATTGGGTGTGGTGTAACAACGGGTATTGGTGCTGTCATCAATACAGCTAAAGTAGAACCAGGAGCCAATGTCGTGGTTTTTGGTTTGGGTGGAATTGGTTTAAATGTCATCCAAGCTGCAAGGATGGTAGGAGCCAATACAATCGTGGGAGTCGATATTAACCCCAAGAAAAAAGCTTTGGCGGAAAAGTTTGGCATGACTCACTTCGTCAATCCAAAAGAAGTTGAGGGTGACTTAGTTCCCTATCTCGTTGATTTAACTAAGGGTGGTGCTGATTACAGTTTTGAATGCATTGGCAATGTAAACGTCATGCGCCAAGCATTGGAATGTTGCCATAAAGGTTGGGGTGTCAGCGTCATTATTGGTGTTGCAGGTGCAGGTCAGGAAATTAGTACTCGTCCTTTTCAACTTGTAACGGGGCGGGTATGGAAAGGTTCGGCATTTGGTGGAGCAAGAGGGCGTACTGATGTGCCAAAAATTGTGGATTGGTATATGCAGGGCAAAATTAACATCGACGATCTCATTACTCATGTGATGCCTGTGGAACGTATCAATGACGCTTTACAGTTGATGCATGAAGGCGAATCCATTCGTAGTGTGGTGACTTTTAGTTAAATGTAGGGTGGGCAATGCCCCACCCTACCTGGGGAATTCGCCAATCCCCAACTCCATTTCTCCGATTTATACATAAGAAATATTTATATGTAAAATTACCCTTAATTATGTCAAAAGTTTGAAGTCATAATTAAAAATTTCAGAGAGAATAGAGAAAATTCTATGGTTTGCACGCTGAAACCGCCTTTTAAAGGCGGTTTTCTCTACTACCTTCATGGAGCTAGCTATGCAGGTTTCCACGTACCGTGGAAACTGTGGGGAATAACGCTTGGTAATTCCAATTTGCACGCAGGTTCTTTGTCTAAACCATCTGCGTCATAAATCCAAACTTCACTGCGATCGCCTTTGGCGCAAGCTGTACCCAGCTTATCGCAATTCCCATCATACACAACTGTGATGACCCAACCTTTGTCGGGATTTTGGGAATCTGGAGCGTAAATGGCTTCGGAACAATAGCGATTTTCACCACTATCAGCAACCGTTAAAGTATCAGTTTTGTGGTCAAAACGGGCGATCGCACCAAAGATTTCTTTTCGAGAATCGACTCCAGTACGCTGTACGGTGAGATAAGTTTGACTGCTAGCTTGTCCCTGGTGTTGTGGCGGTACCACAGGGAACTCACAATGACGATCCATAATTTCTGCCATTGCTTTGACTTTACCCGTCAAAGGATCGAGGCACATTCTCCACAATGTACTGACTGCTAAAGTATGAGTCTCTCCCGTTGCGACTTCTCTTAAATACTGGTTAGTCTGAAAATCGGGATACCTGACTATATCTACAATAACCGCTCCACCAGCATCTACATAGCCGTTAGCAAAATGCCACTGATACCACGGTTCTGCTTCACCGCGACTCACCACTTGCAATGTGTGACGGTCAACGACTAAAATTTGGGTTCCCTTGTTTGATTGCCACTGCAAAGCATGACCAAAATCACTCAAGCCTATAGCGGTCGGCAAAAGGTTAAGCCGCACGGGGGGAATACAAAAGACAAGATATTGCCCTGCAAAAACAAAATCATGCACCAATGGAACTCCATCTAGGGCGTGCGATGCTTTTTGGACAATTTTACCCGACTTATCGCTTCTATAAATATTTAAGATTGCATTTAATCCTGGAGTGACGCCAAAGTTAAAAATTTCCCCTGTCTGCGGATCGCGCTTGTAGTGAGCAGAATAAGGCATTCCCACCGTTAACGCACCTAAATCATCTTCACCGAGAGTTGCCAAAGTTTGCAAATCAAGACCGTGAGGTTTACCACCTTCCCACAATGCCAAAAGTTTATCGGGCAATGCCAGTACACTAGTATTAGCAGCGTTCTTAATCGGTTTCAACCATTGATTCCATATCGGTCCGGGTGCAGTCATGCCATAATTGCCATAAAGCAAACGATCTTTTGCTTCTTCTTCTTGATAACCAACCGTTTGTACGTAGCGATATAGCCCAGTCGCCCCTGAATCTGTAAAATGTACGGCAAGAATGGCTCCATCACCATCAAACCAATGTCCCATCTGAAGACCGTTGCGTTGCAATCTTGCAGGACCGTTACGGTAGAGTGTACCCCGCAAACCTTCAGGAATTTTGCCAGATAGGATTTGCAGTGGAGTTTGTGGAAATTCTTTGGCTGGTTGGGCTAGGGCTTTTGCCCACGCTTTTTTTGTTGACTTTTTTTTGTCAATTGTTTGCATGAATTGCTCTTAACCGTACTAACAACTGGGGTAGGGATACTACCTCTCTATAAATTTATTATCGTGGCACTTTTGTTACATTGCTTCATCCAATAGCAAGAGCTCATTGTTTCCAGTTTGTAAACAACCACTAGTGGTCTGTCGCAAAAGTTTTGTATTAGACTATACTTTTATCGAAGTGACTCATAATTGCGTATTAACAAACTGCTGAGATAGTTCCAAGAGCATATCTAGACGAAAATTATTGACCAAATCCGTGAGAACTTGAGCTAAAGAAGATTCCTTCTCTGGAATTTGCTCGATTAAGTCTAATATTATCTCGTCATTAGCGCACAACACTGCATGGTGTAGCTGTTCTATCCATTCAGGAGGCATAACACTTAGATCTTCAGCAGTCAGTTGCTTAAATGTGGCTGCAGGTTGTGGTGAGACGAGATGATTCTCTTCTTCATAGATATAACGCACTCCCAAGTGCCGAGCCATGATGTCAAACAATACTGCTTCTTGAAAAGGTTTACGCACGAAGTCATCACAGCCCGCAGACAAAATTTGCGATCGCTCTTCTTCAAATGCACTAGCAGTTAAGGCAATAATAACGGTAGACGGACCTTTGTTTGTTGCTTTAATTTGTCTGGTAACCTCATAACCATTCATCACTGGCATTCGCATATCCATCCAAATAAGATGCGGTTCCCACGTTGACCACAAAGCCAGTGCGTCAGAACCGTTAACTGCTTGATACACTTGAAATCCCAACGGTTCTAGCAATTTAACGAGTAGCAGGCGGCTCTCATCTATATCATCCACAACTAAAATGCGATAGGTTGGTTGGTTGGGTTGAAGCCCAATAACTCGCTTGCTGGTAGATGAAATTTTATTATCGTCGATAGTCGTTTTGCTAACTACTACATCAAATATAAAACTTGTTCCCTTACCTACTTGGCTGTTAACGGTGATGTTTCCTCCCATCAAACGCACATATTCTCGGCTAATAGCTAAACCCAAACCCGTTCCTTGCATTGATTGACGACCTGTTTCTGTTTGGAAAAAGGGCTCAAACAAAGTAGCTATTTCCTGTTGTTCCATTCCAGGTCCAGTATCTTCGACTGCAAACTTGATTTGGTATTGGGGATTAGCGATTGGAGATAAGAAACTCTTAGTTTTCAATTGCAAGTCTCCTGTTTCCGAACTCACTCGCAAAATCACACCGCCTTTGTTAGTAAATTTAATGGCGTTTTCTAATAAGTTAATTAAGACTTGGCGCAACTTACTTTCATCAGTTCGCACGTATTGGGGAATGTCTGCCGATCGTTCAAAGATAAAATTTAAATTTTTGACACTAGCTTTAAACTGGAGCATCTTTTGAATGTCGTTCAGTAGCTCAAACAAGTCAAAGCTATTTTCATTAAGAGTGATTTGACCTGCTTCAATTTTAGACATTGACAAAATGTCGTTAATGAGATTTAGCAAATGTTCGCCACTGCGATTGATAATTTGTAGTTGTTCTTTGTCCTTGGGGCAAAGCGAATGACTGCGAGCCATCAACTGGCTAAAACCGAGAATAGCGTTGAGTGGTGTTCTCAGTTCGTGGCTCATGTTGGATAAGAACCGACTTTTGGCAATTGATGCCGTTTCAGCTTCGGAGAGTGCTTGCTGTAGGACGGCTTCGCTTTGTTTGCGATCGCTAATATCCTCGACTATATAAGAAAATCTCGGACGACCGTTAGGACCAATTGCGATCGGGCAAACGCTAACAGAGAACCATTTAGAACCCGTAGGAGTCTCTTGAATATATTCAAATCGCACGGGTGCTTGAAGATCGTTTGCCTTTTGGTAATGGTTCATCCACAGTTGTCGGGTTGCTTGGGACGAGCCCATGTCACTGCTGAACCGATTTTGCATTTCTTCGGGAGTTCTACCGAAGAACTTGGCTGATTCTAAATTATCAGAAAGATGCAAGATATCATTATCATACAGTTCAACAATACCCATCATCATTGAGCTACTGTTGAAAAAGCTACGCAGTGTTGATTCGCTCTGCCGCAGGGCTTCTTTTGCAAGCTGACGCTTAGTAATATCAACATAAGCAATTGCCACACCATAGCCGGGAAGGGGAATCGGTGAAGCCGTAACGCTAATCCAAGTAGTCTCACCATTTGGTTTGACGATTCCCATCTCTACATTTTCCACAACTCGCTTTTCTGTAAGCGCTCTCACACTGGCAAACTCTTGGGGTGGCATGGGGGTTTTATTGAGACGAATGCAAACCCACTCAGACGCATCATATTTACGTGCTGTATGTTCGGAGCTAGATATGCCTAAAATTTTCTCAGAAGCTGGATTGACTTCTACCACTTGTCCTACTTCATCGGTAATAGAGATACCAATAGGAAAGATTTCAAACAGGGTTTTATATTTTGTTTGACTTTCTTTTAACGCCTCTTCTATTTGTTTGCGTTCGCCAATTTCACGCTCTAGTTCGCGGTTTGCTGCTTCTAATTGTGCGGGGCTCGGAAGAGCAAGTGCCTTGGGCACCATCGGGATAATTTCAATAGCTGTATAAAGTGATGCAATAGCAGTAATAGCCTTGACACAACCACTTAACCAGTAGGTGGGATACCAGAGCGTCCACACCTCCATAATATGGCTTGTGCCACAAGCAATAATAAATGTTCCAAATAGCAGAAATACCTGATTGAACGGTAAGTCCTGACGCTTGCGGACAAAATACACTAGGGTGATGGGAATTGAATAATAAGCAAGTGCAATTAAGCAGTCCGATAAAAGATGCAGTTCCACTAACTCTGGCTTCCAGAGATAGCAATGACCGTGTGGAATAAATTCAGTATAAGCAAAAAAAATTTTTGAAAGTTCTAACATTCAGTCTATTGTCAAAAACACACCATGCTTCGCATTCAGGGTAGCAAGTATTACGGATATTTGGCTTCAGAATTTATACTGAAAATTCACTTTGCAGCTAACCTTGTGCCGTAAAAGCACGCTAATAGGACATAATTATGGAATTGGCATCTATAACTTTAGGTTATTGACTTAAATTAAAGTATATGCAATTAAATTTCAAAGCGGTACAAAAAATTAACAGAAAATTTGTTGTTGATTTAGCGCTCGTGACTCTGATAGTTATGGTGGGTTGTGCTGCAATACCTACAGCCAAGACTGGTTCGCGTCAGGGTAATGTCATATTCATTCATCCTGATGGTACGAGTGCATCTCATTGGGGTGCAGCCCGAATGCTTCACTACGGTCCTGATGGGAGACTGAATTGGGATAAGATGTCCAATCTCGCTGTATACCTCGGACACATGAAAAACCAACTGACAGCAACTTCCAATGCAGGTGCAGTTACTCATGCAACAGGAGTGAAGGTGAATGCAGACTCCTATGGCTTAGATGAAGCGGGTAAACCAGTGGTAGCAGCTTCCGGTAAACCTAAGACTATTATGCAGGAAGCTATAGCCGCAGGAAAAGCAACTGCGATCGTTAACTCCGGTATTATTCCCGAACCTGGAACAGGTGCATTTTTAGCCAAATCAGCAAGCCGCCGTAATTTTGATGAAATTACCAAACAAATTGTTGAGTCAGGTGCAGATGTGATTTTGGGAGGTGGCGAAGCATGGTATCTTCCCAAAGGAACTGTAGGAAGACACACAACTGCAGAACAAGCCCAACGTACTGATGGATTGAATTTGATAGAACTGGCAAAAAGTAAGGGTTACACGGTCGTTTACACTCGTGATGAACTTTTGAATTTACCAAGCAATTCCTGGAATTGGTTGCACAGAACCAGAGCGAATTTCTGAACGTCGCTATCTGGGAACGAGGTGGTACAAAATTTCTGGAGCCCCTTAAAATTGATGTAGAAGACCACTTGTCACTGATTAGAGGACGGACTGTGGCTGCTTGCTTTCAACTATTAAGTGCTATTCCTAATATTCCTAACGTTGCAAATCATAAAAAGTGTTATCTTCCTCAACTATGGCTAATAAATAATCTGGTTTGAGTTTGATTGCTTGTTCGTAAGCTGCGATCGCTCGATTGTAATTGCCAAAATTGTTGCTGTACGTATAGCCTAGCAAGTCCCAAACCAGAAAATGATTTGGTTTAATTTTCACCAGGGATGTTTATTGCTTCATACCAATCATCCCTACAGTCTTAGCAATATAATCTCGGTTTTTGCTTGTAGTAGATTTTTGCAACATAACCGAAAAAATACCGTCAGTACTTGTAGTGATTGTTTAAGATTAAATAAAGTTTTTACTAAAAATACTTTTAACTCGGCTGTCTTATGAGCAACAACGTATCTATTAAAACAATTTTAATACTATCTGCCAATCCAAAAGGTACAACTCGGTTAGAAGGCAGTGAAGAAGTCAGGGAAATTGGCGAGGCATTGAGGCGTGCAAAGAAGCGCGAGCAGTTTAAACTAGAAATGGAGTTGGCTGTAAGGATTGATGATTTTTATCGAGCGATTCTAGATTATCAACCCCAAATCGTTCACTTTAGCGGACATGGATCTGGGGAAGATGGGATCGTGTTAGAAAATGACACGGGACAACCAGCTTTTTTACCAGCAGATGAGCTTGCTGGTTTGTTTAAGGAATTTGCTACTAAGGGTGTAGAGTGTGTGGTATTAAATGCTTGTTACTCAGAAGTACAAGCTAATGCTATTAGCCAATACGTTAATTATGTGATTGGTATGCATGAGTCTGTTGGAGATAGAGCGGCTATTGATTTTGCTGTCACATTTTATGATGCTATCGGAAGTGGAGAAAGTATAAAATTTGCCTTTAATTTAGCCCGCAATCGACTCATTCATTTAGGAGAAAACGAAGCTCCAGTATTGAAAATTAATTCTTCAGCAATCAACAAAGATACCTCAGAGGATTTATCATTAATTGAATTTAACAAACTTGTAGAGCCCAGATATCAAATATTAGGAAAAATTATTCAAAGTAGTGTTGCTCCAGTATATAAAGCATACGATCGCACGTTGGAACGGAATGTAGCTATCAAAGTCTTAGCACGTGAAGATTTACAAGTAGATTTTGATGCAAGCCTTAGAAAGGCAGTTAATATTTCCAATGAAGCAAACTTTATTACTATTTATGATGCGTATTTAGAAACACAACCTCATTACTGTATTCTGCAATTTATTGATGGGGAAACCATCCGACAAACGTTAACAGATAAAGGTAAACTACCATTTACTGTAGTCAGCAAACTCATATTAAAGATTGGAGATACACTTGTTCGAGCCAGAGAACTAAAAAATATTTATGGAAATATCAAGCCATCAACAATTATGCTTCTTTGTAAGGAGAATGAATATGAGCCTTTTATTTCGCCCTTAGACTTGTGTAAAGATTTTTCTCCCAATCGAATTTTAGAAGAACTCGAGCGGAAGTCAAAAACTTATGGAAAGCAAGCCATTTTAGAAGATTTAGCGTACTTACTTCCTGAAAATTTTAGTAAAGTATCAATCGATTCTTCTACACCCGATCAATCCGATCAGTACAGTCTCGGTCTTTTAGCATATGAACTTCTCACAGGTCAATTACCACCTACCATAAAGGATATTAAAGACTTAAAGAAAAATGGTGATAAAGCATTTAAGTCTCTCATCTCAATAACAGACAAATGCCATGGATGTCCTACTATCTTTGAAAAAGCCATTCTTAAGATGACATCACGCGATCCAGCAAATCGTTATGAAACACTTGAGGATGCGTTAAAAATTATTCGTGGTGTTAGTTTTTATTTGAACACAGCAAAGGAAAGTTATGCAAGGTGTACGAGTGATGCAGATTTTGATAAAAAGTTTTTCAAAACTTTCTATCATAAATTTTTGACACAATTTTGTCCTCATGCTGCACAAAAGTTTCTTTCTCTTGAGGCTGAAGGGCGTTGGAATCACCAACATCAGCAGCTAAAAGAAGCTATTGTTTTATTATTTGCATATTACGAACACAATGAGCGATTTCCCCAGGAAAACGAGCAAGAAGAACCCAATGTTCTCAGCCGTATTGCTGAAATGCACAGTCATACCAAGCATGATATTCCCAAAAATTTATATACAGACTTTGTCAATGCTTTGATTGATACAGTCCTTGAATTCGATCCTTTGTGTCAGGAAAATGATGATTATCAGGAATTAATTGGGAAAGCTTGGCAAAAAGTTGTGGCTCCGGGAGTTGAATACATGAAATCAAAATATTAATTTTTAACGAATACCAATTCTATGTGAAGTTGCACATTATTGCCCTCACCCTAGAAGGGTGGACGGCAGGCTAATTGTAGCATCTTCATAGAAAATTGGTATAACTAGCGTTATCAATATGAAAACTGTCAGGCTTGGAGAAAATGTTCGCAGTTGGGCTTTAGCACTAAAGCCCAACTGCGAACCTAAAAGAATCTTATATTCAATTTGTTTGAGCTTTTTATCATATGTTTGTCAATCATTACTGGTGGGTATGAAAAATAGCCCTAGTAAATGTAGAGAACAATCTGGTACGTACTTTGGTCAAAACAGCCCTAGTAAATGACATACCCACCAGTAAGAACAATCATCAAAAACAGCCCTAGTAAAAACATACCTACTGGTTTGTCCCATTAATTTTGATAGGCTGCCACCTCGTTCCCAGGCTCAGCCTGGGAACGAGATAAAACGAGAGTGGGTAGTGCGTTCACTTACCTATGAGAATTTATGCGATGGACCACTAGTAATGACATACCCACCAGTAAAAACAGCCCTAGTAAATATTGATTATCGTAAAGCTTTTACTATAAGTCCTAAATAATGCGTGTCCGCAACTTCAGTACAAGCATGGGAGGGTATTTATTTACGTATAGGTACTTTGGGTAGACTTTATCGAGCAGCACAACTATTCTTTGAGCTGGTAAGCAATAGCAACCCATTCATCCAATTGTTCCTTATCGATCGCTTCAAATCCAACTTCTGTAAAAGTTGCAGTTACCGCATCCTCATAGTCTGTATCAAAACCTGACGCAATCAACAGACCCGATCGCATCGCATCCCGACGTAAAGCTTGTCGGTAATCTGGGGCAAGGGTAATGTGTATCCGTGCAAGGATATTTGCGGTAATCAAGTCAAAGGTTTGTGTTTCCTGGATAGTTGACACATTATCAACAGTACCAATGCCCATCCAATGCCCCAATTCACTACCGCGTCCGAGGCTTCCTCGCATAACTGTGACTTGTTGCTCTACCTCATTGCGATTGACAGCATCTTGAGTGGATTGCACGGCAATACTATCGTTATCTACTGCCAAAACAGATGCTCCAAGTTTTGCCATGGCGATACTCAAAATCCCGGAGCCAGAACCAACATCGAGAACGTTCATCTTAGGGACTACGTGGCGTTCGAGGAGCCGCAGATTAAGAATGGTTGTCGGATGCAAACCACTGCCGAAGGCAAGATTGGTTTTGAGTCGCAAGACAATTTCGTCAGATGTGGGCGTGTAGGGGGTTTCGGGTGTCAGGACGACAAAGCGCTGTCCAATACGGTTAATTATAGAGTTAACTCCTCCCAACTGAGGTTTTTTCTCTACAAGAGCTTCTTGAAGAGGGCTGCACAGTCTGGCTCGTTGCAAGGATAAGAGAGAGTCAGCAATTTCTTCTATGTATGTATCGCTAGCTAGGTAGAGACGGATTGTAAACGCCCATTGGGGTTGTATGACATCTGGATTGATTGGAAGGTTTGTATCTAAATGAGTATATTGAGTTACATAAATCTCATCTGTGTAGTGGGTTGCAGCTAGCAGTGTACAAACCCAATCAACAGCCTCGTGTGTGATATTGAGGCTTAATTCTACCCATGACATATTTTCTATCTTTTATTTTAACTCATGCTTTATCATAACAAGAGGTCTGGAGTCTTTTGTTAAGGTTGCAAACCGAGCGGCAGTTAAGTGTGTTGGATAGCAAATCATCTTGATGAACGGGGAGATAGCTTGTTATGCTGTGCGTTGATGATTTACTGAAACTAGACGCCTTTCGACAGCTTACACCAAAGCAATTGGAATGGGTATGCGATCGCGTGGAACCCATCGATTTGCATCAGGGAGAACCCCTCATTCATGAAGGTGATGCTGACAGTACCACAGGCGTGTTTATCTTGGCTAAGGGAAGAATGAGCATTACTCGCATGAGCGATCGCGTTGAAATGCCCATCGGTCAACACAGTGCTCCTAATTTTTTTGGAGAAGTCCCAGTTTTGACGGAAGAACCAATGGCAGTAACTATGCGAGCCATCACAGCTTGCAAGCTATATAAACTCGCAGCTGGTGACTTTCTCTCACTGCTACATGAATGCCGTGATTTTGAAAGAGTTATTTTTCGCACCTTTGAACGGCGAATGCGGGGTTTGGAGTCTTTTATTCGCACCCGTGAAAAGATGGCTGCATTGGGAACTCTAGCAGCAGGATTAGCTCATGAAATTAACAACCCAGCCGCCGCTCTGGTGCGATCGCTCAATGGGATGATTCCCGCAGTCCGAGAGCTAGAGCGGATGAACTTGATTTACGGACAACAACGCGCAGACCCCGAACATACTCAGCAATGGCTGGACGTGAGAGATGCTGGAGTAGATTCTATTGTTAACGATTTGGTTGACCCCATTACGTTAAGCGATCGCGAAGATGAGCTTTTAGAATGGTTGGAAAATTATGGAGTTGAGCAGGCGTGGAAACTAGCAACACCTCTAGCATCAGCAGGTATAAAGGTAGAGATTCTTGAGAAACTGACCCAACCTTGGCGAAATACAACTACGGAACTCCGGGATTTGGGGATTCGCTGGCTGGCACTATCATTTGAGGTAACATCTATGATACGTAGCGGATTGCGTGGAGCCGAAAGGATCGATACATTGGTAACCGCAATGAAATCCTACTCCTATCTTGACCGAGGCGCACAACAAATCATCGACATTCATGAAGGGATAGAAGATACATTACAGTTATTCTCCCACAAATTAAAAGAGGGTATTGCGGTAAAGCGTTCTTACGATCCATCCCTTCCCAAAATCTCAGCTTATGGCAGTGAATTAAACCAAGTTTGGACAAATCTTATCGATAATGCGTTATATGCAATGAACGGTCAAGGTATTTTAGAAATCAAAACTTTATCTAAAGGACATCGCGTCCTCGTTGAAGTTATTGACTCAGGTTCGGGCATTCTCGCGGATATACAATCTCGGATTTTTGAGCCATTTTTCACGACTAAGCCTGTCGGTAAAGGGTCAGGTTTGGGTTTGGAAACCGCTAGAAGAATTGTGGAAAATCGACATCACGGAACTATTATAGTTGAGTCCGTACCTGGAAGAACCTGCTTTACTGTCTGCTTGCCCATCAATAAAGATACTTAAATCAATACCTTTGCCAAAATGCCCTCACTCTGGAAGAGTAGGGCTGTACAAACAAAGCCCACCTGCGTGGGCAACATTTATGTAGCCACAGACTTCCAGTCTGTAGGGCTTTTGAGAAATTGGCAAAGGTATTGTTAAATGCAACTGGGTATCCATTCAGAACTTGACGGGAATTGCTTTGACTCCTCGGGTAATCAGACCAGAACGCCAACGCAGATTTTCGGGCTTGACGGCGAGCCGAATATTTGGCAAACGCTCGAACAGCACTTGGAACGCAACGTTGGACTCAAGCCGTGCGAGAGGTGCGCCAAGGCAGTAGTGTATGCCAGATCCAAAACCAACGTGTTTATTGTTTTGTCGGTCTAGCATTAGCGTTTCTGGATTCTCAAATTGTGATTCATCATGATTAGCCGAGCCAAGTGCAGCAAGCACCAACTCGCCTTTGGGAACAAGCGTTCCAGCGATCTCCAGATCTTCACGGGCATAGCGTGTTGTGGCGAACAACACTGGGGGTGTGTATCTCACAAGTTCTTCGATCGCAGATCTCATCAGTGTGGGCTCGTTGCGTAAGCGATCGAGTTCTGTAGGGTGTGTTAGCAACGCCAGCACGCCATTACCAATTAAATTGACTGTGGTTTCGTGACCGGCACTTAGCAAGAGTCCGACCATACCAATCAATTCGTCTTCAGATAATTTTGAGCCTTCTGATTCCGCTTGGAGTAGGGCGCTGGTTAAGTCATCTTGGGGATTTAAACGATGTTCGCGGAAAAGTCGGCGCAGAAACCTAATGAATTGATACAAACTGGGGATGGCAAGAAGACCGTCAATAGGTTTGCTTACGCTAACCATGACGTTTGACCAACGGTGAAAAGCTTCCCGATCCCGTTCGGCTACGCCGAGTATTTCGCTAATGACAACCATTGGGATTGGCAGTGCAAAGTCACGAATTAAATCCATTTCGCCTTTGGCTTGCACGCGATCGAGCAGCTCGTGCGCGAGGAGATGAATACGGATTTGCATTTGTGCAATCAGGCGTGGCATGAACGCCTGATGTACCAAAGAACGCAACCGGGAATGATCGGGTGTGTCGGTGTCAAGCATATTAGTTTGAAGGGGCTTGATGAATCCCGGTATCCACATTTGTTGTTGCTTTTTATTGGGAGATGGAGCATTGCGGCGGTCTTTGACGAGGCGTTCATCTGTGAGAGTAGCTAGCACATCGTTGTAGCGGGTAACAATCCAGGCTCGTTCCCCAAAGGCTTGGACTGGCACAACGGGTTGAGTATCTCGCCAGCGTTTGAAAGTTGGGAATGGATTAGCTCTGAAACTGGGTGAGGTAATATCAACTTGTTCAAGGGTGATGTTTGGGTAGGTTGTTGTCATAGTGGTTGTTTGGAACTGAATAAAGGTTTGGTAAGGGTTCGAGAGCGTTTTATGGGAGCGGAGTTATTTATAACTAACTGATTAGTTATTATTAAGTCAAAAAAAAACTATCTTGCTGTTTGTAGGTTAGGATCGAGTCCTCGCCACAGCAAATTGACAAACTCCTCAAGAAAGGTGCTGGTGTCTAGGGAAACAGTCGTGTTTTGCAAAGTTTGGCTCATAGTGAAGCCAACGACAGTATGCAGTAAAGTCATAGCCGGGATAATTGGGTCGCCCCGCACAATCCGTCCGAGCGCCATCTCACGCCCGATATACGCAGCGATCGCGGTAAAATCGGGTTCTATTCCTGGCGGTTTGACGATCTCCCCAGGTTGCCGTATTGACCACGCCAGCATCATTCGCGGTAATAACTCTTCTGAGTAAGATGCAATCCGTAAAGCGATTTTTAGCAGGTCAGATCGAGGATCTCCCTGTCCAATTTCAGCTTCGAGTTCTGCTGTCCAAATGCGATCGCGAGGCGTATCTGACATTGCAGCAAAGAACAAGGATTCTTTAGTTGGAAAGTGCTTGAAGATACTAGCACTTGAGATGCCTGCACGATTTGCAACATCCGCCGTGGTAGCGCTGAACCCCTGTTCGAGGAAGACTGCTCGGGCAGCTTCAAGAATCTGGGACTGGGTAATGGTTGGGTTTCTTGCCATATTGCAATAGTAACCAGTCAGTTATTTATTGTCAAGGCATAGAGTTGTTCTGCCGATAGCTATTACGCTCGTTTCCAGGGCGGCAAAACTCGCCCGCTTACCGTCTAACGTATATTTCAACAATCAAATAGGAGTTTTGAATGAGAGCCAAAGAGGATTTTCAATTTAATTTTGAAACTGACTTGATAACCTGCAACGACCCAGTTACAGTGTGCTATTTTTACGTATAACCGCTTCTAACTTAGCAGAAATTTTGTCAATTCTCTGCTTGATTTTCTCAGGATCTATATTCTTCCAAATATCTACACCTATAGATTGTTTGTTATCTCGACTGGTATCAGACATGGCACACCTACAAATAATTGACCTAACACCTTATTCTTTACCTACTATCTTTACAAATTTTAATAATTTGGGATTCTTTCTTTCGGTGTAAATCGATTTTGTACTCCCTTATACCTTACACCCAAACGCTACAAGTTGAAACAATTTGCAAAACATTTGACAAAAGCTTTGCTAACGTAGGTACTATGAACTACGAACAAATTAAAGTCTAAGGCTGTGCTGTCCGGTCAATCTCCATTTTTTATTGGTTGTGCTGTTTGGGCTTATAAGGGGTGGGTAGGTGAACTCTACCCCCAAGGCACTCGTTCTGCTGAATTTTTACAATTGTATAGCAGGCGTTTTACCACTGTTGAAGGCAATACAACTTTCTATGCCGTACCTAATGCTGAAACTGTCACTCGTTGGGCTGCAGATACCCCTGCTGGTTTTGAGTTTTGCCTAAAGTTGCCAAGAGATATTACCCACAAAGGTTTGCTAACACCTAATATTGCTGCTGCTTTAAAATTTTTTGAAGAAATGAGCCTTTTAGGTAAACGTCTCGGACCTATCTTTGCCCAATTACCCCCAAGTTATTCACCTAAGTTAATTGATGACTTAGCTACTTTTCTTGAAGCATGGCAACAGACAGGAACTCGTTTAGCATTGGAAGTCAGGCATCCGGACTGGTTTTCAGAACCACAGACACATCATTTAACAGCATTGTTGGAAAAGCTTCACGTAGGTAAAGTCTTGTTAGACACGCGTCCTATCTATAGTGGAGATGATGACCCTCAAATACAATCAGAACGGCGCAAACCCAAACTGCCAGTACAATTTGGCGTCACAGCATCCTTTAGTTTGATTCGGTTTATTTCCCATCCCACCTTATCGGTCAATCAACCTTTTATGAAAGAGTGGGTCAATCAAATTAAGCAGTGGCTCGAGCAAGGAAAGCAAATTTATTTTTTTGTTCACTGTCCTGTAGAAGAAAAGTCACCTAGCACCGCACGCTACTTCCAAAAATTGTTAGAAAAAAGTCATGCGGAAGTTCCTTCTCTACCTTGGAATACTCTTGATAGCCCCCCCAATCAGCTGAGTTTGTGGTAATTGTGGCGTGAAATTAATGGTTTTCTTATGTGGTTAAAGTATGGTGTAGATAAAAATGGAGCATTAGTCGGTATTGAAGATGTTCCAAAAGGGAAAACTCCGTTGCAGTGTCCCTATTGTAATGGAAGTCTCACCGCTAAAAAAGGCAAGATAAAAGAGCATCACTTTGCTCATACTGAAGAAACCTGTCGTGCTGTTGCAGCGACTAATAAGGAGATACCCGTACTGCCTTTATACGAAAATTTTAATCTTCAGCTTTCAGGTAAGGAGTTCGATCGCTTACAGCTTCTTTGGCGGGAATATGGCTCGAAGAATCAAATTATTATTAGAGAATTGATTGTTACCAGCTTTTTATATCGGGAATTGTTACAAGAAAAACCTGGATTCAACCCTCCAGTTTATGAATTTACCAAATTGGGAAAAATCCCTTTTGGTGGTTTACCACTTGTACATTTTAATCAAGTGCAAGAACCACTTCTATTAAAAAAACTATCTGACTTAGAAGAGAAAACTGAACGCGCCCAACTTATCAACTTATCTAACTTACCGGAATTGCTTGTTGATTTACGAATATACCGCACCCAATTGAAAAGAATTTTTTCGACAACTCTTTATTACTTAAAAATTCAAGTTGATGGAAAAATACTCCATAAAATTGGAGTGACACAGCGGTCTGTAGATGAACGAATTGAAGAGATCAAATCCGATCTCAAAAAGTACTTTCAGACAGTGAATATAGAAGTGCTGGGAAGTTGGTTACACCGAGGAAATGTAGAAAAATATTTCAAGCATCGCTACCAAAAATTCAATTACCCTATAGGAAGTTTAACAGAATACTACAACTTCAATACTGAGGATGCTAACATTGTGTTGCGGGATTTACAACAAATGAAGCCAAAAGTTCTCAGTCAAGTTGAATTAGATATTCTCCAAACATAAGCTGAAAGAACACTTTAGTACCCTTCAAGACAGAAAAGTTTTCATGGTAGCAAAACATTCAGTATCAAGACAGTACTGCTAATCCATAACAAAATACTTATAGGGGCTGCGAATAAAATTCCCGCAATAGCCCAGCTTCTTTGATATTCTTTAAAGTGTTGGATACTGCGCCAATGTCTGCTTTTCCAAGCCCATTCATTTCCCTTTATACCAAGTGTAACAGACATCAAAAAACCTACTATGGGTACAAAACAGAGCAGTCCACTCCATACGCGATTTTGCCACAACCACAGCCAAGGTATTAAAAAAGCACCCCAGTTCCAACCTTTGATTGCTTCGGGAACTTTTTCTACACGATTTTTCAAACCGCATCCAGAGTTATTTCTCATTTCTGGAATTGGCAAATCTCGATCTTGTAAAACTAAACCAGAGTTGAGTGCATCCATTGCTTGACGAGCCGTTGAAAATCGATTTTCTGGTGCAGGTTCGGTCATTTTCTGCAACCAATTTGTAAAACTCGGGCTCAAGCTAACGCGTTCGCTAAACTGAATCTTTAAATTGCTTTGAGGTAAATCTGCTGGAGAAACTCCCGTTAGCAAATGAATCAATGACGCTCCCAACGCATATAAATCTGATGCAGGAACTACCTTACCGCCGAATTGCTCCACAGGCGAATATCCATAAGTTCCGACTACAGTGAAAGTTGCTCCCTCTGGCGAGACTTTATCTTGAACTGCACCAAAATCAACCAAATAGATTTTACCAGTTTCACCCCAAATGAGATTGCTCGGTTTGATATCGCGATGCAGCACTGCTGGATAGAGTTCGTGTAATTCTGTGAGAATATCTAAGACTTGAACAGCAATTTCTTTGACTTGGATTTCTGTAAATCGTTTGCCAGAAACCAGCAATTCTTTAAGGGACTCACCAGGAATGTATTCTTGTACCAAGCAAAACCACAGGATGCGATCGCCCTTGGCGCAAGCCGTACCCGGCTTATCGCTCTTAGCGCAAGCTGTACCCAGCTTATCGCATGGCAGCGCCGCCGTACCCGGCTGATCGCTCTTAGCGCAAGCTGTACCCAGCTTATCGCCTAGCGGCTGCTTTGTAGCATCGCCAACACAAAAATCATCAATATACTTTGGAATTTGAGGATGATGTAGATTTTGAAGTACTAGCGCTTCTCTCTGAAAAAGTTTTAAATCATCCCATTGCACGGTTTCACCAAAAGCAAGACATTTAACGACGACTTGCTTTTTTTCTACATCTGACGCCTGTAAATTCAATGCAAGCCAAGTTTGGCGAACCCCATTGTTACCAAGTTGGCGTTGGAGTTGGTAACGATTGTGTAACACTTGTCCTACTTGCAACATCTAACACCTGCTTATCACCAGCTTGATTTCTTTAATTTAGCGATAAGTTCTCTGGCTTGCATCTACCCTCCCATCGAGTTAGTTCGGTTACAAGCCAACCGCTACCGATTGAAGAAAGAAGCGATCGCTACACAGCCCGTAGACTAAGCAACATTCCCAGAGTTGCAGGCGTCCTCTACCTGCCGTGGGAACACCAGAAACGTGCATCTCAGGCATAGCCAGATGCACGTAGTTCATGTATTTGAATGTGGGGACTGCACGAAACATTTTTCGTTCAACCACTGGTACTGTTAGCCATACGAGAAGGTAAAAAGCCAGGGTAGCATTCCTCTCGGCGTTTATTTCGTTGTTCGATCTGTTTTTCTACAACCTCCAAACGATTTTGCAAGCCTTTAAGAACAGCAATAGCTCGCGGATCTTGAAAACTATTGACACCAAAATCTGTAAATGCTTTGACATCAAGTTTGACACCAATTCCCGATATGACGTTAACTTGTGCAAAAGTTGGTTCTATACCAGGAAGAAAACTTGTTAAACTCTTCTCATCTTCAATTGTTCCCTTGGTAATAGGAACAGGCTGATAAATAGCTCCAGGCATATTAGGGACAAAAGACATATACTGATATTGAGTCCAGGCAATGGCTGAGTGTTGCGGACCTGCTGTAAAAATAATTTGTGTTAGCAGGTCAATTAACTGGTCGCGGTCTTTTAGGTAGGATGGTAAAGAAGTGACACCAAAACCTCCATCACTAACAGGTGTCCGTAAAGCTTTTAACCAATTTTGTAACTCGAAATCCTCTCGAATATCTTTAGAAGATCTGTAGTAAATTCCTACATACCGACTGACATACTCGGATAGAGCATCCCAAACCAGCACTCCGTCATCTCGATAGGGAAAATCTTTTAATAAAGAGCGATCGCCAACACCGCGCCTTTGTAAATTGTTCGGCAAAGCAAAGTTGCTGAAGTTATCGAACATTTCCGAGACACCAAGATTTACAAGGTTGAGGGAGCTTTCTAAAGTACCTCCTAGAATGACATCTACGTATCCCCCTGGATTAATCAACACTCGATCGCCAAAAGCATTGATTGCCATTGTGAACTCAAAATGGGGTTTTAATAGGACGTGTACGGGATGAAGGGCAGGGAGTTCGCGTACAGTTGCCAGTGCGATGGGTTCTAGAGCAAGATGGGTTTGACCCAAGTGACGGACCAATTCATGAACGGAAAAATCAGCCATTTGAGCGATGAGCTTGGCTAGAGTCCAATCCACTCCATCCAAGGGAGTACAAAGCAAACTTTCTTGAGGAACTTGTCCGAGTTGAATGGCAATGGGAATTAAACGCCAATTACCACGGTCGCGATCGGCGTAATAAAGAGCGATAGGAGCAATGAGATATCGCTTTGTTTTTGAGGTAATGCCATCAGTCGCAAGGATTGCATAATCCGTTACAAACAGACCGCCATTTTTAGTAGCACTTTCAAGAGTTTCGCTAACATATGCCGTTCCTCTAGCAGCACCCAAAACGGTTTGAAAAATCTCATTTGTTATTCCCAGTTTTTCTTGAAGATCGTAATTGAGTGCTAGAACGTTGGTAAGTTCCATGGGATTGGGACCCCACAGCCGTTGCCCTGCAAATATCGCATCCTTGCGAAAGGTTTTAGCAATATCCGGTACGGGTAAAACTTGAAAAACATTTGTGTAGTCTTCTAATGCGAGAAAAGGTTTGGGATTTTGGAAAAATGCTTGTTGATTTTCTGTAATTTTCCGGGTTATGCTTGCCCGATTACTGCTATAGCCCCCATCAAAAGCCTCTTCGATCGGTAAAGTTGATACCCTAACAGAGTTTGGCAGTCGAGGTGTTAGCTGGTATTTAGAGCGTGCAATCTCAAGCTGCTGTTGGCGTTCTTTTTGGGATGCCAATGAATTTTTTTGAGGTAAAGTTGGGATTTGAGGATTGGCAGGAAGCGTGGGTTCTCTTGGTTGAGTGTCACTTACTATAAAATGTTCCAAGCCTGGAGCACAAATGAAACCAAGGAGCGCTAGCATGGTACGGCGCGAGAAAACGTACTGCTCGATTAATTGTTGGTGTCTTTGTTGTCGGTTTGGCGATGCTGCAAAGCAGCCGCTACGCGAACGCATAACGTGTTCTCCCCCAAAAATGTGACTTTAAACTTACAGCAGTAATACGGGCTTTGAGAGGAAAGACACGGATAAATTTTACAAAACTATATCGGATGGTTTCAGCATATATTACTACTACTGTTTGTTTGAAATTGGCAACAACAAAGCTCGATCGAAGCAGATCGTTTCAGATATTTCCCAAACTTTTGTCCGTGAGTCCGGCGTATTACAAAACTTTACAACAGTACTTGACAACTTTCTTTTGTATTATATATACTACAAAAGTAACTCTGCTTAAAGAGGTTACTCATGACACTTAATAAATTACATAAGCATTTAACTACAGAACCACCCTTTTATTAGATGGCTCCATCGAACTCTTCTATTAGAACCGACTACACTGGAACTTTTGAAGCGCACATTACTATCTGTGCAGAGTCACGAGCTACTCTACAACTCTTTCAACATATTTGTCAGCAGTTAAACGTCAAATGTGTTCTTATAGAATTACCTAACGGAGTCACGCGATCGCAACCGATGACAGCATCCTATCATCGGGGAACTCTCACTCAAGTTTGGACAGAAGTTCACAACCTCGCCCAACGAATTTGCTTAGCAGGTTTTCAAGTGACTCGTGTCAAAATTGAGGCAATGCCGTACAACCAAGATATCCCGGTGACAGATAATGAAGTCTCGCAGCATCCAGTGACGAATTACTTCGAGTTTCATATCAAAGCTCTACTTTCACAAGAGACGGATTTGGAGGGTTTGCGACAACATTGTGCTAAATTTGGGGCACATCTATCTGTAAATGCCTTCAAACTAAATGCTAGCGGACAGCATCACCGATTCATTACGTTGCGGGTGTATGGGCTTGGACGGCGATCGGCTCAAGCTCGCTTTCAAGCGCTGCTGACATCGCTACGCGCACGGCACATTTTGCTCGTGCAACCTCAACAAGAATATACCGTTTATGACAGCAACTTAGAGCTTGATGCTGGCTGGTTGATACACTCACCCGTGGAAACCAAAGGAGGTGAAGTGAATGAAGCTTTTTGAAACAATCTCTCAGGCGATCTCTCGACCTGTTGATGAAATCTTAACTTATCACCTCTTAGAAAGTCTTCTACGTCGGGTTGCTTGCTCTGCTTGCGCAAAAGACTTGGTTCTTCGAGGCGGAATGCTGACGCGGTTGTGGGTTCCTCCAGGGTATCGCATTGCGGTTGATGTCGATTTTGTAGGGTTGTATCCGTTTGGAATTGAGTCAACCGAGCAGCGCTTTCGGGAGTTGCTTGCTACCGATGGTTTTACCGATGGGACGATCTTTCATCTAGAATCTCTGGAATCTCGGGGTATTTGGATGGAAGATCCCTTTCCTGGCGTGCGCTTGTGTTTGGATGCTTCAGTGCTTGACTACCGCCAACGGCTGCAAATCGATGTGGGTTTTAATGACCCGCTCGTTCCAGAACAAGAATGGATTCAATACCCAACTTTAGTTCCAGCAGAACCCGTGCAACTCCAGGCTGCTCGACCCGAACTTATGGCTGGTTGGAAACTTCACGGTCTCATCGAGCAAGGAGCCAAACGCTGGCGAGGGAAGGATCTTTATGACTTGATGTTGCTAGCAACGTTAATCCCGCTGGATAAAGCATTATTGCCAGAAGCAATTAGGGTAGCATTTAGCAGTCACAATGCAACCCTTCAGGAAGTACAGATAATTCTAACCAACCCTCAATGGTGGAATACAGGTAAAAATCGCCGCAACTGGAGATACTACTGCCGTCAAGTTCCCACACAGATTATGCCTGAGGATTTCCTGAGTGCAGTCACAACAGTCATTGATTACTGGGGACCAATTATTAACAACCTGTGTCATTACGAAAACGCTACAAATGCTCTTGACAAACCATACCTACCTAATTTAAGTTAGGTATATGGTTAAGAAAAGCGATCGATCCTCATCCAGAGAAACGGTGCTTGACGCTGCCGAGCAGTTGTTTGCAGCTCGCGGGTATACCGCAGTAACCCTCAAACACATCGCCGAGCATCTTGGCATGAAACAAGCCTCCCTCTATTACCACTTTCCCCAAGGGAAGGAGGAGTTATATGTAGAGGTGATGTTGCGTCACCTAGAGCAGAGGCGTGTTCGCTTCAAACAATTGCTGGCAGAGGCTCCTCCCACCCTCGAAGGGCGTTTGCAGCATATTGGCACCTGGCTCATTCAACAACCCCCTTTAAATGGAGGTCGAATGGTACTGACAGACTTACCGGAGTTGTCACCTGAAAGTTCAGAGCGGCTGGAAGAAGCAATGTATCGTTGCGTATTTGCTCCGTTGGAAGAGTTGTTTGCTGAGAGTTTAGATCGATTGCATCCTTCTTTGCAATCCGATCCGGGATTTATCGGTGGCGCATTCCTGGCAAGTATCGAAGCCCTTTATACCTTTAAGCGATACGGAAGCAAATCGGATGAAGCATCAGTGGCAACTTTGATTGCGTTGTTGCTGGAAGGGGCATTGAAGCCTTAATTTTTTATTCTAAAATCTACCTAATTTTAGGTAGACTAATGTCCAACTTTTGAAGGAAAAACTTACCATGTTTGAAATATTGCAAAATTTTTGGATGCCTGTATTGCCAGTCAGCGAACTGGGTGAGAGCCCTGTATCAGTTACGTTAGCAGGAGAAAAACTTGTGTTGTTTCGCACGCAGTCCGGTGAAATTCGGGCATTGCGCGATCGCTGTTCTCATCGGAGTGCTGCTCTTTCTTTAGGGCGTGTGACTCCGAATGGCTGTATTGAATGCCCCTATCACGGCTGGCAATTTAATGGGGATGGAGCTTGTGTCCGTGTCCCTTTTAACGATGTCAACAAGATTAATTTTTCTCGTTTGGCTGTGAACAGTTTTCCCACTCAAGTCATTGCAGGTTGTGTTTGGATTTTTACAGGAGAAGGTAAGCCTCCTGTCCTGCAAATTCCCGACAGCTTGAAATTATCGGAGACAGCCTACTACATTCACCAAGAAATTTGGAAAACTCACTGGACGAGAGCGATCGAGGCTAGCTTAGATTTTGTTCATCTGCCGTTTGTACATCGTGAATCGTTTGGTCAAATCGCACAATCAGCCCTGGAGTCGGGTGACGTTTTAGACTTGAAGGTTAATGATAGCGGCGATCGCATTGAAGTGTTCACACCCTATGCGGGTGTACCGCCTACTTTTGCTTTAGAGTGGCAGCAACCGAATTTAGTCATGGTCAAGTTTGACGATCTAGGCTTTCCGGTAAAGCG
Organism: Tolypothrix bouteillei VB521301; assembly: GCF_000760695.4. Classification (GTDB taxonomy): domain Bacteria; phylum Cyanobacteriota; class Cyanobacteriia; order Cyanobacteriales; family Nostocaceae; genus Scytonema; species Scytonema bouteillei_A. The sequence goes on along the minus strand of NZ_JHEG04000001.1, from coordinate 8,039,354 downwards.
AGAACATTTTTTTGCTGTTCCGATTGATGAGCATCAAACGCAATGCACGATAATTCTACAAATGGCAGAAGGAATGGATGCTCAAACTCAACAATTTGCAGCCCAAGAATTCATTAAACCGTTGGTAGAAGACCGAGTAGTCGTTGAATCTCAAATAGGTGAAATCCATGCAATTGCAGGAGAATGCCACGTACCTACAGATAAACCGACTTTATTATTCCGCCGATGGTATCATCAAACAATTGCTCGTCAACTTGTACTCAGGTAATTTAGCGTAGTTTGAGGGAGTGCGGGTTGTTCGCCCAATTCCCTTTGTTCTTGTTATTGTGGTCGTATGGAGAGCGCTATTGGTTTGGCAACAGAAATGAGGTTGATGCTATGGCTCAGGCAGCGTCTAAACTTTTAACATATGATGAGTTTATTACTCTCTACGGGGACGACGACCGCTACGAATTAATTGATGGGGAATTAGTAGATATGGACCCAACAGGACCGCACGAGCAAGTGGCAGGTTTTATTAGTCGTAAGTTAAACGTTGAGATTGACCGACTCGATTTACCTTACTTTATCCCCATGAGATGTATTATCAAACCTCTGGGGAATCTCTCAGCATTGAGACCTGATGTTGTCATTTTAGATCGAAGCACTCTAGACTCGGAACCACTATGGCAACGAGAACCAGTTATTACTTTAGGAACTTCTGTTAAGATGATTGTCGAAGTCGTCAGTACTAACTGGCAAAATGATTATGCTCGCAAGGTTGAAGATTACGAAGTTTTAGGTATTTCTGAATATTGGATTGTCGATTACTTAGGAATTGGCGGTAGAGAGTATATTGGAAAACCGAAACAGCCGACACTCACAATTTGCCAGCTTGTAAATGGGGAGTATCAAAAGCACCTGTTTCGTAATGGCGAGCCCATTATTTCCCCAACTCTCTCAGAATTAAAGCTTACAGCAGAACAAATTTTTGCAGCAGCACATTAATACTCCACCACTAAGCATAAACCTTCCTGTAATAAGCCTGATACTCCTCCGATAGCAGAGGTTCCCACCAATCGCGATGGGTCAGATACCATTCCACAGTAAGACGCAAACCTTCTGCGATCGTTACCGAAGGCGTCCAACCCAACTGTGTTTTAATTTTAGATGCATCTATAGCATATCTCCGGTCATGCCCCGGTCTGTCTTTAACAAAAGTAATCAATTGCTCTGCTGGATGCACGGGTAAATTAGGTGCCAATTCATTCATGAATTGACATAACATTTGCACGAGATTGATATTTTCCACCTCATTGTTACCACCAATGTTATAGGTTTCACCCGGTTGTCCGGAATGAATCACGACATCTAAAGCTTGACAGTGATCCCCAACATAAAGCCAATCCCGCACATTTTTGCCATCGCCGTAAACTGGTAATGGCTTACCCATAAGAGCATTGATACACATTAGAGGAATCAGCTTTTCTGGAAACTGATAGGAACCGTAGTTATTAGAGCAATTTGTAATAATTGTTGGCAATCCATAAGTATGGTGATAAGCACGGACTAAATGGTCGCTTCCGGCTTTAGATGCTGAATAGGGGCTGTTAGGCGCATAAGGTGTACTTTCGGTGAAAGCAGGAGCTGTAGGACTCAGGCTCCCATAAACCTCATCCGTAGAAACATGGAGAAAACGATAATCTCTTGGCTGACCTTTCGCTTCCCAATGCAGGCGAAAAGCATCTAATAAAGTAAAAGTTCCCACCACATTTGTTTGTACAAACGCACCAGGTCCCAAAATTGACCTGTCCACATGGGATTCAGCAGCAAAATGGGCAATGGTATCAATGTGTTCTGCTTGTAGCAACTCCGTTATGAGAGTGCGATCGCAAATATTTCCCTCTACAAAACAAAAATTTTCCCGTTCCTCAACAGACTCCAAATTCCGACGATTTCCCGCATAAGTGAGAGCATCCAACACCACCACACGCTCATTTGGATAAACTTTTAGCCAGTGATGTACAAAATTAGAGCCAATAAACCCCGCCCCCCCAGTCACCAATAACCGACGACTCATCAAAGCCCTTACTCCTCTGTTCTCTGTGTGTACTCTGTACCCGTGCGGTTCATTCCATTTCCTCCAACAAACGTTGCAAAGCCACCCTCATTTCTTCAGGTGTTGTCGTTGTTGTCCCAAACTGCCGCACTACAATACTAGCCGCTAAGTTACCCAAAACAGCTGCTTCCCAAATTGACGCCCCCGCAGTTAAACCAAGAGTTAATCCAGCCACCACGGTATCTCCAGCACCGGTCACATCAAACACCTCAGTTCTATTAAAAGCTGGAATGTCATCTTTAGTACCATCATCGTTAAATAAAGTCATCCCTTGTTCGCCACGGGTAATCAGGATATGCTTGGCGTCAGTCAATTCCAGCAAATCTTTTCCTGCTCGAGCCAGCGCAGCTTCATCAGTAATAGCATATCCTACAGCCAGTTCTGCTTCTGGTAAATTTGGAGTAAACAACATTGCTCCTCGATACCGCTTCAAATGCTTTTGAGCATCAACAACACTCCGGGATGCACAAAGGGCTGCTGAAATCACGGGTTGAGTTAACGTTCCATCACCGTAATCAGAACATACCACAGCATCAACTGTATGAATATGTTCTTGAATATACTCAGCTAATTGTAGCTGTAAATCCAAGCTAGGTAAATCTTCTGATTTTCGGTCAATCCGGACCATTTGCTGGGTCACTGATTGACGGGAATGCCCGGAAATTCTTGTTTTTGTGACTGTCGGACGCTCCTCATCTAGAAAAATACCGCCCGTTTTAATGCCTGCAGTTTCAAGCAAACCTTGCAGTGCTCTCCCTTGTTCATCCTTACCCAAAAGCCCTACAGCAAGAACTTGTCCTCCCAAGCGGGCAAAATTATAGACTGCGTTTGCTCCACCTCCCGGTACTTGCTTGGTGGTTTCATGACGGAGAATTAATACAGGGGCTTCGCGAGAGACTCTTTCTACTTGACCGGTTAGGAACTCATCTAAAGTCAAGTCCCCAATAATAAGCACTCTAGCTCCTGCAAAATTATCAATCAAATCAAAGAGGCGATCGGCAACACTACGCAGTTTAGACGCAAATTTAGGGTTCAAAGACATACAAGTATAAATGATGAAGTATAAATGATGAAGTATGAAGTAAACCCTGTAAATCGAGCTAGTACCGTAAGGCAGAAGACAATCTAATTCCTAATGTAGAATTCGTTATTATTCGGTTAGATGTGGACGAGCAGAAAATGATGTTATTTTAATTGATGCCCGTCCCGGATTTAATGATATAGGTGCGATCGCACTGTTTGATTTATGAGTTGTACCTGTATGGACTAAGAATGGTTCGCAAAGGACAGCGTAAGCATACCAGTCATAGCCATTTTGAAGCGTGAAACTCCTACCAACTCTTCTGCGATGGGACGTGTTTCTTCATAGTTATGCAAAGTAAAGCTTGTTTGGAGAACATAACACCACCAACCTACAGTACCTGCAAGCTAAAAAGAAAAGTAGGTAGGGCTTTGCCATACGTTTTACGTTCGTGGGAGCCCGCCTACTCTCTTCATAAAATTTAACAATTCAACTCTTGCTCCAAATGCGCCATCTTGTCGCATAATTGGGTGTGCAGAAAAAGTGCATAAGTCAAGCCCACTTGCACCCAATTCAAAGAAGTAGTGGCTTTGCCTCTATGCCTTTGTTTCCGTTCTGTTATGTGTGGGTTAAAACCCACACATTTCATCAGCCAATTGCTCAACTCTACAAGCGATTCATCCCAGAGGAGGCTCGTGTAAAACTAGCATGCCTTAATACTCAATCTAACATTTTAGCTTAAAACACGCTACTACAATGCTAGTATGCTGCCTTGATTGGTAGCTGTTTTTTCACGGTAAAAAAGAATGTACTCCCTTTTCCAACCTCAGATTCTACCCAAACCTTACCACCGTACATTTCTACAATCTTTTTCACTAAAGCCAATCCAATTCCCGTACTATCAGAGCTTTTATCGCTAGAAATTTTTTGAAATATCTGGAAAATTCTGGTAAATTGCTCTTTTTCAATTCCCAATCCATTATCAGCAACGCTAAAGAGCCAGTCATCGCTACCTTCATGACATTGAATCGTAATATTTCCTTGTGGTTTATCTATAAATTTAATAGCATTACTGAGTAAATTCTGAAACACTTGTTCTATTTTAGTTCTCTCGAAGTTAATCACAGGTAGGTTACCGATCGCCTCTATCTGTATACTGTCTTTGGAATCGAGAAGCTCAATAACGTCTGCCACTAATTGGTTTAAATTAACCTGTCCGATCTCCTCTTTGACACGTCCTACCCTGGAGTACTGTAAAATGCCTTCTATAAGATTATGCATTTTTTGAACTCGATTAATAAGAAGATTAATGAATTCTTGACCCTGTTCGTCGAGTTTATCGCTGTAATCTGCTAGGAGCCATTGAGATAACGAACTAATTCCCCGCAGTGGTGCTTTTAAATCGTGAGACACCACGTAAGCAAAATCATTTAACTCTTTGTTTGTACTTTCTACTTCTTTTAGTAACTGCGCCATTTTTTCCTGAGACTGCTGGCGCTGAAGAATTTCTTGCTGAAGTTGTTTGTTCGCGTGTTCTAATTCAATAGTACGTTGTTTGACTAATTCTTCTAGATGTTCTTTGTACTGTCGCAACTCTTGCTCAACCTTTTGACGTTCGGCATTTTCTTTTTGTAAAGCCCTATTTGCTTGTTCAAGCTGTGCTGGGCTCGGGAGAGCAAGGGCTTGCGGGACTAAAGGTATTAGAGTTAAAGCTGTATAAAAAGAGACTACAGCGGTAAAAGCTTTAAGAGTTCCAGATAACCAGTAAGTAGGATACCAAAGCGTCCAAACTTCCATTATATGTGTTGTACCACAGGAAACAATGAAAGCTCCAAACAACAGAAAAATAATTTTGAACGGGACATCTTGTCTTTTACGGACAAAGTAGACTAACGTGAGTGGAATTGAATAATATGAAAGCGCAATAATGACATCTGAAATTACGTGTAAGGAAACTAATTCAGGTTTCCAAAGATAACAATGCCCGTGAGGAATAAAATTGTCTGAGAAAAAACTTTGTAGAAGTTCCACCATCGACCCCCCGCATCCGTTGTCAACCCTTAACCTTAACAACAAAGATTTTAACTGGTAAGCAATGACCGATCGCTGGTAAAACTTAAGTGCGACCTAACTCCGAGCCTTCTGTCCTAATTATTGTTTGGTAAGCGGGTAGATATTGAGTTAGAATAAGCGATCGCAAAGTTAGTAAATAGCCCGGAGACTTACCGGAGGTGCCATTGTCCAAATTTCTTTTGAAAATACTGTGGTTAGACGATAATGTCGCATTGGCAGTCGATCAAGTAGTAGGCAAAGGCACAAGCCCTTTGACTAAGTACTTTTTCTGGCCAAGAAATGATGCCTGGGAAGAACTCAAGAAGGAATTAGAGTCCAAACACTGGATTACTGAACTGGATCGAGTAGAACTACTGAATAAAGCCACAGAAGTTATTAACTATTGGCAAGAAGAAGGTAGAAACCGTCCGATGGCTGAAGCACAGGCAAAATTTCCTGAAGTTACTTTTACAGGTAGCGCCTGATTTCCACATTAAGACGCATAATTAGGGTGGACAATGCCCACCCTTTTATGAAGTTTTTGTTGTTAAGTGTGTGGTAGAACGGGCGAGACGCCCGTCCCACACAAGCTAAAATTGCCACTCATATGAGCCATATTGCCGCTCATATGAGCCAAAATTGCTTTTACGCAACTTAAATCAATCCACCAGCAGCTTGAAAACGAGCACGAGCGCGTTTGTATGCTTGGGTTGCTTGGATTTGTGCTTGTCGATCGCCTTGCTGTACCTGATTCAAACGAGTTTCTGCTTCACCAAAAGCACTCCGGGCTTCCTCTAAATTAATAGAGTCACCACGTTCAGCACCGTTAACCAGAATTGTCACTTCATCTTGCTCAACTTCAGCAAAACCACCCAACAGAGCAATAGCGATCCAGCCCTGATTGCGATCGGGACGTACTCTCATGACTCCCGTATCTAGGGCGGTTAGAAGTGGTGCGTGTCCGCTAAGAATACCGAGTTGACCAGTGGTACTTGGCAAAACGACTTCTTCAGCCGCCGCATCCCACACTGTTTTATCTGGGGAAATTACACGAACAGTCAAAGTCATTCGTTTTTTGTCCTTTGTTTTTTGCTGATTGCTAATAGCTAATTGCTAATAGCTAATTGCTAATAGCTAATTGCTAATTGCACTATTAACCATTAGCCATTAGCCCTATCTTAGGAGCGGAGACGCTATGTGCAAGGCACACACTCCGCGTTGCCGCAGGCTATGCCCGCAGGGCTATACGCCAGTTGCCAGGTCGCGGGAAACCCTCCTGCAGCACTGGTCTCACCGCCTACAGAACTGGACTCACTATTAGCCATTAGCCATTAGCCATTAGCCATTAGCCATTAGCCATTAGCCATTAGCCATTAGCCATTAACCCTTAAGCTTTTCAGCTTTAGCGACGGCTTCTTCGATGTTTCCAACCATATAGAACGCTTGTTCTGGTAGGTCATCCAATTCGCCGGAGAGAATTCTCTGGAAACCTTTGATGGTTTCTTCGAGCTTCACGTACTTACCGGGAGAACCGGTGAAGACTTCTGCTACAAAGAAGGGCTGGGACAAGAAACGTTCTACTTTCCGCGCACGTGCTACGGTGAGACGGTCGTCTTCAGACAATTCATCCAAACCAAGAATGGCGATGATGTCTTGAAGTTCCTTATAACGCTGGAGAGTAGACTGTACTGCACGAGCGGTATTGTAATGTTCGTCACCAACGATGTTGGGTTGCAACATGGTGGAAGTAGAACCGAGTGGATCTACTGCTGGATAAATTCCCTTAGCTGCCAAACCTCGAGACAGTACTGTTGTTCCATCTAAGTGAGCGAAGGTGGTAGCAGGTGCGGGGTCAGTTAAGTCGTCCGCAGGTACGTATACCGCTTGAATTGAGGTGATCGATCCTTCAGTGGTAGAGGTAATGCGCTCTTGCAAGTCACCTACGTCAGTACCTAATGTCGGCTGATATCCTACCGCAGAAGGCATACGTCCCAATAGAGCTGATACTTCCGAACCTGCTTGTACAAATCGGAAGATGTTGTCAATAAACAGCAGTACGTCCTGCTTGTTTACATCTCGGAAGTACTCTGCCATTGTTAACGCTGACAGACCAACCCGCATTCTGGCTCCGGGTGGTTCGTTCATCTGACCGTAAACCAAGGCGATTTTCGATTCACTGGGGTTATCTTTGTTGATAACTCCGGATTCAATCATTTCGTTGTATAGGTCATTACCTTCGCGGGTGCGCTCGCCCACTCCACCGAATACGGACACTCCACCGTGTTCCATAGCGATGTTGTTAATCAATTCCATCATGATGACGGTTTTGCCTACACCAGCACCGCCAAACAGACCGATTTTACCACCGCGACGATAGGGAGTCAGCAGGTCAACAACTTTGATGCCTGTCTCAAACACGGATGGCTTGGTTTCCAAGTCAGTCAGTTTGGGTGCAGAGCGATGGATGGGGAACTTTTCTTCAGTATTTACGGGTCCCTTGTTGTCTACAGGTTCGCCAAGGACGTTGAAAATGCGACCCAGCGTGGCTTTACCAACTGGTACGCTGATAGGAGCGCCAGTATCAACAACGTCCATTCCACGTACCAAGCCATCTGTGGAACTCATAGCAACAGTCCGTACCTGGTTGTCACCTAGCAGCTGCTGCACTTCGCAAGTAACAGAGATGTCTTGTCCGGCTTCGTTTTTGCCTGTAATGGTCAAAGCGTTGTAGATGGGTGGCATTTTACCGCCAGGGAATTTAACATCTACAACCGGACCAATGACCTGGGTAATGTAACCAATGTTTGTTTTTTCTGCAGTGGTGACCATGCTGAGCCTAATTAATTGAAGCTATATTCCAGATAAGGTCAAGAAAGACATAAGATATTCCAATGTCATCTTCAAGATTAGCACTGAACGAGTCCTTCGCTGCGGCTTAAATTTATCCTTAAAAATTTGACTGTGTTGTTGAAGATAGGTTATTGGTCGATCGTTTCTTGACATATGAAAACAAATATGTTAAGTTTCCCTAAAAATTTATTAAAGCTAAATGTTGACAGCCAATTTTCCTGCCAAATTCTGGCTGTCTTTTCAGAAGCACTCAATTTGTATTTGTTGTGGATAAGTTTTTCAATGTCCTTTGCGTTTCTCGTTTCGTGTACGCATAGAGCCAGCGCTGACAGCACTAAATGCTAGCAAGCCCAGTATCGAAGATGCTTCAGGGACGGAAGTAGGATTTACTGTGACGGGAACCTGATTTGTGTCGGTTGCGGGAGGATCTGCTGTGACGGGAACCGGATTTGTGTCGGTTGCGGGAGGATCTGTTGTGACGGGAACCGGATTTGTGTTGCCTGTAGGAGGATCTACTGTGACGGGAACCGGATTTGTGTTGCCTGTAGGAGGATCTACTGTGATGGGAATCGGATTTGTGTTGCCTGTAGGAGGATCTGCTGTGATGGGAGTAGAATTTATTCTAATTTCTGCTTTGATCTTCTTGTCAATAGCAGTGTTGAACTCCTCAAAGGTTGCTGCTTCTACTAAGAAAGCAGGGCTGCCATCACCATTGACACCACCAAGAATTTCTTCTAAATAAAAGTTTTTCACTACAGGGTCGCTGCTAATAATGATACCGTTGATAGCATCAATGCCTTGAGCAAGAGCAAGATTCCGGGCGCTTGCTGTATCTATTCCGTCATTTTCTTCTCCATCGCCGGATACATCGATAACTTGCCTCGTTCCCTCAAAATCATTATTAAAGAATTTTGGAGTGGCGAAAGCGATCGCAGAACCAGGAGCAGTCGTGCCAGAAAATGGACGTTTTGTCGCACTAATAGCATTAGCAAATTGTTGTGAAGCTGCTACGCTATCGATTAGAGACCATCCTACAACTTCTTGCTGCTGTAGTGAGTTAGACCAGTAGATCATGTTGACCGCGATCTTACCTAATGGTCCTTTAGATATAAAGTCTTTGAAAAGATTGGGATTTAAAAAAGTATTTACATAACCCTTTGTTTGCAAGTCAAATTCCCTATCATCAATACTGCCCGATACATCTACAAGTAAAGTCAATTCTGTGTCTACTGCAGTGAGAGTCGCTGCTTGAGTACTTGTTGAAATAGCTAAAATTGACAAACTAAAAGATACTGCTGTTAATATTTTACGAATAAACTGCCAACGTTTCATATTGAGCCTTATGACTTTAAGAAAGCAAATTTTAATGAAAAAAATGCATACTAAGAAAGCTCCTAGTATGCAATGCCAGCATTTGAGCAGAATTATAAAATTTCTAATTAGTTACCAAAAATATTAAGTATTTTTAACAGGGTTTTCTTTACCTTTAACTGTTTATAGAGTACTGTAAAATTTGTTTCGCTCCTATGGTTTTTACTGAGATTCATACAAGAATTACATTGACGATAATGTAAGAGCGTGTATGAAAAACAGTCACGATAAAGCTTTGACCAATATTTTGCTATAAAAGAATGATATAAATTTTGTAAAAAAACATTTTTCTTTAAGAAAATTTTATTTAAAAAGCCCGTATTTACCGCATGAATGCTGATAAGTTTTATCATTACCATACAAGTATTACGCTCTTTGAGCCAGAAGATTATCTATAGACCTCTGGTTTTCAGGCCAACGCGCTGCCTCGGCTATACAATGGGTTATGGGAAGAGAAAATAGCAGATTTAGGGCTTACGCTTAGCCTCCCTGAAAAAGGCAGGGTGGTGAGCGCGATCGCCTCTAGAATCGGGCGGAGATGGAGGGATCTGCAACGCGTGAAATCCCTAAAATACTGTTGAGATTGTGTCAGTCCTGAGATTGCTTCTTTCCACATATGCTATGCCCAACGCCCAATGCCTCATTTTCAAGCTAGTTTGTTGTTTTGCAATCTAACCTTCTGCTTATGAACATCTCGTCAGCGCGACAGTATTTTTACAAAGAAGTTCAGCAGCCTGATGAGTACATCGACTTAGCAAGAGCAGCTTTGTACATCGCACAAGAAGAGTACCCCTACCTAGATATTGAAGAATACCTCAATGCTTTGGAGACAATGGCATTGGAGTTACAAGAACGGCTCCCTCAGGAACGCTATCCTCTAAAAATTATTCAAACGATTAATCAATATCTCTACGACGATCTGGGTTACGGCGGTAATAAAGATAACTATTACGACCCCCGTAATAGCTTTTTAAATGACGTAATTGACCGGAGATTGGGCATTCCCATTTCTTTGGCACTCGTTTACCTGGAATTGGCAAGAAAAATTGATTTTCCCATGGAAGGAATTGGAATGCCAGGTCATTTTCTGATTCGACCTAGCATCCCGGACATAGAAATTTTTGTTGATGTGTTTAATGGTGGTGACATCATGTTTCCTGAAGATTGTCAGGAACTACTCAGTCAGATGTATCAACAGCAGGTAACGCTACAACCAGAATTTTTTCCTGTTGTTAGTAAGCGGCAATTCTTAGAACGAATGCTGAAAAACTTGAAATACATTTACCTCAATCAACAAAATTTGGAAAAGTCTTTAGCATCAGTTGAACGGATTTTGATACTTTTTCCCGACCAAGTACAAGAATTACGCGATCGCGGTCTTTTGTGTTATGAACTCGGTCGATTTTCTCAAGCGTCAAGAGACTTAGAGACTTATTTGGCACAAAGCCCCAATGCCAAAGATGCTCATATTATCAGGCACATACTGTCTCAGCTCGGTAGATAGTTGTTAGTTGTTGGGTGTTGGTTGTTGATTGTTGGATTTAACCACCAACCACTAACCCTTCTGCAACCCGTTTCAAACGGCGCAGTTGAGCTTGCATATCGCTTTTTGTCCAATTTTCAGCAAAAGTTTTAAAGCCCCAACTGACTATAGGGTTGGGAATATCAAATTCAAACCTGTTCAGCAGTTGCGTTCCCTTGTCTATGGGTCGGCATTCCCAGCGATCGCGCCCTTCAAAAAAACCTTGAAATTCCCAGACAACCAAACCGGGCTGTCTCTCCACAATTGTACTGTGTAACGTGGGTTTGAGAATTGGTGTTTGAATAACGAACAAGCTTTTGCCACCAATTTCAGTACTCCACTGACCTAAAGGTTCACAGCGTAAAGCAGGGTTGAGCCAGCGATGCATTAACGTCAGGTCTGTAATGCATCGCTCCACGTCTGTCGCTGTCGCATTAATTTGAATCGATTGTTCAAAAACTTGAGACACAGTAAAAAATTTCTCGTGATATTAACTCATTTGTATGATTTTACTGGTAATCTACTGGCAAAACACTGTTAAGCATCAGGGTGTAGGATTGTCTTAACAATCCCTACTACGGATGCATTTAAGTGTTTTTTATTACAACACTTAACCTTTCTTTCAAAAAACCATGAACGCAACTTGGCAAACAGTATCCCAGGTGATAGATGTTGGTTTTTCGATGAGGGTCTGCTCGTTGGTTGCACAATCTCCAACCTTACCATCCGAACAAGTTGATGGATTGGATTACTTTCAGGCGACTCTGCAACAAATCATCCAGTTTCTGCCTCGATTGGTAGGGGCGGCGTTGATTTTGTTAGTAGGTTGGTTGATTGCTGCAGTCGCTAAATCTGTAACCCGTTCCCTCCTCAACCGCACGAATATCGACAATCGCATTGCTTCAGGAGTTACGGGAGTGGAATCTCCCCAGGTTGAGGGCATTATCGCCAACTTAGTCTTTTGGGCTATCCTCCTGATAACGGTTGTTGCGGTTCTAGATACCCTAGAACTGAGGGTTGCTTCTCAACCTCTAAATACTTTTCTCAACCAAGTTGGGGACTTTTTACCCAGGTTTGTTGGTGCTGTATTTATCTTCGCAGTCGCTTGGTTAGTGGCTACCCTGACAAAATTGATAACAGTACGGGGGCTACAAGCATTGCGGTTGGATGAACGATTAAATCCACCACAAGATAATAATGCTACCAGTCTCAATCAGATCTCATTGAGCGAGACAATTGGTAATGCTTTGTATTGGTTTATCCTTTTGGTGTTTCTCATCCCCGTGCTCGATAGCTTGGGGTTGAACCAGGCGTTGCTACCAGTACAAACTCTGGTTACACAAATTATTTCCATTCTTCCCAACATTCTAGGTGCAACACTGATTGCCACTATAGGCTGGTTTGTGGCTAACATTGTCAGACGGATTGTAACCAATTTGTTGATGACAACAGGTATTGACCATTTGGGAAGTCGGTTTGGATTGAGTGCAGCTGCGGGAACGCAATCGCTATCAACGATTATTGGTACGATTGTCTACGTATTAATTTTAATTCCTGTTGCTATTGCTGCACTGAATCAGTTGCAAATCCAAGCGATTTCCGTACCTGCGATCGCAATGTTGCAACAGATTCTTAACACTCTGCCATCAATCTTTACAGCAATAGCAATTTTGCTGATTGCTTACTTTTTTGGAAGATTTGTGTCGGAGCTAGTGACCAGTATCCTCACTAGTATAGGATTTAACAATATTTTCTCGGTTTTAGGTCTGCCATCACCTACCAAACGAGTTGTTATTCCAGAAGAACCTACACCCTCTGCGATCCCAAACCGCACTCCTTCAGAAATCGTTGGCATTGTTGTCTTAGTAGGCATTATGCTGTTTGCGACTGTTGCTGCGGTGAATATCCTGAATATTCCCGCACTGACAACACTCGTGACAGGGATTGTGATTATCTTAGGCAGGATTTTAGCTGGTTTGGTCGTATTTGCTGTTGGGTTGTATCTAGCAAATTTGGCATTTAGCATTATTGCGAGTTCTGGCGATCGCCAAGCACGAGTTTTGGGTCAAGTTGCCAGGATTGCTATTATTGCTCTGGTGTCTGCAATGGCATTGCAACAAATTGGCGTTGCTAGCGATATTGTGAATTTAGCTTTTGGGCTTTTGTTGGGTGCGCTTGCAGTCGCGATCGCCCTAGCATTTGGTTTGGGCGCTCGCGATATTGCTAGAAACCAAGTTCAAGAATGGCTGGACTCTTTTAAAGGGAAAAGCTAGAAACGGCGATTGCGCTGATACCCATAGGAATCATACAGTGATTGACGAAAAGTGTTAGGTACTGTTGGGTGGACATTGCCCCACATAAGGCTTTTTGTGGGTAATACCCGACGCCACTCCTCCCCTGCGCGGAAACCTCGCCCACGAGGACGGGTCCCCGACGTATGTTTCAAAAATCAAATAGGAGTCCTATAGGTTGAAGGAAAGTCAAAAGTAAAAAATCTTTTCAATTTTTTACTTTTCATTTTCCTTCTTAGTTTTCTCTCTAGAATCATCTCTTATTGTTAAATTAGACCATAGTTAAAGAAATTAACTGTTTATGGTATAATCTTCGCAGTCTAAGGTCGAGAAGTTCAATGTTCGTCTTGAATAAGGCCAAGTATGAGAAACTGTTTGCCAAAATGCAAACAAAACATAGGAAATCAGAAAAGAGTAAGTTGTAGTTAATCCATGAAGTATGAAGAGAGAAGGAAGGATTGGTGGCTCATATTGGTTGAGCTATGAATCTTTCTAACTTTATCCTTCAGCCTTTATCAATTCGTCAACCAGAATTTCGGCTTAAGACCGGGAATGCATCAAAGAGTTCATAAGGAACTTACACAATTTATGCTTATTCAAAAAAAAACTACTCAGAATACCAAACAGTTGTTTAAAAGGTTGGCTTTGATTGTAGGAATGGCTGGTGTTACTACCTTCATCAGTTTTCCTGTGCTGGCCAAATTTTATCCTCCCTTGGCACTGTTTCAACCTTCTGCTTATCGTAGCTATCCTTCCTATCGGAATTCTGAAAAGAACATCGCTGATACCCTCGTAGCAGAGAAGGGTAAATTTGCCAATTTTGTTTATGAATTGCAACAAGCAGGTCTTCTGGATGAGTTGAAGCAACAGGGTTCTTTCACAATTTTTGCTCCATCTGATGAAGCCTTTAATGCTTTACCCAAAGATGTCTATCAGCGATACAGTCAGCCGGAAAATCGGCTCAAAGTCCTAAAATATCATCTGGTTTCACGTCTCATTACAGAGAAAAACTTAAATGGTGCAGAAATCCCAACGGTCGAAGGTAAGAGTGTTAAAGTGACTGTTGGCTCTGATGGTGTTGTCAAACTGAATAATGCTGTTGGAAAGCCTCCCTCTATTCAAACAAAGAATGGTGTGATCGTTGAAATCGATCGGGTGCTTTTACCTCCTGGCTTCTAGTCATTAACTTCATCAAGCTCGGAAGACTGCAAGAACTCGACTTCTTGGAGGCTAAAGCGCATCAATGGGGGTGACACATCTCTGATTTAATGGCACTCCCTCATCTCTCGTTTCTAGCCTCTGGCTGGGAATGCAGGCTGTTAAGCTCTGCCTTGCTTAACAGATCGAGCACGGAAAACTACCAACATCGAATATCGGGTATTGTTCGCCCAACTTCACCTTGTTCGCGATCGCAACGGGAAAATTTCGTTGCGATCGTCCAATACCGTTCAGTTAATAAGATCTAATCCTTGAAGATTCCCCCAACTCCTCGATCGCAAGGGGGGCTTTATTCCCCCAATTCATCGGCTGCGGTAGTGTACACAAGTCTTATATAATGCATTTTTACAGTTTCGCTCCCCCCTAACCCCCCTTAAAAAAGGGGGGAACTGAATTCCACCGAAGGCATGTTGAGCCACCGGCTCGAGGCGGTCAGCCCACGATGAGCCAATAGCATCGTGAGTTGTCGGGCGCTACTGCCAATTTCCAACGAGAATGAAAGGTGCCCAAAAATGCGGATGTCTGTACTTCTCGTATTTTTCCATAACATTGAGTTGAGCTCTTCTCAGTGCTTCTGCTTTATTTTGGTTTGTCTTTTTTGCTTCTTCTAGCTGACTGTAGAATTCAGTCATGATTGTAGCAGTCGTTTCATCCACGACTGACCATAATGTTGCCAGCGTACTGCGAGCACCAGCCCGCACGGCGACACCGGCGAGCCCCAATGTAGCCCGTTTATCCCCACTTGCTGTTTTACAAGCACTGAGAACTAGCAACTCAATGGGTTTATTCTGATACAAAGAATGATTCTGCAATAACTGACCCAACTGATTCACGTTGATACGACTGTCCCAAGAAAGGATAAAGGTTTTTTCAGGGCTGGAGCTAAACTCACCGTGAGTTGCTAAGTGAAGTATGGGAGGAACGCGAGAAGCAATAATTTGTTGTTTGAGTAGCTTGCTTGTAAATTCTTCGTTGAGAACCAACCGTCGAGAGATTCCAAGACGCTTAATTTGTTGCAGTTCAGTTTCAACATTGCTTAATTCTCTAAAATCTTTGTGTGGCGCAAATCCCGGACGAATTTTACTGAGCCCTGCAGTAAAAGCTTTTAACTCAACTTGCGAGATTGGTTTTGGATCGACTAGCTGCAAACCAGGTGTGACAGCAAGGGCATACTTTTGTATGAGATATTGCTTGCCATCATATAGAATCGACATGGGAATATTTCGCAAGTCTCCATCTAACACGAAGGCTAGAGTTGTAACATTACTGTTTTTCAACTCTGACTCCATTGGTTTAATCAGCCAATCATACAACTTTTGGTAATATATGCGAGCAGTTTCCTCAACACTGACAGGATCTATTAGGGAACGTTGCACCTCATCTAGAGTTTTCTTAAATTCATCTGGTTCAAATGATGTTGTATGAAAGATTAAATTTGGCTTTTGAGGTAGGCTCAGGATAACTGTTAAGTTGTTTGACGAAACAATTGTGTAGATAATTCCTGCCTTTTTATCTATGTTATCAATTGGTTTGGATTTTTCTTCTACACAAGCTTCTTTAAAAAAGTTATTGAGTTCGGCTAATTGAAGAGACTCAATGACTTTACGAGCTTGAACTATCAGTTTTTGGCTGTCTTCATTCTTTCCTGCTGTTTTCAAGCTATGGGCATATCCTATGTCTAAATCCACTAACTCTCTGTATATTGGTTCAACACTTTTCTGAAAAGAAAATTGAACTTCCGGGTTAATCGTGACTAAGTCTTTACGTAATAACTGAAGAGCTTCATAGGCATTGGTGTAAGATGCGATCGCTTCTGGTATATCTCCTTGAGCCTTCTGTATTTTTCCCAACTGTCTGAAATGCTGATAAGCTATATCTGGGGTGTTAAAACTGGAATCAAAACTCAAAGCTTGTCTTGTCAATTTTTCTGCCTGAGGCAAATTATACATGGTTTCATTCATATACAATTTTCCCCTAGTTCCCAAAGCATAAGCTTCGGCTCTTTTATCTCCCAAACTCTCTGCTTGTTCTACTGCTCTAGCCAAAATTTTATTCACATCCAGAGCCGTTGGAAGTTGGGAATTACTCTTGAGTTGGTAGTTACTTTCTTCAGTGAGATCTATAAAGTTTTGAGCAAAGTTAATTTGCAGGTAAACGCCCGTGCGGCTTGGAGATAGGCTGTCGAGTTGGGGTTTAAGCGATCGCCATAATTCTTCGGCTTCGTTCCATCTCTCGAGTTTCATCAATAAACTGAGTTGATTCAGTTCTGCTTGCTGTCGCGCTATTGGTAGTGAGGACAAACTCAATACCATATTATACGAGTCTAACGCTTTTAATTCATAAGACTGCACTTCACCACGAGCTTCTTTAACTTTAGCTAAATCTCGTTGCGTATTTCCCAAACTTAGATATGTCGCTGCTTGCTCTTGAGGAGAATTTAATTTTTTAGCTAAATTTTTACTTGTTTCTAAAATCAGTTTAGCTTGTTCTAACTGACCCTCCAATCCCCTCAATTCACCAAAACTTCTCAATGCTATAACCGTCACCAATTTAGGAGATTCAGTTGTAGAGATCTTCTCAAGTTTTTTTTGTAATTCTTCTAAAGAGATTTGAGTGATATTGTCACAATTTTCAACGTCTATTTCTGGCTTCAACACTTGTAACAATGTATTGCAAGCACGGGAATAAAGACCCAAGTCTTGCATGGCTTGGGCTTGATTGATTGTGCTTTGAGTCAATTTCTCACTCTCGCCTATTTGGCTGTATATTTTAGTAGAATCATGCCAACTTTTGAGAGCATCTGACGAGCGTCCTAATTCCCGTTGTAAATATCCTTGAATATCTAAAGTTTGAGCTTGAATTTTTAGTTTATCTTTTCCTTCTTGAGTTGACAAAATTTGCAAGCTGTCTTCGATAGCTTTTTTTGCTTTATCCCACTGTCCTATTTTCTGATGAGTCAAAGAGAGATTGCTCAACGCCATTGCTTGATTTAAACCATCGCCTTGAGCCGCAAAAATAGCTGCGATTTTTTCCCAGACGACTGCCGCTTTTTGGAACTGTCCCGAGCGGTATAATTGAGTTGCCTCACTCACTAACTGTCCTGCATCTTGTTGAGATTGAACAACGGGAGTTGGTGAAGAAACTTTGGCAACAACAGGTGAGATAGTTGAGAGAGTAAATAATAAGGCTGCAAGAAAAAGGGAACGTTTTCTGTAGATCTTTTTCAAGAAATTTTGCAATTTCCAGAATTTGGGTTTTGAAGGGACCATGGTCAGTTTCTCCTGTCAATATGGGTTCTTACACAAAAGACTTCTAGCGTGCAGCACAACTGGTAGGTCTGAGAGTTTGTAAGGGGCGTTGTGCGTTCGTGTTAGCAGGATCGTAAGCTGTCAGCACGATTTCACCTTTTTGGTTAAAGACCCATCCTTGCGCTGGAACAAACTGTTTGGGATTGGGGTTGGTGGATGACACCGTTGTATGACTGATACTTGCAGAATTACCAGCAGTGGAAACAGGCTCAAGTAAATCGACTTGCACGTTGTTGCTGTTGGCGGTTTGACCGGGACTCGGTGGCAAACCACCACGTCCGGTGACGATAAATCGACTACCTATACCGCGCTGACAGGGATTCTGGGCAATTTCTTTTGAGGGGTCTGTCACTTCTTCAGGTAACTCCACCAACCCGCGATTGGGGTCGATTTCGGTATTGAGTTGTACTGTACCTTCTTGTTGCGGCTGTTGTTGGGAAATTGCAGTGATATCGCTTGTGGGTACATTATTTGGATCGAGTCCGTTGGGATCGAATTGCTCGAGCTGTTTTCGGGTGAGTGGAGCGATTCCAAGCAATGCACCTCTAATAGAAATATTTCCACCCCGACCGTTAAAAGCATTGGCTGTGATGTCGCTATTTTCTTGAGGAAAGGCAATGATGACGCCATCAGGAATGTTGATGGTGATGTTTCCACCGTCGCCACTCCCCTGAGATCTGCCTGCAGTGGCAGAAATTTTACTTCCACGACGCAAGATGAGTAAGTCTTGCAAATTTAACTCGATACTACCACCCTGAGCACTCTGGGTTTCTGCGGTAATTTTGGCATTGTCCAATCTGAGAGTTCCTGCCCCAATTTTAATACTGCCACCGTTGCCGCTACCTTCACTATTTACAGATATTCTCGCGCCATCGCGAAGAATAAATTCTTTGGGGTCAATGTCAATGCTACCACCATCACCTTGAGAGTTTGCTTCGGTGTTAGAAAACAATCCACTGTTACTGCCAGAAAGAAGGATGCGATCGCTTACCCTTAAGATAATATTACCTGCTTTGCCACCCCTACTAGTAGATGTAGTCACCCGTCCACCATTGCTTACTTCAAAAGTCTTAGCGTTTATAGTTATGTTGCCACCATTACCATTATTAGCTGTGAGTGCTTCTACAATTCCACCGTCTGCTAAACGAAAATTATTAGTGGTGACAGTAATACTGCCTGCAGCCTGTGCTTCAATATTAGTTGTTCCTCTTTCAGCACTAGCAAGCAATGCGCTTGAAAATCCTACTGTTGGGAAGGAGACGGGAAATTGAATAGAACTGGAGCCAGAAATATTAACAAAATCTTTAGCATTAATTTCGATATTGCCTGCTTTTCCCTTTCCCCCATTTAGACCATTTCCTTCACGAAAAACAATACTACCTATCTGACCACCATCTGTTAGGGTCAGCGATCTTGCCTGTACATTAATATTACCAGCAATTCCTTCGCCTCCCTGTTCTACATTACTCCTAATGTTACTCAATTTCGTGAGCGTGACAGGGCCATCAATTTGCAGTGACACCTTTCCAGCATTTCCCCGACCAGAAGTTGCAGTACTTAGCTCGCTAAGATCGTTCATTGATAGGGAGCCTGCTTTTATGTCAATGTTACCTCCTTTACCTGTTGCATTCTGACCTACAAAGCTTGAAATTTGATTAAAAGAACCAGAAGCGGTTCCTAACGTGGTAAATCCAAAGAGATTAACAGCGTTGCGGACAGCAATTTTAATGTTTCCAGCATCTCCTGTGCCAAAAGTACTAGCGCTGATTTGTGCGCCGTTACTCATCAATAGCGAACCATTTTCGATAGTGAGATTGATATCACCACCATTGCCTTGTGCCTCTGAGCCTACGGTACTGAATATGGAACTGGGTAGTTTATTTGCTCCACTACTGACTCCGTCAAGTGTCACATCACCTCCACGGACTGTGACATTCACATTTCCCGCATTCCCAATGCCAGCCGGGATGTTTTTCTCCGTATCTGCTTGACGAACGATGGTTAGCAGTTGCCCGCCACTACTAAGGGATAAAGACTTGGCTGTGATATCGATGATACCTCCCTTACCATCACCGCCTGCTTCTATATTGCTTCCAATAACAGCATCCGTATCTAGGGAGACAGAACCATTCTCCGCTCGCACAGTTACATTGCCAGCATCGCCCTTGCCATAGGTATTGGCATTAATTTGTGCGCCGTCACTCATATTGAATGAGCCTTTGCCAACGGTGATATTGATGTTGCCACCTTTGCCTTCGTCCCCAGATTCTAAAGTGCTAAAAATTCTAGTGTTTCTCCCAGTAAGGGAAAAACCGTTCTCAGCCCGCACGTTGATATCTCCAGCAATGCCCTTGCCAAACATACTGGCAATAATTCGGGCACCATTACTCATGTTCAGCGAACCATTTTCGATAGTGAGATTGATATTACCACCATTGCCTTGTGCCCCTGAATCTACGTAGCTAGCTATGAGACTGGGTAGTTTATTTGCTCCACTACTGACTCCGTCAAGTGTCACATCACCTCCACGGACTGTGACATTCACATTTCCCGCATTCCCAATGCCAGCCGGGATTTTGTTCTCCGTATCTGCTTGACGAACGATGGTTAGCAGTTGCCCACCACTACTAAGGGATAAAGACTTGGCTGTGATATCGATGATACCTCCCTTGCCATCACCGCCTGCTTCTATATTGCTTCCAATAACAGCATCCGTATCCAGGGAGACAGAACCATTCTCCGCTCGCACAGTTACATTGCCAGCATCGCCCTTGCTATAGGTATTGGCATTGATTTGTGCGCCGTCACTCATATTGAATGAGCCTTTGTCAACGGTGATACTGACGTTACCACCTTTGCCATCACCGCCTGATTGTAAAGTGCCAAAAATTCTAGTGTTTCTTCCAGTGAGGGAGACACCGTTCTCAGCCCGCACGTTGATATCTCCGGCAATGCCTTTGCCAAACATACTGGCACTAATTTGAGCGCCATCACTCACATTCAGCAAGCCATTTTCGATAGTGAGATTGATATTACCACCATTACCTTTGCCAAACATACTGGCACTAATTTGAGCGCCATTACTCATGTTCAGCGAACCATTTTCGATAGTGAGATTGATATTACCACTGTTGCCTTGTGCCTCTGAGCCTACGGTACTGAATATGGAACTGGGTAGTTGATCGATACTACTAATTCCGGAGAGTGTCACATCACCTCCACGGACTGTGACATTCACATTTCCCGCATTCCCTTTACCTGCAGGACGCTGATTCTGCGATTGACGAACGATGGTTAGCAGTTGCCCGCCACTACTAAGGGATAAAGACTTGGCTGTGATATCGATAATACCTCCCTTGCCATCACCGCCTGCTTCTATATTGCTTCCAATAACAGCATCCGTATCCAGGGAGACAGAACCATTCTCTGCCCGCACAGTTACATTGCCAGCATCGCCCTTGCCATAGGTATTGGCATTAATTTGTGCGCCGTCACTTATATTGAATGAGCCTTTGTCAACGGTGATATTGATGTTGCCACCTTTGCCCTCACCGCCTGATTCTAGAGTGCCAAAAATTCTAGTGTTTCTTCCAGTGAGGGAGACACCGTTCTCAGCTCGCACGTTTACGTCTCCAGCGTTGCCTTTGCCATAAGTGCTGACATCTAATTGACTCCCATTATTCATAATGAGGGAGCCATTTTCAATAGTTAGGTTGACATCACCACCCTTGCCCATTGCCCCTGTGTCTATGTAACTAGTTATGAGACTGGGTAGTTTATTCACACCACTACTGACTCCAGCAAGTGTCACATCACCTCCACGGACTGTAACATTTACATCTCCAGCTTCCCCAGTGCCACCTTGACGAATCAAGGTTTGTAGTTGAGCACCATCGTTGAGAGATAATGACTTCGCGGTAATATTAATTCCACCTGCTTTGCCATCGCCTCCGTCTTCTATATTATTAAATATATAAGTATCACCTATAAGTGAAACAGAGCCATTCTCAGCTCGTATGTTGATGCTTCCGGCATTTCCTTTTACATAAGTGCTGGCACTTAGTTGAGCGCCACCAGACATTGAGAACGAACCTGCTTTAATATTAATGTTGCCACCGTTACCACTGATAGTATTGCCACTGTAGTTAAAATTATTAACAACATTATTGTCAATCCAACTGAAACCTGATATTTCTATTGCCCCTGTTGCATTGAGCGTAATATCTCCGGCTTGAGCACCCGTTACCACTGTAGGTGATAAGCTTATCCCGCCTCGCACTAAACTATTGTCGCTAATCTCTATATCTTTGGCGTTGATGGCGATACTTCCACCACCGCTACCACGTACAATGACGTAACCTTCATTCTTCAGTCTTACATCTGCTCGCGCTACATCATCAGGAAAATTTAACTGTAGAGTATTCCCGTCTAGCCCTATTTCACCTGTTCCTCTGACTCCTCCTAACTCAATGCGACCACTCCTAGCGGCTAGTGTGCCATAATCTACAAGCACATCACCGCCCACTAATGCTATAGATTTTCCATTTGGAACTTCAAGACCAGTATAATTACCGTTGATGTCCTCAGAGTACGATTGAACGGTAATATTGGCAGGATTCGTGGGATTAACTGGATTGTCTCGAAAACGCAAACCAGTGGGAATATTCACGGTTAACAATTGTGGCGGTGCTAGTTTGCTAGTGGCGCTAAATTCAAACTGGTTGCCAAATAACAAGCTACTTGCGGTACTTCCCAAAAAGGAACCGCCCACGTCTAATTTGGCATTTGGTCCAAACAAAATGCCATTGGGATTGATGAAGAATAAGTTAGCACCGCTCAATACACCGAGCGTCCCTTGAATGTTCGATGCATTTCCCCCTGTCACTCGACTGAAAATATTCTGAATGCCAGTTTGGGGATTAAAGTAGACTCTCCCATTAGCATCGACATCAAATTTCTCAAAACTGTGAAACAAACTTGTCCCGCGAGTCGCACCGCCATCAATGCGATCGCCAAGACTGCCTTTCACATCAACATTAGTATTTACAATAGAATTTTCACTCCCTAGGGTATTGTCGGGAATAACTTGTTGTGCCTTTGCAGGAGTGATAGGTGCAAGGCTTGCAATAGAGTACAAGGGGAAAGAGAAGAAAAAGAGCGATCGCTTGGATGGTTTCATGATGAATGCCTTATCTTATAAAGTGTTTTTTTCTTCCAGAGAATTCTTAAAAAGGGCTGTAATTGACTGAAAAGTAAAAACCTTGTTCTTGTAAAGTCCTTTCTCTTGACTCAACATCAATTAACGGAATTCCGTAGTCAAAGCGAGCATTTAAGTTGTTACCCATTTGCCATTGCAAACCCAAACCAACACCCAGTAAGGTATTGCGATCTGGATCTGGATTGCTTTCGCCGGAGCTATTCCAGCCAATGCCAAAATCGATAAAAGGCACGACTTGTAAAACTCCTTGAATATCTTGTACTCTCAAAACAGGTAACCTAAACTCTGCAGAGGCAAAAAAGCCATTATCGACCAAAAGCTGGTCTTGTCGGTAACCTCGGACGCTTTGCAGACCTCCTATGCCTATTTGTTCTAAAGGTACTAAAGCTCTTGTTGCTAACTGTAGGTTAGAGCGCAATACTAGCAAAGTGTCTCGCGCCAAAAGCCTGACATACTGTCCTTGTCCGCGCCACGAGAAAAAGCGACTGTCGGGAGCATCGCTATTGATAGTGGCGTCCAACCATGCTACTCCAAGATTGAATTGGGAACGAACAGCCAAGACTTGTTGCGGGCTGCGTTGTATGTATTCCTGAACAAACCGCAAAGCTGATATGCGAGTTTCTCCATTCTCATCAGCTCCTGGTGAAAGTGGAAAGCTCTCTCCCTCAACTTCTGTCAGACTTTGCTGTCGTACTAGATTCAAACCTAAGGCAAATTCTCGGTTGGGAGTTTGGATAATCGGCTGGCGGAAACCTATATCTATGTAAAAAGAGTTACCTGTAATATCTGCTTGGTCGAAGGGGGGTTCAATGACTGTAGTGTCTGTAAATCCACCAGCCAAACTAATAGACCCATTCCGGGGATTGATGGGAACTGTATAGCTAAGGTCAAGGGAATTACTACCATCAGTATTGGTATATATTGCATCAAAACCATCACCCAAACCAAATACATTGCCTTCAGAGATCCGGACACCACGTCGGAAACTCCCTACACTTGGCGCACGAGCATTATCCAGAAAGAATTCTGTCCTGAAGGAGTCTGCTTCTACAACCTTCACTTCCAGTACGCCCTGCTCCAAACGAGAGCCAGGAGACAATTCCGCAGAAAGGTTTTCAATCAAGGGGTTCAGTTGCAATAGCTGTAGGGCTTTTAGCAGGCGGTTGCGATTGAAAGGTTGAGAGGTACCGAGTTTTAATCGACTGCGTATGTAGTTTGGATTTAACCGTCGAGTCCCTGTGATTTTTATTTCTTCCACTCCCCCTTCAACAATCTGAACTTTAACAACTGCTCCTTTTGGTGATAAGGTTTGCCCTGCGGGGATAAAAGCACCAGAATTAATGTATCCTGCATCAATGTAAAGCTTTGCGATCGCAGCTTCTACTTCCAGCAATTTGGAAAAAGGGATCGGTTTATCGATAAATTCAGCTGTTATTTCGCTTAATTTTCGATCGCTAAATGCCGTGTTCCCTTCAAACTCGAACTTAATAACTCTGATACTTCCGGGAATGTCAGGACGTGTTTGTGAAGGAGAAGGTGTTGTGGGGGTAATATCAAGTGGAGTTTCTGGTGGTGGTTCTGGGGCGGGAATCGGCTGAGGTGGTGGGGGTACTGGAGTAATGGGATTTGGAACCTGAGATAAAATAGTAGACGCTACGGTATTGCTATACGTAAACTCTGAAGTCTCAAATTGAGGAGGTATGGCGTCTGTTTCCTTAAGACCTTCCATTGGCAAGCTTTCAGCCGAGGCTTCACAAGCATAAGAGGTGATTAGCACTTTGAAAATCAACCCTACAACTAGATTGAGCTTCAACCAGCTAACTACTTTACCCCGACTCATGGTATTATGCACTCCCAGTAAAATTGTTTAAAGTAAATAGCGATTGCGTTATTATACCGAGTTAAATATAATTAATCTATCCTAAGGAATATCTACCACATATTCCCAGTGCTGTCTCCCTTTTTGTAGATAATTATTTCTTATCAAAACCCGTAATGTCTCGGCAGACTCCCATGTTTAACTCTCTAGGATAAAACTCTTACTTTTAAACGATCCTCATTCACTAAAGACGACCCTGAGTAGTTAAGTTTAATTGTGACGATATACTTAATTAAATGTTGTCTGCCTGCTTCGTTAAAAACTATCGCTTAATATTAATTTATATTTAAAAACCAAGTTATATGACCGAAGAATTATTGGGTGGACGCTACGAAATTATCAGGGAATTGGCACGAGGGGGTTTTGGTGTAACTTATTTAGCCAGAGATACTTTATCAACTGACCCTCCTTGTGTTGTCAAAAAACTAAATCCTCAAATTGCTGATGTTGAAGCAGCAAAGAGATTATTTCAAAGAGAAGCCCATATTCTTAACTATTTACAGCAAAGTCAACAGATCCCTAAATATATTAATTACGTCGAAGAATGTCAAAATTACTACATAGTTCAAGAGTATATACAGGGTAAATCATTGGATAAACTTATGGATCGGCGATGGTCCAAAGAGGAAGTTCTGAATTGTTTACACGAAATTTTATCAATCTTAAAACATCTTCATCAGATAAATATTATACATCGCGATATCAAACCTTCTAATATCATGAGAAGGGATATCGATCGCAAGTTTGTCTTAATTGACTTTGGTGCAGTCAAACAACTATACCCAACAGACTCATTTCGGCAATCATACAACCAGCAGTTACCACCTCATACTATGATTGGAACGCCGGGATATGCTCCTGCGGAACAGTTGGAGGGAAGACCCGGTTTAAATAGCGATATTTACGGCTTGGGGATGACAGCAATTCATCTGTTAACAGGAATCGAGCCAAAGAATATCAGGCGGGACAGACAAACAGACAAGATTGTATTTCCTGAAGGAATTGAGATCGATGATTTCTTAGCAAATATTTTAACCAAAATGGTAGACCCGAGTCCCGATCGTCGCTATCAATCTGTTGTTGAAGTTCTAGAGAGTTTGAATGCGATCGCGCTAAGACAAAACGGTCATTCTCACAATCATTCTCAAAATGGAAGCACACCACCAATCGAATTTTCAACTTCCCCACCCTTACCGTCATTTTTTCCTCAAAATAATGCTATAACTCGACAAGTCTCTTTACATTTCGCTTTACAGCTTTGGTACATTCCCATCTTATTAGCAGTGGTTGGAGCGATTGTCATCACTGTAGAATTGATTAACCCATTTATCCGACCCTTTTATTACGCATATCGAGGAAATGAGTTACTCGATATACGTCAACCTGAAGCAGCTTTAGAACAATTTGAAAACCTCATAGCAATGAAACCCAACTCAGTTGAAGGTTGGAAAGGTCGAGGTGATGTTCTTTTAAGCTTGGGGCGTGATTCAGGAGCCTTGGGGTCGTATGATAAAGCACTCTCTCTACAACCAAAGAATGTAAAAGTGCTCAACAATAAAGGTAAGGTTCTCTATAAATTTCGCAGGTATAAAGAAGCCTTAGATATGCACGAAAAAGCTCTGCGTATTGACTCTAACGATGCTGAAGCTTGGAGTGGTAAAGGCTTAGCTTATATGGGACTGCAACAGTATAGGGAAGCATCAGATTCCTTCGATAAACTCAGGCAAATTAGACCTGATGAGCCGAAAATTTGGTACGAAATAGGGTTGGCTACAGAACAGTTACAGGGACCGCAATTTGCAAGAGAATATTATAAAGAAGCGCTAGAATCTTATAATCTTTTGCTGAGAAGACAGCCAAAAGATTTAATTGCTTGGACCGACCAAGGAACTGTTTTACTAAAGTTAAATCGTCCCAAAGATGCACTGGCTTCTTATCAGAAAGCACTGGCAATTGATGAAAATTTTTATGAAGCTCTACTTGGTATGGGTAACGTACTTTTTTCTATGGGTACAGAAAAACGTGAAGAAGCCCTTTCCGCTTTCGATCGCGCCAGTAAACTCCGTCCGCAAGATTATCAAGTTTGGTACAATCGGGGTATTGTACTGGCTCAATCCTTTAAAGACCATCAAGGGGCATTAGAATCTTTTAATAAAGTTATTGATTTGAGGAATGATTTTTATCCTGCTTGGCAAAGCAAAGGACTAGCACTACTAGAGCTACAACGCTACAATGATGCACTAGACGCTTTTAACAGAGCCAAAGATATAGAACCTAAGAACCCTTATATTTGGGCTAATCGCGGGTATGTCTTAGAGGTGCTAAAGAGAAATCAAGAAGCTCGCGAGTCATATGACAAAGCAGTTGAATTAGGTTTTCCCCGCGAACAATTACAGAATTTGAAATAATTTTTACACCAAGAAAGCCAAATTGTAAATTCAAAGAGGGTTGCTATAGCTTGAACAAAGTTTTCTAAAGATGCGTAATTAATGAGTTTCTTACTGATATATATATATGGGAAAAGCTACCTGTAAATCAGGTAAGTTGTAATGCACAAAATCAAAATTTTGTAAAGACAAAACTTTTCATCTTAATCAGAAGTTGTAAAAGTATTTATTCGTTTACATCAAAGGTGCTCGCTTATGATTCCTCAAAATTTAAAGAACTCAATCCCCAAAAATTGGTTGAAAAAGTTGACCGCCGCGCTTGCGATCGCTGGTGCTAGTACCGCTATTTGTGTTCCTGTTTTGGCTAAATTTTATCCTCCATCGTCTCTTTTCCAACCTTCTGCTTATCGTAACTATCCTTACCGGAACTCCCAAAAAAATATTGCTGATACCCTGACTCAAGAAGGGAAATTTGCCGATCTTGTTTATGAATTAAACAAAGCTCAACTTCTGAAAACCCTCAAAAATGGTCGTTACACAGTTCTCGCTCCAACCAATGAAGCTTTCAAAGCTTTACCTAAAGATGTGTATCAGCGATACAGTCAGCCAGAAAATCGACTCAAAGTGCTGAAATATCATTTAGTTTCGGGGGTCATCTCTGATGAAAAGTTAGATGGTAAAGAAATACCAACTTTATTAGAAGGTCAAACAGTCAAAGTAACAGTCGATGAACCCAACGGAACAGTCAAGCTAAATGATGCGATCGGTAAACCACCATCCCTCGAAGCACAGAATGGTGTCGTTGTGGAAATTGATAAGGTACTTCTTCCTCCTGGATTTTAAGCAGAGTCTTTTTAATAAACACTCCACCGCAAACCTAAGGATTGGAATCAAATTCCCCTTACAAAGCTATAGTGATGTACAGATCTCTAGAAAAGAGATGAAACATCGTGAAAAAGGAGAATTGGAATGAAGTTCCCCCCTTTTGTAAGGGGGGTTAGGGGGGATCGAACTTGTGAATGCAGCCTGCGAAACTCTGCAAAGCTGCATTGAAACGGGAGGCGGAGTCACCAGAGCGTTGTGTTTATGGGATGCTCCGGTGCTTATTGCCAGTTTCCAACGAGTACAAAAGGTGCCCAAAAGTGAGGATGTCTGTACTTTTCATACTTATCAATAAAAGCCAGTTGTGCTTTTCTCAAAGCTTGAGCTTTACTGAGATTTGTCTTCTTGGCTTGTTCTAACTGGCTGTAAAATTCACCCATAATCTGAGTTGTCGTTTGATCCACAACAGGCCACAATGTTGCTATGGTGCTGCGAGCACCAGAGCGGACTGCGACTCCTGCTAGTCCTAAAGCAGCCCGTTTATCTCCACTAGCTGTTGCACAAGCACTTAGAACCAATAATTCGATGGGTCTACTCTGGTACAAACGAGCGTCTCGCAATAAGTCACCTAAGCGTTTAACACTGATGCGTTCATCCCAAGCAAGGATAAATGTCTCGCTCGCTTTAGAGCTAAACTCACCATGCGTGGCTAGATGGACTAGGGGAGGAATACGAGAAGCAAAAATTTCTTTTTTGAGCTGCGTGCTGGTGAATTTCTCGTTAAGAATCAATCGGTCTGAAAGACCAATTTGCTTAATTTGTTCGAGTTCTCGTTCTACATAGTTTAATGCTTTAAAGTCTTTATGTGGCTCGAAGCCCTCTCGGATTTTGCTGAGCCCTGCGGTGAAGACTTTTAAATCCACTTTTGCAATTGGTTTTGGATCGACGAGTTGCAACCCTGGAGTTAAGGCGATCGCATACTTTTGTAGCAGATACTGCTCGCCATCATAAAGGATACTCATGGGGAGATTTCGCAAATCTGCATCCAATACAAAAGCTAAAGTTGTGACTTTAGAGTTTTTCAATTCCGTCTCTATAGGTTGAATGAGCCAGTCATACAACTTTTTGTAGTAGACTCGCCAATCTGACTCGATACTATTGGGATCTGTGAGGGAACGTTGTACCTTGTCTACAGTGTCTTCAAATTCACCCGGCTTAAACTCGTATGTATGAAAGCTCAGAGTGGGTTGCTCTTGATTGGGTAAGCTAAGAATAACCTCCAACCTGTTTTGTAACACAATTGTATAAACAACTGCTGCTGTCCGATCTATGCTATCAATTTGTTTGGATTTTTCCTCTACGCAAGCTTCTTTAAAAAAGTTGTTGAGTTCAGCAAGTTGCAATGACTCTATGACATTACGGGCTTGAACTAAAAGTTCTTGACTTTCTCGATTTTTCCCCGTACTTTTTAAAGATTTTGCGTATTCTAGGTCTAACTCCACTAACTCACGATAGACTGGCTCTACAGTGTTTTGAAAAGAAAATTGGACTTCTGGATTGAGCGCTACCAAATCGTTCCGTAATGATTGCAGAGCATCATAGGCTTTGGTATAAGCTGCGATCGCATCTTTAATATCTCCTCTTTGTCTACGTATCTGTCCTAGCTGCCAGAAAAACTGGTAAGATACGTCTGGGGAATCAAAAGTTGAAGCAATACGCAGAGCTTGCTTTGTTAGTTCTTCAGCTTGAGGTAAGTTCTGTATTGAGTGAGTCATGTACAAATTGCCACGATACCCCAATGCATAAGCTTCAGATCTTTTGTCTCCCAAACTTCTAGATTGTTCGACTGCTCTTGATAAGACGCGATCGACTTCGTTTAAAGTTGGAAGTTGGGAATTCGCTTTTGTGAAGAGACCTGTTTGTGCTAACTCCACAAAGTTATGAGCAAAGTTGATTTGAAGGTAAACACCCGTTCGACTCGGGGGTAAGCTCATTATCTGAGGTTCGAGCGATCGCCATAATTGTTCTGCTTGTTGAAATTCCTCAGACTTTAACAATAAATTAAGTCGATTGAGTTGTGCTTGCTGTCGTGTTATTAACAATGGAGATAGAAGGATTGCCTTATTATAGTAGGAGAGCGCCCTTTGTTCGTAATCCTGGATTTCACCGCGAGATTTTTTGCCTTTTGCGATATCTCTTAAAGTATTGCCCATACTAAGATAGACAGCAGCCTGTTCCCAAGGAGAATTCAGTTTTTGTGCTAAGTTTATGCTGGTGTTTAAGATAGTTTCAGCGAACTCTGGCTGACCCTGGAATCGAAACAGTTCGCCCAGGCTTCTCAAGCCTACTAGTATTGGTAAAGATGAATTCTTGCTGACTTTTGTCAGTTTTTGCTCTAATTCTTGTTGAGACAGTTCTCTTAATTTTTGGCAATTTTGAATATCAATTTCTTGAGCTAACACTTCTAGTAAAGTATCGCAAGAACTATTATAAAGACCAATATCTTGCATGGCTTGAGCCTGATTAATTTTGCTCTGGGCTAACTTGTCTGGCTCATTTAGTTTGCTGTAGATTTTTGTAGCTTCTTGCCAAGATTTTAAAGCATTTGCTAACTGTCCTAATTCGCTTTGTAAATTTCCTTGAATATCCAAACTTTGAGCGTAAATTTTTAATTTTTCCTGGTTGTCTGGTTGATTTTCTAGAATTTTTAAGCTGTCTCGAAGTACTTTTTCAGCAAGATTCCACTGTCCGAACTGTTGGTAAGTCAAAGAAAGATTGCTGAAAGCCATTGCTTGGTTTAAACTATCTCCTTGAGTGGCAAAAATATTTGCTAATTGTTCCCAGACAGTTGCAGATTCCTCAAATTTGCCATTGCGGTATAATTCACTGGCTTTTTGGGTCAGTTGTTTGGGCTCTTGCTGAGCTTGAGCAATAGAGATGGGTACAGAAACTTTGGCAATAACAGGTGAAATTGTTGAGAGGGTAAATAATAAGGCTGCAAGGAAAAGAGAGCGCCGTCTGTATATTCTTATGAAGAAATTGTGTAATTTACTCAGTTTAAGCTGCTTTAAAAGCATAATTTTTCCTCCTGTCATTTTGGTCTCACCCAATAGGTTGTTTGAAAAGTGGTGAGTTGTGTTTAGGTACTTAGCGATCCCCCCTAGCCCCCCTTAAAAAGGGGGGAAAATACTCTTAAAGTTACCCAATTTACCGGGGGATTTAGGGGGATTTTGAATGTTTTGCTACTGATGAAAGGACTTTTCAAACATCTTCTAAAGGTGCAAAGAAGAGTGTGAAAACAAATCAACGTGCAATACACCCAGTACGGGTTCGTAAAGAACGTTGCGAACCCGTACTCGTATGGTCATAAGCTGTCAGTACCACCTTACCTTTGCTGTTCAATACCCATCCTTGGGCTGGTATAAGCTGTTGAACAGTTGGAGTGGGAGAGGGTGAAGTGAAATGACTTGGAGTTGCAGACGTTGCGGTACTTGCAACTGGCTCGATTAAACTAATACGTGCATTGCGACTGCTGAGAGCTTGGGTTGGGCTTTGTGGTAACCCACTGCGTCCGGTAACTACAAAGGTACTCCCTACTCCTCGCTGACAGGGATTTTGAGCAACTTGTTGTGTCGGATCTATGACTTCCTCTGGCAATTCTACCAATCCCCGATTGGGGTCAATATCTGGCGTGTTCAGCTGTACTGTACCGTCTAACTTTGGCTGCTGTTGGGAAATGGCAGTGATGTCACTTGTTGGTAGATCGCCTGGTTTGAGTTTACTGGAATCTGTCGTATTTAAGCGTCGCTCAAGCTCTGTACGACTGAGGGGGGAGATTCCAAACAAACCTTTTGCCCTAATTCTGACATTTCCTCCTCTGCCACTTATAGCGTTGGCAGTAATATCATTATTTTCGGGAAAAGCAACAATGAGAGGGACATTTATGTTGATGTTACCGCCGTTTCCACCAGATTGCGTCCCTTCTGCGCTTGTGGAAATTGCACTGCGTTGACGCAGCCGCAAAACATCTCGCAAATTTAGCGTGATATTACCACCTTCCGTGCTTCGCGTGTCTGCCGCAATGATTCCTCGATCGTTAAGTGTCAAACTATTTGCTTGAATTGTAATATCGCCCGCTTTTCCTGCTCCTTGAGAACTGACTATTATTCCACTATCTGGGTTCTCAACAGTTAATGTTTTGGATGTAATTGTAATACTCCCAGCCGTTCCTTGTGCATCCCTTTTAACTCCAGCAAGAATTTTTGCTCCACCAGCCACAGAAAGCGATTCAGTGTCTATCTTCACATTACCTGCTAAATTTTGTCCCGCCGTACTGGCATTGATTTGAGCGTTCTCAATGAGGGAAAGCTCCCGAGCTTTAATCTGAATCTCTTGTAGTTTGTTTGAAATATTATTTTCTATATTTCCTTCTGCAAGGCTAAAAATAGCACTCGTGTTCGTTTTAGAAAAACTTTGAATTAGGATGCGATCGCTAGCATCAACATAAATGTTACCAGGAGATCCATTTCCTTCAGAAGAAGCATTCAATGTACCCCCATTAGTCAGTTCAAGCAATTTGGTCTTAACACGGATATCTCCGCCATTGCCCACACCATCTGATTGCACTACGCTGAGAATACCACTACTGTTATTTTTTACCCTGCCATCAAAGGTGACTCGCTCCTTGGCATCAATAATGACATTGGCACCAGCCCCCGTTCCACGGACATATGCAAACACTCCGCCACCATCTTTTGCTACGAGGGAGTTGGTAGTAATGCGGATTTCGCCACCATTTCCTGTGGCGTTTGGTTCTACTCTGTCAAAAATAGCACTACCATCACCAAGCAACTCAACGCGATCGGCATTGATGATGACATTACCTGCATTCCCTATTCCATTTGTATCAGCCAACAGTTGACCTTTATTGGTAAGAGAAAACACTCCGGTTGTTATTTCAATATTTCCACCCTTACCCTGACTGTTGTTGGTTAAACTGTTATTAAATGTAGCTTCATTGGTAAGTTCTAGAAATTTGGTCTTGATGCGGATGTCTCCGCCATTGCCCACACCAGTTGATTGCACTACGCTGAGAATACCACTACTATTATTTCCTACCCTGCCATCAAAGGAAACTCGCTCTTTGGCATCAATAATGACATCAGCACCATCACCCTTTCCGCTTATATCTGCAAACAGTCCAGCGCCATTTTTGGCTTCAAACGAATTGGTATTAATGCGAATTTCACCACCATCTCCTACAGCGTTTTGTTGTACTCTGTTAAAAATAGCACTATCGGGACCAACCAATTCGACCCGCTCGGCATTGATAACTATATCGCCAGCCTTCCCTTTTCCATCTGTATCAGCAAACAACTTAGCACCATTGGTTAGGGAAAACACTCCGGTTGTCATTTCAATACTTCCGCCTTTGCCCTGACCTATCCTTGTTAAACTGCTATTGGCTCTACTTCCCGAATCGATCTGAATGCTGTTACCCGCATCTAGGATAATCTTACCTGCAGTCCCCTGTCCGTAAGTACGGTTATCTATTTTTGAATTATCCGTAACTGAGATAGACTCAATTGCATTGAGTTTAATATTCCCAGCAGTAGCGTTAACCGATTGCACGTTTTGGCCGATACCAGCTGTTACTATGCTGATATTTGAAATGTTAATGTTTCGTCCATTAATCGTAATGCTTCCACCACCCTGGTTGTTATTTGTAATGACATTGATTCCCGAGCGTTTAGTTACGGTTACATCAGCTCGTTGCACTCCTTGAGGAAAGATTAAAGTGCTGTCCTTTATCTCTACCGTTCCCTGTGTTTTCAAACCTCCTATCTCGATTTGACCCCCAGGAGCTTGCAAAACGCCACTATCTAAAGTCACATTACCCCCCACAAAAGCTAAAGTCTTTCCGGCTGGGACTTCAAGTAAAGCGAGAGCGTTCTGTCCTGGGATGTTGTTCAGATTAGTACTATTGAAATTTGCAGATGCACCCATTGTTGGTTCCAATTTATGACCGTAACCCTTCACTGTAATTGTTTCGGGTTTATCCCGAAAACGCAAACCAATAGGAATATTAATATTTAATGTTGGTGGTAGTGCTTGCGGATTGGTGGCGCTAAACTCAAATCCATCAAACAACAAGCTTTCCGCAGTACTGGCAAAAAATGAACCACCAATCTCCAATCGAGCATTTGGTCCAAAGATAATACCCGCAGGATTCAGTAGAAATAGGTTAGCACTACCTTGGGCTTTCATCAAACCATTGATGTCAGAAACAGAACCGCCTGTGACTCGGTTGATAATGTTTTGCACGTCTAAAGCATTGTTGAAGATGACCGAGCCAGCACGGGGAGAAAATTCTTTGAAGCTGTGAAACAGGTTTCCTCCAACTCGATCGCCGTTATCGATAGTGAAGTCAGGACCATTGGGGGTAACGGTGGTAGATAAAGTCCCATCAGAACTGACTTGTGCTTTAACAATGTTGGTAGAAGCAAAACATCCCAGTACTGTTAGGGGTAGGGATATTAAAAAAAGCTGCTGCATCTGTTTCATAATTAAGTCCGCAATTCAAAAGTATTCTGGCGAAAATCCTTAAAAAGGGCTGTAATTGACTGAAAAATAAAAACCTTTTTCTTGTAAAGTGCGATCGCTATCCCTCAAATCACTGTTGATGAGAGGAATACCGTAATCGATACGGGCGGTTAACGTGTCGTTCATCTGCCATTGCAATCCCAAACCAACACTCATCAAGGTATTGCGATCTGGGTTGGGGGTATCTGAACTGTTCCAGCCAATACCAAAATCAACAAATGGAACGATCTGCAAAACTCCATTAACCTCTTGTATGCGTAGAATAGGAAACCTAACTTCTGCTGAGGCAAAAAAGCCATTATCAACCAACAGTTCATCCTGTCTGTAACCCCGGATGCTTTGAAAACCCCCTAAACCAATTTGCTCTAATGGGACTAGGGTTTTCGAGGCAAACTGCAGATCGGAGCGAAATAACAGTATGGTGTCTGGTGCTAAAAGCCGTATGTATTGTCCTTGTCCCCGCCACGAGAAAAACCGACTATCTGGAGGATCGTTATTAATGGTTGCATCAAATAATCCTATACCAACACTAAATTGAGAACGCAATGCAAAGACCTGTCTCCGATTGCGCTGTGTATATTCTTGTACAAACCGCAGTGCTGATATACGTGTTTGTCCATTGTTGTTAGCGCCCGCAGAAATGGGAAAGCCTTCTCCGTCAATTTCTGTCTGGCTTTGCTGGCGGGAAAAAGATAAGCCCAGGGCAAATTCTTGAGAGGGTGTTTGGATAATCGGTTGGCGGAACCCAGCTTCTATGTAAAAAGAATCGCCTGTAATATCGATGCGATCGAAGGGAGGTTCAATCACTGTAGTCTCAGTAAAACCACCTGCTATGTTAATAGAGCCGTTGCGGGAATTGACTGGTACACTGTAGCTCAGGTCAAGAGCGTTACTCCCATCGGTATTTGTATAGGTTGCTGAGAAGCCATCACCTATACCAAAAACATTGCCTTCACTAATACGGATACCCCGTCGAAAACTACCTACACTGGGAGCACGACCATTATCGACAAATAATTCTGTTCTAAAAGAGTCTGCTTCAACGACTTTAATTTCCACTACACTTTGTTCGGGACGCGAACCCGC
Source organism: Tolypothrix bouteillei VB521301 (assembly GCF_000760695.4). Lineage (GTDB taxonomy): Bacteria > Cyanobacteriota > Cyanobacteriia > Cyanobacteriales > Nostocaceae > Scytonema > Scytonema bouteillei_A. The sequence continues at coordinate 8,003,628 of NZ_JHEG04000001.1, read as the reverse complement.
AGACACATCAGCAGACAGCCTTTCAATTAAGGGATTCAGTTGTAGTAATTGCAGTGTTTTGAGCAAGCGGTCTCTATTTAAAGGTTTAGAGGTACCCAGTTTGATACGAGAGCGAACGTAGTTTGGATTTAACCGTCGAGTTCCCGTAATCTTAATTTCCTCAACTCCACCTTCCACAATCTGAACTTTAACGACTGCTCCTTCGGGAGATAATTCCTGTCCTGCAACGATCACAGCACCAGAATTAATATATCCAGCATCGATATAAAGCTTTGTTATGACAGCCTCAACTTGCAGCAGTTGGGAAAAAGTGATTGGTCGGTTAGTATATTCTGCTGTCTTTTTGCTTAAGGTTTCATCACTAAAGGCTGTATTACCTTCAAACTCAAATTTTTTAACTGTGATAGTTCCGGAAAGCTCGGGACTGGTTTCTGAAGAAGGAGGTTTAGGTGGAGTGGTATCAAGTGGAGTTTCTGGTAAGGGTTGTGGGTCGGGGACAGGTTGTGGAGGTGGTGGTGTCGGAGTCAGGGGATTGGGGAGATCGGGAGAATTGGGAACCTGGGATATAAGATTGTCGGACGCTGTCTTGCTACTTGTAAGAGTTAAGATTTTTAATTGAGAAAGGGGCAAACTTTTGGAATTAAAGCGATCGTGAGGTACACTCTCAGCGGAGACTTTACAAGTGCAAGAGGTAGCTATTAACGCTTCAAGCACTAACGAAACAGCGAAATTGAGTTTTACATAACCGGGCTGTTTGCCCATACTCATAGTACAATGCACTCCTTAGTTAAATTGGACTCTTGCGAACAACGATCGCACCTGATGTTTTAAACAGGTTCAGAGTTATTTTTTCTACTTAATAGGACTTACGCAACCTCAACGTCATTTTGGGTATTTTACACGTTATCGATCCCCCATCTCCCCCCAAACCCAGAGGGAACCCTTAGCCTACCGTAAGAAGGCTACGGTAGTGTACATCTCTCTAGAAAAGACATGAAACATCCTAAAAAAGGAGGAATTAGAATCAACTTCCCCCCTAACAAGCTACGGTGGTGTACATAATCTTTAGAAAAGACATGAAACATCATGAAAAGAGAGAATTGGAATCAAATTTCCCCCTTTTTCAAGGGGGGTTAGGGGGGATCGAAACCCCAAGAAAGCACTTTAAAAGAATTGTGTACACCGTATCTTAAAAAGGGGGCTATGCGTAAGTCCTACTTAGGAACAATTACCACAGTTTTCCTTGTCAGTCACTTAAATTTAACAATCCTTACATAATACCAAATCATGAATAATCAGAAAAAACTGCCTCTATTCCTTATTTAGAAAGGTTTTCTCTGAGGAAAAACTTCATATAATCCATCGTATAGAAAAGTATCGATTTTTAAGCAAAGCCTGTAAATCCACATCTGCTTGAGATAACTAATGTAAATACCTGAGCCAGAATCGAGTATAGAAACTTAAGAAAAAGTCTGAAAGAATACTATATTAAATTCCGTTTCTATAAAAAGTGACAAACTGTTACTGAAAAATTAAGAACTAAGTGTAAAAAAATGGCGAAACACACAGAAGGTTAAGAGTTGGACACTATCAAATTGTTTGAGAACGATCGCTCTAGTACAGTAACGACAGTTTAGAAACCAGTTGTTTGAAATCTAGAATGATAACAGATTTCAATAAGGTTGAGTTAGACATCCTAAGTAAGGGCTTTCGCGAACGCAAGTGCGTACCGACGCTATTAAATAGATGTTAATTCGTTTCTACAATTAAGAGTGTTTAAAGTCAAGAATAAAATCTTCATACTTTTTTGAGTTCAGTTGTCGTATTACGGTCTTTGATAATAAAATATCTAATTTGATATGCAAATATCAAAGCAGAGGGGTTGAAAAAATTTTTTCTAGATAAAATTAACAGAGTCAACAATCAGTAGGTTGTAGTTGTTTTGCATTGTTGAAAAAACTGTAAATTCCAATTTTTGAGAAAAATAGAAAATAAATAAAAATTTTGAATTCAAAATTTAAAACTGGTGGGCGGTAGCATAACTTCTGATGGCGGGATACTGACAGCCTCTGGTGGTTGAGTCGAGTTGGGAGGATTGGCTGGAACAGGAACGGTTGGGCTGAATGCTGATGGTAACAATTTTCTTGGCTTGGATTTTCCCGATAATTTAACGCGTGCAGATGTATCACTCACCAATGGTGCTTATGTTGATATAAGTGCTGGAGGAGGTTGTAGTATAGCAGTTAACGCCCGAAACTTAAATATTTCAGCAAGTGCCTTGTACGCCGGGATAAACCCAGATCTTGGATCGGCTAGCAGTCAGGCGGGAGATATTACGCTGAATGCTAGAGGGACGACAACTGTTACGAATGGCTTTATTTACAACTATGTAGCTTCTGGGGCACTTGGTAACTCAGGGAACCTAACCATTGAAACCGATCGGTTAAGCGCCAGTAATGACTCACAAATCGCCACTTTGACATCGGGTCAAGGGAATGCCGGTACTGGATAACAGGGAGGTAATTCCAATTTCCCCCCAATTTATCGGGGGGTTAGGGGGGATCGAAACTGCTTTTAATGCACTATATAAGACTTGTGTACACCACCGTAGCCTTTTTAAGGGAAGCTAGGAGCGATCGCATCCGCAAGAATGCACTTTAAAAGACTTGTGTACGCCACCGTAGCTTTAAAAAGGGGCTAGGCCGTGTTTTCACACATATTTGTTTAGTCTCATAATTTTTTAGATCCCCCTAAATCCCCCTTAAAAAGGGGGACTTTTGAGTATCTTAGCCCCCCAATTTATCGGCTACGATGGTGTACAGATCTCTAACAAAGAGATGAAACATCGTGAAAAGGGAGATTTGGAATTCAGTTCCCCCCTTTTTTAAGGGGGGCTAGGGGGGATCGAAACTGCTTTTAATGCACTCACTTTAAAAGACTTGTGTACACCACCGGAGCTTTTTTAAAGGAAGCTAAGAGCGATCGCATCTGTAAGAATGCACTTTAAAAGACTTGTATGTACACCTTAGCCTGCGAGGAGAGGGGCTTGAGAGAGGTCTGTTTTGACTTCATCGAAACGGGTTAAGGATACAGACCGCGATCGTGAAGTGCTTGAGCAACGCGACCAACACCCAAAGTATATGCAGCTAACCGCAGAGGTATGTGACGTTGTTCGGATTGTTGTATGACTTGACGATAGGCTTGCACCATCAGCAATTCCATTTCCCTATTGACACGATCTTCATCCCAAAATACATAAGAAAGACCTTGTACCCACTCCAAATAACTCACCACAACACCGCCCGCGTTAGCCAAAATATCTGGTAGTACCGTGATACCTCTAGCTTCTAAAATTTCATTTGCCTCAAGAGTGACAGGACCATTAGCAGCTTCTGCTACAATCGTTGCGTCTACTTGATGGGCGTTTTTCTCCGTGATTTGATTCTCTAACGCTGCAGGAACCAAAACATCACAAGACAAAGTTAATAGCTCGGCATTACTAATTGGTATTGCATTTGGGTAACCAACAATATTCTTGTCGTTTTGTGCTGCATAGTCTTTTAAAGCAGGAATATCCAGCCCAATATCTGAATAAAGTCCTCCATCAGCATTAGAAACAGCAATAATCTTTGCTCCGGCTTGATGCATCAATATAGCTGCGGCTGCACCTACATTTCCAAAACCTTGAATGACGACTCGCGCTCCTGCTAACGATTTACCTATATCTGCTAGGGCTTCACGTACAACAATCATAGTCCCGCGTCCGGTTGCCATTTCTCTTCCTCTCGAACCACCGATGGAAATAGGTTTACCAGTAACGACTCCCGGTACGGCATGACCTACATTCATAGAGTAAGTGTCCATCATCCATGCCATCTCACGAGCAGAAGTTCCCATATCCGGTGCGGGAATGTCTTCTGACGGACCGATATCTTTAATTAACTCTGTTGTGTAACGGCGGGTAATTCTTTCAAGTTCTCCAACACTGTAGAATTTTGGCTCGATCGCAATACCTCCTTTCGCACCTCCATAAGGCAACCCAACGAGCGCACATTTCCAAGTCATGAGCATCGCGAGTGCTGAAACTTCTTGTAATGTGACAGCCGGATGGTAACGCGTACCGCCTTTATAGGGACCTAAAATGTCACAGTGTTGTACCCTATGTCCGGCAAGAACTTCAACCTCTCCATTATCCCTCTTCACGGGAATAGAAACTGTAATGACTTTGCGTGGGTGTCTTAGAAGCTCCAACAAACCCCGCTCCAAATTCAATTCTTTTGCAGCCTGTTCTAGATAACTGCAGGCTTGATCGAACGGACAAATATGCGCGGGGCTTGGAGCCACCAATGGAATTTCGCAAGAGGAAACCATAAAATTTTCTCCTTATAGCTCTATTTTCGCTTTTTCAGACGTTTACGATTGTTAGTTCCCGATAAACTCGTACATGGGGTCAAATCTATACTTTTTCATAGTTTTATCGATTACTTGCCACAGCAATTTTTGAATTGGGATATCTTTCCCAACCAAATCGATCGACCACATGTAACTCCAACTGCTTTCAACCCTTGGCGATTGTTACAGTTGGAGGAGGGGTAGTATATCCTCCAGCACGCAACATGACTTTTCACATGCGATCGCGTAACAAGTAGTGTTGGTTTATACTAAAAGAAATTACTTTGTCAAGATTCGACCACATTTGATGGAACTATGCTTAGCGTATCCTTTTTTTCTAAAAAAATATCATTTTTGTAAATTTCGTTACAATTTTCTGCGATCCCTTGTGCTTTTAAGTTGAGACTAGGCATTTTTGCGATCGCTGGCTCAAGTCAGGAAGATCCTATGGAGCTAGAATAATAGAGCGTTTGATGTCTTATGCATTACAAAGATAGCGAGTGCTACCGACAAAAAATAGTGACTTGATTTTTTCACCTGTTTGTGGGATATTTCTGCTGATACTTCAAATAGCCTATATATCTATCAATTTACCGTATTTTATATTGAATGGTTGTGGTTGAGCTAGTTGCGGAGGTTCTCATCTGCGGATAAAGGGATAAGAGGGGAACAAGGGCGACAAGGGAAATTTTTGTAACAAATCCAAAATCCAAAATTTTATGAGCGATTTAGAAATATTAGAAGCAGATCAATGGTTTGTAGATAGCCTTGAACTTAAACAATTTGTTGCTATGGTTCATGAAATTAGCTATCGTACAAGGGAGAACCGCAGTGAGACTTTAACTGCCCTTGAGCCGCTTTTTACAGAGTTATTAGCCCAACAAGGATGGTTACCGGAAAAATTTGCTCAACCCAATCCACAAAGTGCTATGGGGGGTGGTATCGGGCAATGGTTGTTGTATAGAGCAAAAGACCGATCGCTCACTGTTTTTAGTTTAGTCATTCCCCCAGGTTCTACAACTCCCGTTCACGATCATCTTGCATGGGGGCTAGTAGGTTTGTATAAAGGAAGACAAGAAGAAACTGTTTATCGACGTGTGGATAAGGGCGATGAGGAAGGACACGCCCAATTAGAGGTTGTCGAAGTGCGTCAGCTAAGACCGGGCGATATTTACCAACTTCTACCTCCAGAAGGAGATATCCACGCAGTTAAGACAACGACTGTTTTCGCACCATCAATATCCATCCACGTTCTTGGCAACGATACTGGATGTATTTGGAGACACCAGTACAATCCAGAACAAAAAAGCGTTAGTTCTTTTCGTTCTGGATATTCAAACGCCCCTTGCAAAGAGGAACAGAAAAATCATGCCAAAGTATGAGAGACCGCAACCCCCTATTTTTGCTAGCGTAGAAGAGGAACGTCTTTACCGCAAGCAACATCTAGCTGCAGCCTTTCGTGTATTCGCACGTTTTGGTTTTAGTGAGGGTATAGCAGGTCATATTACAGCTCGCGATCCGGAATTTACAGATCATTTTTGGGTAAATCCGTTTGGAGTCAACTTTGCTGAAATCAAGGTTTCAAACCTCCTTTTGGTAGATGCAGGGGGAGAGGTTGTTAAAGGCGAAGGTGGTGTGAATCGAGCGGCTTTTGCCATCCATTCCCAAGTGCATGAAGCACGACCTGATATTGTCGCTGCAGCACACGCTCATTCACTTTACGGGAAAACTTGGTCAAGTTTTCATCGCTTGCTCGATCCCCTAACTCAAGATTCTTGCGCTTTTTATGAAGACCACGCTCTATTTGATGACTATACTGGCGTCGTACTAGATCCCCAAGAAGGTAAGCGCATCGCTGAAGCATTAGGCAACAAAAAAGCAGTAATCTTAAGCAATCACGGTCATTTGACAGTAGGTCAAACCGTTGACGAAGCAGCTTGGTGGTACATTAGCTTTGAGCGATCGTCCCAGGCGCAACTATTGGCTGAAGCAGCCGGTCAACCCCGTCTGATAAAACCTGAAACCGCACGCCTGACACGCAGCCAAGTAGGAACCCCCATAGCTGGGTGGTTTAGTTTTCAGCCAATCTATCAAAAGACGGTACGGGAAGAACCCGATTTGTTGGAGTAGGGATAAGCCCAGGTTGAGAAACTCTCGTGCTTTCCCCAGACTCAGCGCAAGGCGATGCTCTCCACCCCACTATTTTTACGTTTTACATTTGGCATTTTGGCACTTATGTTAATTGTGAGATGACTAATATAAATATATTCTTGCTTCAAGAATTACATGACAAAAAGAATACCTCCTCTTCCCAGTTAACTACCAAATTAGATATCAATAATGGTAAAAAACATAGACGTGATACCGTTTCGGTATAAGTATCGCGGGAGTTAGGAATCAGGGATAAGGGAAGAGCGGTTTTTTTCTTAAGTATTAAATTTTCTCTTGAATAACTCAATATTATTTTGGATAGAACGTGAGTCTAAATTAGAACTTTACAAACATTCTCTCACTATCTATCGCAGTCTTTGTATCAATTGGTAGAAATAGAAATTCTAATTTTAACTACAGTGTTACAGTAAATTTGCTGACGCGAAAAGTCATAATTATTTTTAACATTTTGCTTTCCTGTTTTTCTCTCTCTATCTTGTAAATGGAATTAGAAAATTTAGATTTTCAGGGAGCATCGTGTGAACACTAGTGATGAACGTGGCAGTGGCAGATTTTACTTTTAAAAATTTGTAATGCTCATTAATACTTGATACCAAATCCGTTTTAATAACCCCGATAAGCCCTAGTGATTGGAGATCGCGGCTATACAAACGAAGTCCGCAAGGCAAGGACTACAGCAAATTTCAACCTGGTGAGGTATAAAAATTACCCCCCTCTGTCCTCCCTTACCAAGGCTACGGTGTATACAGTTCTCTAGAAAAGATATGAAACATCCTGAAAACAGGAGTATTTGATTCCAATTCCCCCCTTAAAAAGGGGGGAAAATACTCTGAAAATTCACCAATTTATCGGGGTATTTAAAGGGATATTGAATGTTTTGCTACTGATGAAAAGACTTTTCCAACATCCTCTAAGGATAAAGATGTTAAGCAACACTGACAGTGTGATGCTCCCGTCGGGCAATTTCCGCACGAACGAGAGGTATGACTTCACGTCCGTAATCAATAGCATCTTGTAAAGGGTTAAAACCTCGAATTAATAAGGTTGTGACTCCAGCATCGTAATAATCCACTAAAGCTTCTGCAACTTGTTCGGGTGTTCCTACTAGAGCAGTCGTATTACCAGCAGCTCCAGTAGCTGCTGCTATTGGCGTCCACAATCGCTTATCGTAAACTTCTCCTTGGGCTGCAAAATCTAGCAATCGTTGCGATCCTACAGCTTGCGGTCTTGCTGAGGATGTTACTTTTTGCCCGCCACGTAATTCAACGACTCTTTCTAATATATCTTTTGCTCTTTCCCATGCCTTTTCTTCTGTTGTTCCAAGAATGGGACGTAAAGAAACACTGAAACGTATTGTTTTTCCGGGCGGTAGTGCTGCTTTAACTTCAGCAATCCGCTGCTTAATTGCTGCAATGGGTTCGCCCCACATAGCGTAAACATTTGCGTGTTTGGCACCTATGGGAACAGCTGCTTTAGATGCACCGCCAAAATAAATAGGAATGTGGGGCTTTTGTAAGGGTTTGACATCCGAGAAAGCTTTTTTGACTTGATAAAATTTACCTTCCCAATCAAAGGGAATATCGCTCGTCCATATTTGCTTGATTATGTTTAAGTATTCGTCGGTCCGTCGATAGCGATTGTCATGGTCTAGCCAATCCCCATCACGTTGTTGGTCGGCGTCATTTCCACCGGTAATGATGTGGATGGCAATACGTCCACCCGTAAAATGGTCTAGCGTTGCTGCTTTGCGAGCTGCTAATGTAGGTGCAACGAAACCCGGTCGGTGTGCAATCAAAAATCCTAATTTTTCAGTCCATGAAGCGGCGTAGCTAGCAACACCAAAGCCATCAGGGCTGCTGGAGTTATAACCTATTAAGACTCGGTCAAAATCACCTTGTTCGTGAGCTTGTGCAAATTCTCGAACATAGGCTGGATCGATAATGTTATCGGAAATTGTTCCTGGAGGTCCGTCTAATTCTGATACGGGTTTAGTCCGGATTAAGCCAATAAATTCTACCGGCATAAAAAGTCTCCGCTAGGGGTTTGGGTTTGGATGGGGGAAAAAGGCGTCTTTATGGTTAAGGCTCTAAAACTTATAAACTCTATGAAACCATTTCTTGGGGAGATTAGCGTCTCCCCAAGTCAATGGAAACATCAACCGCTTACTGGTGTTGTCCAAACAGATGAGAGATTCTACTAAGAATACACTTTGACTAGCCGATTATTCTTTTAAAATACGGCATATCAATCAAATTATGCTATTTTAGCAGTATAGAGAAAATTACCATAAATGTTTTTTCTATGCAAGGCTTTATTTTCAAGTTGAAAAATGTGCGATTGGCAACAACGCTTAACGCAACTACAAAAAAGTTTAAAGCGATCGCATAATGTCGCGAAAGAAAGGATAAAAGATGAAAAATTTCAACTTAACCCTTGATAGTTCAAGCTTCTCACCAACCGAAACCACTTCTAGTTTATTGGAGCGCGTAAAGGCTTTGGCAGCTGATTTTGCGACTCGCGCCGCAACACACGATCGCAACAGTACATTTCCTTTTGAAAACTTTGAAGCCCTCCACAAAGCTCAGCTTTTAAGTCTGACTGTTCCATTAGAATTTGGTGGTCGGGGTTTGGGCTATTCCACAATTTGCCAAGTTATTGAAACCATAGCTCGGGGAGATGCATCGACGGCTCTGGTGCTAACAATGCATTATTTACAATATGCTAACGCAGCTAGTTCTCGCCGATGGCATCCTGCTATCTATGAAAGACTGTGTCGGGAATCTGTTGAAGGTATAGCCTTACTCAACGCGGCGCGTGTTGAACCAGAACTAGGAACACCAGCACGAGGGGGACTACCTGCAACAATTGCCCAACGCCAGCCTGGTGGTTGGTTGCTCTCAGGTCACAAAATTTACACCACAGGCAGTCCCATCTTGCGGTATTTTGTGGTTTGGGCAAGAACTGATGATAAAGATGTGCAAGTCGGTAGCTTTTTAGTTCCTCGCGACCTTGCCGGTCTGCGTATTGTAGAAACTTGGGATCACTTGGGAATGCGTGCAACTGGCAGCCATGACCTAATATTGGAGAATGTTTTTATCCCAGAAGAGTATGCTTTGGATATCCGTCCCGTACAGGCTTGGTCACCTCCCAACCCTCTTTTACTAACAGGTGGAAGTTTGTTACTGAGTGCTTTGTATCAAGGAGTAGCAAAAGCAGCACGAGATTGGTTGGTACAATATTTAAACAAGCGATCGCCTGCTAACTTAGGCGATAGTTTGGCAACTCTGCCCCGCTTTCAAATAGCAATTGGTGAAATAGAAGCTTTACTTTACGCCAATCAGCGACTTATCTATGGTTTAGCAGCCGAAGTTGATGGAGGCGAGTCCAGCAGTTCCCTAGGTTCTCAAGCACAAACTGTGAAATACCTCACGACAAATCACTCAATTCGTGCTGTAGAAATTGGACTCGAACTCATTGGCAATCCGGGACTATCAAAAAACAATCCGATAGAACGCCATTATCGAGATGTTCTGTGCAGCCGCATCCATACTCCACAAAACGATGTTATTTGCTTGTCTTTAGGAAAACGCGCACTCAAAGTATAAAGGATGAAAGATAAACTATAAAAGAATGAAACAGCTCCTACTTCATAATTCATAATTCATACTTCATAATTCCTACTTCCTACTTCCCATGTCACATCTATTTGAATCGATTACCCTTGGCTCGGTGACTTTTCGCAATCGCATCGCCGTTGCTCCAATGTGTCAATATTCCAGTACTGATGGTTATGCCAATGATTGGCATCTAGTCCATTTAGCTAGTCGTGCGGCTGGTGGTGCAGGTTTAGTCTTGACTGAAGCGGCGGCTGTAGAACCGCGAGGACGCATTAGTCCTCAAGATTTGGGCATTTGGTCTGATAAGCATATTGAACCTCTGGCAAAAATTGTGCAACTTATTCATAATTTGGGTTCTATTGCTGGTATCCAACTCGCTCATGCTGGAAGAAAAGCGAGTACAGCACCTCCTTGGGAAGGCGGACAAATTCTAGATGAATCGGTGGGCGGTTGGCGTCCTGTAGTTTCTAGCAGTCCTCTTGCTTTTAGTGATAAACACCCAGTTCCACAACCCTTAAGCATTGAAGAAATCCAGCAAGTGACTGACGCTTTTGTACAAGCAACCAAACGTTCGGTTGAAGCTGGGTTTAAGGTTATTGAAATTCATGCAGCCCACGGCTATTTATTACATCAGTTTTTATCACCTTTGAGCAATCACAGAGAAGATGAATATGGGGGTAGTTTTGAAAATCGAACCCGTTTTCTCAGAGAAGTTGTTAGTGGAGTCCGAGAAGTATTACCTGAAGGGGACTCCTCGCTTTGGGTCCGAATTTCTGCAACTGATTGGGCAGAAAATGGTTGGGACATTGAACAAAGTATTGCTCTTGCAGATAAACTCAAATCGCTGGGAGTTGATTTAATTGATTGTTCGAGTGGGGGTACTCTGACAAATGCCAAAATCCCTTACGGTCCCGGTTATCAAACTCCCTTTGCGGCTAGAATTCGCCATGAGGCAAATATTCCTACTGGTGCTGTAGGCTTAATCACGTCGCCCGAACAAGCAGATTGTATTGTTCGTACCGGGCAAGCTGATATTGTGTTGTTGGCACGGGAACTTTTACGCAATCCTTATTGGCCCTCTCATGCGGCTAAGCAATTGAAGCAAGATAAAGTTTGGCCCGTTCAATACGATCGCGCTTGGCTTTAGGCTTCAAAATAATTGAATAAATCGAGATTAAAGTTGGTATCGCTATCCGCAGGTAACTTTAATCTTTCTAGCCTTGCAGTTTCTTCATATTCCAGCCAATGACCCATTCTTGAGGGCTCGAGTTTGAGTTTCTCGTATTTGTAGGGGTAGTTGTCCGGCTCCTTGGAGTCTAACTGTTCCAAAGCCCATATAGGGAGATTCTCGTTCTGTATGGCCGGAATATCCAGCAGTTGGTAAATATCTTTATACTCCAAAGAGTTAGCGTCTGTATTGGCTAATTCTAAGTGAGTTTCTTCATTATTATCATTTTTATCGTTCATCATCTTTCTTTAACCCCACCTGTTGGAGAAGCTACTGTTAATAGCTTTCCCTAAAATTTTGCAGAATTAACAGGGGGCATTACTCGTGGTTCTCTTGACTCTCCATCTTACTGGAGGGTTTACAATGAAAATGGTAATTCTCTCTCATGCAAGGGGAGAGGAAGGTTAAGGTAGGTATGTTAATTCAAGAACCGCTAAAACAAATAGGCGAAGTTGCTAAAGAAAGTGGCGTTCCTATTAAAACGATCCGCTATTACGAAGAGCTTGGATTGCTTCATGCTTCAAGTAGAACTGAAGGTGGATTTAGATTATTTAATTCTGAGGTTTTGGCACGGTTAAAATTTATTAAACGCGCTCAAAATCTGGGTTTAACTTTATTGGAAATTAAAGAGTTTTTAGATGTTCATGATGATGGGTTTATGCCCTGCGATCGCATAAAAGTTCAGTTAAAAAACAAGCTATCAGCTATTGATGAACAAATTCAGCAATTATTTCTCTTAAAGTCTGAGTTGGAGGGGCTTCTTTCTGGTTGGGAAAAAATAACCGAACAAGGTGAAGAAACTATTTGTCCTATTATTGAACGGAATTGAATGAATGTGAGTTCGACAGACCTCAGACTAAGTCCGCGTCTTATACCCCTTTATAATTTAGTCCGCGTAGGCGGTGAGTCCAGTCCTGCAGGCGGGTTTCCCGCCGTAGGGAACTGGCAAACCCGAAGGGGCTTTGTTTGTATAGCCGTGATTTCTAATCACTAGGGCTTTTTGACATACTCCCCAGCCTAAAGGCGTGGGGATTCTAGGCTCAGACAGCGATTGCAGGCACAGCCCGTCTTACATCACCTAACCCAACAGTTGATGCCCCAACTGCACAAATATTTTTAGCTGCATTTTCGTCCCTCCCATTCACTAACTGACAGGACGGACAGCGCCACTCTCTGACGGACAAATCCAGCTTTTCTAGAACGTGTCCACAACTAGAACAAGTTTTAGTAGACGGATACCATCGATCTATAAATATGACAGAATTGCCTTTCTTTTTGGCAATCCACTCTAAAATTTGTAGAAATTCTCCAAAAGCTAGGTCTGATATTTTCCGCCCCCAAAGACGTTGCATTCCTTTGAGATTGAGCGTTTCAAAACACAACACATCAAACCTATTAGTTAGACTGTGAGCTAGTTGCCAAAACCAATCGCGTCTAGCGTTTAAAACATCCTCGTACTTGCGTACCAGATTTTTTCTGGCCCTTTCTCGGTTGGATGAGCCTTTTAGTTTTTTGGAATGCTGTTTGCTAGCTTTTTTAATTGTGCTGAGAGACTGTTTGAGAAATTGAGGAGATTCAATACTCGAACCATCAGAGCAAGTGAGAAACGTCTTTAAGCCAAAATCAAATCCCGCTATTCTACCAGTCGTGAATTTGATTTCTGGTTCAACTACACCGTCAACTACAACCACCATAAACAATTCACCCAAAGGTGTGCGCTTGATGGTTAGTGTTTTGACCGTTCCCTCCCAACTTCTAGACTTCCAAAATTGATAAACTCGATTTCCAATCTTGACTCTATTGCCACCTAAAAACTTGTACCCTGCTTGCTTTAGGGTGAACGATTTGTATTTCTTGACTTTCTTGAATCCCGGTGGACGAACCCCCTTCTTGTTGTGCTTAAAAAACAATTGGTATGCCTTCTCAATGCGCTGACAGATATCCTGTACTGCCTGAGAGCCTACCGACTGCCAAAACTCACTACGTTTCCGCAACTTGGCAATGTGTGATTGAAGTTTCGTGCAACTCAAGTGTTTACCCCACATACGATAGTATCGTTTGTGCAAGGCAATGCAATGATTGTAAATTACCCCAGAAGCGTTAATCATCCGCTTGAGGTACTTATTGCGCTTGTGTTCGTACAACTTAAACTTCAATGTTTTCATGCTACTATTATACCACCATCGACGGCAATATGACGGCATGAAAAAATTAACAGTGCGGTGTTCAGACGAAGAGTACGAGATACTAGTAGCGCATTGCAAAGAAACAAATCGCACTCAAAGCGATGTGATTCGCGAGTTAATTCGGAAATTGAAGAAAAGCCGTCCTAGAAGGACGGGGCTTTAAACCCAGATTTTTGGTAAGGATGCAGTGGTGTACACAAGTCTTATATAGTGAATTCTTGGGGTTTCGATCCCCCCTAACCCCCCTTAAAAAAGGGGTGAACTTCGAGGTGACTTCATCGAACTCAGGTTGAATGAAAGCGGAGGCGGAGCCACCGGAGCGAGAGCAGTCCCCAGTCCCTATTTCTTAGCAGAGAGTAATTCTACCCAAAATCGGCTGCCCCGATCTATCTCCGACTCAATGCCAATTCGTCCTCCCATGCGTTCTATACCTTTACGCACGATCGCCAGTCCAATACCAGTCCCTGGATAAACCTCAACACCGTGTAACCTTTCAAAAACTCGAAAAATGCGTTCTTGATGTTCGGGTGCAATGCCAATACCGTTATCTTCTATCCACAAGCGAACCCACCGCTCGCGTTCTTCAGCCCAGACCCGTACTGTGGCTTGTCTGTTAAGAGGTACGAATTTGATGCCATTGGAAATTAAATTAATGATGACTTGAATTAAGGTAGTGCGATGACCTATGACTGATGGCAGTGGTTTTTCTACGATGACTTGAGCGTGTCGCTCTTGAATCTCTGCTTCTAGTTGAGTTAATATTTCTGTCATTATAAATGACAAGTTGAGTGTAGCAAGTTGCAGATCGGTACGGCTGAGACGACTGTAAGCTAATAGATCTCTAATGAGGTCGTCCATTCGTTTGGTAGAAGCCATAATGCGATCGATATAATCGCGACCGTTGGCATCTAAAATATCGGCATAGTCTTCTGAAAGTGCTTCGGAAAATCCTTGCTGGCTTCGCAAAGGAGCGCGTAAATCGTGAGCAACAGAATAAGCAAATGCTTCGAGTTCTGAATTAGCTTCCTGCAATTGCAAAGTGCGTTGTGTCACGCGTTCCTCTAGTTCTAAGGTATAGTGTTGCAGTTGCTCTCGCAAATTGGCTTGTTGCAAGGCGATCGCTAGCTGTCTGGCGACTTGAGAAGCAATTGCTTGATGCTCTGCGTTTAATCCTGTAGATTGACTTAAAATCAGGGCGAGTTCTCCAACGAGCGCTCCTTCAACAAGCAAAGGTATTCTGAAGCAGGTGTCGTTCTCTTCCAAAAGGGGAGTTAACAATTGCTGCGAAGCGTGACCTGTTGCAGTCACGGACTCTGCACCCTGAGTCATGTCTTGTTGTAAAACTTCATTAGAAATGAAGTTGTCAATCGGTATGGTAACTCTTCGTTGAGAAAGGAAATTCTCAGCACCGCTTCCCGGTATTGCGTAAGCTTCGCTGTTTTCAAAATTGTAGACAATAATCAGCGATCGCTTGCAGGGTACCAAACGCTGCATTCGCACGAGTGCTTCTCGAACAATATCTCCTGAAGATTTAGCTTCTAGAATAGCTCGGTCAATTTCATATAAACCTGTCAATCGTTCGCTAGAACGGCGGAGTGCTTCTTCGACTTGCTTGCGTTCGGTGATATCAAAACGAATGGCAAGATATTGTTCGATCGTTTCGTTATTTAAAAATGGAACAATTGTAGTTGCTACCCAATAAAATGTTCCATCTTTAGCTTTATTTTTGATTTCTCCATGCCACACTCGACCGCTAGAAATAGTTGACCAAAGGTTTTGAAAAAATTCTTTGGGATGGTAACCAGAATTGATAATGCGATGATTCTGTCCGATCAGTTCGTCTCTAGAGTACTTGGAAATTTCGCAAAATTTATCATTTATATATGTAATATTTCCTTGGCGATCGGTCGCCGCTAAAATAGCGGCTTCATCTAGAGCAAACTTGATATCAGATAACTGTTTGAGAGAAGTTTGAAGCTGTTCCTCTGCTTGTTTGCGATCGCTTATGTCTCGGGTCACGCTGACAAAACCCCGCAACTTTTGCAAATCGTCGTGTAATGCTGTCATAACAACATTTGCCCAGAAGAACGAGCCATCTTTTCGTTGTCTTAAACCCTCTTCTTCATACCGACCTTCCGCTGTCGCTATTTGCAATTCCTGTTGGGGTTTTTGGCGTGCGATCTCTTCTGGTGGATAGAAAATGGAAAAATGTTTCCCCAAAATTTCTCCCGAGCAATATCCTTTAATGCGTTCTGCTCCAGAGTTCCAACTTACAATCAGCCCGTTGGGATCTAACATGAAAATTGCATAATCCTTGACTCCTTCAATTAGTAGCCGATTGTGTTCCTCACTTTTCTGTAAAGAGAGTGCAGTCAATTCAGCTTTGTGCTTGGCAACTCTTAACTCCTCGTTTAACCAACTAATAAGCGCCCCCTCTGCTAAGAAGATACATATACGAACCACTCCGATCGAATCAACTACTTTTAGGGTAAATGTCGGTAGAATAAAGAAATATGTACCGAAAAGCGCACTTAAGACAGTTGCTAGCAGACCCGGTCCAAAACCCCCATACCAAGAACTTACAGTGACTGCCAAAATCAGACCTAGAAGAGGGGCGTTGTCCCCAAGAAGTGGGTGTAACAACCAACGGAGAGCTAATGCAACCAAGCTGATTAATACAGCTACACCATAGTCTAATACTAACTTTCTCCTAGCTTTTGGCATTTTTTCAAGTTCCGGTAGCAGAGCAATACAGATGCTGCTGCAATTTTATACGTTAAACTCGTTTCACAAACAATACCTTTGCCAAAACGCCCTCACTCTAGAAGAGTGGACGGCAAGCGCTACAACGGGGGTTCCCCCCTCCGGGTTCACCAGTCCCCAGGGCGCGGGAAACCCTCCTACTTTCTCTGGATTCACCGCAACGCGCTGCCTCGGCTATACAAACAAAGCCCACCTGCGTGGGCTTTGGGGTCCCCACGAAGTGGGGTTGGGGCGAACCCAGAGCAGTCACTTCAACGGGGGAACCCAGAGCAGTCGCCTCAAGGGGGGGAACCCTCCGAAGTTTGCGGCTTGGGGGTTTCCCCCAAGCCGCAACTTCTCTGGGAACGGCGCTGCTCTTTGCAACGTGCTGCTCTCCGCAACGCACTGCTCTTTGCAGCCCACCTGCGTGGGCTTTAGGTTTTAGCCCACGCAGGTGGGCTTTGTTTGTATAGCCACAGACTTCCAGTCTGTAGGGCTTTTGAGAAATTGGCAAAGGTATTGATAAAGACATGGGTATTAAGAAAAATTGACTTTTTTATCTTCGTGATTGAGATGTGTTAGTGTTTGATTGACTAATCAATCAATTGTAGTTATGCCTCCACGTGTCGAACAAGACTTTGAAGGTCGGCGACAGCAAATTATTGATGGTGCTTTGCAAGTCTTTTCCCACAAGGGCTTTGAGAAGGCGACCAATAAAGATATTGCTGCTGCGGCTGGAATTGGCTCGCCCGGTTTGATATACCACTACTTTAAGGATAAAGCTGATTTGTTTCGGCAAGTGGTGGAACAACGTCTACCAGTGCTGCAATTGCTAATTCACAACGAGGAAGAGATGATGAGCAAACCTCCTAAGGTTGTGCTGACCATCTTTGCTAAGGCTTTTCTGACAGTCTTGGATAATCCAACGTCTATAGCGATGATGAAATTGCTATTTTCAGAAGCGTTTCGCCATCCTGCTGTTGCTGAGATGATTAACAAAATAGGACCGAGTCGTTCCATCTCTTTTTTGACTCGCTACTTGGACAAGCAAATGGCTGCGGGAGTTTTCAAACCAATGGACTCAGCAGCAGCAGCCCGTTGTTTTGTTGGTTCGTTTCTTGCCTATATCATTACGCGTGAGGTTTTTCTACAGCCCGATGCTCGGCAAATTAGCTTGGATACTATGGTGACGACGGCTGTTGAGGTCTTTTTGCAAGGCATGCTTGCAACTCCTGAAACACCGCCCTCTACAGCAGGCGCGAACGGAAACTACAGCACCCATTTTTCAAGATAAATTTTTTTAGCGCAATATTGATTAATCGGTCAATCAAGTAAGCTGTGCAATACCCACTCTACTGCTGAAGTCTTAAATATGAGGAAGTTTTTATGACGCAAACACCAACGGAACCCATTCATGACGATCGCGACACCAATGTCAGCCCTGTAGAAGATAAGATACAAGTTTCTCAACCACAACCTTCTCCACAAAAACCCCGACGGCATATTCCCAAACCAGTCTTGATATTAGGAGCGATCGCACTGATTGCAGGTGCGGGATACACGGTTTATCGGACTTTTATTTATCAACCGGAACCTGAAGGTCTATTTTTAAGCGGGCGGATAGAGGGTTATGAAACAGATATATCAGCAAAAATAGGGGGTCGAATTGCGAGTGTAGCGGTGAGAGAAGGAGATTTTGTTAAGCCCGGTCAATTGTTAGTACAAATCGATGATTCAGAACTCACCGCTCAAATTCAAGGAGCAGCAGCCCGCGTTCGTGCAGCACAAGAACGGCTAGAAAGAGCCCGCCAGCAATTACCTGTCTTGGAAGCCCAACTCCAGCAAGCCAATCTTACGACACAACAAGCAAAACAAGAAAGCCAGGGTCGAGTCGAACAGGCAGAAAACGCACTAGCCGCAGCGCGATCGCAACTTGTAGAAGCCCAAGCGAATTTAGAACTATCGCGGGTAAAACAACAAAGAACCAGTTATTTATACGGTCAAGGCGCTGTCTCAGCCCAGAGCAAAGATGAAGACAATGCTGCTCTCAATGTAGCCCGAGCCCGAGTCGCCACAGCCAGACAACAAGTACAGTCAGCCCAAGGAACCCTTACCCAAGCCCAAGCAACACTTCGCAACACGCCGATACGAGCGGCTGCTGCATTACAAATAGAAAAACAAATTTTCCAAGCCCGTACAGATATTGCCGTAGCCCAACAAGAAGTCAAAGATGCTCAAGCCACACAAGCACAAGTGCAAGCAAACTTAAACTACTTAAAAATCAACAGCCCCCTAGCAGGTAGCGTCATTACTCGTTCGGTAGAAGCAGGCGAAGTTGTTGCAGCCGGCGCGCCACTCGTGACAATAGTCAATCTAGATAATCTTTACCTGCGTGGCTTTATACCTGAAGGAGAAATAGGAAAAGTTAAAATAGGTCAGCCCAGCCTGGTTTATTTAGATACATATCCCAAGCAACCGTTGAAAGCAACAGTCACCCGCATAGATCCCAAAGCCAGCTTCACACCAGAAAATATTTACTTTAAAAAAGACAGAGTTACACAAGTCTTTGGAGTAGAACTTACCCTTAAAAATTCCCAAGGACTGGCAAAACCGGGAATGCCAGCTGATGGGAGGATTTTGGAGGGACAAGGGGGACAAGGGAGATGAAAGATCCCACTCAACCAACAAACACCCCTGTCATCTCCATTCGGGATTTACGCCACTGCTACAACAAGCACATAGAAGCAGTAGCAGGTATAAACTTAGACATTTATCAAAGCGAAATTTTTGGGCTCATAGGACCCGATGGAGCGGGGAAAACCACTACATTCCAGATTCTCTCTGGAGTCATGGAGCAAACAAGCGGTATTGTAGAAGTCTTCAATTCCAAGCCGTGGGATGTGCGCTTGCAAATGGGCTATCTCACCCAACGCTTTAGTTTATACCAAGACATGAGCATTTGGGAAAACATACGTTATGCAGCAGGTTTGCGTGAAGTCAGTGAAGCCGTATTAAAAACCCGCAGCGATCGCTATCTCAAATTACTGGATTTAGCCCAGTTTAAAGATCGTCTCGCCGGACGCCTTTCCGGAGGGATGAAACAAAAACTGGCTTTGTGCTGTGCGCTGATTCACCAACCCAAAATTTTGTTGCTAGATGAACCGACAACAGGTGTCGATCCCGTGTCGCGACGGGAATTTTGGGACATTATTGCAGAACTGGCTGTAATGGAAGGGATGACGACGGTTGTTGCAACTCCTTACCTTGATGAAGCCGAACGCTGTTCGCGGATTGCTTTGATGTATGAGGGTAAAATTCAACAGTGCGATACACCTTCTCGCGTTAAGGCTAGCTTGGGGATGAAACGGTTAGAAGTGTATTTGCCAGTGTCGGAACTTGATAAAGCAGCCGAGATCCTGAGTCAAAATCCTGAGTTGCAAGGAATGATTTCTGACGTGCAGCGTTTTGGCGATCGCTTGGATGTGCTGACAGCAGAACCGGGAGAAACCAAACAGAGAATTCAGTCTATTTTAGAAAGAGAAGAGATTCTGGGGGAAAACTTTGTTGTTGATACCCCGACGCTTGAGAATACTTTTGTCGCTCGATTGCGGGAACAAAAAGGGAGCGTTCCTGCTAGCAATTTCCCTCGCATATTCCACCAGGAAATGTCTTCTGGAACAGCCATTGGCGCACAAGATTTAAATAAAGTTTTTGGTAATTTTCACGCGGTTAAAAATATCAATTTAAATATTAAATACGGTGAAGTTTTTGGTCTTTTAGGAGCAAATGGTGCTGGGAAAACAACAGTTATCAAAATGCTGTGCGGTTTCTTGCCTGCGAGTTCTGGAAAAGTTTCTTTAGCAGGAGAAATCGGTCAATTACGCAGTACAACAGTGCGGCAAAAAATTGGCTATATGTCACAAAAATTTACGCTATATGATGATTTGACTATTGGACAAAATTTAGAATTTTATTGTGGTGTTTATGGTGTTCCCCGCCGCTATCGACAAGCCAAGAAAAATTGGGTATTGCAAATCAGCGACCTTGTAGGTCAAGAGGAAAAGCTAACTCGCGATTTACCCGGAGGTTGGAAACAGAGAGTTGCTTTTGGTGCAGCAGTGATGCACGAACCAAAGGTTTTGTTTTTGGATGAGCCAACCTCTGGCGTTGACCCCCTAGCAAGAAGAGAATTTTGGCGTTGGATTAACCAGTTTGCGAGAGAAGGAATGGCAATATTGGTTACAACTCACTATTTAGAAGAAGCCGAACAATGTCACCGTTTGGGTTTTATGGTTGCAGGAGAACTCGTAGCACAGGGAACTCCACGCCAAGTCAAGCAGGAACAACCAGGGCGATTGGTGGAATGGGAGTGCGAACCCTTGCAGACAGCATCGGATTTGTTGAAGCAAAAGTTAAAACGTTCTTCAGTCTCAATTTTCGGCTCGCGCTTGCATACGGTGTTGGATGAACCGCGCTTGCAGATCCCTCAAGTTCAGTCTTGGCTGCAAGAGGCTGGGGTCAAAGTGCAAAACTACAGAGAAATTGAGTTTTCTTTGGAAGATGTGTTTATTGGTGTGGTGAGTTGAATCTAACATTGAACCGTTATTGTTGGGTTTGGTTCATTGAACTCTTATAGCAGTCCTAAATGAAATATAAGAATAAGAGTGAAGACGGCTAATAGCTAATTGCCTTTTGACCATTAGCAATTAGCAATTAGCTATTAGCCATTAGCCATTATAAATCATGTCTAACTATGAAACGCATTTTTGCTCAAACTATAAAAGAATTATCGCAGTTGGGACGCGATCGCCTGACTTTGACTTTGGCTCTTTTGTTGCCTTTGATGCTGCTGCTGTTGTTTGGCTTTGCGGTATCGTTGGAGGTAAATAAGATTAATTTTGCAATTCAAGATTTGGATAGAACTCCTAGCAGTCGGGAGTATATTGCGACTTTTGAGCGCACAAATAAGTTTAATATTGTTGCTTCTGGTCCGGAGGTGAATGTCACTCGGTTGTTGGATGGGGGTAAAGTTGCTGCTGGTTTGATTGTTCCTCCAAAGTTTGCTCGGGATTTGCAGCGAAATGGGGGCGGGGCTGAGGTGCAGATTTTAGTGGATGGTACTGATGCTAATACGGCGAATATTGTTAGGGGTTATACTAAAGCTACGACTAATGCTTTTATGGAGAATCTCCGGGGAAGTCGAGAACCTCTGGTGAATCTTCAGTTTCGCTTGTGGTATAATCCGGGTCTTGATAGTTTGAGATATATCGGTCCTGGGGCGATCGCAATTACCGTGACTCTGTTTCCTCCATTGCTTGCTGCTTTGGCAACGGCGAAGGAATACGAACAGGGGACTATTCTGCAAGTTTACGCTTCTAGCTTGACAGGTACGGAATATTTGTTTGGGAAGGCTGCAGCATTCTGGCTGGTGGGTATGGCGGAGGTGTTGTTTGTCAATGTGGAAGCATGGCTGTTCTTTGGATTGTGGTTTGTGGGCGATCCGACACCGATGATTTTCAGTTCGATGCTTTACATTGCTTGTGGTGTTTTTTGGGGGATTTTTGTGGGGAGCAATACCAAAGTTCAGAGTGCTGCTATTCAAGCAGTTGCTTTTACTGCATTTTTACTTTCACTTCAGTTGTCTGGGTTTATTTATCCTATAGCCAATATCCCCGCTAGCATTCGCTGGATTTCTAACATTATCCCGGCTCGGTATTACATCGAGTTAAGTCGCGATGCTTATGCGCGTGGTGTAGGTTGGTTGGGTATTTGGTCTCAGGTATTGGCGTTAGGTATGCTGTCTGGGTTGTTCTTCTTTTTGGCTTGGCGCAAATTGCAGAGAATGAGGGTGTAGGGATTTTGGCTTATGTTTATCAATTTAATTGACTCAATTTTAGGAAGCCGATTTTGGGCGCTGTTCCGCAAGGAGTTTGCTCAAATATTTCGCAACCGCCAGCTTGTGATTCAGCTGCTCGTACCGCCGACAGTCTTTTTGATGCTGTTTGGTTTTGCTTTAAATCCGGAAGTGGAAAATCTGAAGGTTGGCATTACCGATTACAGCAACAGTAGTGCTTCGCGGGAATTTGTACAAATATTCGACCAGACGGATGCATTTGTGGTGAGTCGGTATTACTCCGAGCAGAAGGATATGGTAGCGGATTTGGCAACGGGAAAACTAACAGTTGCTGTGACAATTCCGCGAGAGTTTGCTGGGGATGTTGCTAAAAAGCGTTCTGTGGAAGTGCAGGCATTATACGATGCTGTTGATGCAAATACGGCAAGTATTGCGTCGAGTTATATCACTCAATTGGTGAGCGACTATAACTCGCGACAGCGAGAGATGGGAGATTTGCAAAAGAACCAGGTACGAGTTGAGACTTCGATTTTTTACAATCCGGGGCTGGAAAGTTCTTGGTTTATTGTATCGGGAATGTTTGGTATCGTCCTGACGGTGATTGGTTCTCAAGCGGCTGCTTCTCTGGTGGTTAGGGAAAAGGAAGCAGGGACTATCGAGCAGTTGGTGATGACTCCTGCTTCCAATACTGAGGTGATTCTGGCTAAGGTGTGTCCGTTGCTGGTTTTGCTAACGTTGGATGTTTTGATTGCTCTTGGTATTGCACGGCTGGTATTTGACGTCCCACTGCGGGGGAATTTGTTAGTATTTCTGATAATTGCCGTGCTTTACTTTTGGGTAGGTATTAGTATTGGGATTTTGATTGCGACTTACTCAAAGAGCGAACAGCAGACGCAGTTAACGGCTTTCTTTATCAATCCACCTTTGGTTCTATTGTGTGGGGCGTTGACTCCTATTTCTTCAATGCCAACTTTTATACAATGGCTCTCTTATTTAGATCCCTTGCGCTATTTTATTGAGGTTTGCCGTGGGGTGTTATTGAAGGGGGTGGGTGTGGAGACGCTTTGGCCTCAGGTACTGATTTTACTGGTTTTTGCCACGGTGCTGATGTCTTTGAGTATCCGACAGTTTCGCCAACAGTTGGGGTAAATCTCCGTAAGGATGATACAAATCAATCATGTAGAGACGCGCTGTTTTAAGCGTCTTTATGAAGCCTCGACATATTCACACAAAGTAGTTGGCTCAGGAATCGGTAATCCTTCTTCTCGCAATCCCTCCAAATGAAAAGCGATCGCTTCTTTAATTTGCTGGTTAACTTCTTGAAGAGTTATACCAGTAGCAACACATCCAGGTAGATCTGGTACATAAGCTGAATAGTTGTTTGCTGCTTTTTCAATCACAATTGCATAACACATTAATTTTTCTCTAATTTTTTATTGTGCATCTTGATAGAGATTTAATAACGTTGCAACCCACTCTCAATCTAGTGCTGATAGTGCCGGAGGTGGGATAGGTTGGCTATAATCAATTCGCGTGGAATAACGGGCGCGATCGCATACGCCGTTGAAGATATCTTGTAATGGTACCAGAGGTTCTTCTTCGTTGGGCTTTAGGGGAATTGGAAATGATGGTAGTTGTTGTTGCAAGGAAAAGCTGTATAAATCGGCTGCGGGGCGTCGATCGCTCCGACTGATGAGGATGCGGTATGCTGTTGTCGATCGCATTCCCAGAATTGCCATCGGTTTACCGCCGCGTAGCAAGTCCAGTTCTACTAAGTGAGTGGCGCTACCTAGAATGGCCCGTCGCTTTTTCTCATAAGCTGTCCTACCATCTCCAGAACGCTTATTCTTTGGAGATAAAAGTTCTATTACGGTTATGACCTCGTCTGTAACGATTTCCCGGACTTCTAGATAGCGCTCGTTTACAGTTAAAGGCATGGGGATTTCAACTCGTTCGGGTCGGATCTGGGTAGCTGTGGAGCGATCGCCTGCTATTGGTTGTTCTTCTGTGGAATTATCGGAGCGATCGGAGAAGATAATGGCATCTGGAATACCAATGAGTAAGCCATCTTCACTATCGTCGCTTTGATAAGTGCGAGTTTCCACTTCTACGTAGTACTGGGAGCCGAGTTGTGGTTCTATTGCATCGGCAATGGCTATAATGAGTCGGCTGTGAAATGAAGACCAAAAGGTAGGTTGTTCCAGATAGGGGTCCATACCCGGAAATGGTGAGGGCATTTGTCTGCTCCCATCACGCAAGAGTTTTTTCCAGTATACTTATCGCTTGGCGTCAAACGCAAATGCTTGCAAAATCATTCAACCAATTTTTGCTGGTAAAGGAAAACGTTATGAATTGATTTTACTCGTTTTTGCTACAGTGCTGATGTCTTTGAGTATTCGGCAGTTTCGGCAACAGTTGGGGTAAACAGTGACGATTTTCGAGCAGCAACTTGACTTTAGCAAGAGTCCAGGTTTAGTGACTGAGGGTTGCGCTTAAAATTCCCTCACATTGGAAATGTGGGGCTATACAAACAAAGTCCGCCTGCGCGGACTTATTAGAAGCATCTTTATACAAAAATGGTATTAGGAAGTAGCAATTAACTCTCCCATATGACGCATAATCTTTAACACCTCGTATAAATCTCCTTCATTGATAATGCTGAATTTGCGAGACAATCCGTAAATAGGGGTTTGTTGTTTAACTAATTTAATAAATATAAAATCTTCGCCTCCTGTTAAAATACCAAATGTTGGCTTATCTACATCAGGCTGACATAGCATATATGCAAGTGCTTGAGGTATCCCTAACGAAAGTGAAAATGTAGTCCGTTTGGCTTCTAGTACCCAAACCCAAAATTGATTTTGTAAAACTAACGCGTCAATTCGTCCTTGTAAAATTTCCTCTTCCGTTTCTACTTGCAGTGTTACAGATAGCTCAAATCGTGTTTTGAAAGGTGTATCGTAAAAACCTGCTATATCGAGTAGCGGACCTACTATCATCATTTTCACTCCACTTTCTAGCAGCGCTCCTTCATCGAGTTGATAAAAGTACCGAGAACGCACCCTGTCCAAAAATATTTTATCTGCATCACTAATTTGTGGTAGGTTTTCATACCACTCTGGAAAAAACTGACGCTCGTCATTGCGTTGCAAGTTAAAATTTTGGCGTAAATATTTAAGTGTAGTTTGTTCTGAAATGGGGATGGTTTGAACCATAGATGTGCTTCGTTATTAGAAAATTATTTTAATTATATATATGGTCAGACATTAGTAATATTAGTAAGTAAGCTGAAGAAAATTGGTAAACTCAGATCTTGCATCAACGTATTAATATTGAAAAAATTGTCTTTTAATAAACATATATTTTTGTCATCAAAACGTCAAATTAAGCTTATTAGCCTGCGGAGGCAGGCTTTGTTTGTATAGCCTCACCCTTCTAGGGTGTAGGTGCAAGAAACAAATAAAGGAAAACGTTACGAATGTAAATTTCAAGGAGAAGTATTGTGAGTCGTAGTGCGATCGCATGGTGTACTGAGTGAAGGTTGTGCGGTATGCGAAGCTGAATGGGTTAAGTCGTATCGCGTCACAGTGAAGGGATGGGGAGTGGCATTGCATGAGTTTTGAAGGAGTGATTTCAATCTCTGGGTTGACGTTTTTTACCACTGGGATATTTACGGTGAAAGGAAATCCATTTCTCTAAAAGCAAACTGCACGTTGAAAAAGGTTTGTAGTGGCGATGAATGCCCTACATCCGACAATGGGTAGCGTTACTTGCTTGGGCAAGAGAGTAAGAGATTTTGTTGGTGAAAAAATGACACACTGGGGATAAAGTGATGAATTATCTTTTTGCAGTTTTACCGGATAGGAATAAAGCAGAGGAAGCTTACACGGCTTTGGAAAAGGAAGGTTTACCGACCAATCAAATAGACATTTTGGGTCAGGGGTACAAAAGTGCGGATGAGTTTGGGTTGATTGACCCGAACAAGCAGGCGAAGAAAGGATTTGCGCGTTTGAATTCTTGGCTGCTTCCTTTTGGTTTTGTGGCTGGGTATGCTTTTAACGCTTTGACGGGGATTGAGGTATTGCCTGTTGGAAATATTGGCAATCACATCATTGGTGGGATTTTTGGAGCGGCGGCTGGTGCTATGGGTGCATATTTTGTTGGTGGCGGAGTTGGTTTAGCTGTGGGGAGTGGAGATGCTTTACCCTATCGCAATCGGTTGAATGAGGGGAAGTATTTGATTGTTGTGAAGGGCACTCAGGAATTGACGAATCAGGCGACTCGCATTTTGCGCCAGTTTGAGCCGGAAAATTTGCAGGGGTATGCGGAACCGACGGGGGCTTAGATGGTTCTCCTAAGTGCATCTCCGTATCGGGAATGAAGCAGGTAAATTAGGATTTAGGCTAGCTCCTGTGCGACCTGTAATAATCCACAGGAGCGAGCGACCACCATCGCGCAAAATATGTAAAAGCGATTCTTTTGGTTGGCGAGCGCGGACGGATAAAGGGGTGAAGGTAATGCCCTGACTGCCAAGGACAAGGGTTGCTATCACTTTGGCTCTGGGCATATGATAGTCGGATGTGATGACGTAAAGATGGTGGATTCGGCGTTGCTTGAATTCGGGTATGAGGGATGTGAAGTTGGTTACGGTGTCAACAGCTGTGTAGTCGAGGTGAAGGCGATCGCTGGGAATCTCTGCTTTTTGAAAGATGGGGCAGACTACATCGGGAGGGGTTCCCGTGGAAACCCAAATGTCTAAGTTGGGATAGTATTGTGCAATATAAGCAGCGAATTGTTCTCTTTCTGGGGGACCGCCAAGAACAAGGATTGCTTGCGGGTCGGGGGCTTGGTAAGAGGCGATCGCCAGACGCAGGGGAATAATGCTTGTGATGGCGATCGTTAAGCCTACCAGAGCAAATAACCAATATTTTTTGAGATAGCGATGTAAGACTATCACGGCTGAATTCACTGTTTTGTTATGCTACTTCACTTAAGTTATCGCATATGAATATGGGTGCATATTTTATTGGTGGCGGAGTTGGTTTAGCTGTGGGGAGTGGGGATACTCTACCTTATCGCTAACGTTTAAATGCTGGGAAGGATTTGATTGTTGTGAAGGGGTCTCAGGAATTAACAAGTCGGGCGACTCGCATTTTGCGCCAGTTTGAGTCGGAAAATTTGCACGAGGCATACGGAACTGACGGAGGCTGAATTGTATATACGTAAAGACGCAAAATACTGCGTCTTTACACAAGCTCTAGAGATCGGCAGTTTGCCTGCTTTTAAGAAAGATTTATGATAGTGAAGCATTTCACGTAATAGTGATGTGTTTGTGGGATATTTTTTATATAAGGTTATTGTGTTCTTTTTATTGAACAACTTAACGATATTCGGTCTATTACGTAAGTAATACGTATATTTTGGCTTTACAAATAGCATATAAAACGAGTTTTATTATAAATTTTTAGAAAAAAAAGTAAAGATAATTAATCAACACTTAGTGGATTCTTGAAAAGCAAATTTCCGCATATTTTCGCTTATCTTTTATCTGCTTCTGACAATATACCTATATATAAGGTGATTTTAGTTTGCATCCCACAATCTAAAGTCACTAAATTTAGGGAGCGTTTAAGTAAGTCTGGCAAATTAAAAGTATATATAGATACCTAACACCAGTAATAATTAAAGTCATCTACTCACGCTTTTTGTTTTCATTCTCTCAATTTTGCCAACTATACTCCTTTCAGTTTCAGGTTTTTAAAAGCCTGAAACTCGGCGTATTTATCTGTCTTGCCTACTTTGCAATTTTTTCTTTGATAAATCCATTCATTTTAAGTTAAAGGAAAATCCACAATGTCTCACGTTATATCTCTCGATACCGATAATTTGAAAAGCTCGTATCAGCTCGTCACACGCTGCGACAGCAAGGAACAGTCACTCAATATACTGGTGGTCATCGATCCTGGTGTAACGGACTATCAAATGCTGGCTGCTGGAGTCGTAGCAGGTGCAAGAACTCTAATTCTTGATGCTAATCGTGATGGTATAGAACAAATCACAGAGGCGTTGCAGAGCAAGAGCAACACTAGCTTGCACCTTGTTTCTCACGGTTCTCCTGGTTGTCTCTATTTGGGTAATACTCAACTGAGTCTTGACACTCTGGAAAGTTATACAGAAGAGTTGCAAAGTTGGTTTCTATCGTCGCTTATTCTTTATGGCTGTAATGTTGCGGCTGGAGATGCTGGTGCAGAGTTTATTGAGCAGTTGCACCAAATCACTAAAGCTCAAATCGCTGCTTCTAATAAGCCTGTTGGAAGTAATGCGTTGGGAGGAGATTGGGAGTTAGGAGTCAGGATTGGGGCTGCAAATGTTGACTTCGCATTTCAGATTTCTGTAATTCAAGAATATAGTCATACTTTGAATACTGCACCCACCCTTACAGCTAATGCTACCTTGAGTTCAGTAAATGAAGATACTATCAATCCTCTTGGGCGCACTGTTCTTGAACTATTTGGCGATCTAGTTAGTGATAATGATACAGATGAGCCTTTGGGCGGTATCGCTGTAGTTAGTAATACTGCTACCACTACGCAAGGAAAATGGCAGTACTCTACTGATGGTAGCACTTGGTTCGATATTGGTAGCGTAAATGATGGTACCAACGCTCTAGCACTCTCTCAAGATACTAAAGTACGCTTTCTTCCCGGTTCTAATTTCAATGGTACGCCATCACCACTACAACTGCGAGCAATAGATAATACTTACGCTCTTGGTTACACTATTGGAGGAAATCGTGTCAATATAAATACAACTAATAATGGCGGCTCAACATTAATTTCTCAAGAAATTGGGTCTTTGACAATTAAAATTAACTCTGTTAATGATGTACCTATTGCTGGTACAATACCCAATCAGGCTGCAAAAGCTAACATACCTTTTAATTTTAAACTTCCATCAAATGTCTTTACCGATCCTGATATCGCTACTAACGGAGACGTACTAACTCTTACTACTGGTGCTGGGTTGCCTAAGTGGTTGTCTTTTAATGCAGCGACCCAAACCTTTAGTGGTACTCCAGGAAATGGCAACGTAGGTACTGTAAGCGTTAAAGTTAAAGCCACTGATTCGGATGCAGAAACTGCTGAAACTACTTTTGTCATTAATGTTGCGCCTCCAGATGGAGGTATTGTCGGTACAAATTCTAATGAGAATTATACAGCAACAAGTGGAAGTGATTTTATTGATGCTTCAGGCGGAAATGATACTATTGTCACTACCTTTGCCAATCTTCAACAAAATGATACCTTCAGCGGTGGTGCTGGAACAGATACCTTTATTCTCTCTGGTGGCACTAGTTCAAACACAATAACCATTAACTTAGCAACTTCTTCCAATCAACTTCAAGGTATTGGTAGTACGACTGTATCAAACTTTGAAATTTTCAAACTAGAACATTTTGTCGGTAATGTAACTTTTACTGGCACGAGTGGCAATGATACTTTTGTGAGTGGGGCAGGTAATGACACTCTTAATGGAGGGTTGGGCAATGATAATTTCTATGGTGGCTCTGGCAATGATACTCTCAATGGTGATGCTGGCAATGATCAACTAGACGGTGGCGCTGGGAATGACTTTATTTATGGGGGAGCAGGAAATGACCAACTTCAGGGTTCAGCAGGAAACGACACTCTCATTGGTGGCGATGGTAATGACAGTTATTACGTTGATGCTGTAGGTGATTCCATACAAGAAAGCAGTACTGGTGGTATAGATACTGTTTCCGCATCTATCAGCTATTCTTTCTTAGGAACTAACTTAGAAAACCTCTACCTTATAGGTAATAACGCCATTGACGGTACAGGAAATGCTGCTAACAATTACATTTTAGGTAATAGTGCTATCAACATGCTTTCTGGTAACGAGGGCAATGATACTCTTGATGGCGGGGCTGGTAATGACAAGCTTGACGGTGGGGCTGGTAATGATACACTCAATGGTGGGTCTGGTATCGACATCCTCATTGGTGGTGATGGCAACGACATCTACTATGTTGACGATATCAATGATTCTATTCAGGAAACTGATACGGGTGGTATTGATATTGTTTATGCATCTGTAAACTACACTCTAGGTACTAATGTAGATAACATTACCCTTTTAGGTAGTAATGCAATTAACGGCACAGGTAACAGCAATAATAATTATATGCTGGGTAACAGCAGTGCCAATATTCTGACTGGTGGTGATGGAAATGATATTCTCAACGGTGCAGCTGGTAACGATACCCTTATTGGTGGTAATGGGAATGATATCTACTATGTTGATGCTAACGACATAGTTAATGAAATTGGTACAAGCGGTACTGATACTGTTTTTGCCTCTCTAAGCTTTACCTTAAGTGATAATGTGGAAAACCTCTACCTTTCTGGCAATGCTGTCAATGGTACAGGTAACGCCAGTAATAACTATATTACTGGTCATAGTGGTGTCAATTTCTTATTTGGTGAAGATGGCAATGACACTCTTGAGGGTAATGGTGGTGATGACACTCTTGATGGCGGGAATGGCAATGACTCTCTAGTCGGTGGCGCTGGTAGTGACACTATGATTGGAGGTAACGGCGATGACATTTACTATGTTGATAGTGCTAGCGATATCATCAAGGGAGAAACTAGTACTGGTGGTATAGATATCGTTCGCGCATTTACAAGCTATGTGTTACCTACTTATGTAGAAAATCTTTATCTCATAGGTAGCAATGCAGTTAACGGTACAGGTAACGCTTCTGATAACAACATTGGAGCTAACAGCCTTGCTAACAACTTATCTGGCGGAGATGGTAATGATTCTCTATTTGGTGATAGTGGCAATGATACTCTAGATGGTGGATCTGGTAATGATATCCTTACTGGTGGTCTTGATAGCGATCGCTTCCTCTTTAATTCAAATGCTGCTTTTGTTGCCAGTGCTGTTGGAATTGACAGGATTAGTGACTTTACCTCTAATTCTGACAAGATAATACTTGATAAGACCACCTTCACTGCTCTTAACAGTGGAGTAGGTATTGGTTTCAATGTAACGAATGAATTTGCAATAGTGACAGATGATTTTGCAGCATCAATCAGTACAGCTAAGATTGTATACAATTCTGGTAACGGTAAATTGTTCTACAACCAAGATGGGGTAACCTCTGGTTTTGGTACAGGTGCTCAGTTTGCCACCATTGCCAACAACCCATCTCTCACTGGAAACGATTTCGAGATCGTTTCTTAGTGAAAGATAAAATCTCTTGAGTTACTAGTCTGTAGTTGCACTATTTTAAAGCAGGAGAGTAACTGGAAACCCATATGTAGTGTTCCTACATTAATTTTACAAGCCTTAACCTTTGGGTTGAGGTTTTTCTTTTTCCAAATCCTGCTCCAAAAGGACGTTAAGGATTGAAATAGGCAAATTACATCATGCAAGTTGCTTGATTATCAAAGGAATCATGGCAACATAATTTCTATTTAGGCAGTGACGCCAATTGAACTCAACAAACGTTTTCATCAACGTGTAAACGCTCGGGTAACATCATAAAACCTCTTTGTTCCATAGAAAAGAAGTGCTCAAAACTGTGTTAGGAACTTTTCAATTTCTCTAAGAGTCACTATAAATGAAGTTTTTGCTTATATGTAGAAAGAGTAAAACTGTTTGCCCTCCATCACCTTATGCTTTTATCTGTTGTTAATTCTACTCTATTGCAATCGAGTTGGCGTTATTCTATTGCGTAATATGTTCAAGATACTTGTATATTTATTTACTAATATACTAGTTTAATTAGTAATGTTTGATTCTAGGGTAAAGTTGCTAAAACCACCAAACCTAATAAGTAGAAAATCAAGTATAAATTAGAGAAAATAACTAAAAAAGAATTTATTCAGCTTTTAGTCAACATCTATAATGAGCTTAAATTAAGTGCTAAATTCTTTTTCTCAGCTTTCCTTACTTCGAGTAATATCTAAAATTCAGTATTTTTACCAATATCTATACTGTGTAAAAAGAGTATCATGTATATGTCCATGTGAATGTGAAAGCACAAGGAATAATACATATACCATATCAACAAGCAATCAAATATTTGGTTTAATTAATTTACAGTTTTGTCTACTGAAGACTGGGAAAATCCTATTAACTAGAGCACTAGTTTTCTAGTTAAATGTTTGAATTGGCTAAAGCTTATTAAGTACTATATTGTACAAAGTTTGTAGATCTTCTAAAGCGGGGGTTGCTATAGATGTAATACCCTCATTTTTTTTGGGTATCGCAACTACGTAATATAAGTACTGCGAACTATATAAAATGTCCTAAATAATACCAATTTATTATGAAGCTGCACACGATTTTCCCCCTCCTAACCTCCCCTTACTAAGGACAGGTGCCATAGGCGGTAGGGTTCTTTCTATGCATCTTCATATAGAAAAGGTATAAACTTAAAAGTTCATATTTTAATAAATCTGGACTTGTAATAGGAATTTTATTTCCTAGTGAAGTACTTGCAGCAAAAGCATTAGCCTAAAAAGTGTTTTTTCAAAACGTATTACAGTTTCCATCTGCAAGAGCATACCATCTATGACACAGAGTGAAAGACTACAACAGTTCGTTCAACCAGACTATGATCTCTCCCAGCATATCAATGTAAGTGATTTTTTAGGGATAGAGCAATTTATTAAGTTGTCCGTTATTACTCAGTTTTTTCCCCCAGACTTTGCTGCTACTGGACAGTTAATTGATGAATTGGTTCGGCAATTGGAAAAACAAGGGGTAGATATTGAAGTCTTCACTGGTCAACCAGGTTATGCGTTTAAGTCTGATAGTGCTCCTCAAGTCGAACAGTCAGGTGGGTTAAAAATTCGACGTTCTCGTACTACTCAACTCTGCCCTCAACGAATTCGTGGCAAAGCGATCAACGGTATTTTATTTACCCTACGTGCTGCCTTCTATTTGTTCAATGCTGCTCGGCGTCGTAATGTTGCCTTACTAACAACGGCTCCTCCATTCTTACCAGTCTTGGGGTATCTTGCACATATTTTTTTTGGGTTGTCTTATGTTTGTATACTCTATGACCTCTATCCAGATATTGCGATCGCTTTGGATGTGATACCAAAACGCCACTGGATTGCTAAATTTTGGAAGGCTGTCAATACGCAGATTTTAAAAAAGGCTAAGGGGATCGTTGTTCTTAGTCCTGCAATGAAACGACAAGTGGCGTCCAATTATCCGGAAATTGCTCATAAAATTTCTGTGATTCACAGTTGGGCAAATCCAGACTTTATTGTGCCTATTAACAAAGAAGATAACTGGTTTGCTCATCAATATAAACTAGTAAATAAATTTACAGTTTTATACTCAGGTAACTTAGGTCGATGCCATGATGTACACACAATGTTAGAAGCTGCTAAATACTTGCAGGATGAGCCTATCCAATTTGTGTGTATTGGTGGTGGAGCTAAACGTGAGGAACTTATTAAAGAGGCAGAGCGATTAAATCTGAATAATTTTCTATTTCTTCCATATCAGGAAAAAAACGTGTTACCTTATTCCCTGACGGCTTGCGATCTATCTCTGGTTAGTGTAGACCCCGGTATGGAAAGTTTAGTTGCACCAAGCAAACTTTACCCTGCTCTTGCAACAGGACGACCTGTCGCTGTTATTTGTCCAGAGCAATCATACTTAAAACAACTGATTGCACATGGAAATTGTGGAAAGACGTTTGAGAACACGGATAGTCTTGGTTTAGCTGAATTTATTCTTGAGTTGAGTCGAGATAAGAAGTTTGCACAAAAGATGGGTCAAGCCGCACGCGATTATGTTGAGTGCCATTTCACTCCTCAGGTGATATCGAAGCAGTATCTCAGGGTATTGCAGGAAGCTATTTTGTAGAGTTATTGGGACAAGGGGGAGAGGAGATAAGAGGATTAGAGACTTAGGAAAGTAGCATCTATTTATAGGTGTACGAAATATAGAAGTCCTAACCTGAGAAGATGTGGAGAGTATAGTACTTATCTCTGATGTGCAGCGATTGGACTCCGACCCCTCTCTTTATAAAGAGATGTAACATATTAAGTTTTCCCGCTTTAGTGATTTTACTTATATTAACTGCATATAAAACTATGATTCAGTAGTTTTACGAATAGCAAAATTTTAACTAAGCAATATTATATAAATGTCAATTTAAAAACACGGAGAGTAGTATGCCTAGCTAACAGATGGCTTAATGAAGCATAACGCTATACTAACTAACTTACCAAAATCTAAAGTTTGATTATTTGTTAAGCAATTCATTTTAGGGCAACTTATTTGGTAGATGCGATACTTAAGATGGCTTAAGTTTAGACGAATCGAGGGCTTAACTGCATAGCGAAATAGTTGCAATAGAACTCTCTTCAAAAAAAATACTTGTTAAGTTTTGTTGCTAAAATATTAGCAATGAGTATTTTTTGGGAAATCTAGGCTTGGCAAATCAAAACAAGTTTCGGGAGGAGGACAAAGTTCTGTAAAATCTCGTAGAAGACATTGCTGTAGCGCTAGACAAACCTTTTTGAAATTAAATATCTCAACTTAAATTATAGGAGCGGGCTTCGATGGTCTTTGGATCTCAGTCCCTCCCCCACAAAACCTTCAATTTGTCTGTGTATTATCTGTTGATAAAGGAGGTTGAAATGCAGAGAAGGTGTGACCGAAATCGCAAGCGTTCAAAACGGCGGGCTATTTATTGCCCAATACATGGTTGCAATCTTGATAGCGTCAGCCAAAAATACACGTTATTTGCAGATAAGGCTGGACAACTTCAGCAACGAGGGATGGGGCGAAAGAGTTCTCTATTGTTAATAGGGCGCAAAACCACGGTACTTTTAACTGGTGAATGGTTGGAGGCTTTTTGGTGCCAACACTGTCAGGAGACAAAATGGTATCACGTGCGGAAAGGGGATAACATTTATGAGTTGTCTGTTGCACCTCTAGAACTTTGGCAGCAGGCAATGGGAGTGATTCCTCTACAAGGGAATCCATCTGTAGGAGAGTTTAGTTTGCGGCACTCAAGAAAAGTTGGTAATAGGTGCATGGAGGATTTTAAATTTGTTGGATGAGCCAATGATGAATGGTCAAGAAGCTACAAAGCATGAGTTAGTTCTTGAAGCCGGACGCATTGAACGGCAGTATTGGAAGGACTTGTGGCGTTACCGAGAATTGTTCTATTTTCTGGCGTGGCGAGACATTCTTGTACGGTACAAGCAGACTGCGATCGGTATTGCTTGGGCATTGATCCGTCCGTTTCTGACAATGGTGGTTTTTTCTGTGGTATTCGGGCAGTTGGCAAAGTTACCTTCTCAGGGTGCTCCCTACCCAATTCTAGTCTTTGCTGCAATGTTGCCTTGGCAGTTTTTTGCTAATTCTCTCTCTGAATGTAGTAATAGCCTCATCTCTAACTCCAACTTAATTTCAAAAGTTTATTTTCCACGGTTGATTGTACCGATAAGCACTGTAGTTGTCAGCTTCGTGGATTTTTTAGTTTCGGGAATGATTTTGCTAGGGTTAATGGTTTGGTACAATTTCGTCCCTAGTTGGCGTATTCTGACACTACCATTGTTTATTGGGATTGCTGTTGCTGCTTCTATGGGAGCAGGATTGTGGTTAGCATCTTTAAATGTTCAGTATCGAGATTTTCGCTTTGTTGTTCCCTTTATTGTGCAATTTGGTTTGTATATTTCTCCAGTAGGATTTAGCAGTAGCATTGTTCCTGAGAATTGGCGATTACTCTATTCATTAAATCCAATGGTAGGGGTAATTGATGGATTTCGTTGGGCGGTTTTAGGGGGAGAGAGACATTTGTTTCTTCCAGGCTTTATATTATCTTTGGGACTAGTTGCTTTACTTCTCTTAAGTGGTATTTGGTATTTTCGTAAGATGGAAAGAACTTTTGCAGATGTGATTTAAACGGGATAATAATAGATATCAGATAATTTTCTTAGCTTAAAAAATGCATAAAATATAAATGAAATTTATGTAACATTAATTCTACAATACCAATTAGAAATCAAACACTTACCTATGTTGGCATTGATATCGGTGAATATGTTTGATTGGTTACAAAATTTTTCCAGATTATTCCATTACAGTTGGGGTATCTACAGAAATTATCGGTAAGAGGGGGATCTGATTCTATTAATTAGAAAACAATTGATTTCTGGGAACTGCAATCAATAAAATGTATGCAAAGCACAGTAATTCAGGCGGGAGTGTAAGAGGTGTCAGATATAGTTATTAAAGTTGAAAATCTTGGTAAAAAATACATAATTAATCATCAACAGCAAGAGCGCTATACAGCCCTACGTGATGTCATAATTCATCGTACTAAGACTTTATTTAACCCATTTCAAAAAAACAAAGAGCAAATCCAAAATTCTACTAAAGAAGAGTTCTGGGCCTTGAAAAATGTCTCTTTTGAGATTAAGCAAGGTGATAGAGTAGGAATAATTGGAAGAAATGGCGCAGGCAAATCAACACTATTAAAAATCTTAAGCCGAATTGTAGAGCAGAGTACAGGAAAAATTTCTATTAAAGGACGGGTAGCAAGTTTATTAGAAGTTGGGACGGGATTTCATCCAGAATTAACAGGAAGAGAAAATATTTTTCTTAATGGTGCAATTCTAGGAATGTCTAAAAATGAGATTCAAAGAAAATTTGATGAAATTGTAGCATTTTCAGAAGTCGAAAAATTTTTAGATACTCCAGTTAAACGTTATTCTTCAGGAATGTATGTCCGTCTTGCTTTTTCTGTAGCTGCATATCTTGAACCAGAAATTTTAATTGTAGACGAAGTTTTGGCTGTTGGAGACGCAGCTTTTCAAAAAAAGTGTTTGGGCAAGATGGAATCTGTAAGCAAAGATGGTAGAACTATCTTGTTTGTAAGTCATCAGATGGCAGCTTTACAAAATCTATGCCAACGTGCCATTTTACTAAAACGTGGAGAAGTGATTTTTAATGATAAGACAGACGTAGTTGTGACTAAATACTTAGCTGAAACTTCAAATCTCATGCAAACACCTTTATCAGAACGAAAGGATCGACACGGTACTGGGGATATTCGTTTTACGTCTATATTTTTATATGATGAATTTGGAAATAGTATAAACTCTTTTTATAGCGGTCAAACTGTAAGAATTGTATTTGAATATGAAAATTTTCAAAACTTTGAACTATCAAATGTCTACTTCGCAATTGGGTTAAACGATAACTTTGGTAATCGAATAATTTTTTTTAGTAATGAACTCACCAATTATACATTTCCAAATATTCCTCCTGGTTTAGGAAAAATGGCTATTGATATTTATAAATTACCAATAGTACAAGGACGTTATACAGTGACAATTTACTGTACAGTTAGTGGAACTATCTCTGATTGGATTCAGGATGCTGGTACTATTAATGTGGAACAAGGCGACTATTATGGCACAGGTAAATTACCAAATTCATCTCAAGGTATTTGTCTGGCCAATTATAAAATACTCTTGTTATAAAAATGCTCTCTTCAAAATTTTTAAAGGAACTATGCTTCACAAAATGTTCTTTTTTATTAAAATGAAATTTAGCCAATGGAAAAAAACGATTAAATATTATCATTTAAAATTATATTTAAAATCTCATAATATAGATATTAAGAATAAGAATTTAAATTTGCAAGGTGAGGTAATTATAGAGATTTCAAAATCCACAAAATTTACAATAGGAAGCAATGTTACCTTATCAAATTGCTCGATTTATATGAGTGATAATTCAGAGCTAGCTATTGGTGATAATTCAATTTTAAAAGGAGTAACTATTTATTTAGAAAAAACCTCTATATTTCAAGTTCATAAACAAGTTTTAATAGAACAGATTAATCCGTTTCCGCAAAATATACATCTTATAAATGCCAGTATTGAGATAGGTCAAGCTTCGCGAATCCGGTGTTCTATACTAGCCCAAAATGGAGGAAAAGTCACAATTGGTCAAAAGACATTTATTAACCAAGGTACTCAGATTCGATGCGATCGCTCGGTGCTAATTGGAGACTACACATTAATTTCCTATGAAGTAGATATTTTTGACACCAACACACATTGTACAGATTGGAGGGAAAGGCGTCACGCAATTACACAAAGCCCTTTACATACTATATTAGGTGAGCCTTCTCCCATATCTAAACCTATAGTGATAGGTAATGATTGCTGGATTGGCAAGAGAGCAGCGATTCTTAAAGGAGTTACTCTTGGTGACAAAACAATCGTTGGATTAGGAGCTATTGTAACTTCCTCTATTCCAGAAGAATCAATTGCCTATGGTAATCCTGCTAAGTGGAAAAATCAGTCACATTCTATAAATTAGAATAGGTAACAAAATGAATATTTTGAAAAAAGTTAAGAACAGATATAACTCGATAACTAGTGCCAAATCCTTTTCTCTAAATCAATTAGATTTGAAACTTAAAAAGTATTTAAATTATAAGCACGGCTTCTTTATTGAAGCAGGTGCTAATGATGGAATTAATCAGAGTAATACTTTGTATTTTGAAAAAAATCAAAATTGGAAAGGGCTTTTAATTGAGCCAATTGCTGAACTAGCATACAGATGTAAGATTAATCGACCAAAATGTATCATAGAAAATTGTGCTCTTGTGCATTTTGATTATGAAAGTAATTATATTGAAATGCGATATTCTAATCTTATGTCTCTTGTTAAAGGAGCTATGAAGTCAGAAGAAAAAGAGATAGAACATATTAGAAGAGGTTGTGAACTTCAGGACATTGAAAGCTATGAAGTTCAAGTACCTGCTAGAACACTCAATTCAATTCTTGAGCAACATATCATTGAAAAAATAGATTTTCTCTCTTTGGACGTTGAAGGTTTTGAACTGAGTGTTCTTCAAGGTATTGATTTTGACAAGTATAGACCAGCGTGGATGCTGGTAGAAGCGCGTTACAGAGATGAGATAGATTCATTTTTAAAACAGCTTTATGAGCCAGTAGCAGAGCTATCTCATCATGACGTTTTGTATAAAAATCTAAAATTTTAAAACTTATGCGTCTAATTCGTCTTACTACTAACTATTCTACATATATAAAACAATTTTATAATACTCATTCTACACTACAAAATGAGAGTTATATTACACAATATCAGACACTGATGTCCGATTGCTATATGTGGGCAGACTTTTGGACTCATGCTTTAAAAAAATTGGCATATGAGGTTTGGGAACCAGTTGCTAATGCAGAATTTATGCAGAAGGTATGGGCAAGGGAAAATGGAGTATATTACGATGAAAATTCTTGGTTAACTGATATCACATTGGCTCAAGTAAAGCATTTTCAACCTGATATTGTTTTCGTATTTGATTACAATAGTTTTTCATGTGACTTTCTCAAATATCTTCGGAGTGAATGTTCTTCAATAAAGCTCATTATAGGATGGTGCGGGGCTCCAGCATTTACCAATATTGATGTCTTTAAAGCATTTGACCTAGTACTTTCAAATATACCTACGTTAGTGGAAAAATTTAATAATAATGGTTACAAATCCAAATATATGTGCCATGCTTTTGCTCCTCAAATTTTAGATAAAATTAATCAACATTTAGAGAAAACAATAGATTTATCCTTTATTGGATCTATTGTGAAAAATCAACATTTCCATAACCAAAGAGAAAATTTACTGAAGAAATTAGTTCAAAAAACTAATTTGCAAATTTGGGCAGATATTAATCAACCTTCCTCTACTGAGTTAAAACTTCTTTCTTTGAAGCAATCATTATATGATTTAGGACAATATACAAATCAATTTTACTGTTTAAAAACTATACTTAGAAAAATTCCCAAAATGAACAATTTTATAAATATGAAATATCGTCCAAATTTATCGCATTATGTTGATACAAGTATTGCTAAACGTTCACAACCACCTGTTTTGGAATTCAAATGTATCAAAAAAATTACTGAGTCTAAATTAACTTTTAATAATCATATTGATATATCTGCTAACTTTGCTTCAAACATGAGACTTTATGAAGCAACAGGGGTAGGAACTTGTTTGATAACTGATTGGAAAGAAAATTTACAAGAATTATTTGAACCAGATGAGGAAGTGATCGCATATCGTAGTGCAGAAGAAGCTATGGAAAAAGTAAGTTATTTACTAGAACATGATGATGAACGTCAAAAAATTGCTGTAGCAGGACAACGCCGAACTTTAAAAGAACATACATTTGAAATTCGTGCTTTTCAATTAGATAAAATTATTCGTAATAGTTTATCTATATAGTCTATTCCAATAAATAAACATAGAAAATATACTATCGATTGGTCTAAAAGAATGAAAAAGCTTCTTAAATTTTTATATTATAAAAAGCATTATTCTCAATCAGATATTGCATTTGGCTCATGTATTATACCAGTTACAACTCTAGGTAAAAACACAAAAATTAATAAAGGTTGTACAATATATAATTGTACCTTAAATGATGAAGTATCAGTCCATGAATTTTGCTATATCTCTGATTCTAAACTTGAAAAAAATATTCAGATTTATCCCCGTTGCAATTTACGCAATGTCTCACTTGGAAAATTTAGTTACATATCTCAAGATTCTATATTAAACCTAAGTCAAATAGGTAGTTTTTGTTCCTTAGGACCACATTTAATTTGTGGATTTGGTGAACATCCAACTGATTTTTTAAGTACTAGTCCAGTTTTCTTTTCAACTCTTAAACAATGTGGTGTTTCTTTTTCAAATGAAAACTTCTTTCAAGAAGTAAAAAAAATTACTATTGGTCATGATGTCTGGATTGGAGCAAGAGTTTTTATTAGAGATGGAGTGAGAATAGGGAATGGAGCCATAATTGGTGCTGGCTCTGTAGTTGTTAAAGATGTTCCTGATTATGCGATCGTTGGAGGAGTTCCAGCAAAAATTATTCGTTTTCGATTTTCTAATGAAATAATTCAAGAATTACTGAGAATTCAGTGGTGGAAGTGGCCTGATATGTATTTACAAAGAGCACAATTATACTTTACACAAAAGGATATTACTTCTTTCATTAATTGGGTGCATGAAGAATCTTTATACCTGCATGTAGAAGATGGCAATTTATACGAATCACTTAGCTCGTCAGTTTCTTAAATTGTAAGCTAGCTTTATTAAACCGAGTTATATCTTGAAAAACGTATTTTATTAAAATAATAGAAAATCTACAATTCAAGCTATAACTAGCTAGTTTAATCTATGAAAAAATCCCATGTTTCAAAATCGATAAAGTTTAAGATGTGTATAAATGCAGAGCCTTAACTCTCATTAAATAATTTAGTTACTTTAAGTCAAAATCTCGTTTACTCATGCCTATAATTACTAAAGCACTGACCTTAGAAGATTTACCTCCACCTCCACTAGGAAAAACTGGCTGGCCTTGGACTGAGCAAAGCGAACCACTCCCCGATCGGATGCCAAACGTTTATGAATGGTCCCGCATTAGTATTGTGACACCAAATTATAACTACGGTCACTTTCTTGAAGAAACCATCCGGTCAGTTTTGCTGCAAGGATATCCAAATTTGGAATACATCATTACTGATGGCGGCTCAACTGATGGGTCGCTAGAAGTTATTGAAAAGTATGCTCAATGGCTTGCCTACTATGTAAGTGAAAAAGATAAGGGACAATCTGATGCAATAAATAAAGGTTTTCAGAAAGCCACAGGAGAAATTTATGCTTGGCTAAATTCTGATGATGTTTTTTGTCAAAATACATTACTAGAGATTGGGCTTTTTTGGAGCAATAATACCAATTGTCATTTTCTGACTGGGGACGGATATTTTTTTAGTATAGAGAATTGCTCAGAAAAAATAGAATATTACGTAAAAGCGCAAAATTACTCACTTCAAGATTTATTCGAGTATCATCATGATAAATATTTGCCCCAACCTTCTGTATTTTTTAGTCAACATATATTTCATCAGCTAAATGGTTTAGATGTTTCATTATCATACGCAATGGATTTAGACTACTGGTTACGCATAAGAAAGTTATATCCATTGCACTACCTACCTAAGTGCTTTTCCAAGTTGAGACATCATACTGATGCAAAAACTTGGAAAAGCAATCTTATTGCAATGGCAGAAGTCAAAGAAGTTATTGAAAAGTACGATCGTCATCTCAAACTATTTAGCAGATTTAGAAATAAGTTAAGCTTGAGATTATTTTATGCTTCTGCCATGCTTAAACATGGATTATTTGAATATTCAATTGGCAATAAGATCGAATCAATAAAATGGTGGTGTAAATCAGCACTATTTTGCCCCAGTATTATTGGCTTTGCTAATTACTGGAAATTGATTATTAAAATTTTATTTATATAAACATATACTAAAGCATAATCTTTTTATTAAAAAAATGATTTTGGATGATCGGTTACAATGCTCCAATTTCCCTTAATATCAGTTATTATTCCTTGCTATAATGCAGCACGCTTTTTAGAAGCAACCCTAGAAAGTGTTTTTGCACAAACATTTAAAAATTTTGAAGTTATTGTCATTGATGATGGTTCAACTGATGAGACAGCAACTTTGATTCGCTCTTTTGGCTCAAAACTAAGAGCAGAATTCACTGCCAATCAAGGTGCTAGTGCAGCGCGTAACCTCGGTACTGCGTTAGCACAAGGTCAGTTTATTCAATATTTAGATGCAGACGATCTTTTACGACCTGATGCTTTGGAAAAACGAGTCAATGTGTTGATAGCTCATGATGCTGATGTAGCATACTCTGATTGGCAACGGCTAGAGGAAGGTGAAGATGGCAAATTTCATCTGGGAGCTATTGTAGCTAGGCGTATTGAAGAGGTTCATCCCGATCCACAAATTGCATTATTTACTAATTTTTGGGCACCACCTGCGGCTTTACTTTACAACCATCGTATTGTAGACAAGATTAGTACCTGGAATAAGTCTCTACTTTTTATCCAGGATGCTCGCTTCTTCCTGGATGCTGCTTTGATGGGGGGTAAATTTATCCACGTACCTGGCGTACAAGCAGATTATCGAGTACTGGCAAGTAGTACTAGTTTATCAAGGCGTGACTCTGCTGGCTTCATGAATGATTGCTTTATAAATGCCTGTCACGTAGAAGAATTTTGGACAGTTCATGGGGGCATAACTTCAGAACGACGAATTGCGTTGGAGAAAGTCTATGGTCATTTAGC
The DNA here is from genome assembly GCF_000760695.4 of Tolypothrix bouteillei VB521301. Classification (GTDB taxonomy): domain Bacteria; phylum Cyanobacteriota; class Cyanobacteriia; order Cyanobacteriales; family Nostocaceae; genus Scytonema; species Scytonema bouteillei_A. Next base: position 7,960,178 of record NZ_JHEG04000001.1, on the reverse strand, counting down.
CCGATTCTACTTTGAACGTAACCGTTTGAAGTTTTCTGAAGTGCTTGCTAAAATTAACCGCTTGAATCCAAACTATATTCCTTCAAGTCCAAAAGCTTTGCACCAGTTATCTCAGTGGGTGGGGTATGAGCAAGCTGAGGCAATTTCACTAACCTATCGTCGCACGAAAAAACAAATACACCGATTAGTACAAAAATTTTCTTTTTAGAACTGTGTTCTACTAATAGTGGCATGAAAGTTATTCACGTTCCCTTCTGTTTTTATCCCAATGCTATAGGTGGTACTGAAGTCTATGTAGAAGCATTATCACGGCATCTACAACAGCAAGGATTGCAAATTTTAATTGCTGCACCAGGAAATGTCAACGAGTCCTACTCTCACAATCGCTTGTCGGTATATCGTTTTGCTGTATCTAATCAAGTTACAAGGCTTCAAGAGGTTTATGGGGAAGGGGATCGACAAAGCGCAAATGAATTTGGCAAAATTTTGGATGAGGAACAACCCGATCTTGTTCACTTACACGCATTTACAAGAGGTGTTTCTTTACGACTTGTGCGCGTTGCCAAGCAAAGAAAAATTCCAGTTATTTTTACTTATCATACCCCTACTGTAAGCTGCCAACGAGGAACTTTAATGCGTTGGGGTACACAAGTTTGTGATGGAAAAGTGAATTTACGTACTTGTTCTCAATGCACTTTACAGGGACTGGGATTAAACTGGATAAGCGCAAGTGCGATCGGTAATATACCACCTATGGTTGGGCGCTGTTTGGGAGGGCTCCATCTTCATGGAGGTGTTTGGACTGCTATCCGCATGACCGAATTGGCAAGTTACCGCTATTCTGCCTTGCAAAATTTGTTATCTGAGGTTGACCATATTGTTGCAGTCTGTGATTGGGTGAAAGATCTTCTCATTCGCAATCACGTATCTCACGAGAAAATTACTGTCAGTCGTCAGGGGTTGTGTCAGGAAATACAATCGGCAAAAATCAGTCAATTAGGAAAGAATTACACTGGGAATAGTTCAATTCTCAAAATTGCTTTTTTAGGACGGCTTGAACCCATCAAGGGAATAGATATTTTGCTGAAAGCTTTTCAAAGAACTCCACAACTGGCTGCTACCTTAGATATTTTTGGTATCTCACAAAATTCAGCAAGTGATGCTTATCAAACACAACTATTGAACTTGGTAAAACACGACACAAGAATTTCTTTCAAATCTCCTGTGTCTGCAAAACAAATTGTAAACTTATTAACGGATTATGATTTACTTGCAGTACCATCGCAATGGTTAGAAACAGGACCATTAGTAGTTCTTGAAGCATTTGCCGCTGGTATTCCCGTCATTGGTTCCAATTTGGGAGGAATTGCGGAATTAGTTCAGCACGAAATCAATGGTCTGCTTGTGGAAGCTGCTTCTGTTGAAGCCTGGAGTCGATCGCTTCAAAGACTAAATCAAGAAAGAGATTTACTGATTCGTTTGCGTCATGGTGTTCGTCCACCGCGACACATGGAAACAGTTGCGAAAGAAATGTTATCTCTGTATCATTCCATACTGCAAAAAAGTGATAAGGCACTTTATAGAAAATGAACAGCATGACAAAAGATTGTTCAATAACCGCTAACAAGATTAAATTCTATTCACAATTACTTGAAATTCGTCCAGCCCAACTGGGCGCTTTTTACCATCTATCCGGTCTTGAAGATAAACTTCAGCCTTTAGGGGAATTGCGTACCGATTGTGATTGGAATGAATAACAAAGAAACAAGCATTATGCCTCGCATATTGTATATACAGTACACAAATCCTGCCGGTTATCCACCTCTTGAACACAGTTCGCGTATACTAGCCAATGATGGCTGGGATGTACTTTTTCTTGGGACTGGTTCTCTGGGTTCAAATTCTCTGTGCTTTCCGCCTCATAATAGAATTACAGTAAAACAACTACCTTTTTGTCCTGGGGGTTGGAGGCAAAAGCTACATTATCTCTGGTTTTGCTTTTGGATACTTGATTGGGCTATACGCTGGAAACCACAATGGGTTTATGCTTCCGATCTCCTCTCGTGTCCAATTACTTTGCTGTTAAGTGTAGTACTGAGAAGTAAGGTTGTATATCACGAGCATGACTCACTGACTACAGCACCTGAAAACGCTCTTATAAAGCTATGTCTAAAAACACGGCGGTGGTTAGCTCATCAAGCAAAAATGTGTATCTTACCCAATCAACAGAGAATTGAGCAATTCATCAAGGACAATGAACCTGTTGGGAATGTTTTCTGTGTGTGGAATTGTCCTGCACAAGCAGAAGTTTCTTCTGCACGTTTAACAGATGATTGCAATCATCTCTGGATTCACTATCATGGCAATATTGGACCATCTTTGTTACCGATTACAGTGCTCAGTGCTTTGGCAATGTTACCTAAAGTAGTAAAACTACGGGTTATTGGGTACGAAACAATAGGCAATCAAGGTTACGTACAACAATTACTACAAACATCTGTAGACCTTAGAATTAGCGAGAGAGTTGAATTTCTAGGAGCAATGCCAAGAAAAAAACTTCTTGAGTACTGCCGCATATCTGATGTTGGCATAGCTTTTATGCCAAAAGTCAGTACAAACCTTAACTTACAAAATTGTACTGGTGCCTCCAATAAAGCTTTTGACTATCTTGCCTGTGGTTTAGCTTTGTTAGTATCAGACTTACCTGATTGGATGCAAATGTATGTTGAGCCTGGTTATGGATTAAGCTGTAACCCTGATAATCCCGAAAGTATTGCAACTGCCATCAATTGGTTCCTACAAAATCCCAATCAAATGCGACAAATGGGAGAAAATGGCAGAAGTCAAATTTTGGCTCGTTGGAATTACGAGCAACAGTTTATGGGAGTTTATCAAATGATGAGTCTATCGCAAACCAAATAATGGCTTTGTAGAAACGCGAACTATCGCGTCTTTATAGAAAGTTCTTTTCCGACTGCTTGATTACAATACATTATTAGTTACCTCAAATTCACGCTTTGAACCTGTTAGTATCATTTTCCTTTTGGGAATACTTGAGTTTAAAGCTTGCTGACAAGGGTAAATCATATGGTAAATTCACATGGAAGTTAGTCGCATTCTTGTAGAGAATCCTTTTTTCTCAATTTGCATTCCTCAATATAACAGAACTTCATTTCTAATCGAAGCCTGTAAGGTGTTAGCATCACAAACCTTTAAAAACTTTGAGGTTTGCATTTCTGACGATCGCTCAAATGATGGCAGAGAGCAAGAGTTAATTGACTATTTGCAGGATTCGGGTCTTTCTTTTATATACCAACGACAGGAAAAAAACTTAAGATACGATGGCAATATTCGTGCCAGTATTGCTTTAGCACGAGGTCACTACTGCCTTCTTCACGGAAATGATGACTGCTTGGCTTCTACCACAACACTCGCTCTGCTATACGAAGAAATCAAAAAATATGATTCTGTTGGAGTGGTCATTCCAAACTTTGAAGATTGGTCAACAGGGCAAGTAACAAAGCGTATTCGGAAATCTGACCTCATTGGTTCTGGACCCGAAATTGCCGCTACTCATTTTCGTAACGTTGCTTTTGTTACCGGAGTTATTCTAGATCGAGTTCAAGCACAGAGCCATAGCACAGATAAGTGGGATGGTTCAGAAATGTATCAAATGTTTATTATGGCAAGAATCCTTGCCAGTGGTAGCTCTTTACTCGAGCTAGATATCTCAGCAGTACGAAAGGATATTCAAATCCAGAACGAAAGCGTAGATAGCTATGCTGTAAAGCCCAAGCTTAACCCATGTCCCATTATTGAAAGAAAACTCCCTTTTATACATATTGGTCCCTTAATATCTGATGCGATCGCTCCTTATCTAACTCCTACAAATAAGTCCGAGATTGTAGAAAAAATATTTCTTCAACTTTACTTGTTTACTTACCCATTTTGGATTGTAGAATATCGTCGCGTTCAATCTTGGAACTATGCAATGGGCATTTGTCTTGGTATAAAACCAAAAAATGTATTTTCCGAAGTTGATTTTGGAATTTTCAGAAAAATCAGAGTTTATCTTCTTTATTTTACTATCTGTTTTTTTGGATTAAGTTTGCCTGTAGGATTTTTTGATAAGGTTAAACCTTTCATTTACTCAATCTCCAAATCATTATTCTTTAAAGTCAATACAAGGTATAGCTCATGATAATAACTAATCGGAAATTAGAGGAGCGAATTCTCCTAAATTTAGGATGCGGTCAAACTCGTCCTCTAGGATGGATCAATACTGATTCCTCTCTCAATAGCTTATTTCAAAAGTATCCCATCATTCAACACCTGATGATAAAGATACATAAATCTATTAAATATAGTACGTCTAATGTTATATTTATGGATTTACGCTATGCATGGAAATTTAAGGATTGTAGCGTTGATGTTGTGTACGCATCTCATGTTTTTGAACATTTAACGTTAAAAACATCACAGTTATTTATGAATGAAGCTTTTAGGGTACTACGTCCTAATGGTATTTTAAGAATAGTTGTTCCTGACCTTTATCAACTAGCTAAAAATTATGTATCTCGCTATGAACAGGGTGATGAAATAGCAAGTCAAGAATTCTTAGAATTTATCAATTTACATAAAGAAGGAACATACTCTAAAAATCGGAATATTTTTGTTAAAATCTTGAATTTTTTACAAAGCTATCCACACCAGCATAAATATATGTATGATGCTCTATCTATTAAACATTTTATGAGTGCTAATGGCTTTGTTGATATATGTGAATCTACTTATGGAGAAAGCAAGTACATATCAGAAATTAGTCAAGTGGAGTTTACAAAAGAAGGAGTTCCATCTATTTATATAGAAAGCAAAAAAGTTAGGGCTTTATAATAATATGCTATGAAAATTATCATAACTGGTGGAACAGGTGGTACAAATGTTGGTGATGCTTTGTTCAAAGCTGCACTTAATTCTAATCTGAAGCCCGTGTTTGTCAATATGCAATCAGCATTTGAGGCTTCAAAATTTATTAAGTCTGTAAATTGGCATTTACGGGGAAGATATCCATCTCGACTGCAAGATTTTAGTAAGAAAATTGTTCAAAGTTGTCTGGAGCAAGAAGCTGAGATTCTCATTACAACGGGGATTGCGCCAATATCTCACCAAGCGTTATCTGAACTTAGCGATCGCGGAATTAAGAAAATTAACTTTCTTACCGACGATCCTTGGAATCGAGTGCTGTACTCTCCTTGGTTTCTAAAAGCTCTGCCCTATTACGATATAGTTTTTTCTCCCCGTCGTGCTAATATCAACAATCTTCGACAAGTTGGATGTCCTCACGTCCAATATTTACCCTTTGGCTTTGATGAAGAGTTATTTTATTCTGACACTTCAATCACTCCAGAAGAAAAATGTCAGTATGATTGTGATGTTATTTTTGTCGGGGGTGCCGACAGCGATCGCAGACCCTGGATAAATGCACTCATTCGCACTGGTGTGAAAGTTCATCTCTACGGTGCATATTGGGAACGTTACCCAGAAACCAAATCAAGTTTGCGAGGATATGCAAATCCACGGACACTTAGGTTAGCTACTCGCACGGCTAAAGTAGCACTATGTTTGGTAAGAAAATCGAATCGTGATGGTCATGTCATGAGAAGCTTTGAAATTCCAGCCATTGGTAGTTGTATGTTGAGCGAAGATACTCAAGAACATCGAGATATTTTTGGAGACGATGGCGAAGCAGTTGTTTATTTTAAAACTATTCCAGAAATGCTAGAAAAAGTTCAGTGGTTGTTAAATCACGATACCGAACGCAATTGCCTTGCTCGAAAGGCTCATTTACTAATCACTCAAGGTAAACACACATACAAAGAGCGATTAAAAACTATGTTGTCTTTAGAATAATATCATCTGCAACTTCAATTATGAAACTTAAAATTGCGATTGTTGTTCATGGACGCTTCCATGCTTTTGACTTAGCACGAGAACTAATCAACCAAGGTCATGATGTTACTTTGTATACTAACTATCCTAAAAGGATTGTAGAAAAATTCGGCATATCTCAAAAATGTGTTATGAGCTTTTTATTACATGGTCTTCTAAGCCGTGTTATTTATAAAGTCCATAATGCTATAGGTACTCCTGATTTTGAAGCTTGTATCCATTCCAACTTCTCTAGATGGGCTGCTCACAAGATTGTGCAACGTGACTACGATGTAGTCCATGTCTTTAGTGGAGTTGCAGAGGAAATTTTTCAAGCTTTGTCTCATAAACGTGTCTTAAAAACTCTTGTGAGAGGTTCTGCTCATATACGTACTCAATTCAATCTTTTATCTGAGGAAGAAAAACGAGTAGGTACAAAGATTAATAAACCTAGTAATTGGATGATTGATAGGGAAGAAAGAGAGTATCAACTAGCTGATATAATTATATGTCTTTCGACTTTTGCTAAACAATCTTTTCTTGAGCAGAATGTAGAAGCAGATAAACTTAAAGTTTTACCTTTAGGTGCTCAATTAGAAAAATTTCGTCCTAGTGAGCAAGTTATAGAAGCTCGATATCAAAGAATTCTTTCCGGAAAATGTCTTAATGTTTTGATGGTTAGTAATTTTTCTTTTCAAAAGGGTATTTACGATCTTGTTAATATAGCTTGCAACACAAATTATTTTATTTCATTAAAATTTATAGGTTTTATTACTAATGAAGCAATAAATTTTAAAAAAAATATTAGTAATTCTATTCAATTTATTTCTAAACAGGCTCAGTTTGATTTACCTATGTTTTATGCAGATGCAGACGTTTTTATATTTCCTACTATTCAAGATGGTTATGCTATGGTTCTCGCTCAAGCTCAAGCTTCTGGGTTACCAATTTTAACTACTACAAATTGTTCTAGTTTAGACATAATTGTAGAAGGTCAAACAGGCTGGGTGCTTCCAATCCGAAGTCCTGAAAGATTTATCGAAAGACTAAAATGGTGTCATGAACATCGACAAGAACTGGCACAAATGGTAAGGAGCATTTATGATGGCTTCAAACCAAGAGACTGGACAGAGGTAGCAGCAGACTTTGCTTCTATCCACACTAATTTGTTAGGACACAGCAGAAAGTAAAAATGCTTGCAGGTATTTTAACGCTCTCAATTGGTTACTAGAAAAACTTTATGGAGGTTTATAAAAGACTATGACTTTCTTAAGCAAAAGATCGAATAGTGCATACTTATCATCTATTGAATCATCCAACAAAGATACTTTAGTACAGTTTCAACATCAAATGTCCAATTACTATTTAAAATCTCCTTATCATAGCAATTGGATTAAGGGTATCAATGCCTCCTGGCAAAAAGAAACACATGGTGCTCAAATCACTATGTGTGAGTTAATCCCAGAAAACGCCAATGTGTTGGAAGTTGGTTGTGGAGATGGTAGTGCGGCTCAAGAACTTGCTATTCGTATCAAAGGTATTAAATATACAGGCGTTGATTTAAGCTCGGATATGTGGCAAGAGAGAAAAGATTTTAATTTTATTGCTGCTCGGGCAGAACAACTGCCATTTCCATCAGCTTCATTTGATGTTGTTTTTTCTATGTTTGTAATTGAGCATCTTGTGTTTCCAAATGTTTTTTTGGATGAAGCATGGCGAGTTTTAAAACCAGGTGGAAGTTTAATTACCATAGCACCAAATTTTGATGTAAATGCTATGCCTTCAGAACATATGGGTTTTAGTTATGGTTCTGGAAAAATTAAACTAACACAAGGCAAACTACTTGACGCAATATTAACTTTTTATGATAGTCGTATTCGATTGCCACAAGTACGTTTAAAGCGTAGAAAGCAAATACAAGGAGGAGCTATATCCTTTCCTATCTTCATAAAACCACGCTGTTTAGAATTACCTGATTTTACACCAGACTGTGATGCTATATACCCAGTCATGATAGAAGAACTTATTAATTATTTACATAAAAGAAATGATTATTATGAAAGCGAAATTTTCTACCGTAATAACTCGGTTTTTGGATTGCGTCTTAGTAAAAACTAGTTAGATTTACAAAAAAATGACACAATTTTCTATTCTGATACCATCTTATAATAGCGAAAATACTATTGGTGAAACTTTGGAGTCAATTCAGATTCAAGACAGCCAATTAAACAAAATTTATGCTATTTATCTTGCTGATGACTGCTCAACAGACGAAACAATTGAAGTAGCTATAAAAACTTGGAAGTCACAAATTCCATTATTAGTATTAAAAGGAGAAAAAAACCTTGGTGAGAGAGGAAACGTTAATCGTGCTCTTGAAGTTATTAAAAATTCTACTGAATGGGTTTTAATATTACACTCAGATGACATTGCAAAGCACAATTGGTTAGAGACAATCGCATTGCGAATAGAAACTTGTTCAGAGAAAGTAGCTACCATTTGCTCAAGTTGGGACAATTTAATGCCTGATGGATCTGTTGAAGTAGGAGAAGACAATCCTAATAGGCAAATTGAAGTGATTGAAGGTAATGATAAATCCGTTAAAAGTACGTTACTGAGAGGATGTTGGTGGCATATCTCAGGTTGTGCAATACGAATAAAGGCTTTTGAATCACTAGAAGGTTTTAATCCAAAACTTCCTCAATTGGGTGATTGGGAATGGCTATTGCGTTGTCTGAGTAATGAATGGTATGTAGAATATATACCTAGGACACTTATCTTATACAGACAACATCAAACAAGTGTTTCTTCTCAATCTTTCCAGACTAATCAAGACATCAAAGAATTTTTGAAAATTGTACCTAATTATGCAATTTTCTTAAATCGAAATGAATTAATTTATATTTATCTATTAAGAGTAAATTACGTATTAAAGAGAGCTTTAAAATCTTTAATTACATTTAAGATTAAAAGATTACTATCATCTTTACAAGTCTTTGTCCTGTTAATTAAAAATAGTTGCTTAACTGCGTTTTCAGCGAGATGTTATCAGAACGGCTCTAAATTATCGATAAGTACTTCTATATCACACTCAAAATCATCGCATTGAGTAAGTATTTCTACGTAAGTGAATCAAATAATTATCACTGTTTGTAGTTGCGATGCATATGTTCGCTGCTAGGTCTGCCGCAGGCATAGACAGCGCAACTACGAGCCAAATACAGAAAGTTTACTTTTCGTTACATGGGTTGCTTTTTTCTCACTAACTTACTTAAGTATTTAGCCTAAAAGTTTCACAAAATTGTTAAAAAGGTATTACCAAAATTGAAAAAGATGTGGCATAAATGTGACGGAGAGTTTATGATAACTTCATCTCAAAGCATTGGGTAAAAGTAACAGCAACCTCTGCTGCTATTTATATGTTTTTGAAGAATAAGAGATAAGTAATAATGCTGAAAGAAGATCATTTATGGTTAATATTTTGGTTGTTTATTTGGCTGATGGTTGTTCATTTAGTCGTTCGCAACCAGTGGAATCAAAAACGAGCAAGTGCGGGATTACCACTGATTTATTTGCTAACCCTGTCCATGATTCATTGGTTTGGGGCTTTAATTTATGCGTTTCCTTGGTATACTCCCACCTCAGAATATTTAATGAGTCAAGATGTTTCTATTGCTCATGTCTTAGCTGGTTTTCATCAAAGTGTTTACGGTGTCATTGGGTTTGGAATTGGTAGCACTCTTGTAGCACCTTGGGTACTCAGAGAGATGAGACCTGTTTGGCTGTCTGAAGTTTCTTACAAGCCTGACTTGAAACTCCCCAAGACTTACATTTCGATAGGTCTGTTTATCTGTGTGGCTATAGCTCCTATTTTGCTTGGTGTTCCTGGTTTGTCTGCCATAACAACATCAGGTGTATCTCTCTTCGTTGTGGGCTTATGTCTTGCTTGTTGGAAATCTTGGTATATGGGTGATAGTAAAGCCTTTCTGACATGGCTGATAATTGCTTGTAGTATGCCACTTGTAACTGTGTTAACTTTAGGGTTTATTGGGTACGGAGCCGTTGCGTCATTAGTTGTACTCATTTTTGTCTTTAACTTCTATCGCCCACGATGGAAAGTTGTTGTTACTGCGTTACTTCTGCTTGTATTTGGACTATCCGTCTTCGTCAACTATATGCGAGATCGCGTTGAGATTCGTGCAACAGTTTGGGGTAGTCAGAGCGGACAAACAAGAATTGAGCGGTTGTGGCAAACAGTTACTACCTTTGAATTTTTCGATCCATTTAAACAAGAACATTTAGAAGCGATTGACGCTCGCCTTAACCAAAATACTTTGGTAGGTCAAGCTGTTAACCATATTACAGCAGGATTTGTTGATTATGCTGATGGGGGAACCCTAGAACAAGCAGCGATTGCAGCAATTCCTCGTCTTGTTTGGCCAGATAAACCAGTGCGTGCTGGTAGCCCTGAAATTGTTAGTCGTTACACTGGTCTGCAGTTTGCAGATGGCACGAGTGTAGGAGTTGGGCAGGTTATGGAATTTTATATCAACTTTGGTTCTACAGGTGTGTTGTTGGGTTTCCTTATCTATGGTACTCTACTGCGAATTGTCGATATTGCAGCCGGACAAAAATTAGTCAATGGCAATTGGTCGGGATTTGCTTCATGGTTTTTACCTGGATTGGGTTTAATTCAACCTGGTGGCTCTTTAGTAGAAGTTGTAGCCAGCACATCAGCTTCCATTGTCTTAGTATATTTTCTCAATAAATTTTATCAGTCAAAAACCAAGCGAGGACAAGCACTGTCTCTTTAATCACATCCCTATTACTATTGATGAAAGGACGGTAACTCAGAACCATGTATTCAACTCAAAATCAATTTCACTGTCATCTGTGGTTACCTGACTTATTTGACTCTACAGGGGGCATCCAACGTTATTCTTCTTTTTGTGTTCGGGCTTTTCAAAGCGTATATCCTGACTTTAATTACGATATTTTTATCAAGCACGATATTCACTTACCTCTTGTTTCTCCTTATTTACGCTTTCATGGGTCTGGGCATTTGCCTTTGTCTCTACGTACCCCTGCTTTTGCTGCTCAATTGCTTGGGTTTGGTCTTTGGCAAAGGCCAAACCTTATTTTTTCTACTCATCTCAACTTTAGTGTTGCTGCTTATCAATTAAAACAAGTTACTAACATTCCGTACTGCACTATTGCTCACGGGATCGAAGCTTGGGATATAAAAAGCTCTTCTATAAAAACTGCTCTACATCATGCAGACCTTATCTTAGCAGTGAGCAACTACACACGCGATCGCCTTCTCAAAGAACAAAATCTCGATCCCCACAAAGTTGCTCTCCTACCAAATACGTTTGATGCAAGTCGCTTCAAACCTGCATCTAAACCTGCTTATTTACTAGCGCAATATAAACTTACCCCGCAACAGCCAGTCATACTGACTGTTGCAAGACTAGCAAAAGGAGAACAGTACAAAGGATACGACAAAGTTCTGCAAGCTCTTCCACTTATTCGCAAAGTCATTCCCGATATTCACTACATCATTATTGGTAAGGGAGATGACAGATCTAGAATTGAGCAAATCATTGCTCAACTTGAACTGCAAGGTTGTGTGACTCTAGCTGGTTTTGTACCTGATGAGCATTTGTGCGATTACTACAACCTTTGCGATGTTTATGCCATGCCCAGCAAAGGAGAAGGGTTTGGCATTGTCTATCTAGAAGCATTAGCTTGCGGCAAACCCGTCCTAGCAGGTAACCAAGATGGGGCGATTGATGCACTTTGCCATGGCGAACTGGGAGCACTTGTTAATCCAGAAGATATCGGAGAAATTACGCAAGCGTTGCTCAAAATTTTACGCTATGTTTATCCCAATCCTTTAATTTATCAGCCTGAAGCTTTACGCCAGAAAGTAATTACTACCTTTGGGTTTGAGCGTTTTCAACAGAATCTTGCAAATCTTATGGGTGAGCATTTCAAGTTAATGACAAGGAGATAATTTTTATGTGTGGCATCTCAGGAATTCTTACTGCCGATCGGTATCAGGATGCCTTGGAAACAGTTATTCGGCGGATGCAGATAGCGATCCAACATCGCGGACCTGATGATGCTGGTCTTTATATTTCAACTAATAGACAAGCTGCTCTTGCTCATACTCGTTTGTCAATTCTTGACCTCAGTCCAGCAGGGCACCAGCCCATGTCCGCATCTGATGGACGGTACTGGATTACCTTTAATGGTGAGATTTATAATTTTCGACAACTTCGGCAAAATCTCATCTCCCAAGGAGAGCAGTTTTATTCACAAACAGACACAGAAGTTATTCTTAGGCTGTACCAGAGAATGGGGCATAACTGTGTCAAGTATTTACGGGGGATGTTTGCTTTTGCTATCTGGGATAACCTGGAGAAAACCTGTTTTTTAGCTCGTGACCCTCTGGGAATCAAACCGTTATATTATTGGCAATCTGGTTCAACTCTGATTTTTGCTTCAGAACTCAGAGCTGTTCTTGCCTCTAGTTTACCGACTGTTAACATGAGTAAGTCGGGATTATATGGTTACTTGGTAACTGGTTCGGTGCCAGAACCACACACTCTTATAGAAGATATTTACTGTTTGCCAGCCGGTCATTGGTTGTATTGGCAGTCTACTGGAGTAAAGAAAGAGCAGTATTGGCAAATTAACTTCACCCCCGAACAAATTTCACCACAAGAAGCCCAAGAAAAAACTCATGCTGCTCTGGTTGACTCGATTGAACATCACTTTATCAGTGATGTACCTGTAGGAATTTTTTTAAGTGGTGGTATTGACTCAACAACTGTTCTTGCCCTAGCAAGCCAGACACAAAAAGAACAATTAAGTACTTACTCTATCGCTTTTGAAGAAACGCAGTGGAATGAAGGGGAGATTGCCAAACAAATTGCTAAAGAGTTTGGTGCAAAGCACACGGAATATAAAGTCACAGCATCAGCGGCTAAAGAGTTACTACCTAAATTTTTAGACGCGATCGATCAACCAAGTATCGATGGTTTTAATACTTTCTGCGTATCAAAAGTAGCTCGTGAAAGTGGTACTAAAGTTGTACTATCAGGGCTGGGAGGAGATGAATTATTTGCAGGATACCAATCTTTTGTAAAAATTCCACAAATGGTAGCAAAAAGCAAACAGTTGAAAGCAATTCCCATGCTTGCTACCAGCGCAGGGACGGCTTTGGCTCATTGGGGTGTGCCACCAAAAATAAAGCGATTGGGCGATTTTCTTCGGGGTTCTCCCAGTTCATCTACAGCGTATCGAAGCTTTCGAGGAATTTTCTCTCATACAGAAGCTTGTACACTTGCCCATCAATACGTTGAATCTCCTCCAACTTCCTTTCATTGGGAAAACTATCTAAATAATCAGCAACTAACTTTCACCCTAGAAGATGAAGTTAGTTTTTTAGAACTGAGTTGTTATATGCGGAATCAATTACTCCGTGACAGCGATGTTATGAGTATGGCTTGGGGACTAGAATTGCGGGTTCCTCTGGTTGATAGCAGCTTGTTAGAAGCAGTTGCGCCCATCCCTAGTAATCTTCGTTTAGCCTTTGGAAAAAAATTATTGATTGCAGCCGTCCCTAATTTACCTGATTGGGTTGTGAATCGTCCCAAACGAGGCTTTTTCTTTCCCTACGAGCAGTGGATGGCAGGTGAATGGCGAGATTACTTTAGCAATATCACTGCCTCAAATGATATACCCCTCAAACCCTGGTATCGCCGATGGAGTTTGGCAGTTCTTAAGTATTGGTGGGAGCAGGTAACAAAATGAAAGTCCTTCACGTGATTCCCTCTGTTGCTCCAGTCCGGGGCGGTCCGAGTCTTGCAGTCATAGAAATGGTCACAGCACTGCGCGATATGGGTATTGATGCTGAAATAGCCACCACAAATGATAACGGACGAGATTTACTAGATGTATCTCTTGGAGAATGCACTGAGTACCATGGAGTGCCAATTTGGTTCTTTTCTCGATTTTCCCCTAACTCCCATGCTGTACGTGAGTTTGCTTTTTCCCATCAATTAACTGCTTGGTTATGGCAAAAAATTCATCAATATGACCTGTTACACATCCATGCTATCTTTTCTTATCCTTCTACAGTAACGATGGCGATTGCCCGTCAAAAACAAGTTCCTTATATAGTTCGTCCTTTAGGTCAATTGTGCCATTGGTCTCTCCAGCAAAGCGCTCGCAAAAAGCAGATTTATCTCAAGCTTATAGAAATAGCTAATCTTAAGGGTAGCCAAGCCCTTCACCTGACCTCCAAACAAGAAGAGCAAGAAGTTTCTCTATTAAGTTTAAATACCCCCAGTTTTATCTTGCCTCATGGTTTGTCCATCCCGCCCGCAATCCCTGATGCTCGTCAGCGCTTGCGCCAGGAGCTAAATGTTCTGGCAGATGAACCCATCATCTTGTTTTTGTCACGTTTCCATCCTAAAAAAGGTTTGGATTATCTAATTCCAGCACTAGGGAAACTAGCCGATCGTCGCTTTACCTTTGTTATGGCGGGTAATGGCTTGCCAGAGTATGAAAAATACGTAGAATCACTGCTTTTTTCTCATGGCATTCGCACTCATACGCATATTACCGGATTTGTTGAAGGAGAAAGAAAGAATATATTAATGCAGGGAGCAGACCTGTTTGCTCTCACGTCCCACTCAGAAAATTTTGGAGTCGCAGTTTTAGAAGCCCTTGCTGTTGGTCTTCCCGTGCTGGTGACTCCTGGTGTTGCTTTAGCTGGTTTGGTGAAAGAGGAGCGTTTGGGTTATGTTCCAGAACTGGATATAACTGCGATCTCATCTCTTTTAAAACGAGCTTTAGAACATCCTCAAGAAGCAAAGAGTATGGGTGAATATGCCAGGAAACTAGTTTTAGAGAAATATACTTGGAGGAATATATCTAATCATCTTATAGAGATTTACAACAAGATTATCAAACATTATGAGTTGTTTTTAATGCAATAGAGAAAATTTTCTTATTAGCGATACATATCAAAATAATGGAACAAGTTACACCTCTTTTGCTTACATATAATGAAGCGCCCAATATCGCTCGCGTGCTCAAGAACCTTTCTTGGGCAAACAATATTATTGTTATTGACAGCTACAGTACCGATGGAACTCTGGAAATTTTAGCCTCCTATCCACAGGTTCAGGTTTTTAAGCGAAAATTTGATACCCATGCATCGCAATGGAATTATGGTTTAGAAAAAGTTACAACTGAATGGGTACTCTCTTTGGATGCAGACTACATAGTGACCGATGAGCTTTTTCAAGAAATTCAATCGATACCTTTAAATACCTTCATAGATGGTTACTTTGTTCGATTTAAATACTGTGTATTTGGCAAACCATTACATAGCGCTTTATTACCACCCCGCCAAGTTCTTTTCAAAAAAAATAAAGCAAAATATATTGATGATGGACATACTCAGCTGTTACGCGTAGAAGGTCAGTCTAGTTATCTTTCTGGTTATATTTACCATGACGATCGCAAGTCTCTAAGCCGTTGGCTATGGGCTCAAGATCGCTACATGGTGATTGAGGCACAAAAGTTAACAGAAACTCCTAATAATCAACTTAGTTTGGGAGATCGCATTCGCAAACAAAAAATTCTAGCTCCTTTGATTATCTTGTTCTACTGCCTCATCTTAAAAAGAGGTATTTTCGATGGATGGCATGGATGGTACTATGCCTTTCAAAGAGTTTTGGCAGAAGTTTTACTTTCTATTCACTTAATTGAATATGAAAAAATGCAAAAGCAGAATATGGAGACCTTTGTGTTAAAAACGCTGAGTTAAAATTAAGCATCTTAATTGAAGAATACAGAAAATTGGTGGAAGTTATCGGTGAAGCAATTACAGAGCTATCTCAAAAAATATTGGTTTTTTACTGTAGTAGGTCTGTTCATTGTTCTCCTAAGTATTATTCCCATACGTTTAGCGATCACCTCCTATCAAAATCCATTTCCACAAGCCATATTTACTCTTGGTGGGGGTATAGATAGAGAAAAATTCACAGCTCAATTTGCACAATACTTTCCTAATCTAGAAATTTGGGTTTCTAGTGGCACAAATAAAGACCAAGCTAAATCTGTTTTCCAAGCGTTTGGTATTTCAAATCAACGCCTTCATTTAGACTACCGCGCCGTTGACACGGTTACCAACTTCACTAGTCTTGTATCTGATTTTAAACAACGCCAGATACAACACCTGTACTTAATTACCTCTGACTTTCATATGCCACGAGCAAAAGTAATAGCTACCTTAGTTCTGGGCAGTCAAGGCATTACTTTTACCCCTCTTTCCGTTCCCTCCAATCGACCTAAAGAACCTCTCATGAATATTCTCCGCGATTGTTGTCGCTCACTCCTTTGGATTTTGACAGGTCGCACAGGAGCAAGCCTCAATTCTTATGTTATTTATTCGTCATATGCGTTTAGATAATTATACTTTAGGAGCATATACTCCAGGTGCTCCCTTTTGGAAACAACTGTTGTGGTATTTCCTGGGATCGCCTTTAGTACAAAGTTATTGGCTACCCGTGTCTTCTTTCAAGGTTTGGATGCTGCGCTTATTTGGTGCAACGATTGGTCAAGCAGTCCGTATCAAACCTGGGGTGCGGGTCAAGTTTCCTTGGCGGTTGACAGTTGGCGATCACGTTTGGATTGGTGAAGATTCTTGGTTAGATAACATTGCCCCGATTGCCATACAGAGCCATGTTTGTTTGTCACAAGGCGTATACCTATGTACGGGAAATCATGACTGGAAGCATCCTGATTTTCAGTTAATTGCTGCACCAATTTACATAGAAGAAAGTAGTTGGATTGCAGCAAAAGCAGTTGTTGGTCCTGGCGTTACTATAGGAGCAGGAGCAGTGCTGACATTAGGCGGAGTGACAGGGCATTCATTAGAACCAATGACTATTTACGCAGGTAATCCAGCTCAACCGCTTAAAAAAAGAATAATCAAAGAACAAGAAGTAGTGTGCTAATTAAATAAGTAAAAGCGGTGTAGTACTTATACTCACCGCGTAGTGACTTCTAATATCACTCAATTTCAGTTTAGCAAAAGTCACTTAAAGGTAGATTTAACCTAATTGTTTTAAACGCGACCGTTACTGGCAATAACAGACTTACGGAATTGCCCTACACTTTGAGCAAAGCGATCTGCTAGGATTTGTCTGTAAACCGCTTCATAACCATCAGTCATTGCTTGATAGCTAAAACGCTTAAAAACATATTCCCGACAACCAGCCCGGTCTAATTCAGCAACCTTGTCAACAGCAGCTACACACTCCTCTACAGTGTTGCAAAGGAACCCTGTCTTTCCGTGGGCAATCACCTCTTTTGTAGATCCCAGTTTCATAGCAATCACTGGAGTACCAGATGCCATTGATTCAATCATCACTAACCCAAATGGTTCTCGCCAGGTAATGGGGAACAAAGTTGCAACCGCACCGCCCATCAATACATTCTTTTGCTCGTGGTTAGCTTCACCCAAATACTGAATCTGTTTGCCATCGATAAGAGGTTTAATTTCCCTTTCGTAATACTCTACATCAACGACATCTACTTTACCGGCCATCTTCAAACGCCAACCCGTTCTCTTGGCTATCTCTATTGCATGATGCGGTCCTTTTTCAGGAGATATACGACCTAGGAAGGCTAAATACGGCTCTTCATCTGGTTGGGGATAGAATTTATAACTGCTGACATCAATACCGTTGTAAACCGTTGCCGCATAGTTCAACCCCAGCCTTGGTTCCCTCTGTGCATCGGAAATACTAACGTATGGTTGCTTTTTCCCATACCTATACATCTTTTCATTATCAGGGGTAAAAATACCGTGCAATGTATGAACGGTGGGGGTTTTTACCAGATTGGCATAGGGGATCACTCCATAACCCATATGAGAGTGAATAACGTCAAATTCTTCCGCCATTTCATACACCCGGCTGAGTTGCAACGTTTCGTAAACGTTATACTCCTTTACTTTCTTATCAAGTCTAAGGGCTTGGGGGTGAACCGAGACAAGGTTTGCCAGACTGATAGAATCTCCCGATGCAAAAAGGGTTACTTCGTGTCCGCGACGGACTAATTCATCAGTCAGTAACCCCACTACTAACTCTACGCCACCATAAGCTGGGGGCGGTACTCTCTCCCATAATGGAGCAACCTGAGCAATCCGCACAAATAACCTCCTAAAAAGTTAATTTATCAAAGTGCAGACCTTCTTACTAATGCATCATTTGAAGCTACCCTGTCTGCATGAGAGCTTGGTAAAAAGAAAAAATTTAGTAAGAATCATATACAAACTGTATAGGGTTTCTTCAAGATTCTCTGTCTATCCCAGGTAGGGAAATTCTTATCTACCCCACACAATACAAAGTTTTTATTTATTAATCTTTGTTCCCGATTTATTCTTTCTATAGAACGTTAACAAAATAATAAAGATATATAAAAATACAATTTATCTTTCTAAAAGAATATTACTTTAGTTGTAGAAAAGCACATTTTGAATTCTATTGCTCGACCTTGTCAATCTTCCAAAATAAAGATAATTCTCCCAATTAACTTAATTAAGATATTTAAAGCCTTATTGTCTTCTAAAAAATGGCTAATGTTGTAACAATAGTAGCGTAGCTTGAGTAAATTTAGTTGAATTCGTTAAATTTCAGAGCCTGAAACTCTAAAAGTATTGGGACGTTTGTAAGCAAATTGAATTATTTATACAAATGAGCGATCGCTTAATTTCTATAAATAATCTATTTTATAAGTATGGATAATCAAACTAATTAGGACTTACGCATAGGGGGGAGCGACAATATGTAAAATACCCAAAATGGCGTTGAGGTTGCGTCAGTCCTACTAATAACACTTGATTTTCAAGCATCAGCGTATGAACCCAAGTTATGGGGGAGAGCGTCCCCCCGCCCCTACACTCTCGCTGCACTCACACTATAAGTCGCAGTCTTAGTCTGTGCCGCATTAATCGCCACACCCAAAACATGCTGACCGGCTTTTTCCAGCAGATCTTTAGATAGCTCAATATTGCTGGAATCTGCCACTCCTGGTCTAACAACAAATAAGACGCCATTAGAAATCTTACCTAGAATAGTAGCATCAGCTGCTACGGTCAATGGAGGAGTATCGATAATGACAAAGTCATAAGTTTGTGCAACTTGCGCCACCAATACAGCCATTTGGCTGGAATCGAGCAAGGCAACTGGATTGCGAGTTGCAACACCTGCAGTAAGTACTTGCAAATTCGGCTGGACTTCAACTATAGACTCTTCCAAAGAAGACTCACTTGTGAGGACGCTGCTTAAACCACGCTCGTTTGGAATTTCCCAGATTTTATGCTGGCTGGGATGACGCAAATCTCCATCTATGAGCAACACTCGGCGTCCTAACTGAGACATGGCAACAGCTAAATTAACAGCAACAGTAGATTTGCCTTCTTTAGGTACGGAACTTGCAACGACTATGACTTTGATAGGTCTATCTGAGTTAAAAAATCTCAGATTGGTTTGAAGCATTTGGAATGCTTCGCTGACAGGAGAATCGGGATTATTTCTGACAATGACTTCTGGAACAGCGTGAATAAGATTGCGATGGGGAAAAGGAGGAACGATCGCAAGTACAGGATAAGAGGCTAACAAGTCTCGAGCCGATTTAGAAGTTTTAACAGTACCGTCAACTTTCTCTAACAGCCAAGCAGCAGCGCTAGCCAAAACAATTCCACCAACTAAGCCTTGCAGCAAGTTCACGTACTGACGGCTCTTTATCGGCTGTCCTGGGACTAAAGCAGGTGTGATAATTCGAGCATTACCTACTTCCTGATTCTCTGCTACCTGAAGCTCTTGATATCTATCTAAAAGGTTTTTATAACTAGCTTCAGTAGCAGCTATTTCACGTTCGATTTGACGCTGTTGAAGCTCTAGTTGGGGTAAAGTATTAGCCCTTTGTCTGTAGGAATCAATAACTCTATCTAAAGCTTTAAGCCTTACTTGCAAACTCAGACGTTCTGCTTCAGCACCAGCAAAACTCTGAAGGATTCCTTGTTGCAAACCTAAAGTTCTAAGTTGAACAATTTTTTCTGGGTCTTTAATTTGGTTAAAGCGTCCTGCTTTACCGATAAAACTTTGTTCTATTCGTCGCTTGAGTTCTTTATTGAGAATGTTGACTTGCTCTTTCAAGTTAATCACAGTTGGGTGAGCATTTGTTAAGCGGAGTCTTGAAACTTCAAGCTTTTGTTGAGCCTCTTGTAACTGTCCGAGAACAGAAATAGTTGTAGGAGATTCACCAACAAAACCTGCAATAACTGCTTCTTGCGAGCTCACACCAAACATACTCTGGATTGATTCCTTACGCGCCGTTTGAGCTGCAAAATCAGATCTGGCTGCAGCTACTTGCCTATCTAGCTCGCTGAGAATATTTACACTAGATGCTGCTTCTGCTTTGAGGTCTAAAACTCTATTTCGCTGCTTAAATCTTTGTAATGTCTCTTCCGCCGCTTGTAATGCTGCTTTCCTTATCGGTAATTGTTGCGCTATAAAATCTCTAGCAGACCTAGTTTGGGCACGATTTGCATTTATGTCATTTTCTATGTAAATTCTCATTAGGGTATTGACAATAGAGGCAGCCTTTTTTGGTTCTGTACCTACGTAAGATAGTTCCAGGATATCAGTACCCTTGATGTTAGAAACTTGTAGTTCTTTTAACAAAACTTGAGGACTTTGAGATAGCCTTAAAGCAGCTATAGCTCTTTCTGCAAGAGGCAGAGAACGCAAAATAGCCGCTTCATTATCTAAAGGATTACCACGTACTGAAGTTTCTAACTGTCCTAGTTGGCTACCAACCCCTGTCAAAGAAGAGGTCGTATTCTTTTTAAATAAAAGTTGACCGCTTGCTTGATAAATAGGTGTATCCTGCATCGTTTTCACAACACTTAACAGGAATACAGCCAAAAAGACGATAGAAGCTGGTAACCATCGCCGTCTCAAAATAAACCAAATTTGTACGTAATCTTCCATGGTTGTTGTTGTAGGGGGAAGCAGGTTTTACTTAATGTAATTTTTTAGATAGCAAAATACACCCTCAGTAGACAAAAGCCAAACTCTTAGAAAGACCTGTTAAATTTATCTCCAGGCTTGTGTCGTGTCTGATAACTTTAAATTAGTTATGTTTAATAAAACTCTCTAAAGTATAGGAGCCCTCACTGTAAATGCTAATGGCAGATTTACGGAAAATAATTAGCGATCCCTCTGAGATTTTAAAGCTCTCTCCGAGTAATTACCGTTGACAAATGATAGTGAGAGTCTGTGAAGAGATATTTTTCAACTACCGACATTCACCGATCGCTAAAGATAACTACATTTAAATAGCTTTAAATTTATCTAGACTAACACAGAATCTTAGCGGTTATTAACAACACATTTATCCCTAAGCCAGTGTATGGAGAACCAAAGAATGCAACGAAATGTAAAATCATAGATTTCACACCCAGTAGTCCTATGTAGCCTTTGGCAAGCCTAATGACGAACGAACTAGTATAAATAAAAACCTAAATTAATGATTTGCGTTGATTTACTTAAGCAAAGCTCAGACAAATTGATATCGAGACGCGATCGCATTCAATACAGCATTTCATCGTGGTTAGTTGTGAGCGATCGCCACTTCAGTTACAACTACTTATTTACATTTCTTTATGTTTTTGTTAAGTTTTTTAATATGTCCTCATAATATCACTCATACTGCAAACATGACCACCACAACCCTTCTGACCAGTATCTTCAAACCCAACGTAAATCCCAGTGTCTCCTCCCAAACAGCTTGGGCGCTCCTGAGAGTCATCGTTGGCATCATCATGATCCACAACGGGTTAGACAAACTAGGTAACATCGAAAGCTTCTCTCAAGCCTATGTCGAAGTCATCGGTTTACCCTTTCCCCTGTTTTTCAGCTATGTAGCAGCCTTCACCGAACTCCTAGGCGCACCACTACTCGCCATTGGTTTGTTTACCCGCGTGGCATCGCTCGGTTTGTTCTCAACCATGTGTGTGGCTGTCTACCATCACATCCTGGTTGCAGGCTTCAACATTTCCTACCTAGAACTGTCTTTAATTTATGCAGCGTGCTTTCTCTTCTTCACCATCAATGGTGCAGGTCTATTTTCCACCGATGCCCTAATTGCCAACCGGCTGGATGCTAATTCCCTATCCATCCAAGCCAAGCAAATCATGCGTCTGGAGAAGTCTTATCAAGCAGCAAGTGCTGATAAAGTATCAGTTGGCTAATGGCTAAAGCTAATGGCTAATAGCTAATGGCTAATGGCTAATTGCTTTTTGACGATTAGCTATTAGCTATTAGCAGTCTTCACTCTTATTTTTATATTTCATTTGGGACTGCTATACCAGTTTTCTATGAAGATGCATACAATTAGCCTGCGAAGGCAGGCTTTGTTTGTATAGCTCCACATTTCCAATGTGAGGGCAATAATGTGCAACTTCACATAGAATTACTCTTAGCCTTTGCTTCAGCAGGGCGAGTGTCAATCCTAATCAGAGGCCAAAGAACGGCGTAATTCGCGAATAGCTACACCCGTACCGCGATCGCCTGCTGTTTTTAAACACTGAGCGATAACAACTCCTAAATCCACATTAGGGAAGTAGCGGCTGGTTGGTTGCAGCTGGTATTGATTTTCCTGCAAACCATAAATTGCTAAGCGATCGCGTTTGAAGATCCAAACTTCTGGAATACGGTACGGGATATAGTCGTTAACATCAGTGTATGAAGTGACATCAATTTCAATTGCTAAATCGGGTGATGGATCGGTATCCCACTCCAACCTGTCTCGTCCCACCACTGCTTGCCAATTATCAATATAAAAGCAATAATCTGGTTCAATACCGCTTTCAGAAGGCAGTTCCATTGTAATGGGTGTAAATGCTTCATAATTGCGGTTTTGGGCATCAAGTAAAACTTTCACAACATCTGCCAAAATATTCGCTTCACGTCCGTGTTTCGGCAGTGGTGACATGAGTAAAATTTCCCCAGAGCGATACTTAATACGTGGAATGGAGGAATCGCCTCGACTATCGCAAAGGGTACGATAGAGTTGCCAGGAACCAGGCATTCTCACCAACGTTCCGGAGGGTAGCTGAATATTTTCGCTCGAAATGACGGCGTACATAGTTTTGATGGAGCGACTGACTCCCATGATAAGCTGTCTTTAGATGATATTGAATTTAATTCATGCTTAGCGCTTAAAAATCACAATACAGACGAAACCTGCCGGATGTAGGTTTGTTTAATAAAGTCCACATAGGTGGTGAGTCCAGCGCTGCAGGCGGGTTTCCCGCCGTAGGCGACTGGCGAACCCGAAGGGACTTTGTTTGTATAGTTGCGAATTATATTCGCCTCTAGCGCTCTTAAGTTCTTCAGGAATGATTTAGGATTGCTATATCTGAAAACCAACTTAAAATTATTGTTTACAACATTGAAAATGAGGAAATTGTCCAATGGCTAAAATAGACGATTATCGAAATAAAATTCAACAACTTCTTAATAAATATACCAAGTATAAACCAAGTTACGGTGAAGTAGAAGTTGAACCAATATTTGATACAGAACGCAATCATTACCAAATTCTAAGAGTAGGCTGGAACAACCAAAAGCGTATTTACGGTCCTATAATGCATCTTGATATTATAAATGAGAAAATTTGGATTCAACAAAATACGACTGAAGTTGACATTGCCTTGGAACTAATAGAAATGGGAGTACCCAAGCATGATATTGTCATTGGATTTCACACTCCGAAAATGCGAGAATTTACAGATTTCGCAGTAGGGTGAGAAGCCGGGAAGGGTCAGGGTGAGGGACTCCTAAGCCCCCTCGCCCGTGGAAAAGGGGGTTGGGGGTGAGGGCAAAACCTACCGCTTCACAGAGTGTTTGCCATTGCCATTGTGAACTACCACAGAATCCAGAACAGTATACTCGCGAGTATCTATCGTCTCCAGCGCCATAGGCGGCTCAACAATGGCACTTTCCTGCTTCTCCTCAGTGGTAAACACCGCAACGGAATCCTGCAATTGCTTTGCTACACTCACAGTCTGATCCAAAGAGCTCGAAACCAAGCGAGAAAATTCACTCGTATGGAAAGAATCATGAGCAATCTGCTTCATCAACGACGCCACCAGTTGTGAAGTTTGCGCTTGGGACACCGTTGCATCAGAAATTAACTGCACCAACTCATCAATCTGGCGGGATACATCTAAAATCTCCCCTAATTGCATCTTAGTATCTCTCACCAAATCCGTCCCTTCCACCACCTGATTCATTCCCTCTTCCACAGCTTTTACCACTTCCGTGGTTTCAAACTGAATGTTATCCACAATTTGCTCGATTTCTTGAGTCGCTTGTGTCGATTGAGCCGCTAATTGACTCACTTCTTCTGCAACCACACTAAAAGCCCGACCTTCTTCACCCGCTTTTGCTGCTTCAATGCTGGTATTAATCGCAATAATATTTGTTTGCAAAGCAATTTGTTTAATCAAAGCCACCACTTTGTAAATCTCTTGAGAAGATTCACCCAACCGCTTCACCTTCTTAGCCGCTTCTGACATGGTTAAACGCAGATTCATGATGCTATTAACCGTCAAATCCATAGAACTGTTTCCGCTTTCAGCAGCAGTGGACGCCGTGCGAGCCATAGTTGCTGCTTGGTGTGCGCTATCTGCCACAGCTTGGATGGAAAGCGCCATTGCATCGAGAGACTGTAAAGTGTTGGTAATTTCTTCAGCTTGTTTGAGAGCATCATCAGCCAACAAACGCATTGCTTCTGAGTTTTCCCCAACGTAAATATTGACCTGTGCGGCGGTGTGTTTCACCTGAGTCACAATATGCCGCAAATTTTGAATAATGGCATTGAAAAACTCAGCCACAACCCCAATTTCCCCTACGGAAATTTCCGCACGTACCGTCAAGTTACCCTTAGACACTTCCCGAACATCATCGAGCAGCGCAACCACTTGCCGTTGCAACGTTTCCTTACTGTCTCGCAACATTTCTTGTGTCTGTGTTCGTTCTGTAATATCTGCCTGTACTCCAATAAAATGAATCACCTGTCCCAACGCATCCCGAACTGGTGAAACGGTCAGCTGATTCCAAAAAGGAGTTCCATCTTTACGATAATTCTTAATCACAACTTGGCAATCGCGTTCTTCTCTGACAGCGTCGTGTATCTCTTTCACCGTCGTTGGATCTGTATCCGGTCCCTGCAAGAAACGACAGTTTTGCCCCAGTGCTTCTTTTTGCGAGTAGCCGGTGATTGTTTGAAATGCAGCGTTGCAAAAGATAATGGGGTTATCTGCCTGACGCGGGTCTGTAATGAGAATACCATTGCTAGCCGCAGCAATAGCGCGATCGCGCACCCGTAAAATTTCCTGTGCTTGCTGCAATTCATGCAACAGATTTGCCTGTTCCAAAGCAATCCCTATTTGAATTGCCAATTGTCGGAATAACTCAACCTCCGTCTTTTGCCAAAGTCGAAAACCGCAGCACTGATGGCAAAACAGCAAGCCCTGGAGTTGATTGTTATTCAAAATCGGCGCAGCCATATAAGCCTTAATCTGGAAATGTTCTAAAATCTCCAAATGAGCTTGAGCAAAACCCACATCGTAAATATTGTTCGTTACCCAAACCCGACCACCGTTGTAAGTTTCAATATAACGTTCCCAAAAAGAATCATTCACTGTATGCCCTAGGAGGGGATTCCAATTTAACCCTACCTCCTCCGCAATGATTGTTCCACTCCAGTCAGGATTAAAGCGGTAGATAATCACCCGGTCTGTACCCAAAGCTTGCTGCACTTCACGGACCGCCGTATTGAGAACATCATCCAACTTGAGAGAACGGCGAATGCGGAGAGTCAATTCTGTAAATTTCTGCGCCCGCAAAACTTCCGCTTCCTGCTGTCTCAAGAGTATAGCTTGCGCTGACATCCGGCGATCGATAAAAGATGTCAGCAGAGTAAACGCCAAAATAATCAGGGTACACACCCCAATCCCAGTTGCTAGCAAGGTTAAAGAAGAATTTGCCTGATTTGCCAACACCCTACCCACAGCTTGAGTTGGCATAAAAGAAGCTGCTGCCATTCCCGTGTAATGCATACCAGCGATCGCGCACCCCATCAGCAGCGAACTTAATATCCGCGATGACCTTCCCTTGTGGCTCGTTTGCATCCGGAAGTGAAAAGCAATCCACAAAGCCGCAATAGATGCTGCGATCGCAACAAGCACTGACAGTACAAATAACACGGGATCGTAATGAGTGTGAGCCTCCATCCTCATAGCTGCCATCCCAATATAATGCATGGCAGCAATCCCCAGACCCATTAACACCCCCCCAAACAGCAAGCGCTGCCAGCTCAAAAATTGGCGACTGGCAAGAAAGAGCGCTCCTCCAGAAGCAACGACAGCAGGCATGATTGAGAAAATCACCGTCTTCACATCATAGGCAATAGGGACTGGCAAACTAAAAGCAAGCATGGCGATAAAGTGCATCGACCAGATACCAATTCCCATCGTGATGCTACCGCCAATCAACCAAATCAGCCTGATCTTTTTCTCAGCCGCCGTCACGCGCCCTGCTAAATCTAGAGCTGTGTAAGATGACAGTACTGCGATCGCTATAGATAGCGCTACTAAGCCCTGGTGGTAGGTGCTACTCATCATTGGTAAATTCCCCTGGTGTCCCAAAACAATCTTTTTGAATAGTTTATTAAAACTTAATTTTCGTATCTTTTATTACCAGTAACCTAGAAAAACAAAAAAACATATAAATTGGGTAGACCTTTTAGTGGATGAGCCTCATTTTTCATCTGGAACCTCCGGGAGCAGGGAAACCTTGTGTCTTTAGACCAAGGAGGAACTGCGACTCGTGCCATTTTAATGGCAGTGAAATTGTCTTGAGAACTCGTTGCATACTCAAACCGTCCTTTATTATAATTGGATGAGTTTTCAAGTTATTTAAATGCAGACAATATCTGTAAAATGCAAGATTGAAGTTCCTGTAAAGTTGCAGCAAGAGATTGACGCAACTTTAGAGGGGTTTGCAGATGCTTGCAACCAGATATTGTCCGTTGCAAAACGCGAAAAATGCTGGAATACAACCAAGTTGCATCACTTGGTTTACAAGAGCGTTCGTGAAGCCACGGGGTTGAAAGCAAATCACGTTTGCCAAGCGATTCGTCGCGTGATTGGCAACGCTAAGGCTGTTAAACAAATCCACGCATTCAGACCAACGTCCATTAATTTGGATGCTCGGACTTTTCAATACATCGAAGAGTCCCAAGCCGTTGGCGTGACATTGATAAGTGGACGCAGGAAGTTTAAGTTGAGCATCGGTAACTATCAACTGGGGTTGCTCAAAGGTCAATCTCCAACTGCTGCCACTCTCAACAAAACCAAACGGGGCGACTACTATATCAACATCGCTGTTGATGTTCCAAGCCAACCACCGGGCAAAACGCCCAGAGTAATTGGCATTGACCTCGGCAGGCGAGATATCGCCACGACAAGTACTGGAAAATCTTGGAGTGGCAAACAGATTCAATTTATCCGTGACCGCTACAGTAAGGTCAGAGCTAATGTTCAACGCAAACGCACTCGGAGTTCTAGAAGACTCCTGAGACGGCTCTCTGGCAGAGAACAACGCTTTCAAAAGTGGCTGAATCACAACATTTCTAAAGAAATTGTCTTTGAAGCAAAACAAAGTAATGCCGCACTTGCTTTTGAAGATTTGACAAACATTCGAGAATCGCTCAACGAAAAGCCACGTTCTAAAACGGAACGACGTAGAACCAACAATTGGGCATTTTATCAGTTGCGGTTGTTTACCCAATACAAGGCAAGTATTGCGGGAGTGCCAGTAGTTTTGGTTCCACCTGCTTACACGAGTCAGACTTGTTCGCGGTGTCACCACGTACATCCGGTTAACGGTAAATCGTATCGTTCTGGTAAGTCGTTTAAATGTGGACATTGTGGTTTTGAATGTGATGCCGATTTGAATGCGTCTGCCAATATTGCAGTTTTGGGGTACTCCGCAATCGTGCCCGAAAGTCCGGGGATGAGTTGTTTGTTGGAAGGGCAGCGAAGGGCTGTTTCCGACAAATAGGCGTGAACTGGGCTAAAGCCCCGTCTCTTTAGAGCGGGGTTGCTTACAAGAGACATTCTTGCACAAAAGAATTTTTCGTAAAAGCTCTTCCACATAAATTTTTTTAAAAAATAAAAACTAAAAAAAATAAAAGCCGCAAGCAAGATATTCTCGCGCTCACGGCTGAACCGCTATTATCCCCATTTGAACTCTCTATATCTTATATTTTAAACCATAAAAACCCTAATTTTGTACAGTAGGAAAAGTAGGTTAGTTACTGTATTTTTTTAAAAAAATAAAGACTGAAAAGTAGGAAAAGACGCAAAGATAAACACATTTTACTATATTTAATATCAATCAAAAATTGATTATTTTCTTATTAATAAATGTTATTTTCTCATTGACTGTCATCCTATAGTTGGCAAGAAGAAACAGAATTGTGTTATGAAATCAATACCTTTGCCAATTTCTTAAAAACCCTACAGACTGGAAGTCTGTGGCTACATAAACAAAGCCCACCTGCGTGGGCTAAAACCCAAAGCCCACCTGCGTGGGCTTTATTTGTACAGCCCTACTCTTCCAGAGTGAGGGCGTTTTGGCAAAAGTATTGACTGAGCAGTCGCTATTTGCTGTTTACCTATCAACGCCGCACTCTTTCTGTTTTGAAAACACCAACTGAAGCCTGAAACTCCTGCGCCATCTCCACAGTTTGCAGTAAAGAAGTAGAAACTTGACGAGATAAATCGCTTGTCCGCAAAGAACTGTCAGCAATTTGCTTCATCAAGCATACCACTGCTTGAGAAGTTGCTGCTTGAGAAACGGTGGTATTGGAAATAGAATGGAGTAAATTATCAATTTGGCAAGAAACATCTAAAATTTCACCAAGCTGGAGCTTTGCATCTTGGACACACTCAGTTCCATCTACCACTTGTGTCAATCCCTGTTCCACAGCTTTGATTGCGGCTCTTGCTTCTAACTGAATATTGTCCACAATTTGTTCAATATCTTTCGTTGCTTGGGAAGCGCGAAGAGCTAATCCACCAATTTCTTCTGCAACCACCGTAAAGGCTTGACCTTCCACGCCTACTTTTGCTGCTTCAATACTCGTGTTAATAGAGAGTACGTTAGTTTGCAGGGCAATTTGGTTAATCATGGACACAACTTTGGTAATTTCTTGAGATGCTTCACCCAATCTCTTGACTTTTTTGGCAGTCTCTGAAATTGTCAACCGCAAGTTCATAATATTATTAACAGTATGTTCCATTGCATTTCTTCCTGCCTTGGCAGTTGTCGATGCACTGCGAGCCATCTCTGTTGCTTTATGAGCGTTGTCCGCCACATCTTGAATTGACAGCGCCATGGAATCCAATGATTCCAAAATATAGTTAATCTCTTCGGCTTGTTGAAGTGCTTCATCTGCTAACTCGTGCATTGCTTCTGAATTGTCTCCAACAGATACGTTTACCTGTCGGGCTGTATTTTTTACAGATATAACAATTTGTTGCAGACTTTCAATAATAAGATTGAAAAAGTCAGCAATCACCCCAATTTCTCCTGGTGTAATTTCTGCACGCACGGTTAAATCGCCTTTAGCAGCTTCTTGAACATCGTTGAGCAGTTCTACAACCTGTCTTTGCAAAGTTTCTTTACTGGATTCTAATTCTTGCTGTGCTTGCATTCTTTCTGTAATATCTGCTTGCACTCCAATAAAATGACTCACTTGTCCTGAAGCATCTTTGACTGGTGAAACTGTCAATTGATTCCAGAAAGGAGTGCCATCTTTACGATAGTTCTTGATAATGACTTGGCAATCACGTCTTTGTTGCAAGGCATTGCGTATTTCTCCCACAGTCGCCGGATCTGTGTCTCTTCCTTGCAAGAAGCGACAATTGCGTCCCATAACTTCTTGTGACGAATAGCCAGTGATGTTCTCAAAAGCAGTGTTGCAAAAGATAATGGGATTATCCGATTGCCTAGCGTCGGTAATGATGATGGCATTACTTGCTGCTGCGATCGCGCGATCGCGCAACCACAACACTTCCTGCGCCTGTCGCAATTCGTGTAACAGATTTGCATGTTCTATGGCGATACTGACTTGAATTGCCAACTGTCCGAACAAATCCACTTCCGATTGCTGCCATTTCCGAAATCCAGAACATTGATGAGCGCACAACAACCCAACAAGCGCATCGTTAATGACAATTGGTGCAACCACATTTGCCTTCACTTGAAGATTTTCTAATATCTCGCGGTGGCAATCTGTAAAGCCTGCTTCGTAAATATTATTAGTTGCTCTAACTCTTCCATTTTTGTACAACTCCCTACAGTGTTCGTTCATTGGATCGTTCAATGTTTTGCCTATTGTTCGCATCCAGGTGCGTGTCACTGATTCGGCAACAATCGTGCCACTCCAATCAGGCTTGAAGCGATAAATGATAACACGATCTATATCTAGAGCTTGACGAATTTCATTGACAGCAGTGTTGAGCACATCATCCAAACTCAACCAGCGTCTGATTCGGAGAGTCATGTCTGTAAATTGTTGCGATCGCAAAGCGTCTGCTTGTTGCTGTTTGAGAATCTTGGTTTGAGTATATAAATGTCTATCGACAAGGGAAGTGAGTAGCGTAAAACCCAGAATGATAAAAGTTGCTAGCCCCAGACAAATACCTAACAAAGTATCATCTGTTTGAACGTCTTGTACAAAAGAAACTGTTTGCGCTAACTTATTGGGTGTAAAAGAAGCTCCAGCCATCCCTGTGTAGTGCATCCCGGAAATAGCAATTCCCATAGCAATAGCACTTGAAATCTTAATAAAACTTCCAGCCTTGGTTTTCCGGGTGTAAAAGCCCAGCCATAAAGCTGTAATTGAAGCAGCAACAGCAATGATTAAAGAACCTGCAAACCATAAAGGGTCATATTGCGTATTGACTGCCATCTGCATTGCTCCCATACCCGTATAGTGCATGCAGGCAATGCCCAAACCCATCAATACGCCTCCAATTAACAATCTCCCAAAACCTAAAATCGGGCAACTGACTAAAAAAAGTGCGGCTCCTGAAGCAAGAATTGCAGGTAATATTGAGAATAAAACTTTGCCTAAATCGTAAGAAATAGGTGTTGGTAGGTATAAGGCTAACATGGCAACAAAGTGCATTGACCAGATACCAATTCCTATAGCGATCGCACCTCCAATTAACCAAGCGATTCTGACTTTTTTACTGACTGCACTCATGTGTCCTGCTAGGTTTAACCCCGTGTAGGAAGCAAAGACTGCGATCGCTATAGATAATGCCACTAAATTTTGGTTGTAGGTGCCATTCATTGCTTTTTTCCCTGATAGTCGTTAGTGGTTGGTAATTGTAAGTGTGTAGTCGTGCTATAGCTGACGCCACACTTTGGCGAACAGCGCCAGTTTTTCTTTGCGTCTTCCTCCATTGGATAGAAATCATGTCTAAATCAAGTATTCATAAAGTTAAAAAGATAAAATTTAAATCTTTTATGAATTATCAATCTAGTAGTATGAATTGTTGGAATTAGCTGCTATTATTACATGAATATTTTTTGGTTAAAATAGATTTTTTTTTAATAGTTCAAAGAGCTAAAAAATAGATAAATTAGCTAAAGAACAGATAATCAAGAAAAAATTTTGGTTGCAATAAGTAAATCAGTGGAAAGAATCATTAGTAGTATGTAGTGGCAATACACAGGAAGTATCCCGTTTTGGCAAAATGTCCTCAGAATAGAATTCGAGACGACAGGCGCTATCTCAGGAGCGGAGACGCTACGCGAACAACGGGGGGAACCCAGAGCAGTCGCCTCAACGGGGGGCTTTGGGGTCCCCACGAAGTGGGGTTGGGGGGAAACCCCCCTCCCTTGTTCACCAGTTGCCAGGGCGCGGGAAACCCCTCCCTTGTTCGCCAGTTGCCAGGGCGCGGGAAACCCGCCTACAGCACTGGTCTCACCGCCTACAGCACTGGTCTCACCGCCTACAGCACTGGTCTCACCGCCTACAGGGCTGGACTCACCACCTACGTGGACTTTGTTAAAAATAACCTGCGTAGGCAGGTTTCGTTTGTATAGCCGCGATTTCAATCGCAAACTTGTTTTTTTCAAATTGGCATACTCCCAATACACACGCTAAACGGCTCCTACAGACCAAATAAAAGTGTCTAACAGAACTTCGTTTGCACGGTTCCCATTTTCTCCACTGACACTGTTTGCATGAGTCAGCTATAACTGTAAAGTTATTTGACTCCTAAATACCCTTAAGACTACTCATGTAGTATTAATGTAATATATATTAATCGAAAAAGAATGCTTCTGACCATAACCACCACACACAACCCAACAACTGACTTGGGTTATCTCCTGCACAAACATCCAGAGCGCTGTCAATCCTTTTCGCTCTCCTTTGGACAAGCACACGTCTTTTACCCAGAGCTTAGCGAAGACAGATGCACGGCGGCGCTGTTATTGGATATCGACCAGATAAAGTTAGTGCGGGGACGCGGTGCAACTTTGGCAGAGTACGTGAGCGATCGCCCTTATGTGGCTTCATCATTTTTTAGTGTTGCGATCGCCCAAGTTTTCAGTACAGCCCTTGCAGGGCGGTGTAAAGAACGACCCGAAATGGTACAAACACCCATACCCCTCTTTGCCAGATTAAGTGTTTTACCGTGTCGGGGTGGTGAAGTTTTCTTGCGCCAGTTATTTGAACCATTAGGCTATACTGTCAATGCCGAAAGTCACCAACTCGATGAAGAATTTCCCGATTGGGGACAGAGCCGATATTACACAGTAGAATTGCAGCATACTTTGCCTCTGAGGGAGCTACTCAGTCATCTCTACGTACTCATCCCCGTTTTAGATGATGAGAAACACTACTGGGTCAGCGAACAAGAAGTTCAAAAGCTCCTGCATCATGGAGAAGGGTGGTTAACAGCACATCCAGCAAAACAAGAAATTACCCGTCGCTACCTAAAACGACAGCACCGCCTCACGCGTGCTGCTTTAGCAAAATTAGCAGAAGAAGACCAACCCGATCCAGATTCCTCCCAAGAAAGCCATGCTGAGGAAGAAGCAGAGGTAGAAAAGCCCATCAGCTTAAATCAGCAGAGGTTAAATGCAGTTGTAGCCGCTTTAAAAGAAAATAGTGCAAAGCGAGTCATCGATCTAGGTTGCGGTCAGGGTAGCTTAATGAAAGTACTACTTCAAGACAGCTTTTTTGAACAGATTACAGGTGTAGACGTATCCTATCGTTCCCTAGAAGTAGCACAAGAAAGACTAGACCGCCTGCGTTTACCAAAAAACCAGTGGAACCGGATGCAACTGTTTCAAAGTGCGCTGACCTACCAGGATAAGCGTTTTACCGGACACGATGCAGCCACCGTCGTAGAAGTCATCGAACATCTCGATTTACCCCGCCTTGCAGCCTTTGAGCGATCGTTATTCGAGTTTGCCCAGCCAACAACAGTTATAGTCACTACTCCCAATATTGAATACAACATCAAATTTGAGAACTTACCAGCAGGAAAACTGCGCCATAGAGACCATCGTTTTGAGTGGACCCGTCAAGAATTTCAAACTTGGGCAAATACTGTAGCAAAACGTTTTGGTTACACAGTGCAATTTCAACCTATTGGAGCAGAAGATTCAGAGGTAGGTTCGCCTACACAAATGGCGGTGTTGAGAAGGGTTAATTGCTAATGGCTAATGGCTAATTGCTAATTGCTAATGGCTAATTGCTAATGGCTAATTGCTAATAGAAACTTACAAATTACAAATTATAAACAACTAACCCCTCACAAATGAAATTTGATGAACTTGATAGTAAAATGCGGGTTTTTGAGACAGCACACGACTATTGTGTACTGCCCGGAATTTATATTGTAGCAAGATTAGATGGGCGTAGCTTTACTCGATTGACTAAAGAAACCCATCAATTTGAAGCTCCTTATGATGAAAAATTTCGCGACATGATGCTGACAACAACTGAATATTTAATGCATTGTGGAATAGATATTATTTATGGCTATACCCAAAGTGATGAAATCTCGTTGCTGTTTTCTCGTAACGAAAATAGTTTTGGTCGTAAGTTAAGAAAACTAAATTCAGTTTTAGCAGGAGAAGCAAGTGCTAAGTTTTCTTTATTGCTTGGTGATATCGGTGCTTTTGATTGTCGCATATCCCAACTACCCAGTATGGAAGAAGTTGTAAATTATTTCCGTTGGCGACATGAAGACGCTCATAGAAATTCTCTTAACTCCCACTGTTACTGGAGTTTGCGGCGAGATGGTAATAATGCAACCCAAGCTACCAAAAGACTTCAGAAAATGTCTGTTGCTGATAAAAACGAACTTTTGTTTCAGTACGGTATTAATTTCAATCAGTTACCTAACTGGCAAAAACGAGGTGTAGGTTTGTATTGGGAAGAATATGAAAAATTGGGTTACAATCCCGTAAACGGTGAAGTTGTTCCCACCACGCGACGGCGCATTCTCCATGATTTTAATTTACCTATGAAGGATGAATACAGCCAGTTTATTACAAAAATTATTAACAGTTCATTGTAATTATTCATTAACCATTAGCCATTAGCCATTAGCCATTAGCCATTAACATGAAAATAACACTTCCCGAATTATCTCTAGTTGTTCTTATCGGAGCTTCTGGTTCTGGTAAATCAACATTTGCTCGCAAAAACTTTCACCCCTTTGAGATATTATCTTCAGATTTTTGTAGGGGACTGGTGTCTGATGATGAAAACAATCAGGCTGCAAGTTCTGCTGCTTTTGATGTGTTGTACTATATTGCAGCTAAGCGATTGGCGATCGGTAAACTCACTGTTATAGATGCTACTAATGTTTACCCGGAAGACCGCAAAAAATTGCTAGCACTGGCACGAGAGTATCACTTTTTGTCTGTGGCGATCGCTTTCAATCTTCCAGAAGAACTTTGTCACCAACGCAACCAACAACGACCAGACCGTCAGTTTGGTCCTCATGTAGTGCGCCGTCACACTCATTTTCTGTTGCGATCGCTGCGAGGTTTGGAAAAAGAAGGTTTCCGCTATGTCTACACTCTCAATTCCGTAGAGGAAATAGAAACTGTAGAAATTGAGCGTCAACCACTCTGGAACAACCGCAAACACGAACTTGGTCCTTTTGATATCATCGGCGATCTTCACGGTTGCTGTGATGAACTTGAAGCTCTATTGCAAAAGTTGGGCTACCAAAAAGACAAGGAAGACAAGGTAGAATCTTCTCCCTTGTTTACCCAATCCCCCCCTCTCCCCATCTCCCCCTCCCCCTCTCCTCATTGGGACTTCCCCACCTACTACCACCCTGAAGGACGCAAAGCAGTTTTTTTAGGTGACCTTGTAGACCGGGGACCTCGGATCTTGGATACGGTAAAACTTGTGCGGAACATGGTTGCAGCAGGAACGGGTTTCTGCATTCTAGGTAATCATGAAAACAAGCTATTGCGGAAATTACGAGGTAAAAATGTTAAGGTAAATCATGGATTGGAGCAAACTTTGGCTGAAATTGAGCTTTTGCCAGAGGATGTGCGTGAATCTTTTACAAAACAGTTGTGTGAGTTCCTCAATTCCCTGATAAGTCATTATGTTTTTGACAAGGGACAGCTGGTGGTTGCTCATGCGGGATTAAAACAGGAAATGCACGGGCGGGGTTCTGGGGCTGTACGGGAGTTTGCTATATATGGTGAAACGACTGGAGAAATTGATGAGTTTGGTTTGCCCGTTCGTTACAATTGGTCTGCAGATTATCGCGGTGAGGCGGTTGTTGTTTACGGACATACTCCTGTTCCAGAACCTGAATGGTTGAATAATACTATTGATATTGATACGGGGTGTGTGTTTGGTGGGAAATTAACTGCATTGCGTTATCCAGAAAGGGAACTGGTTAGCATTCCTGCTTTTCAGACTTATTGCGAACCTATCAAACCAATTGTGGAAACGCGGGGTGCTTCCTTGCAGCAGGAATATGATGATGTGCTTAATATTGAGGATGTCCTCGGGAAGCGCATCATTGATACTCGACTCAAAGCTAAAATTACGATTCGCGAAGAAAATGCGATCGCAGCCTTAGAGGTGATGAGCCGTTTTGCTGCTAATCCCAAATGGCTGATTTACTTACCACCTACCATGTCTCCTGTAGAAACATCTGAAGAACCGGGTTATTTAGAACATCCGATTCCGGCTTTTGCCTACTATCAAAGCCGTGGAATTACGAAAGTTGTTTGCGAAGAAAAGCACATGGGTTCTCGGGCGATCGCGATCGTCTGTCGAGATGAAATAGCAGCGAAAAAACGATTTGGTGTAGTGGATGAGGGAATCGGAATTTGCTATACCCGCACGGGAAGAAGATTTTTTGATAATTTACAGCTAGAGCAAGAATTTTTGACCCGATTGAATGCTGCCCTTTCACACAGTGGTTTTTGGGAAACATTTAATACAGAATGGGTTTGCTTGGATTGCGAATTGATGCCTTGGTCTGCCAAAGCCCAAGCATTATTACAGCAACAGTATGCACCTGTTGGAATTGCATCGCGCCTTTCCTTAACCGATGCTGTAACCTTGTTACAACAAGCCAGTCACCGGGGTGTAGATGTCAGCAATCAACTCAGTTCTTACCAAGAACGAGTCAAAATGGCCCATCAGTACGTCAATGCCTACCGCCGTTACTGCTGGCCAGTCAGTGATATTTCTCACCTCAAACTTGCCCCCTTCCACATATTAGCAACAGAGGGAGCAGCCCATACCGATAAAGACCATCTCTGGCACATGGAACAAATTGCCAAAATTTGCCAGTCTGACCCCAACCTGCTTTTTGCAACCAACTACAAGGCGATCGATTTAACCGATCCCAACAGCCAAGCAGATGGAGTCCGTTGGTGGGAAGAACTCACAAATGCAGGAGGTGAAGGTATGGTCGTCAAGCCAATGCAATTTATAGTTCAAGAAAATCGCGGTATCGTGCAGCCTGCTATTAAGTGTCGCGGACGGGAATATCTGCGGATTATCTACGGTCCTGAATACTCAAAAACTGAAAATTTAGCACGCTTGCGTCACCGGGGACTCTCCCTCAAACGTTCTCTTGCCATGCGAGAGTTTGCCTTAGGTGTTGAAGCATTGGAGCGTTTTGTGGCTCGTGCGCCCCTACGTCGCATCCATGAGTGCGTTTTTGGTATTTTAGCTCTAGAGAGCGAGCCAGTCGATCCTCGATTGTAAATTAGTTGCGGATCGCCCTAGTAGTTCACCACATAAGTTTTGATGGTCACTCACCTCGTTCCCAGGCTCAGCCTGGGAATGCTGTCTTTGGAGGCTCCGCCTCCAGTGGAGTGCGAGGCAGAGCCTCGCTGTATGCATTCCCAGGTAGAACCTGGGAACGAGAGTGGGTAAGTGAACGCACTACCCATCGAAATTAATGTGGTGAACCACTAGCTTTTCCGCACTCTGGAGACGTGCAATTGCGTGAGGTAGGCACTTCATGCGATCTGCCCTCTGGGCTGGAGCGAAGCGATCGCGCAATTCTACGTGTGGAAATCCGCATGACAAGACTTACTGATGGAGCGATCGCTTGTGAAGTCCGGACTAAAACGGTGTTTTAAGAATAATTCCATAGAAGGGTATGGAAGGGAGAACAACCGTTTGCCCTAATAATTTTATTTAAAGTTTGTTTAGCGCTCTATTTTCCAAAGCGTAGTTGGAAATGAAGCTTTCCAGACAAAGGTATTTAAATATAAATCTTGATATGCTGGTTCAATTTTGAATTGTTGTTGCTTGAGATAAGAAACTAGCTCTTGAGAGGGATAAACTAAGAACACATTGCTGAACTCATTGGGAATTACGACCTTTGTTGGGTGAGATACCAGCAGGACTTTGACATGAGAAGCCAGTTCATAGTTTAAAGGAGCTACGGCGAAAACCTCTGCATCTGATATTAAAAGCGGACGACTTGCTTCGTTGATTATATTAGATGACTGACTGACAAAGTTTTCTTTTCCATTCCAAGTTTCTGTTGAAGAACTTATTGCACAAGATAAAATTCCAATAGAGATGATTACAGTAAAGGCAATTCGCCACAATTTTGTATGGACTGGAATCGAAGGTTTAGTTATTTTTGTCGCTAGTAAATAAGCGATCGCTATTTGAACTCCTAAAACACACGGAAGTATATATCTATCTATAGCAGAACGCCTTCCCCCTAATGTTAAATCTGGTATCGCAATGGCAAGTGCAGTTACTCCAGTGAAGCACATAATAAACAGCCAAGTATCTTTTGGGGCGTGCTTGTAAAGAAAATAAAATGCATAAATAGCTAAAGGAACAAAAATTCCCCCAAACACAGCTACAAAGGCTTCTTCAGAAAGTAAAAACTTTTTTTCAAAAAAATCATGCCAATAAATAAAAATATCACAAATAATCTTTGTCCAAGAACAGAATAAATCCGTAAAAGCAGCAGGCTCATTTGTCCAGTCTGTTCTAATTTTAGCGGTCTCTGAATTAGTGAGTAAAACTAATATCCAAGGAGAATATATCACAAGAACAAAAATAACAGTTGATAAATATTTTTTAATTTTGTGTGTTAGAGAAAATTTTTCCTTAATAAGGAGATAAACTCCATGTCCAATAAGAACGAGATTTGAAAAGAAAAAAGAATAAACATTGAGTACTGAAATCACTCCATAAATCAACCAATCTTTCTTGCGATTGAACTCCACCGCCCGCAGGAAAGCTGCACTTGATAGTAAGAACATTAAAATCCATAACATTCTAGGTCTAGCAATTTGAGCGTGAGCAATATGAATAGGTGAAACGGCAATTAAAGCTACAGAGATTGATGCTACTACTGGTGATTTAAATAGTTCCATACACAGCCAGTAAATAGCAAAAAATACCAGAAAGCTAGTCAAGACTGTAAAGCTTCTCATTGCTATGAGAGAAGTACCAAACCATTGCATCCAAATCCTAACTAATACAAAATAAAGTGGTACGTGTTGGGGAGCTTCATTTGCTGTAATTTTTATGGTATCGAACACGTTAGTTTCTGGAGCAATTTGCCAAAACTTTTTCATTTCTTCAGGCGTAATAATCTTATCCCTAGGAATTGAAAGTACAGTTTCTCTTTGATGCCCGCCTGCTCGTGTTAAAGTAATAAATTCATCTCCATCAAAAGGTTTTTTATCGAGGTTAACAACACGAAGAAATATACCTATAACCAATATAATAATTACCAATAAACGTAGATTTTTTAGAGGCAATTGATAATTTGTTAGCTTTGTTTGAGACAATACCACTTCACATAAACTCCGACACGTAACAAAATCATATCACGAGCTTGACTCGCCCAACTTGATTGCTAAAGCCCTGAAGTTTTATGCTTTAGAACTTCCAAACTGATAAAGGTGTCAAAAAGTGTATTTGAAAATAGGAAAATTTTTAGGCCATCGCTTTGCTGTAGCATAGCGGCAGATCGCTAATTAAGAAAGACCAAGAGCCCTCTTTAATTACTTTCAAGAGAAAATAATATAAAATGCTTCCAGTATAAGGATTACTAAAACCCGACTTCCGTACAGTACCATTGGGATACAGTGGGTTTGGCGCAACTGAGCGAAAAACTGGCATAGATACAAACAGCCATAAGAGTGTAAGTTGCAATCAGCATAATGAGAAGTTTTTGAGATGTCAGTGTTTGAAAAAATTTCTGTTTATACGTACTTCCTACTACTGCACCCAAAATTCCACCAATAGGGGCGAGACTAACCATCATAAATAACACTGGTAACGAGCCAAGACCACCACCTTTTCCCCAGGATTGCACCAGTCCCGGTACGGAATAGGTTGGCATCATGCAGATAAGCATTGTCCCAAAGAAGGAACCAAGGATTGCAGGAATCATCGTTTTATTAATACGGTGTTTAATTGCCCCAATGATTAATCCAACAACAAGACCGATCGCAACGGAGATAAATATACCAAATATGGTACTGGCAAACAAATTTGGCACAATGTAATTAAAAATGAGAGTTAAATTCAACATAAAAGTACAGTGCGATGTAGCTCAACGATGCAAACTTTAGCCGACCGGGTTCCCAGTCATTCACCATTTTCTCCATCAATTACGGTATTTGTCATCGTAAGATTTATTATAAGTGCGCTCCCCCTACAGCAAAATCGAGAATTTTCAAAAACACGATTAACAAATTCTTCTTGGGCTCTGTCAAACTATCTTAAGAACTTTTATGCCCAATGGGATTAGTTGTTAAAGAGTCTTAAGTGGTTGGTGTTAATCAAATAACTCACAATTGAAACCTTGTAGACGATCGCAAACTTAGAATTACGAATATTCGCTGCACAGCAGGTTGGCGTCGGTAGTTTACAATCCCACCATAGGAGTGTAACCTGGTAGTTGCTTGATTCGTTCTATCCAACTCAGAACGTGTTGATAGGGTTCCAGTGAAATTTTGCCATCAGGTGCAAGAGCAATGTAGGGAAAAACTGCTATATCTGCAATGGTGGGGCGATCGCACTCCAACCATTGGCGATCGCTTAAATGTTGGTTAAGCTGTGTAAGAATAAATTCTGCTTTTTGGGTTGTCCAGTCAATATCGACATAAGTGGCATTAAACAGATGATACCGACGTGCCAATTCCGGACCCTGACGGATTTCACCTGCTGTTGTGGATAGCCAACGCACAACTCGGCTCAGTGCTACAGCATCAAGAGGTAACCATTGTTCGCCACCATACTGGCGAGCTAAATAGACTAGTATTGCTTGAGCATCTGCAAGCGTGGTATCGCCATCTACAAGAACGGGAACTTGACCAAAGGGGTTGATGGTAAGAAATTCAGGAGACTTGTGTTCTCCCTTTATCAAATCAACTTTAATCCATTCATACTCAATATTTAAAAGCGATAGCAAAAGCCTGGGTTTGTAGCTGTTACCGGATAATTCGTAACCGTAAAGTTTAATCATGAATTTTTTTGTATACCAATCGTTTAGTATGGATAATGTACCAATCGTTCGGTATAATGTCAAGAGGTCAATTTTTAATTCCTCAATACATGGCAAAAGATACTTACATCCCCTGTTTGCTGCAATTATTTCGACAATATGGCTACGATGGCGCAACCCTATCCAAAATATCTCAAGCAACGGGGCTTGGGAAAGCAAGCCTCTATCATCATTTTCCTGGCGGTAAAGATGAAATGATGATGGCTGTATTGGATTTTCTCAATAGCTGGTTTGAGCAACACATCTTAAAAGCGCTGCATTCAGAAGGAGATGTGCGGACTCGGTTGTGTAGAATGTGCGATCGCGTTTTGGAATTATATGACGGTGGGGAACAACCCTGCTTGACAGCTATAATATTGATGGGGTCAGCACGAGATGTTTTTCATGCTAAAGTGCAAGCAGTTTTGCGTGCTTGGATTGATGCGATCGCAAATGTTTTAATAGAAGCAGGATTTAGAGAATCTTTAGCAAAAGAACGAGCACAAAATGCCCTCATAGCAATTCAAGGAGCTTTGATAGTAGCGCATGGGTTAGACGATTTAACACCCTTTGAACGTGTTGTCAAACAATTACCGCAAGAACTTTGTTCTTGAGTTGTAGGAGGGCTACCAATAGGCGATCGTGCAAGTCAACCTCAATAACACTGCTGAGACAAATATGGGGTCACCGTGCCAATCCGGGTTTTTTGTTTGAAAGTTAATTGCGGCTGGCTACCCGAAAAATCTGGTCAGCAGTCAAATTTAATTCAGGAAAAGTCGGTGAGATAATGCGTTCGCTTCCTCTGAACTGGCTGACCTGATACTCATCTTCGACTAGGTAGTACACAGAGAAAGTTGGCTGCTTGGGATTACCGATAAACTTACGTCCACCTAACGCGGCGTAATCTGCAATCCAGTACTCAGGAATACCCATTTCCTCATAGTCAGCGAGCTTTTTGTGATAATCATCACGCCAGTTTGTGCTGACTACCTCAATGACTAAAGGAACTGATGCTGCATCAGATACAGTTGACTCCTTTTTCCACAGAGGTTCATTGATTAAGTTAGGGTTGTTTAGTAGCAGCACATCCGGCGAGTAAGCCGATTCGCTTTGGGTCGGTTTAACAAATGCTGTTTTGGGAATGAAATAAGGCAGTTTCAAACGTTTGTATTCTGTGACTATCTCTCCGACTAAAAACCCAACAACTTGTTCGTGGTCTCCTGTTGGTGGTGGCATTTCAACAATTACTCCATCGTGTAGTTCATAGCGTCGTTGCGGGTTTTCTGGGTACCAAGCAATAAATTCGTCGAAAGTTACTCGTTTGGTTAAGGCTTGGGTCATTTGTCCTCCTTCTCTTGCTCTTGAAGTTTTTTGGCGAGCGCTTCTGATATCAAATCCGGTTGATTGCACACAGATATAATTACATCATAATGAGCGTTTTAGCCATTTGGAGTTACTTGGCCTTTACTTGCTGCAAAATCAATATCTAAGTATATAGCTATGATTTTAGGCACTTAGCGATCCCCCCTAGCCCCCCTTAAAAAGGGGGGAAAATACTCTTAAAGTCCCCCAATTTATCGGGGGATTTAGGGGGATTTTGAATGTTTTGCTACTGATGACAGGACTTTTCAAATATCCTCTAAGACAAGCTGCAAACTTCCTCTACCGAGGGTTGAAGTCTGCGGCTTGAGACAGGGCGTAGTTGCTGGTTTTTCCTGGAATCGACCGATCCGCCTTAAGTGCTTCGCCCCGTAAAATTTGGAGAAGGATCTCGATTGTCTGTTGCAGGTGAGTCCGCCCATCTTCCAATGTAGCTTTTG
The DNA here is from genome assembly GCF_000760695.4 of Tolypothrix bouteillei VB521301. Classification (GTDB taxonomy): domain Bacteria; phylum Cyanobacteriota; class Cyanobacteriia; order Cyanobacteriales; family Nostocaceae; genus Scytonema; species Scytonema bouteillei_A. The sequence continues at coordinate 7,917,206 of NZ_JHEG04000001.1, read as the reverse complement.
GGTCCATATATCCCCCCGGAACCTGATGTCCGACGGGTCCAGCAGAAATGATGGTAATTTTACCTTCGCGCTTGCCTCGATTCCAGTAAGATAGAGGGAAGATTTTCCAGCGACCCGGAAATACGATGGGACCCAATCGCTCAACGGTGTCTTTGTCGCCAACAATGTGATAAAGATGTTCCAACACCAAAAAATTGTTGTTAGCGCTCATCACGCCACCTAGGGAGATAACATCAATCGGAGCTCCGGTCGATCGCTTTAAGTAGGGAGCAGCAGCAACAGACATTTCTCCGCCACCGCTGTAGCCAAGTAGAGTAATAGGTACGCCGCTTCTAGGTTGGTAACCGCGCTTGATTAAACCATCAAAAATGACTTGAGCGATGCCTTGATTGTAGATAGGTCCATAGCGTTTGTCGGAAGACACCGCCACAATAATTACGTTTCGCAAGTTCACCAGCAGTCCTAACAAAGCCGCCGGATTTGTCCACCGCATTTTATCTGCCAGACGCCATAAAAATGCTAGCGGGCGGTCTTCATTGAGGGGCTTGTTCAGCACCGAATACATCATTAATCCCTGCACTAATTCCACACCTGAAGGTAAGGAGGGTTCGAGCGCCTTCAAAAAATCTTCAATATCCGGTGTATATTCTGCTCCCGACTGACCAACCCCATCAAGATAAACGACATAGCGATCGACAGATGGATGGTGTGTCGATCGCTCGATCCCTGCTGATGTAGGAGACGTATCGATCTCGTCATCATACCAGCCAGCCCACCACCCCAGGGATTCCAGTGGTGCGAGAATTCCGGCAAAGACGAGCGCAACTACACCAATCCAAACCAAATCGAAAATCAGCTGCCACAAACCCTGTAGATTGGGGTAAGAGCCGAATAAACCGTTGCGAATCGGACGCAACAGCACTAGGATAATCATAAAGGCGATCGCCATCACCAGCAAGCTCAGTACTAGTTTTACAGGCTGCGGAATGCCCTGCGTTTTGCGGTCGAGTTGCACGAGTGGATCGGATGTATTGGTGCGTTGAGTGATGTTCAGGGGAGTTGAGACGCTCGGTCGATCTGTCAGGTTTTGAGTGACGCTACGGGCTCTCTCTGAAGCAGAACGACCGGAAGCTTGAATAAATTCCTGAATTTCGGGGAATCGAGTTTGAGATGCGGTAATAATCGGCTCCGCCGGTCTGCCCCCCTCCAACACCCGCTCTATAAGCTCTTCACGCGTATCGATCAAATCGACTCCCGCAACGCGATCGGCAAGACTGCGACCGAGACGCGCAATGGGCTGTCCGATGGTACCTTCTAAAAGCTGCTTTACCAACCAACCGAGCGCCACATAAACCAAAGCAGATCCAACTTCAACCCGAGCCACCGCAGCAAACCCTACGACCATTGCTAACAAGTTCCAGACGGAAAGCAGGTTGGCGATCGGATAACCCAAGTAAGGCAAAGCTCCTAAAAAGCCAAACAGCTGGGGAACATATCCCAATCCAAACACTTCGATTAAGGTCAGCAACGGTACGCGTGTCGATCCAGGTAGCAGACAAATGACCCAGGTACTCAGCGTTAAAAAGAGAAAGCCAACCGTAAACAGAACTGCATTCAGCAACAAGCTAAACGCAAATCTCCATAACTTAACGCGGCTAATAAACAGAACAATGAATTGTCCAACCGCAAGCGATAGACCTGAGAGCAGCACGACAAGCAACGCTAACCAGAGCCCGTCGGGAAGCGTTGCGATCCGTTGAAAGGCATTGAATTTGAATGCAAACGCACCCCCAATCAGTTCATGCCATTGATTCAACGCTGTGTCAATCATTGTGCTGCTCCAAATTGAAATAACTCAATGTCAATCAAGTGATGTAAATATCAACTATCATGCTTGACGATGCAGAAACAATCAATCTCTTGGTACATTTGAGATAATATTCATGCAAGATGTAGCAGTCCGTGTAAGAGTTACAAACACCTCTTTCTTGTCCCTACATCCCCCTAATATTAATTCCATTCACCTTGTAAAGTGAAAGCAGCCCAGTAGTAAGGTGCAGCATATTTTTGAGTCTGCCATATTTCTACCTGTGCTGCTCGCAAAGCTGCTGCAGGCGTTAATTTTTCTTTTAGCATCTTCTTGTAAAATGCCTTCATGAGTTCTGCTGTTGCTTGGTCATCCACACTCCAAAGACTCACCACAACTCGCGGGCTACCCGCATACATAAACCCCCTTGTTAACCCTACCAATCCTTCTCCCTTAACTTCCTCTCCCAAGCCAGTTTTACAGGCGCTAAGTACCACCAGTTCTGCTTGCAGCTTAAGGTTAAAAACATCGTGCAAGCGCAAAAACCCATTTTGCGGCACTCCTTTGTCATTAAAGAGCGACAACACGACTCCTGATAGTTCTGGATGCTTGCTGTTGAGGATGCCATGAGTCGCAAAATGAATCAGGCGATATTGACTCAAATCGCTACTTGTAGCCGTGGTACGACTTGCACTAAAGTCAAAAGCTGGCTTACCTTCGTTAGTTGGAACAAGAGCAAGAATTTGCTCTGCTTCTTGACGTGTAAACTGCAAGCGCTGAAAGCTAATGTCTGAATCTCTGGCAGATCTGGTTAAATTGAGACTATCTAAACTGTTTTCTGAATTTGATGGGCGAGACGCCTGTCTTTTACCTTGGAGACGCTCATCATCAACACTAAAGATAGGATCTGCTAACACAGCTAATGTTTTCGTTGCAGGTTTGCGTTCTTTATGTTCGCGTCGGAGTATCGCTAGTGTAGACGCTGAGGGTAGAGTAATAATTTCGTGGTTGAGCAGTAACGGTTCGTATTTACCATTATTTTGTGAGTTGGGTAGAGTCAGGGCGGCAAATGGCACGTACTGCAAAGCTCCATCACTAACAACGACTAAGCGTTTCTGTCCCAGTTGCTGAGCTACTGGTGCTACTATTAGCTGAGATAGAGTATCTATAGATGGACTGTGCTTGAGATATGGAGTCGTTACGGATTGACGAAACTTTTGGACAGCGGCTTCAATATCCGCACGCTTGGGCAGTTCGTAACTGGTTATCTTTTTGTTAGTGACTGCCCAAAGATAACTGCGCTTTTCCCCCAAAGAATATTCTAAAAGCAGTGTGCGATCGTCAAGAATTTGTTGCTGAATTTGCGGAACTGAAAGAGGTTGAGGTTGAGTGAGTGCTGCATAACGGGGACTCGTAGCGCGGATCTGTGCTTGGACTTGCTCGTACTGTTGTAAAACTGCTTCATTTTCTTTTTCTAAAGCTTGTGTCTGTGCTTCAGTGCGATCGCCACCTAATAGCTGTATCCGACGTTTTTCTAAAACATCCAGTTGTTGTCGTAAGTTACGTTCTTGAGAGAGTAACTTCGGGTCCACTCCTTGGCGAATATCTGCATTCGCTTCTGTCAGCAACTCCAAAAGACTGCGGGCGCGGGCGCGTTCGCTGGTTTGCAGTGCTAGAGCATCGTATCCTTGAGATGGTTGCTGTTTGTGCAACTGCATGAGCAAATCAATATAAAACTGATAATAATCTTGTACTGTAGCAAAATAGGAAGCCCGCAGTTCTTGGGAGTTTATTTTGGTGCGTAAATCTTCTACAATGTCGATGACTGTTTTGATTTGAGTGAGAGCTGCATTAAGATTGCCTTGATTCCGTTGAACGGAGGCAATGTTATACAAGCTCTGCGCTTCCCCTCCCCTGTTTCCTAGCTGTTGATATACAGGTAAAGCTTGGTGGAAATAATCCAGTGCTTTTTGCTGTTCTCCCAAACTTAAGTGAACTCTGCCAATATTATTAAGATTGGCTGCTAACCCTAATTTATTTTCTACAGATTGAAATAAAGGTAAAGATTGTTGGAAATAATCCAGCGCTTTTTGTTTTTCTCCTAAATTTAAGTAAACTGTACCAATATTGTTTAGGCTCCCAGCTTCCCCCAGTTTGTCTCCTGTATGTCGTTTGAGAACAAGGGATTGCTGAAAATAATCGAGCGCTTTTTGCGTTTCTCTCAAGTGTAAGTAGACTGTACCGATATTATTGAGAGTATGTGCTTCTGCTGACTTATCTCCTGTTTTTTGATACAACGGTAAAGATTGACGGAAATATTCTAGTGCTTTTTGCTGTGCTCCAAAATCCAAGTAGACATAACCAATATTATTAAGAGTACGAGCTTCCCCTCGTTTATCTCCCACCTGTTTCCTCAAGGAAAGAGATTGTTGAAAATAATTCAATGCCTTTTGCGGATCGCCTAAATCTAAGTAGACATTGCCAATGTTGTTAAGACTGATAGCTTCTCCTGCTTTATCTCCCATCTGTTGCTTGAGCAACAGGGCTTGGTGAAAATAGTCCAACGCTTTTTGGAGTTCTCCTGAATCTAAGTAGACTTTGCCAATGTTACTCAGAGTAATCGTTTGTCCTTTTTTATCTCCTATCTGTCGCCTCAGTGATAGGGTTTGATTTAAATAATCCAGTGCTTTTTTCTGCTGTCCTAAATCTGAGTAGATTTTACCAAGATGACCGAGGGTGAAGGCTTCTGATGAGCGATCGCCCAATTTACGATACAGTGGAAGTACAGCTTCAAATTTGGCGATCGCTTGTAGCAAAGATTCTGCTGTTCCTTGCTCGTAGAGTTGTTTTCCCTCTTGAAACAATTTTTCAGCATCAGCAGGAGTTGAATTTGGCAAACTTGTCTGCGATCGTTGTGTAACATTCACTACCCAAGATTCTTTGGCAGTGACAGAACTTGATTCAACAAACAACAAAATGCTGGCAAAAAAAATACTAGTGCGACCTGCTAGCAATACAAGCGAATGCCATCGGATTAAATCACATACCCTCCATTTTGCCATAACAGCACCTTTATTCTCTAGCTTACTAGCTATAGCATTCCCAAAAGCCCTCGAACGATCGATATTCGACCCAAGTTTTGGGAACAATAATAGAGTCAATCTCTAAAACTCATGCATTTATATCGACATGAAATGGATTCAAGCATCTTTGTATCTTGCAGCCCTTTCCTTACCTGTTTGTTGGAATTTCCTTCGGGTCTCTGCTCTCACACCGCAGAACCAGAGTTACCACACACCTAAAACATGGCAAATCAGTCAAGTTTTTAAGCCACCAAAGCGGGGAAAACCTCCTGCAAGTGCTGGTGGAGGGACTCGCAGTGTCTCTTGTCTAAAAGGAAACAAACAACTAACCCCCTTAACGCCTTCAGAGAAATTGGGGCTGACATTAGCTGAACGTCCAACATTTTTTTGGTATGTACCTTCATCTTCGGCCCAAACAGCCAAGTTTGTACTTCTAGCTGATAAAGATCGAGAAGTATTATATGAAACATCCCTGACTCTTCCCAATAAACCCGGAATCATTAGCTTTAAAATTCCCGATAGTGCTCCCGCACTTGCCGTGGGTAAAACTTATCACTGGTATTTCACCATTGTTTGCAATGCTGAAGACGCTAGCGAGAATCCTCTTGTCGATGGCTGGGTAGAACGCACTCAAGCAGAATTACCCCTGTCGGAAGCCTTAGCCAAGGCAGATTTGTGGAAGTTACCTGCTATTTATGCAGAAGCAGGGATTTGGCATGAAGGATTAACAACTCTCGTGCAGCTGCGCCGTACTGAGCCACAAAACTTAAAAGTAAAGATGAATTGGAGACAATTTTTAAAATCAGTTGGTTTAAATGCGATCGCCTCAGAACCATTGATCGATTGCTGTACGGCAGAAAATGCATCACCGAAATAGTTGAGATACAGTAGCACCCCTATTGCAACTGCAAATCTTTTTTCAATCTGTCGTCTGATTTTGGAGAAATGGTCTAACTTTTTCCAGGAAATCGTATTATTTATGACTCCATTTAATTGGTTTATCTGCGTGCATCTGCGGTTTCCTAATTTTTGATAAAAAATAATGATGTGGACAAAGCTGAAACCGCGAATTTGGCAATGGCGGGTTATTTTATTTGCATTTCCCAGTGTTACAGCCCTAACAATCGCACTCCGCTTAACTGGATTACTCCAATTATTAGAATTAGCAGCACTGGATCAATTTTTTCTCCTCCGACCTCGAGAGCCAGTTGATACACGTATTGTGATAGTTGATATTAACGAAGCAGATATTCGCAAACAAGGTCATTGGCCCATATCCGATCGAGAGCTTGCTAGAGTATTAGAGAAAATCAAACAGCAGCAACCTAGAGCCATAGGTTTAGATCTCTATCGAGATTTACCCGTAGAGCCCGGTCATCAAAAACTGCGCGAGGTCTTTGAGTCCACTCCCAATATAATTGGAGTACAAAAAGTTTCCGATACTTCCGACAGTTCTGCGGTCAATCCCTCTCCCATACTCAAACAACGCCAGCAAATTGGAGCCAACGATTTCCCCTTAGACAGCGATGGTAAAGTTCGGCGCGGATTGTTGTATCTAAATTTAAACGAGGAGGAGACTCTTGAAAGTTTTGGGTTAAAACTCGCATTGTTGTACTTAAAACCTGAAGGGATTACTGCAAAGCCAGCAAAAAGTAACTCCAATTACTTGCAATTGGGTGAAAGTGTTTTTTATACTTTTGAACCTAATGATGGGGGCTATGTCCGAGCGGATGCTGGTAGCTACCAAGTGCTGTTAAATTACCGGGGAGGGATACAGCAGTTTACCAAAATTTCCCTCACAAATGTTCAAGAAGACCGCATTCCGCCAGATTTAATGCGTGGCAAGGTGGTATTAATTGGAGCATCTGCTGAAAGTTTGAAAGATGTATTCTACACGCCTTATAGCAGTCATATATTAACTTCCCCCAAACGCATGGCGGGTGTAACAATTCATGCTAATTTAATCAGTCAAATTTTAAGTGCGGCTTTGGATAATCGTCCACTCATAAAATGCTTACCTGAGGTGCTAGAATGGTTGTTGATTTTAATTGCAGCAATCTTTGGTGCCACTTTGTGTTGGGTGCAACGACACAATAACACTCAGAAAAATATCACGATTGTCAGTATTTTCCTAGCCAGTTGCTGTCTGCTGGGTGGTAGCTTTATGGCGTTTCTAGCTGGTTGGTGGATTCCCGTTGTCCCTTCACTGCTAGCATTAGCAGGCTCGGCGATCGCTGTTACCCAGTATCTTGCCCAAAGTGCTACCGAAATGAGAAAAACTCTCGGTCGCTATCTGACAAATGAAATACTTGCAAATATATTAGAAACTCCTTCTGGTTTAAAGTTAGGGGGAGAGCGAAAAAAAGTCACAGTCCTTGTCTCCGACCTTAGAGGTTTCTCGGCTCTTTCCGAACAATTACCACCCGAACAAGTCGTCAACGTTCTCAATCTTTATTTAGGAGCCATGACAGATGTTATCGATCGCTACAAAGGGACAATTAGTGACTTTATGGGTGATGGCATCTTTGTCATGTTTGGTGCGCCCATAAATCGTAATGATGATTCCCAAAGAGCCATCGCCTGTGCTGTAGGAATGCAATTAGCAATGCAGCACGTGAACGAACAAATTCAGCAAATGAATTTACCAATGCTCGAAATGGGAATTGGGATCAATACAGGCGAGGTTGTGGCGGGGAACATCGGTTCTCAAAAACGCGCCCAGTACACAGTTATTGGCAGTCATGTCAATTTGGCAGCTCGAATCGAATCTTATACAGTGGGGGGACAAATTTTAATTTCCGAAAATACTCGCAAGGATGCTGATATTGACCTCCAGGTTACCGGACAGCTGCAAATAGAACCTAAAGGCATGAAAGAACCCGTGACAATTTTTGAAATTCGAGGCATTGGGGGTGATTATAACCTGTTCTTACCCCAAGATGATGAAGGCATCATCGATCTAGAGCAGGTCGTTCCAGTGGAATATACGGTTTTGCAGGGAAAACACGCAGTTGGAGCAGTATTTCAGGGGGAATTAGTGAGTCTTTCAGAAAAAGGGGCGCATTTGCGATCGCCACATTCTTTAGACATCCTCAGCAATCTAAAACTCAAATTATTAATTGAAGCAGACCTGGAAACAGAAGAAAAATACTTCTATGCCAAAGTCATCAAACAATCGGGAGATAGCGGATATCATTTTTTGATTCGGTTTACAGCTATTCCCCCAAGAGCGATCGCAGTTCTCAATACACTACGCAATACATCATAAAGGAGCATTCCAATGAGAGAAAAAACGCCGACGATTGGAAATCGCGGCTACACAAACAAAGAGGGAGCTACGCAGGCTTCAATCAAGTCCGCGCAGGCGGTGAGTCCAGCGCTACAGGGGGGTTTCCCACGCCCTGGCGACTGGTGAGACCAGCCCTGAAGGCGGGTTTCCCGCGCCCTGGGGACTGGCGAACCCGAAGGGACTTGGTTCGTATAGCCCTAGAATTCTGTTTTGAGGGCAATGTGCATTCATTGGGGTGCATGAAGTGCAGCAAACTTAAAATTTAGCCCGCGCAGGCGGGCTTTGTTTGTATAGCCCCACATTTCCAATGTGAGGGAATTTTAAGCGCAACTTCATATAGAACTGGTATTATCACGGTTATGCGCCGTTTATATGACAGCACATGGCTTAATGGCATTATCTTGAAAAAGAAAGATTATTTGTTGCAGTCGGGAGATCGCTTCTGGCTCAGTTGGGTTTCAAAAAGGTCAAACGGTAAATAAGTTCATCAGAAAATTTACCTTTGACAAACTCTGCGGTCTTATTAACGCTATATAGCTCAAAATCAAGATTCTCAAGCACCTTACGACAACCATAGTTTTGCTCGTTCACCGAAGCATAAAGAGCAGGAAAGTCAAAGCGCTCGCGAGCAAGGGCGATCGCTTTTGAGCAGTAAGCAGGCGCATACCCCCGTTTCTGAAAGTTTGCAAAAGTCATGAGACCAATTTCTGCGTAAGCGTCATCGAAAATACCTATCTCGACAACTCCAACAAACTGGCGTTGGGGAAGTACCGCCGCCCACTTGAGCCAAGTCATAGTATCGTTATCAGGTGATTTTTCCAGTGCAGCAAACTTGAACTTGTGCTTCAAATCCGAGAGAGTCGGTATCTCATCTTCTAAATATTCATATAAAATAGGGTCACTTAGATGTGAGTACAGCATCTCGGCGTGGTCTTCCGTCACTTTTTCTAGATCCAAGCTAATCGCAGCTTTGTTCATGTCTTATCTTCCTTGGAGGGGTCTACGAATGAAATAATTTAACGCTTAAGTCGTTTTTTAAAGCTGTACTTAGTTATAGAAGAATAATAATTCTACTGCAAGATCGTCGAACTATTTAAAGATGATAGATATCATTTTCTAATTCAGTTTGTGGCAATCCCCAAGAGCGATCGAAGTTCTCAGCCACGCGATTTCCTACAGGCGTTCCCTGTTCCTTTTTTTGTAATTTTGCAGTCTATAAGCAGGCTCTACTTCTTCAACCACAAGCAACTATTACTAGAACTTTAACAAAATTTAGCAATTAATACTAAACAGATGTTACCAATGTGGGAAAACTAAATTCAGAAATCATGATAAAGCAGTATGGCTGACACTCTTGTAAGAATTCCCGGATACAACATAACTGAAGAAATCTACAATGGTTCGAGAACTCTAGTTTATCGAGGATATCGAGAGATAGACTCATTACCTGTAGTCATTAAACTGCTGAAAAATCCTTATCCCAGCTTCAATGAACTAGTACAATTTCGCAATCAGTATACCATTGCCAAAAATCTTAACTCACCCTTCATTGTCCAAACTTATAACCTAGAACCTTATCAAAATAGCTATGGGTTGGTGATGGAAGATTACGGCGCGATTTCTTTAAAAGACTGGATTAGGGAAGGGGAAGTAACACTCTCGTTAAGGGAATTTTTACAAGTAGCGATCGCCTTATGCCATACCTTAAATTTACTCTATCAAGAGCGCATTATACACAAAGATATAAAACCCAGCAATATTTTAATTAACCCCGAAACCAAACAAGTCAAATTAATTGATTTTAGTATCGCTTCTCTACTCCCGAGAGAAACCCAAACTCTTGTCAATCCTAATGTAATAGAAGGGACGCTGAATTATATCTCTCCAGAACAAACGGGAAGAATGAATCGCGGGATAGATTATCGCACAGATTTTTATTCTTTGGGTGTTACTTTCTACGAATTACTGACAGGAAAATTGCCATTTACAGCACATGAGGCAATGGAATTGGTGCATTGTCATATTGCTAAAACCGCACCCTTGGTAGATAAAATTAATTCAAAAATTCCATCTGTGCTCTCAAAAATTGTTAGTAAATTGATGGCAAAGAATGCTGAAGATAGATATCAAAGTGCATTAGGACTGAAGTTTGATTTAGAAAAATGTTTGCATCAGCTGCAAGTTGACGGTAAGGTCGAAGACTTTGAAATTGCACGGAGAGATGTTTGCGATCGCTTCATTATCCCTGACAAACTTTACGGACGAGAAACTGAAGCATCAAGTCTGCTCCAAGCCTTTAAAAGAGTCAGCCTTGGTGCAACAGAAATGATGCTAGTTGCGGGCTTTTCCGGGATTGGCAAAACCGCCGTTATCAACGAAGTTCATAAACCCATTGTGCAGCAACGCGGTTACTTCATCAAAGGAAAATACGACCAGTTTAACCGTAACATTCCCTTCAGTGCCTTTGTACAAGCCTTTCGGCACTTGATGGGACAACTCTTGAGTGAAAATGATACTCAGCTAGCACAGTGGAAAGACAAAATCCTCTGTACTTTGGGTGAGAACGGACAAGTCCTCATTGAAGTCATCCCCGAACTCGAACAGATTATTGGCAAACAACCCGTAGCCCCAGAACTGAATGGCAGTGCTGCACAGAACCGCTTCAACTTGCTCTTTCAGAAATTCATTGCCATCTTCACCACAGCAGAACATCCGTTAGTCATGTTCCTCGATGACTTGCAGTGGGCAGATTCAGCTTCACTAAACTTGGTGCAAGTGTTGATGAGCCAAAATGCAGTGGGCTATTTGCTAATGATTGGGGCATATCGAGATAACGAAGTCTTTCCCGCTCATCCCCTAATGCTGACACTTGAAGAGATAAAGAAAGCCTCAGCAACTATCAGCACTCTCACCCTAGCTCCGTTAAGTCAATCTCACATCAATGATTTGGTTGCCGATACCCTCAGCTGTTCAAAAGTTTTAGCACAACCACTGACAGAGTTAGTTTATCAAAAAACCAAAGGCAACCCCTTCTTTGTCACGCAGTTTCTGAAAGCCTTGCATCATGAAGGCTGCATTGTCTATGACTTCAATATAGGACACTGGCAGTGCGATATGATAGCAGTGCGATCGCTCTCGCTTACTGATGATGTGGTTCAGTTTATGGCGCTGCAATTACAAAAGTTGCCACAAACCACTCAAGAGATACTCAAGTTAGCTGCTTGTGTGGGGGCGCAGTTCGATCTGGAAACATTGGCGATTGTTTCAGAAGAATCACCAACCGATGCAGCGACAGCATTGTGGAAAGCCTTGCAGGAAGGCTTGGTTTTACCCACAAGTCAGATTTACAAGTTTTTTCAAGGTGCGGAACAGTTTGAGGCAGAGAATACGGTGAATCCCACCTACCGCTTTTTGCACGATCGCGTTCAGCAAGCCGCTTACTCCCTGATTCCCGATGACCAACAGCAAGCCACTCATCTTAAAATTGGGCAATTGCTGTTGCAAAATACGGCACCTGAAACCGTAGAACTCAAAGTTTTTGATATTACCAATCAGTTGAACAATGGAATCGATTTGATCCATTGTATCGCCGAGCGATATGAGTTAGCTCAGTTGAATCTGATCGCTGGCAAAAAAGCAAAAGTTTCTACAGCTTATAAAGCAGCAGTTAAATACTGCACGATCGGGATTGAAATACTTCCCAAAGATAGTTGGGAAACTGCTTACGACCTTACATTTAAGTTGTATCGGGAATGTGCAGAGTGCGAATATATCACAGGGAGCATTGACAAAGCAGAATGGCTCTTCGAGCGAGCATTACAGTATGCCAAAAATAAATTCGATCTAGCAGAGATTTATGGCCTTCAACTAGCTCTAAGATCCAATCACGGCGAGAATTTACCTGCCAGTCATGAGGCTGCACTGAGTGGCTTGAGTGTTTTGGGAATGAACATCCCAGCAACCGATGAAGGTCAGCAAGCGCTGATCGAAACCACACTCAAGGAGATCCAGGACAAACTAGAAACCGTGCAACCCGCCGATCTATTCGATCTGCCTGTGATGACCGATCCAGCAAAGAAAGTATGTATGTCAATCCTCCCCGATCTATGGGGAGCTGCTTATGTTGGTGGCAAACAACTGCTTACAATTTTGAGCATCCTCTTAATGCTTCATACTTCATTAATCTATGGCAATACCGAAAGTTCGGGCTGTGCTTACTGCTTGTATGGGATGATGCTCGCGATTCAAGGAGACTATCGAAATGCGTATGAGTTTGGTAGGTTGGGACGAAAGCTCGATCGTCAATTCAATAGCATCAAGTTCATTCCCAAAACCAATAACGTTTTTGGTCATACAATCAATCCCTACAACAGACCCCTGGTTAAAAACGTGACAGTTTACCAACAAACCCTTCAAGCCAGTTATGAAACGGGTGACATTGGGTTTGGCATTTGGGCAGTAGTCTGTATTATTTGGACGATGTTGTTGAAAGGCGATCGCCTATCAGAGGTGTATGCCGAAACCGAGAAATACTTGAGCTACGTGCAACAAGTAAATAATGTGAATATGTCGCATGGATTTACCTTACAGCGGCAATTTCTCTTACACCTGCAAGGTTTGTTGGAAGAACCGGATCTCCTAGTTAATGGTACAGAGCGGGACATTGTTTGCCTTGATGTTTGGCAGAAGAATAATTTTGAAAGTGGTATCAATTGGTATTGCTTCTTAAAAATCCAACTATTGTACTTGTATGGTCGCTATGCCGAAGCCCTGGAAGTCGCTCATATTGCTGAAAAAACGCTAGCTTCTAATCTTGGTCTTTTTCCCATCATTTTATTCCACTTTTATTACCCGCTTAGTTTAGCCGCGCTTTATCCTCAAGCAACACCAGAGAATCAACAGCACTACTGGGATGTGATGCTGCAGCAGCGAAAACTTCTAGAAACCTGGACGCAAACCTGTCCTGAGAACTTTTTGCATCAATCACTGTTGCTGGCGGCTGAAATGGCGAGAGTTTCAGGTAACTACGTAGATGCGATCGTCTGTTACGATCGCGCTATTACCGCAGCCAAAGAAAATCACTTTACCCATATTGAAGCACTTGCCAACGAACTAGCAGCAAAGTTTTACTTGGAATGGGGTAAGGATCGCATTGCTCAGGAGTATATGACTCAAGCCTACTATGGCTATGTCCGTTGGGAAGCAAAAGCCAAAGTCACTGACTTGGAAAAACGCTATCCCCAACTGCTTGTCCCCATTCTGTTACAGGAAACTTGTTCTCCCCTTTACACTAACGAAACTACCTTTGTCTTGGGGAGTGTTACATCCACTAGTTCGGGCACTTCTAGCAACAATCTCTCAGATATCCTAGATTTAAAAGCTACTCTCAAAGCTTCCCAGACTCTTTCAGGTGAAATCGAACTCGAAAAACTGTTTTCATCGTTACTTTCTATCGTCATTGAAAATGCAGGGGCTGATAAATGCGTGTTAATGCTCTTGCGAGACAACCGCTTGCTAATCAAAGGCTCAATGAACGGGGAAACACACCCCGTCGTATTGCAGCAACTTCCGGTTGAAGATAGCCAAGACATTCCCCTGAAGCTGATTTACAAAGTCAAGAACAACAAGCAGACGGTTGTCCTGGTGGATGCGACAGCAGATCCTACCTTAGCCGACGACTCCTATATTGTTCGTCAGCAACCTAAAAGTATCTTATGTAGCCCGATTTTGCATCAGGGGAAGTTGATGGGCATTTTATATCTAGAAAATAATTTAGCAATGGGAGCTTTCACAAGCGATCGCGTCGAACTGCTCAACTTACTCTGCTCTCAAGCTGCTATTTCTTTAGAAAATGCTCGACTTTATGAACGTTCTCAGGAATATGCCCAACAACTAGAAACTGCTTTACAAAACCTGCAACAAGCACAATTACACATCATCCAAAGTGAGAAAATGTCTGCTTTGGGTAACTTAGTTGCTGGTGTTGCTCACGAAATGAATAATCCTTTAGGTTTTATTTTTGCCAGTCTCAAACAAGCTAAACCTACCTTCGTCGATATTGTGGAACACTTGAAACTCTATCAAAAAACTTTACCGAACAAGAGTGAAGAAATTCTCAACCACGAATCAGAAATCGACTTGGAATATAGCTTAGAAGACTTGCCCAAAATGCTTGATTCCATGACTGTAGCATGCGACAGGCTCAAAAATATCAGCACCAGTTTACGTACTTTTTCCCGTGCCGATAAAGATTACAAAGTACCGTTTTACATTCATGAAGGCATTGATAGCACTCTTCTCATTCTCAAACACCGTCTCAAAGCTAACGAATACCGTCCTGCCATTGAAGTCGTGACTCACTACGGTAATTTACCTCAAATTGAATGTTTTCCAGGACAATTAAATCAGGTATTTATGAATATTTTAGCTAATGCTATTGATGCATTAGAGGAGTCGAATCGCGGACAGAATCTTGAAGAAACTAAAGCTCAACCCAACCAAATTACTGTTACAACTTTAGTAGAAAATAATCTGGTTAAAATTGCTATTGCTGATAATGGCAAGGGGATGAGTGAATCAGTCAGACAGAAGATATTTGACCATTTATTTACTACGAAAGCTGTGGGAAAAGGAACGGGGTTGGGATTGGCGATCGCTCGGCAAATTGTTGAAGAAACGCACGGTGGCAAATTGAGTTGCAATTCTGTTCTTGGAAAGGGGACAGAATTTCTTATTGAAATTCCCATGTCAGTCAGTACAAGTCAATCAGCTAAAAATACAGAGCACTTTCCATGCTAAACCGTTTTTAGCTCATAACTTTTTTCCTTCTGGTGTGTCTCCTTTGCACGGCGTAATGCAGCTAGCTGCGCCTGTAACTGCGCTTTAACTTGATGTCTGTAGGTAAAAAAGTGCTCTCCAATACCTAAAGCTGTTAAATAATCATAGATAAGACGGGGTTTGGCAAGAGCGATCGCTATTAATTGCCACCAATACCTAAACCTTGTAGAACGCACTACACCCTGACGCCAGCACAATGCTGCAAATAAGCGGATTTCAGGCCATGTTATCGGACGATTGGTTTTTCCACGCCAGCCCTTCATCATCATCATGTGACGGAAAGTTCGTTTGAGATAGGGCATGGGTTCGTAAATAGACCAAAACGCGTCGATGTATTCCTCAGTAATTTCTTCGACTGGGCGTGTTGGTACAAAATTCATAATTGCACCTTGATGAAATGTCCCCAACCCATCCAGCAGTCGTCCTTCTTGCTGCAAGCGGTTCCACATAGCAGTATTTTGCAATGCTTGTAGCAAGCTAAATTGTCCTTGGGGAATTCCTGTCTCTTCGATAAACTCCCGAATCCTTTTACCTGCACCAGGACGTTCGTTGTCAAAGCCCATAATGAAACCAGACATGATCTGCAATCCTGCTCGCGTAATTTTATGGCATGACTCAACTAAACTTTGACGCGTGTTCTGAACTTTGTGAATGCCCAATAGGCTATCTGTATCTGGTGTTTCAATACCCATGAATACAACAGTGAAACCAGCTTTCACCATTAACTCAATGAGTTCATCGTCTTCTGCCAAGTTCAAAGAAGCTTCTGTGACCAAGATAAAAGGATAATTGTGTTGTTCCATCCAAGGGATAAGCGATCGCAAAAATACTTTAGCGTTGCGTTTGTTCCCAATAAAATTGTCATCTACAACAAACACATACCGCCGCCAACCCAGATCGTAGAGGACTTGAAACTCCCTCAGCATCTGTTCTGGTGTTTTTGTACGGGGCTTACGTCCATACAAGTTGATGATGTCGCAAAACTCGCACTGAAAAGGACAACCGCGTGAAAACTGTACGGTAATGGCTAGGTACGCGTTTAAATCCAGTAAGTCAAAGCGGGCTATGGGAGTTTGCGTCACATCCGGTTTTTCTGTAGCGCGGAAAATTCCCCCTTCGTCTCCCCGTGCTAAAGCTTGCAAAAACATGGGAATAGTGCATTCCCCTTCATCCAAAATAAGATAATTAGCTCCTGCTTCCAGAGCAAATTCCGGTACTGATGTGGGGAATGGTCCGCCAACTGCAACTTTTTTACCTAACGCAATTCCTTTTTGAATCAATTCCTGAAAATCCTGTTTTTGGATTATCATTGCAGAGATAATCACCAGATCGCACCATGCCCAATCATCATCTGTCTCCAGACGGATATTACGGTCTACCAACCGAATTTCCCAATCAGCAGGCAACAATGCAGCTACTGTAATTAAGCCCAAGGGCGGATTTGTAGTGCGTAAACCTGACAACTTGAGTGTTTCCTGGTAAGACCAGAAAGAATTAGGCATTATTGGCCAGAGGAGTAAAGCTTTCATAGAGCACACACCTCGGAGTGTTCAAAATACTTAAACTTTAGGTTACTGCTACTTTGCTTCAAAAGAGCTTACGTTTTGTCTATTTTTGTAAACTAATTGTTAGTGGTTAGTCGTTAGTTGCTATTTATGCTTCCACTAACCGCTAACCACTAACTACTAACTAAAGTAAAATTCATGAGCAACAAGCAACGAGTCTTTTCTGGCGTTCAACCTACGGGCAATCTACATTTGGGTAACTACTTAGGTGCTATCAATAACTGGGTGGAAATCCAAAACCAGTACGATAATTTCTTTTGTGTGGTAGATTTACATGCCATCACAGCACCGCACAATCCAGCAACCCTGGCATCAGATAGCTACACGATCGCAGCTCTCTATCTTGCGTGTGGTATCGATCTAAGCCACTCTACTATCTTTATACAATCTCACGTATCTGCCCATAGCGAACTGACTTGGTTGCTTAACTGTATCACTCCCCTAAACTGGCTGGAAGATATGATTCAGTTTAAAGAAAAGGCAGTGAAGCAGGGAGAAAACGTTAATACGGGTTTGTTAGACTACCCAGTGTTAATGGCTTCCGATATTTTACTCTACCAAACAGATAAAGTTCCAGTCGGTGAGGACCAAAAGCAACATTTGGAATTGACACGGGATATTGTCAACCGATTTAACCACTTGTTTGCCAAACCGGATCGTCCCGTGCTGAAGTTACCAGAACCCTTAATCCGTAAAGAAGGCGCTAGGGTCATGAGTTTGACAGATGGTACAAAGAAAATGTCAAAGTCCGATCCATCAGAATTGAGCCGGATTAATCTGTTAGATTCTCCTGATGAGATTGCCAAGAAAATTAAGCGGTGTAAAACAGATCCAGTTCGAGGTTTGGAGTTTGATAATCCAGAACGTCCTGAAAGTAACAATTTGTTAACGCTGTATATGCTGCTTTCTGGCAAGACCAAGGAAGAGGTTGCGGCTGAATGTCGGGATATGGGCTGGGGGCAATTTAAGCCTTTGTTTACGGATGTGGTCAATGCAGCGTTGAAACCCATTCAGGATAAGTACCGCGCAATAGTTGATGATAAAGGCTACCTTGAGTCCGTATTGCGCGAAGGCAAGCAGAAAGCTGAATCTGCTGCCAACGAAACAGTTACACAGGTTAAGAAAGCCATGGGTTACTCATTACCACTGTAGCAGTTTTACATATTTAATTTTAGATTTTAGATGGACTGTACATCTAAGGTCTAAAATTAACCTCTTCCAATTTTTATGCACAACATCTTGACAACCACTCCCTTAAGTTCATTTCGCGCAGCCGCACAAGCGGGGGAGTTTCTCGTGACTGCTGAGGTTGCGCCTCCTAAAGGGGGAGATCCAACACATATGATTGAAATGGCGGCGACCCTTAAGGGGAGGGTTCATGCCGTCAACATCACAGATGGTAGCCGTGCTGTGCTGCGGATGTCTTCGCTTGTGGCATCAGCTATTTTGTTACAGAATGGAATTGAGCCGATTTGTCAGATTGCGTGTCGCGATCGCAACCGGATTGGTTTGCAAGCCGACCTTATGGGTGCTCACGCTTTGGGTATTCATAATATCCTCGCTTTGACTGGTGACCCCGTGAAAGCAGGAGACCACCCAGAAGCCAAAGGAGTTTTTGATTTAGAGTCAATACGCTTGCTACAAATGATACAGAAACTCAATCACGGTGTTGATTGCAACGAGCAACCTTTAACAGATGGAGCGCTAAACTTATTTCCCGGTGCAGCTGTTGACCCGCAATGTAACAGTTGGTCCGGATTGCAAAGCCGATTTGATCGCAAACTAGAAGCAGGAGCGCAATTCTTTCAAAGTCAGTTAATTACAGATTTTGAACGGCTGGAAAAGTTTATGGATCAAATAGCTGGTGGTTGTAACAAACCGATTTTAGCTGGAATTTTTCTTTTAAAATCAGCTAAGAACGCTCAATTTATCAATCGATGCGTACCGGGTGTAAATATTCCCCAAGACATCATCGATCGATTGGCAAAAGCTAAAAAACCTTTAGAAGAAGGGATGAAAATTGCAGCCGAACAAGTGCAAGTAGCGCGTCAATTGTGTCATGGAGTTCACATGATGGCAGTGAAGCGTGAAGATTTGATTCCACAAATTTTGGATTTGGCAGGAGTTGCGCCAGTGAATTTAGTTGTATCTAAGTAAACTGGTCAATAGATTTTTTAGTAGAGCAGCTAGAATAACTAGCTGCTTTTGTATATGAGATTATGTAATTTCCTTAATAAAACCTTTGCCAAAACACCCTCACTCTAGAAGAGTGGGGCTATACAAACAAAGCCCACCTGCGTGGGCTAAAACCTAGAGCCCACGCAGGTGGGCAACATTTATGTAGCCACAGTGAATTTAGTTGTATCTAAGTAAGGCTATATACTAAACATCTCCAAAAATGATGTAGAGACGCGCTATGGCGCGTCTTTATAAGGGTGAAATATAATCCACAATTAATTCTGAGGGTATCTGTTTATTAACAAAATTGCTAGAATAACTAAGTCTTATAAGCAAATTCAACTTGTATGATTTTGATCTCTTTGTTTTTCATTATGAGAGACTAGTAAGTGTTAATACTAAAGGAGTTACCTTTGTGATTAAGACCCAAACATCCAATCCAGAGCTTTTTGATGAGAACATGGATTTTGAAGAAGACACAGATATTGACCAAGAAGAGGAAATTACTGAACCATTTGATCCTACACAAATTAGAGTAGATACTAGACCAATGACTATCGATCTTGTTCTTGATAGAATTAAATATGAAGAAATTAATTTAACTCCTGATTTTCAACGTCACGCTGACATTTGGACGGATATTTCTAAAAGTAGGCTTATAGAATCTATTCTTATCCGGATTCCACTACCTGCTTTTTATTTGGATGCAACAGATGATGATAAATGGTTAGTCATAGATGGCCTGCAACGCTTAACAGCTATTAAGAGATTTGTTATTGATAACGATCTCAGATTAAAAGGGCTAGAGTTTCTTACTAATTTAAAAAATAAAAATTATAATGAGCTACCCCGACACTATCAACGTCGAATTAAAGAGACTGTCATTACAGTTTATTTAATCGAAAAAGGTACACCTCCCGAAGTCAAATTTAACATTTTCAAACGTATTAATACTGGTGGGTTACCGCTATCACTACAAGAAATCCGTCATGCTTTGAATCAAGGACAAGCAGCCAACCTTTTGGCTAAACTTGCAGATTCAGCAGAGTTCAAGCTAGTAACAGGTCTTCAAAAGACAAAAACTCGAAAATATCTTCGTATGGAAGATCGAAATTTTGTCCTTCGATTTTTAGCTTTTATGCTTACTCCATATAATAATTATCAAGCTAAAAGTTTAGACGTTTTTCTGAATGAAACAATGTCTAGTATAAATCAAATGTCTCAGCAAGAGATAAATTTGTTAGAACAAAATTTTATACGAGCAATGAAAGTAGCATTTGACATTTTCGGTGAATATGCTTTTCGCAAACGTTCAAAAGATAAACTTACTCAAAAAAATCCCATTAATAAAGCATTGTTTGATGCTTGGGCAGTCAATCTCAGTCATCTTCAAGAGCAACAAATTTATAATTTAAAAGAGCGAAAAGAAGATTTAATAGATAGATTTATCGATATCATGGATAATGATAAAGAATTTATGGGATCGATTTCTCAAGGAACTGATAGTATTACCAAAGTCAAGTATAGGTTTAGAATAATTGAACAATTAATCCAAGAAGTATTGTTATGATTTGTTCGATCCGCTTAAAAAACTTCAAACCTTTTGAAGAGCAATTTCTTCATTTCAGAAATCTTACATTACTTTCTGGTCTTAACAGTACTGGCAAATCTTCTGTTCTTCAAGCATTTGGTCTGCTACGCCAAGCATACCAACAAGATTTATTACCAATGAGAGGGTTAGCTCTTAACGGTGAACTGGTCTGTATTGGTACAGCTCAAGATGCTCTCTTCCAAGGAGCACAAGACGATTCTATTAGTTTTGAACTGATTTGGGAAGACGGCAAGAAGGGAATATGGGTTTTTAATTATAATCCAGCCGGAGATGTCCTAACTCTAACCTCAGAACCAGCCCCTCTTGATGTTTATAAATCAAATCTTTTCAATGATAACTTCCATTATCTTCAAGCAGAACGTGTTGGACCTCGCACATACTTTGAAATATCAGATTATCAAGTACGGCAACATCAACAAATAGGAAGTAGAGGTGAGTATACTGCTCATTTTCTTTCAGTATATAGGGACAAAGAGATTCCCATCTCTCGTTTGAGCCATTCCTTAGCCAAGTCACTTAATTTGAGAGATCAAGTGGAGGCATGGATAGGAGAAGTAAGCCCAGGAACACGCATAGAGATTCAATCGAACCCAGATATGGATTTGGTAAGCTTTCAATATTCTTATGGATTGGGAAACCCTCACCGAGCGACCAACGTTGGTTTCGGAATTACATATACCTTACCTATTATTGTAGCTATACTGGCATCTGAACCTGGTACATTAATTTTAATTGAGAATCCAGAAGCACATCTGCATCCAAAAGGACAAGCAAAGATGGGGGAGTTACTGGCGCTTGCAGCTAGTTGTGGTGTTCAAGCAGTAATTGAAACTCATAGCGATCATGTTTTAAATGGCATTCGTCTTGCTGTTCATAGCGGTAAGCTTGCTCCTGAAGATGTTCAGTTGCACTACTTTCAACGTCGAGAAAAAGAGGGACTAGCCTTTACTGAAGTCGTTTCACCAAGAATTGATAGAAACGGACGAATTGACAAATGGCCAGATGGCTTCTTTGACGAGTGGGAAAAAAGCTTGGATGCATTGTTAGAACCAGCAGGAGAATGAGACGTGGATTTTGATGTCATATTAAATGAATTGTCTTTACAAAATCCTGCACCTAATGAAGCAATAGCACGACAATGGATGTCTAATTTTATTAGCACTATAAAGGCAATCAAGGATAGAGGGATAAAGGTAAGTCTTCGCACTAAGGATGATTTTCATACTACCTTACTTGCGCCTAATTACCCTCTTCGCCGCTGGCTGAATGATAAAGAAGTAGACCAAATAGAGCGAGGTTTTATCAAAACTCTTGCAACTAAAAGCCCTTTTTCAACAGATCTCATAAATTCAGCGATTTTGAACATTGAGAATAACATAGGTTTATCTGAATTTTGCTATCAAGGAGAGCAAGTTATTGGACTTGGAGTTGCTCATATTCTTGACACAATATCAGTCAGCTTACTTTCAGACGAGAAGTGGAATTGCAGATACGTAAATTTAGAATTTAGAAGGATAGATGAAGATGGAGAGTTGATTGATGAGGTTGTAAAAATCGTTCATGCTAGTTGTAAAGAGCACATACAAAAACATAGTGAATGGTTTAAATACCGTATTCGTACCACAGTTCTGGACGGATTAGATATTTGGAATTTAAGAGAGGATCTCTTCCCAAATCTTGTATTTTGCGATGATGTCTATAAGCAAGTACAAAGCCTTAACAGTGGTAACCCAATACTACGGCAAGTCATAAAGCGTTTGTTTGAAATGGAAGAAACCTGCAAAAACTGGACAGATGGAGTATTTGATATGGACAGTCTTCCTTGCAAGGTTTCTCCGGAAAGTGACTCAAGGCTGAAGCGATTGAAAAAGGAATTAACTTTTAAATGTCCTGATGGCAACGAGCGTGTTTTCAGTTTGCACGTTCGCATGACACCAGGGGCTTGGCGACTTCACTTTTCCGTGGACTTAGGACCAGGAAAAATCATCATTGGCTACATTGGACTGAAAATTATGTAATTTCCTTAATAAAACCTTTGCCAAAACACCCTCACTCTAGAAGAGTGGACGGCAGGCGCTACAACGGGGGGAACCCAGAGCAGAGCAGTCGCCTCAACGGGGGGCATTGGGTTCCCCACGAAGTGGGGTTGGGCGGAAACCCCCCGAAGTTTGCTATTGGGGAGACAGTGCGTTGCGGAGGTTTCCTCCGTTGAAGCACCTGTCGTCTTTACCCAAGTGAAGCATCTGACGTGGAAACCCCCAAACCGCAACTTCTCTGGGCACGGCGCTGCTCTGGGCAACGCGCTGCCTCGGCTATACAAACAAAGCCCACCTGCATGGGCTCTGGGTTTTAGCCCACGCAGGTGGGCTTCCTTTATGTAGCCACAGACTTCCAGTCTGTAGGGCTTGTCAATAAAAATTTATTACTTTATCCCCAGCAGGGGATGAATGCAAGATAAAATACAAAAAAACTCAAATACCATCATGCCCCAACGCTCTCCAACAAAGCCAAGTAAACCTCAGTCTCGCCCAAAATGGTCGCCAGACACAGAATTGATGGGCTTGATGTTTGAGTTAGTTCCCCAAAAAGATTCTTATCTTTACGCCCAATACACTATCGGACTTCATGCCTGGTTTCTCGATCGCGTGCGTTCTACAGACCCTGAACTGTCAGCATACTTGCATGATGGAGAATCCGAAAAACCGTTTACTATCTCAGCATTAGATGGAGAGATAACCAGTAGCGGCAGACAAATACGACTACTTGCAAACACTTCTTATCATTGGTACGTCACAGCTTTATCCAGTAGAGTACAAAAGTGGATGGCGCAGTGGGTAAAAAAGTTACCTTCTTCAGTTGATTTGCGAGACGCCCCCTTAACTATAGCTTCCTGTCAAATTTCACATCCTCCTACAACTTATGCCGCACTGTTAGATTCTGAGTACGGTGGAACGATCTCCTTAACATTTCTGAGCCCTACTAGTTTCCGTCGCAAAGGTCATCATTTACCTCTACCCGTTCCAGTTAACATT
The DNA here is from genome assembly GCF_000760695.4 of Tolypothrix bouteillei VB521301. Taxonomy (GTDB): domain Bacteria; phylum Cyanobacteriota; class Cyanobacteriia; order Cyanobacteriales; family Nostocaceae; genus Scytonema; species Scytonema bouteillei_A. The sequence continues at coordinate 7,893,803 of NZ_JHEG04000001.1, read as the reverse complement.
TTTCACAGCTACCTAAGGCGTTGGAACGACTTTTCCGGGATACCTGTTGACCAAGATGCTTTTCTGGCTTGGGTAGACGACAATGTCTTGATTAATCGTTGTCAGGTAACAACTGTAAAGGTATTAGCAGGTAAAAAAGGTGCAGTTACGGGATTTACTGGGGCAATTGAGTTAAGTTTGAAGAAAGAAGCAGCACAAGAACCAGAGTTCGAGCAGTTATTTTATGCTTTGGGGAAACTCGCATTTTATTGCGGAACCGGTCATAAAACTACTTTTGGCTTGGGACAAACACGTTTGGGTTGGTCATCTGAAGTTCCGCAAGATATACCTGATGTAGAAAGTGTGTTGGCAAAACGAATTGAGGATTTGGTAGAAATTTTTAGGGCACAACGCAAGCGAACTGGAGGAGATCGTGCGGATGAAATAGCCTCGAAATGGGCAACTATCTTGGCAAGGCGGGAGATGGGAGAGTCTTTGCAGGTAGTGGCACAAGATTTGGAGATGCCTTATGAAACAGTCAAGACTTATGCGAAATTGGCACGACGGGCTTTAAAAGAACAAGAGTAAAGCTATATTACATTTTGTTTGGAAATCTTTGACAAAAGATTCCGATAATATATAGCAGCCCTAAATCCTTTGGAATAAATTTTAATGATTGTAAAGCTGATAACACCTACCAAACAAAGTTTTTAGTCGTGATTGATAACTTTTTCTTTCGATCCGAGATTTGCGATCGCATAGCCATGAGGATAGGTGCGGGTTGGAGAGTCGATAAAAAACTTTGACTGCTTGAGGGGTGGTAAGAAACGCTGTATTCTACCCCGGATTTGCAGAGTTTTTTCAACACTTTGACGCAGCCATTGGGAGGGATGTTCAAAACCAAAAGCATCTAGCATTGCGTCATCAAGTAAGGCGTATATTGCAGGTTTTAAAAGAGGAGACATCCACTTGGGGTACCAACTCAAAAATAAATCACGAGTTGCTTCACCAACGGAACGATTGGTTTCTGCATAGTGAAAGTGCGTTCGTTCGTACTCAATATTGTATTGTTCCAATTCCTCGTAAGTTGCAGGAATCCCTTCAATGTGCATCCGATTGCCCACTTCCCGCCAGAAATAAAAAGAGGCGAGCCTTTCTTGTTCCGACATCAACCTCCAACCAAAACGGCTATTCCAACGGATAGGTTCAAAAATAAAGGTTGACAGAACATAGAGAAAATCAGCATTTTGAATTTTGAAACGAGAGTGAATGGCATTCATGCGCTGAATTGCCTGACAACCGCGATCGCTGTCATAACCCCATTTACAAAACTCTACAATAATTATTGCTGTATCATCGTAGCGTTTTTGAGGACGTTTGTGAAACTCCCCCGTTTTATCTAATAACTTAGAAATACTCGGAACACAATAAGTTTTCATAAGTGCAACTTCTAGTGCTCTCGTTATGTCCCATGGAAACTCGTAGCCCAACATCAGATGATAAATTTGACAGTGGTCTTGCAGTGGGTTGAGTTGCTGAATCTGCTGTAGGTTGTTGTAACGGTGAAGACGCATGCGAGTATCTCCTGTTCTAGAATGAACTGGTAGTAAAAAAAATGATAGAAAACGCTAGGAATAAATACAACTAAACCCTCAAAAAACACAATGAATCAAGTGGATCTAGCTTTTACTCCAGCCCTAGAACAGGCGCAGTTAGTTCGTCGTCGGGAAGTTTCTCCCCTAGACTTAGTACAAGTCTACCTAGAACGCATTCAACAGTTCAATCCTCAGTTGGGAAGTTATTTTACAGTGTTGGCAGAGCAAGCTATTGCAGATGCTAAAGCTAAAACAGAGATTCTCGCAAGTGCTTCCGAATTGCCACCATTTTTTGGCGTGCCAATTTCTATCAAAGACTTGAACCCCCTTGCAGGTGTCCCTTGTACTTTTGGAAATCCGGCATTATTAAATAATATTCCTAATTATGATGATGGTGTGGTTACGCGCATTAAGCACGCTGGATTTATTATTCTCGGTAAAACAGCAACTTCAGAACTAGGTGCGTGTCCCTATACGGAACCGAGGGGCTTTCCTCCTGCTAGAAATCCCTGGAATTTGGAATACACTCCCGGTGGTTCGAGTGGTGGTGCAGCCGCAGCCGTAGCAGCAGGGTTGTGCGCGATCGCCCAAGGTTCTGATGGTGGCGGTTCGGTGCGGGGACCAGCAGCTTGTTGTGGTTTGGTGGGAATCAAGCCATCACGGGGACGCGTAACTCACGCACCCGTGGGCGATCGCATGAATGGTATTGCAATGAACGGTCCCCTGGGACGTACTGTTGCAGATGCGGCTGCACTTTTAGATGTGATGTCTGGCTATGTCACGGGCGATCCATATTGGCTTCCCAATCCCGAACCATCATTTCTTGCTGCGACTCAAATCAAACCAGGACGGTTGCGGATTGCTTATTCTACAAAAATCCTTCCCATTGGAGAAGCAGATAGCAACTGCAAGCAAGGAGTCTTGCAAACAGTCGAGTTATTAGAACAACTCGGTCATGTTGTGGAAGAAAAATGCCCTGATTTTAGTGGGATCGTAGAACCGTTTAAAATTGTTTGGCAAACTGCACCAGCTTCTTCGGGGCTTCCTTATGAGATTTTACAGCCATTTACCCAATGGTTGTTTGAAAGAAGCGGTTCTGCTGGGGAATACTTGAAAGCAGTTTCTCAAATGCAAGTTGTATCCCGACAAATTGTGGCATTTTTTGATACGGTGGATGTACTGGTATTGCCAGTTTACCTCCATTCTCCCATTCGTGTTGGAGAATGGGCAGACTTAAGCCCAGAAGAGACATTCCAAAAAATTATTGACTGGGTTGCACCCTGTCCGCCCGCTAATGCGACAGGACAACCTGCGATCGCACTTCCTGTGGGTTTTGACAGCAATGGTTTACCTATAGGCGTGCAATTGATAGGACGCCCCGCAGCAGAAGCTACCTTAATTAGCCTAGCAGCACAACTGGAAGTTGCAAAGCCATGGATTCAGCACCGTCCATCGTTAACGGTGACTGGTAACCAGTAATCCAATTATGCAGGCAAGTGTAGAACAGCTTTCAAAAGTTAGCGTACTAGCCGATTTGGAAACAGCAGATAAATTGAATTTGCAACCTCACACTCAAGTACATTCCTACCGGAATGGTGAAATTATCCTGCATGAAGGAGATCGTTTACCAGCAAAGTTATACGCTGTGGTGGGTGGTTCAATTCAAATAACTAAAACAGCATCAACAGGGAAAGAAACAATTCTTCGCACTCTTTCTACTGGGGATATTTTTGCGGCTCCTGCTTTACTTGGAGATGGTGTTGCACCTGCGACTGTGACGGCGCAGAGTGATTGCGAGATTTTGACGGTAGCAAGAGATGCTTTACTGAAAGCTATTCAGCAAAATCCTGATATTGCTCTGCGTATGCTCGTGGTTTTTAACTCTCGCATTCAGCAACTACATGAAACAGTTCATGGGTTAGTCTCTGAAAGAGCTATTGTCCGTCTTGCAAGATTAATTCAATATTTTGCGACTCATGATGGTACGGAGCCAACCGAACAAGGAGTAGCGTTGAAAATTCAATTGCCTTACTATCGCATGGCTCGAAGTATTGGCATCACTTATGAAGAATGTGTCCGTTTGATCAAAAGTGTGAACTCAGTTATTGATTACAGTCGCGGAGGCAAAATAACGATTCTGGATACGAAGAAATTAGACGCGATCGCTAATGGAGAGCAGTAACTTTTCAGGTATCTCCCAATCCTTTTTTAATCTCTGTTACAAAGAGTTAGTAAAAATGCTAAATTATCCGTGGCTTTCAATGCATGGGGAGCATTTGCAGGCATAAAGACAAAAACACCAGGTTCTAGTGCGATCTCTTCTCCTGATAAAGTCAGGAAACCCTTTCCTTGGATAACGTTTATTGTGGCATTGCGGGTAGAGGTATGCTCGGAAATTTCCGTGTCAGCTGCTAAACAAAAGAGCGTGTATTGACAAGTTTTATCTTTGATTAACACTTTGCTCAGAACTCCGTCACAGGGGTATTCAATTTCTGAATACAATTGGATGTTGGATTTGGTAGTATTCATCATAGGAATTTTAGATTTTGGATGCGTGGAGTTTATATTGTGGATTGCAAAGCTTTGTATTTGATATCAAATCCGGTAGGATATGAATGATTAAAAAACCGCAGAGACGCAGAGAGCGCAGAGAGAGAGAGGAAAGAGAAATAATTCCGATATAAACGGATTTGATATGAACTGTTTTCAACAAAATACTCTTGCTTTCTCTCCTCTTTTGAGATTATTGGGCGATCGCGCAAATGATAATATAGCCTAGTTCGTTGTTGTATTTATGGAAAATCCGGCGCATTTCCCAAACTCGTTGGCGAATAGGCTTATGGGTAAAAATGTTCCATAAAATCCGAATAGTACTTAATACACCTTCATCTTGAAACATCTGCCCTAAATTTAATAAGGACATTTTTCCAATTTTTTGCTGCTGCAGTTGCAATCCTGCAGAGGCAAACACAGCGTTCCAGTTAGCTTGTGAAAGTGGCTTGGAATTATATCTTAACACTCTTGCCAGATCGGTATGAATTTCTTCTTCTTTGCCATTGGCTAGTAATTCATGGCTGAGAAATAGACCTTTAGTTTTAAGTTTGTTGTGTATTTGAGATAAAATTTTAGCTTTGCCAGGGGGCGATTGCATGGTCAAAATCGCTTCTGCTAAAACGTAATCGAACTTACCCGGTATTTTATTTAATTGAAAAATATCACCCTCAATAATTTCGATTTGGTTTTCTAAGCCTGCGTTACGGATATTAGCACGAGCACGAAGAGCACTTTCAGGATTTTTTTCTACACCAACAACTTTCACGTTATAACGTTTTGCCAGTTCTATGGCGCTGTAGCCAAAACTAGAGGCTAATTCTAAAACCGTCTCTCCGGGCTGAAAATTAGCCCATTGGAGTAATTGCTCTGTTGCTAATCGTCCACCCGGACGTAAATATTTTTTACCTGCAGCAGCTAGCACTTGGTGTCCGGCTGCTGTTTGGAAATTGAGGGTAGCATTGCTCATGTCTTTAACTCCCGATTGAATGCTATCCCTACTTTGTCAAAAATTTCTTCCTCTGTCTTTGAGGTAGCTCAAGGTTAGTTGTTAGTTGTTGGTGGTTACTGTTATGGTGGATATTTTGTTTTTCTCAACGCGAACTTTTTCTGCAATACTATCCGATTGACGGCATTCTTGCGCTACTGACGATAAATTCGTAAAAGCCCCGGAACTGTTTCCATCTCCCATATCAGATAACGCCCGCCCGACACCTTGCAAACAAGTGTTCATTATTACAATATCAGAATTTTTTTGTTTGAGTTGCTGTTGCAGGATTTGAATTTGTTGTTCGCTATCCTTGAGCTGTCTCTGCGCCTCTTGAAGTTGTTGTTGCGTATCTTGCAATTCAAATTTGACATTATCTAAATCCTTTGGAGACACACATCCACATAATGTCAAGAGTACAGTGATACAAATCGTACCAAATTCTAACCGAAAAGAGTTCTTCATAATAGGGATGCCCTCACTCAGACATAAATTATCTTTTACCGTAGAATTATCTGTATAAAAAGCTTTTTTTCAAAATTTTTATAAACGTAACTTTTTTAATATACTGTACTTAGTTCATAGAGCAACATATTTGTACGTCTGTATAGGCTCTAACTTTTTAGAGTATTTTTCCAATAAACTATTAATGTTTATTGTAAACTTTTAGTTTCGTCTTTTTATGTTAATCTGGCTCACCGTAGTTAATTCTCCTAATTTAAATCGATATGAATTTGACTAAAAGATTAAATAAAAATATCGAAAAAGATTGAATTAGGTTTTGAGTAAATCTGCCAAAATGGCAACAATGGTTTATTAGATTTGATATTCATTTATGTACTGGGGTCGTTTTATTGATATCTACCAAATAAGCGACACTAGAGCACTTCAAGTAAAGTGCAACAAACCATACAAAACTCTTCTCTATTTAGACTTCCCTATTTATTAGAAAAATATGTTAGATAAAGTGTGAAGTCTCAAGTGTAAAGTATGAAAAGTCGTTATTTATGACCCTTGATTCTTCATTGTTCTTTTCATCCTTCATCCTTTATCCTTTATCCTTTCTTTACGTGGGGAATCATTGCGGAAATCTTTTTACAATCACCGTTACAACATGATTGGGCAGTTACTAGCAGGACATTACAAAGTCCTTGAAGTATTGGGTGAAGGAGGTTTTGGGCAAACTTACGTTGCTGAGGACAGCCACCTCCCAGGAAACCCTAAATGCGTCCTCAAACATCTTAAATCTTCTAGTACAGACCCTGAAATTTTAGAAACTGCTAGAAGGTTATTTCAAAAAGAAGCTGAAACGTTGCAAAAGTTGGGTAGCCACGACCAAATTCCCCGACTGTTTGCATATTTTGAAGAGAACCAAGAATTTTATTTGGTACAAGAATTTATTGATGGATACTCTCTCAACAAAGAAATAACTTTGGGGTTGAGATGGACAGAAAGCCAAGTTATCCAATTGCTCATTGAGGTACTGAGCATTTTAGAGTTTGTCCACAGCCAAGGAGTCATTCATCGTGATATTAAACCCAGCAATCTTATCAGACGCGCTTCAGATAACAAATTAGTTCTGATTGACTTTGGCGCAATTAAACAATTGCGAAGTCAAACAGCAACTCGCACGGGGCATAATAATCTGACTCTGATCGTCGGAACTCGCGGATATATGCCTTCCGAACAAATTAGACGCTTACCGCGCCCTAGCAGCGATATCTACGCCTTGGGGATGATGGGTATTCAAGCACTCACGGGGATGTATCCGCACAAACTCCAAGACGATCCGAACACAGGAGAAATTTTGTGGCAACATCTAGCTTGTGTGAGTCCGGGATTATCTGCTGTCTTAACTCAAATGACACGCTATCACTTCAAGGATCGTTATCAGACAGCAACAGAGGCTTTGTGTGCGCTTCGAGAATTAGCGGCTTACCCCAACCAACTTTCAGGTGTTGAGGCGACTGTCACAACTACGACTTTACACGAACTGACTTTGGAATGGGAAGAAGGAGAATTAGCTAAGAATCGCAAAATTACTGAGAAGCAACATAGCAAGAAGCCCGGTAGAGTTCGTGTTGGTCGCAATCCCGAAGAGTGCGATATTGTTTTGAACGATCCAACCGTGTCAGGGCTGCATATTGAAATCTTTTTTCATCAAGCTAAGGAAAGATTTTATTTGCGGAATTTACGCCAAAGGAACCCTCCTATTGTTGATGGTCAATTACTTTTAGCTGGTGAAATACCTCTTTTTATTGGTAGCAGTATACGTTTGGGACAAGTCAATGTTAGGGTGAGTGCGATCGCAAGCAAGGATTATCCTGTAGGGTATGTTCCAATTGAATTCGCACTTGTACCGATCGCCCCGCAACAACCCGTCGTGAAAACGATACGCATGCCCAAAGTGAACAGCTTTAAAGAACACTCAAAGCTGATTGTGCGGTCGGGTCGATCTACAATTGCTTCAATACCCAGCAAAGTGCCACGCCTCTTGGGAGTCAGTTTTGCCGTCTGTGCGAGTGCGATCGGTGGATTGGTCTTTTTTAACGCTGACAACACAAGCGGAAGTAACGCACAACAGAGTTGGCTATCTGAAAAACCCCAGCTTTGTCGTATTATTTCCCCTCCTGGTGGTAGGTTTACGGCTAAATTACGACCCGAACCGGGAACAGAAGTTGGTGCAATCAAACAACTCAAGCTAGGCGAAAGGGTTTTGTTTTTGCGATCGCGCGGTGATTTTACAGAAGTTCAACTACCTGATGGTAGCCAAGGCTGGCTTTTTAATGATGAGATCCGACGTTGTATTGCATCGAAGAAAGGATAAAGAAGGGATCGGGGACAAGGTAGAGGGGGTAGACAAGGTAGAATTCTTCCTTGTCTCCCTTGTCTCCCTTATCCCCCTTGTCCCCGATCGCTTTTTCTAAATTTATCCTTGGCAGAACACAAATCTTTTGAATAATGTATGTAACCGGAATTAACTGGTGGATCTATGTAGCTTTGTCTAAATGCTACAAATCATACTAAAGGGAGATAAAATGCTATGGCACTAGAGCAAGTGAATGCTTTTTATGACACGTTGATGTCGGATCGAGCAATTTACGAGCAATACTACCGTCAGTGCTGCGTTCGCGGATTATTTGGTATTTGGGATTGGGATAAAACAAAAATTGTTAATTTTGCTACTACTTTAGGCTATTCTTTTACGGAAAGCGAATTAGACGCTGTCTTGTTTGGCAGTGAACCAATTGTTCTTCAAGATTCAATAAATTTATCAGAATATAAACAGTACGTATTTCAGTGACCGACGCTGGTTGGTGCTCATCGGTCACCGATTATTCTTAAAAAGAAGACCCTGTCTGTTTTAAAAACTCTTTTTCTTCTGGTGTTGAAGTTCTTCCCAAAATCGCATTGCGATGGGGAAAGCGACCAAAACGCTCTATGACTTTCATATGGCGAATAGCATAATCAATACAACTGGCACTGTCAGGATCGTTGGTGAGTTGCTCAAACAACTGAACCGACTTACGCTGATGTTCCAAGTTTTCGCTGTGTTCAAATGGGAGATAAATAAACCAGCGTTGGACAGGTAGAAGTGCTTTGTCATAGCCATGGGCAATGGCATGATGCGCTGCGGAGAGTGCTTCCCAGTCTGTTAAAAAGGCTTCGGGAGTATCTCGGAAAACGTTTCGGGGAAATTGATCGAGCAGCAAAATGAGAGCCAAACAGCTCTCAGGGGCATCAAGCCATTCGTCGAGATTTCCTGCTGCTGCTTTTTGATAAGCTGTTAAAAACCGGACGCGAAGTTCTTCGTCAAATTCCGGTTTTTTACTAAACCATGAAGATTTTGGTTTTCCATAACCCGGTTCATCTGGTTTGCCAAACCAAAAGTCTAAAATTTCAGTTGCCTGTGACATCGCTTTTACTGACCCTTACAAAGCACTTGTCGCATTTTACGCATATTTGTTGGCAATTCAAAGTTCATTGCTTGTTGTATAAAAATAGATGGTACGGGTATGGTCGGAGTTGCTGCCACTCCATAAGTCAGTAAAGTGCCATTACCACAATCTTTTAGCTCTAAGTTAGCCGTAAAATCGTGAAATGTGCCTTTTTCCAGTCGAAATTGTATCCGCTGTCCAATTTCTTCTACAACGTTAAGGTAAATTTCGACTTGAGCTGTAAAAAATAAGAAAGCTTTTTGTGCTGCTTGATACAGACGCTTGGCTTCTCCTCGTTGCAACACTTCACTTTTGGTCACATCCGGAAAATATTGCACCCAACGGGGATAATCTGTAATTTGCTGCCACACTTGCGATCGCATCAATGGTACGTACATTGTGGCTGTCACAGCACCGCCCCAGGCTGTATGCGAGCTTGTCTGTACTAATATTTCGCCTTGCATCAACAATCTTTGTTGATCTTGATTCCAAACCATATTTGAACCAGTAATAACTGTATCTGATGTTGACGATGCCCTCATATTACTTTCAATCACTCCTCAAAACACCTACAACTTAAAGGTCTATAACTGGATATAGGTCTCAATCGAGCCAAATATGCCAATTTTAGTTCCAATCCGATCTACAAGTTTTCCGGAAATTACCACGTGTTTGCAATTATTACCAAAACTTCATAAAAACTAGCCTCTTCTTATCGCTAAAATTAAAATTTCTAGAATTCTTATTTCATATAATGTGTTCTCCCCTCAGCATCAGAGAGCCCAGAAGCTACTAAAACGGTTTAAAATTCACTAGTTTACCTAGATGGCGGGTCTAGGGAAAGCCAGCAGATTTCCCAACTGAAAAGAGCGAGCCTATAGCTCTATGTCCTTGGGATATACAGAGATACCCAAAGGGTGAATTACCTTCGCCCAAAACTTTTTAAAGATATTCTTAAATTGTTCACGAGTATTCACTGATTGCATTCAGTAGAAATACTGAAAATTCCTTTTAAATCTTCAATAGCAGAAAATAATGCGTCTATAGCCGACCCCATACAATTTATGAGTCTTTCAGGATTTGTAAAATCTTGTCAAGATAAAATAAAAAAAGCTAACTTACAACAAACTTTTGATGTTGGAGCACTAGAAATGAATTCTTCTAAGTTAAATCGCAGGTTAAACCAATCTCTAGGTATTTTTCTTGGTGTTGCGATCGCTGTCTGGGTTTTGAGAGGTTTTGGTGCGATCACTTTTCTTCCTGGAGGGGTTATTTGGCTGTTGCTTCTAGCAGCAGTAGCTATGGGTGTCCTAAGTTACGTGCAGAAGACTTGGTGGCGATTCTAATTTGATTGTTTTAATCACCTCAGGAAAAGGAAAAACTTAATTTTATGGAAAAGGATGTCCGGGAAACAAAAATCTTATTTTTTGACGATCGACCAGAACAGCTACAGGAGCTATTTAACATCCTTATCCATAAAGGTTACAGTGTTCAAAGAAGTAATTTTCAACCAGAAGAGATACTCCCTCGCGTTCTTCTGGAAGTACCCGATATAATTGTGTTAAATGTTACACTTCGAGAAACAGAAACATATACAATTTGCCACCATTTAAAATCAAATGAGAGAACTGAAAATATACCAATAATTTTTATTAACTTTATAAATAATATTCATGAAAAATTAAAATATTTGAGATTGGGTATTTTTGATTATATTACGCAACCGACTACTGAAGAAGAGATTTTATTGCGTATAGAAAATCAACTCAAGACTCAAAAATGGCAAAAACAACTAAAAGAGCAAAATCTCCAACTACAAAATGAAATTAAATCTCGCGAGTTTGCAGAAATTGAATTAAGGGAAAGTGCAGAAAGGGAACGAGCCATATCCCACGTGATTCAAAGTATGCGGCAATCGTTAGATTTAAAAACAATTTTTGCTGCCACAACACAAGAATTGCGACAAGTCCTTAATTGCGATCGCGTTGTTGTGTACCGTTTTAATCCAGATTGGAGTGGAGAGTTCATCGCGGAGTCTGTAGGCAAAAGCTGGGCGTCTATCATTGAAGCAAATCAAAGTAACCCCGATCTGACTAAAAATGCTTTAGAAAACGAACGTTGCATCATTCAACTATTTAACAGTCAAGATAATCAAGTTTTAGATACTTATATGCAAGAAACTCAAGGCGGCGTATACAACCAGGGTACGAGTTTCTTGTGTGTTCCCGATATTTACAAAGCCGATTTTGACTCTTGTTATATTAATCTTTTGGAACGCTTTCAAGCCAAAGCTTATATTACCGTTCCCATATTTTGCGGTCAGCAACTTTGGGGACTGCTTGCAAGTTATCAAAATTCCAATACTCGAAACTGGAAAACAGGAGAAATTAATATTGTTGTGCAAATAGGCAATCAGTTGGGAGTTGCACTACAGCAAGTAGAACTCCTGGCAAAAACTCAAGAACAGTCAACAGCATTGCAACAGGCTGTTATTGCTGCTGATGCTGCCAATCATGCCAAAAGTGAATTTCTAGCAAACATGAGTCACGAGCTGCGGACGCCACTCAATGCTATTCTTGGCTTTACCCAATTGATGAGTCGCGATCGCAAATTATCCCGAGAAACTCAGCAGAATCTAGAAATCATTAATCGTGCGGGAGAACACCTACTTAGCTTAATCAATGACATTTTGGAAATGTCTAAAATTGAAGCAGGTAGGACAACCCTCAACATCAACTCTTTCGATCTATATCACCTCTTGAATAACTTGCAACAAATGCTGCATTTACGTGCAGTTTCAAAAGGTTTAGAACTGGTGTTTGAGTTAGATGCAAACCTTCCCCAAAACGTAAAAACCGATGCCAGTAAGCTGCGTCAAGTTTTGCTCAACCTCTTAGGTAATGCCATCAAGTTTACTAACAGTGGGCGCGTGACATTGCGTGCAAGATTGGAGGCTGGGATCTGGGGCTTGGGATCTGGGAAAGAAACCTCCCAATCCCTCATCTTTGAGGTTCAAGACACTGGGCTTGGAATTGCACCTCATGAAATGGATTTGCTGTTTGAACCATTTGGGCAAACAGAAACCGGTAGAGAATCACAACAAGGAACGGGGCTGGGATTAGCTATTTGCCGTAAATACCTGCATCTTATGGGTGGTGAGATTGGCGTTCGCAGTACTTTAGGCGAGGGTAGTACCTTTGCTTTTCACATCCCTATTGAATTAACTTGTCAAAGCGAAAATATCATTAGCCCAGTACCGAAGCGAGTCATCGGTTTGGCACCCAATCAACCGGAGTACCGTATCTTAGTGGTAGATGATGCAAGCGACAGTCGTTTATTGTTAGTGAAATTACTGTCAGCGATCGGATTTAAAGTCCGCGAAGCAAACAATGGAACACAAGCTATTTTGGAGTGGGAATCTTGGCACCCACAGATCATTTTTATGGATATGCGAATGCCAGTCATGGATGGTTATGAAGCAACAAGACAGATTAAGGCAAGGGAAAAGACACTTGGAATGAGTCACTCTCAAACCCCGAACCGCAATCGTCAATTCCCAACTATTATCATCGCCCTCACGGCTAGTGCCTTTGAAGAACAAAGTACGTTTATGATTCAAGCAGGCTGTAATGATTTTATTAAAAAGCCGTTTCGAGAAGAATTTTTACTAGAAAAATTAAAGCAATATTTGGGTCTGCAATACCTTTATGAAGAAGAAAATAGCTCTGTAGAGGATGTAAATAATTATGTATCTGAGGATTTTTTTCTGGAATTATGTCAGATGTCCCCTGAATGGTTAAGAGAATTAAACCATGCAGCAGCACAATGTAGTGATGAGTTAATTCTTAAATTTATAGAGCAGATTCCTGCTGAATATGCTCTCTTAGCATCTGCTTTAACTGATTTAGCTCACAATTTCTACTTTGAAAAAATCATGCAATTAACTGACTTGGCATTATCCGGAAATTTATAATTATTTCAGTCTTTGTGCATAACTCTTATGCCAGATGTTTTCTGTTGCCATCTTAGTTAAGTTTTGGATCTGGCAGACATATCAAAGCTAATTAGGAGGGGATTGTGAAAAGTTATGATACTGGCGAAGTCCGTAAGGATGATACGGACGATCGCGGCAGTGGTAGGTGGTTTTTTAAGCTGGTAGAGTATAACGCTGTTCAATAGCAGCTTTAATAGCCGCACGGCTTTCTCTGGCTGAACCGTTAGCAGTTTTCTCTATCTTCTCAGCTTCCTCCGCTAAAGAATCATCCTTAATAGCTTCTTGGAACCAACGGGAATAGTCTCCCTGCTTGAGATGGTACAACCAGGTTTCGTCATCAACGCCTTCAGCAATTTGGGTAAACAAAATTAAGTTTTGAGCGCGGAGATTGAGTTTGCCCAATGGTCCTACAAAGTAAAAGCTTTTATCTTCTCCCAATTGTCCTTGAGCATACTTGCGTACATGACGGCGGCGTTCTGTATTTCCGGGAGTGATGCGGAAGCGGAATGGTTCGGTCTCAGATTCGCGGAACCATACCATCGCCTCTCCTGGTTCGAGTTTTTGAGGAGCCAGTTGTGGGGGACAATGACCCACAACAGAACAGAATTGCTCAATATTTTTCTCTGGTGACAAACCTACAGTAATGATAGCATCTACCAAAGATAGTGCTGCGGGGGCAACTTGGTCGGGATGGACGGTAATAAACATCATGCAATCAAGCTTTTGGGGTAGTGTTAGGGAAGCAGGATTCCAAGAAGCAGGCATGAGGTGATGGGCTTCATCTACCACTATCCAATGAGGACGACCGGTACGCGCTCTTAATTCCTGCAATTGGGGTAAAAATTCGGCAAAAAAGGCGGGACGATCTGCTAAAGCAACGCCCAGTAAGTTAACAATCACATTTTGGTGCGGTTGCTCTAGTAAATCTAAAATTTCTTGTATCCTTGGCGCTCTGTTAGTATCACCTAAAATAACTGCATCTTCAAAGTTTTCGTAATCGCCTTCAGGATCGATGATACAGAATTGATAATTTTGCTCTGCAATGCGCTCCAGTACAGCCGTTGCCAAAGTCGATTTACCACCACCAGAAGTACCAGTTAGTAAAAGATTTGAGCCGTAAGCCTGGATATTTACGAGAGAATCATCTTCTCTCGTACCCAATAAAATATTGTGTTGTTCCCTTTGGATGTTTATCTCAGTCAAATCTGAAGCCAGCAATCGATCGATCAGTTCGACAACACCAGCACCGCGACTGTTTTCAGTGACAAAATCTACTCGTTCTTTTACCACCGGTAAAGCGTTTGCAACAGCGACAGAACACTGACACAATTCTAAGAAAGCATGGTCATTTTCAGCATCACCTACAGCTACAACATTATGCGGTGATAACTTCATTTCATCTAAAGCAGCAGTCAATCCTACTGCTTTGTTGATACCGGAAGGCAGTATCATAACTGCACCTTTATTAAAAATGACTTGCAATTCCAAACCCAACTCCCGAATTGTTTGCAGTACTGTTGTTTCGTTGGGATGCCAAGTGGCAACAATGACTCGACCAACTGACAAAGGATCTACTTTGCGATCGCGTAATGCTTTGATAAACTCTTCGGGCGGTTTTGAGCCTAATGGTTTCTCCTGACGGGAAGCAGGAGAGTACAACAAAGCGCCATTTTCTACCACCACCCAATCAAATAAATCCAATTCTGGAAATGCACGCTGCAAATCTTCTAGTTCGCGACCTGTCACTAATATCAATTTTCTACCAGAAAGGCGCAGGCGTTTTAAAGCTGCTATAGTTTCATCGCTTACGCGACCGTCAGTTGCTAGCGTACCATCATAGTCAGTGGCTAAGACAAAGTAGCGCATAGTTAATTATTAGAAGTAGATTTAAAACATATGTGTACACAAATAAAATGACTTGAGTCTGAGACTGAAGAAATCCAGCCTGGGAAATAAATACTCTATCAATCAAGGGTGAGATTTAGAAAGTCAGTATCTGCAATATACCTCATAGCTCAAGTTTTGTATTTTCTTACACGGGGCTGAAAATGGTACCTTGGAAAGTTATAACAGAATTTACTGTTGGCCATCACAAGGAAAAATCACAAATGCCATACCTGACTTCAGAAAGTACGATTCGTTCTCTGATTGCTGAATATACAAAAGCCAGTACTTTATGGATTGATACCGAAGTTGCTGAGTACAACACTCGCAATCCGAGATTATCGCTGATTCAAGTCTTGGATGAGCCAGCAGATTTGAGCGGGGAACGCACTTTTATTTTGGATGTTCTCAACCAGCCCCACACTGTCGCTGAGTTTATTGACAAAATTATGGTTAATTCCAAAATTGAAAAAGTTTTTCATAATGCCAGCTACGATTTAAAATTTTTAGGTGGAAAGAAAGCAAAAAATATTACTTGTACTTTAGAATTGGCAAAAAAAATTCCTTATTATGCTTTACCAGTTCCTAACTATCAATTGAAAACGTTAGCTGAAGAACTTTGTGATTTCCAGAATATAGAAAAGCAAGAACAGAAAAGTGATTGGGGACGGCGACCCTTAACTGAAGACCAAATAGAGTATGCTTACTTAGACTGTATTTATCTTGCTCAAGTCCATTTAAATTTGATAGAATTAAATAAAGAAATTAATCCAGAACCTGCTGCGGAAGACATAACAGCCCTAAATGCAAGATACGCGCAGATTGAGGAACAGTGGAAGGTGCTCAATTCAGAGTACGAGCATTTGCGGGAGCGCATCAAAAAAGCCATGCAATTGCAAAATGTATCTGAGACACCATATTTAAAACTGTCTTCTTACGAACGCACATCTGTAAAAGTTGCGTTTATGGAACTGGTACAGTTGGTACAAAATCAATCTCTTGATTTTGATTTTCCGATTGCATTGACTCAAAAATTACAAAAAGATTTAGGAGAAAATTTAGAACAACTGTCAGTAGACGTTGAGAAAAAAACTTACTGGCAACTAACATCGAAAAATCAAGAAAGTGATGCAGGACAGGATGAAGAATAAAGTATAAAGGATGAAGAATGAAAAATCTGTTGCTGGCTGTATTTGTGTTTTTGGCAATCGTGGGTTGTAACAATACTAAAGAAGTATTTGTAACAGATATTCAATCTCGTCCTGTCTTGCGTTCGGTAGCTAGACCATCTAGTGCTAGAGACTTTTATATTCAGGGTCAGTACAGGCAAACAAAAGGAGACTCTCAAGGCGCGATCGCTGCATACAATAAAGCGCTCGGTCTTAATCCCGATTATGGAGAAGCTTACAATAAGCGAGGGTTAGCCTACTTTAAGTTAGGAAACAGACAGCAAGCGATCGCAGACTACAATCAAGCCCTGCAAATAAATTCTAATGATACTCAAGCTTATAATAATAGGGGGAATGTTTATATAGCAGAGGGAGCAACACGAGATGCGATCGCAGATTACAATCAAGCGATTCGCATTAATCCTAATTATGCTGAAGCATACAATAATCGAGGAAATGCTAGAGCAGCGACTGGAGATAGAAATGCAGCCGTAGACGATTACAGTGAAGCGATTCGCCTCAATCCCAAATACGCCGTCGCATATAATAATAGAGGGAACGCCCGCACCATTTTAGGAGATAGAGAGGGAGCAATTGCAGATTACGACGAAGCCATTCGTCTATCCCCCAACTTTGCTGCAGCATACAATAATCGGGGTAATGCTCGGGCTGCATTAGGAGACAAAGAGGGTGCTATGGCTGATTTGCAACGAGCAGCCAAAATTTTTGAAAAACAAGACAATCAGCAATTGTATCAAGAAGTGATGAATAATATGAAAGAGCTTGGACAATAGTTACGCTTGATATCATTCTTACCAAATAATTGCCTTATTAAAAGGGGTTGGGGGGATCGTATTTGTCTCAAAGATGCGCGGGAATTGGTATGAGAACAAAGAGAGCACATTGAAACCGTTATGACTGATTCTACAAACCAGCGCCGCGATCGCAGGAGCATCCCAATTTGGAAAAAACATGACCGCGATTGAAATCGCCGCTACACAAACAAAGTCTATTTAAAGTGGACTTTAATATGAAGTCCGCATCGTCGGACTTGGTTGGTATAGCTTCAGAATAGAATTCTGAAGGCAATTGGCACTCTTTGGGATGCTTTTGCGATCGCTTCTGTATTATTCTCTCTAACGCGGAGTCACCGCTTGCAATGTTGCATACTATTGCCCGTTCTCAAGGCTTGCATGAATATGGAGTCTGGCTAAAAGATTAATTTGTTATCTTTAGTGTTTGAAACACTAACAATTAGAGTATCATATTAACTATTATTTGCCGTATACGCCCTTTATACACATTATGCAAACTCTATCTACTGCATGAGCAGTCAAATAAAGCAGCAGTCATGAGTCCCAAACAAATCAGCAAGCGCAATTTTACAGATAAAAAAGCAGATGAGTAAAACATGATATGTAGTAGCTCATCAGTTTTCCACTGTTTCCCACCTAATTTAGTGTTCGATCGAGGTCGCATTGTCGAAGATAGCACCAATTAATGAATGACTGGCAAAACTTGGTGCTGACTAATAGGTTATGGAAAATGCAGGCAGGTGGATTTTTGCCTGTAGAAGCCGCTTACAGTGGCAAAGTATGAAGCTGACTGCCCAAAAAGGAGGACAAGGAATTGCTAAGCGAAAATGAACTACAATTAGCCGCTGATGTACTGGTAATTGGTGGCGGTCCAGCCGCCGCATGGGCAGCATGGGCAGCCGCATCTCAGGGTGTCAAAGTCATTATTGTTGATAAAGGGTTTTTAGGTACGAGCGGTGCTGCTGCTGCTAGTGGCAATGGTATTATGGCTCCTTGTCCCGAGAATTGGGACAAAGTTTTGTCGGAGCGCTATTGTTTAGGAAACAACCTAGCTAGCTTGCGTTGGATCGAGCGGGTGATTGAAAAAACTTGGCTCAGTTTGCCACTCGTGGAAGATTGGGGCTATCGTTTCCCTAAAGAAAATGGGGAATCCGTGCGCCAAAGTTATTACGGTCCTGAATATATGCGGGTACTTCGCAAAACCCTGTTGCGTGTGGGCGTTCAGATTCTCGACCAAAGTCCTGCTCTCGAGCTTTTATTAGCTGAGGACGGCTCAGTGGCTGGAGCAATAGGAGTGCAACGGCAGCATCATCGTACTTATACCGTTCGTGCTGGTGCAGTAGTCCTAGCAAATGGCGGTTGTGCATTCTTGAGCAAAGCATTGGGCTGCAATACCAATACAGGTGATGGATTGCTGATGGCAGTGGAAGCAGGTGCTGAACTTTCCAGTATGGAAGCTTCCAATCACTATGCCATCTCGACCGCTTTCAATGCCACAGTAACAAGGGGTGTTCCTTTTGGCTGGGCTAGCTACACTAATGAAGCGGGTATCGATCTGGGTGGCTATATCAATGGTCGTCGCGATCCATCCTTCCTCCCCAATGCTCTCCTAAAAGGCTCCGTTTATGCCCGTTTAGATCGAGCCACACCTGAAGTCAAGGCAGTGATTGAAAGGTCTCATTTCATTGCTTTTCTACCTTATAAAAAAGCTGGCATCGATCCCTATACAGAACGAGTGCCCGTAACACTAGTTTTAGAAGGTACAGTGCGTGGTACAGGTGGAATTCGGATTGTGAAT
The DNA here is from genome assembly GCF_000760695.4 of Tolypothrix bouteillei VB521301. Lineage (GTDB taxonomy): Bacteria > Cyanobacteriota > Cyanobacteriia > Cyanobacteriales > Nostocaceae > Scytonema > Scytonema bouteillei_A. The sequence continues at coordinate 7,875,093 of NZ_JHEG04000001.1, read as the reverse complement.
GATAGTTGCGGTACAAAGGTTCCCGGACTTTACGCCGCTGGTGATGCTGCATCACGGGAGTTTTTATCTGGTTTGGCTTCTGGCGGTGGTGGTCCCAATGCCGCTTGGGCGATCTCTACAGGACAATGGGCAGGAGTTGGAGCAGCTGCTTTTGCGAAGAGTCTGGGCGCTCATGCTTGCGAACGGGTTGTGCGTCCTGTAGGTCAAGCCGGATTGCGCTCGCACTCAAGCACTTTTGAAACATTTGATAGCGAGGCAATTGTGCGGGGGGTACAAGCCCAGATGTTCCCATTAGAGAAAAATTACTGGCGTAGCGAGCAAGGGCTTTTGGATTCACTCGCCAAATTAGAAACGCTATGGCAGCAAGTACAAGCAAACCCAAAACAAAATACCGTGCGCGATGTGGAATTTTCTCGTCGGGCGGCTGCTCTCACGGCTGTAGCGCGATGGGCGTATTTTAGCGCTTTACATCGCACGGAAACACGCAGCGAACATATTCGCGTGGACTATCCCCAAACCGATCCAAATCAGCGTTATTATCAAGCCACTGGTGGTTTAGAAAAGCTTTGGGTGAGGCGTGATTGGATAACGGATGCGATGTCTGACGACAAGCCGCAAAGCATTTGCGCCACGCCTCCAACACTCACCAATCAAACTACAACCTCTACATCAAAGTCATAGCAGGAGCCTTATAATGATCGAGCTTGTCAGCCATAAACTTTGTATCAACTGCAATGTTTGCGTCCAAGTTTGTCCTACCAATGTCTTTGACTCCGTACCCAACCAACCACCCGCGATCGCCAGAAAAGAAGACTGCCAAACGTGTTTCATGTGTGAGGCATATTGTCCTGCTGATGCACTCTATGTTGCGCCTGAATCTCATACTAATGTTGCAGTCAATGAGGATGAATTAATTGAAAGTGGCATCATGGGTGAATATCGTCGCATCTTGGGTTGGGGGTATGGCAGAAAAAACAATAGTGACTTGGATACTGCTCATAAACTGCGCCAACTACCGCGCCCCTATCAAAGTTAATTATGTGTGTAATCGAGAGTGCAACTGCACTCAGTCATTGACAGGCTGAAGTAGCAAGCCCCAACCTCGGCCAAGCAGGTTGAGGTACTTCACACTTCTAGTCTTTTACTGGATTAACTCATCATACAATTGCTATGATGAGTTAATACTACTGTTTATTTATCCATTTATCGTAATATACTTTTAGCAACAGGGTTGGCGAGAAGCTGAGTACAGCTTGCGCCAAGGGCGATGCTGCAAAGCAGCCGCTTCGCGAGAAGCTGGGTACAGCTTGCGCTAAGAGCGATGCTGCAAAGCAGCCGCTTCGCGAGAAGCTGGGTACAGCTTGCGCTAAGAGCGATGCTGCAAAGCAGCCGCTTCGCGAGAAGCTGGGTACAGCTTGCGCTAAGAGCGATGCTGCAAAGCAGCCGCTTCGCGATCGCATATAAGACCACGCCTACGGAGGGCTAATGAGCGGTAAAAAACAATTGAAACTGGGTGCGTTCATGCGTCCTGTCAGCATACATACAGGTGCTTGGCGCTATCCTGGGGCTTTACCTGATGCCAATTTTAACTTCCCAGCACTGAAACGATTTATCCAGAAACTAGAGCAGGGCAAGTTCGATGCATTCTTCATGGCCGATCACTTAGCGGTACTCAATATGCCGCTCAATGCTTTAAAGCGCAGTCACACCGTAACCTCGTTCGAGCCTTTCACTCTGCTTTCTGCCCTCGCAAGCGTCACCGAACATATCGGGTTGATAGCCACCGCTTCCACAACTTACGACCAGCCTTACCACATTGCTCGCCGCTTCGCGTCCCTAGATCATATCAGCGGCGGTCGCGCTGGTTGGAACATCGTTACCACAGCCAATCCAGACGCAGCACTTAACTTCGGTTTAAAAGAGGAAGTGGAGCATGACGAACGCTACGCACGAGCTAGAGAATTCTATGATGTCGTAACGGGACTTTGGGATTCCTTTGCTGACGATGCATTCATCCGAGACGTGGGATCGGGAATTTATTTCGATCCCTCAAAAATTCACGTTCTGGGTCATCAGGGAAAATATCTCTCGGTACGGGGACCATTAAACATCGCCAGACCCGTTCAGGGTTGGCCAGTCATAGTTCAGGCAGGTGCGTCTGAAGCGGGGCGTCAGCTGGCTGCCGAAACCGCTGAAATCGTGTTTGCATCCGCCAGCAGTTTGGAAGCAGGCAAAGTCTTCTTTGCTGACATTAAGAGTCGTGCGCGGGCGATCGGACGCGATCCAGAAACCATCAAAATTCTTCCGGGTGCCTTAGTTATCGTAGGTGAAACCGTAGAAGCAGCACGCGCCAAGCGTACCCATTTGGATAGCCTCGTGCATTATGACAGCGGGATCGCTAGCCTGAATAGCGCACTTGGTTATGACGTTTCGGGCTTCGATCCCGATGGTCCTTTGCCGATAATTCCACAGACTAACGCTGGTAAGAGCGCACGAGAACGAGTAATAGCGCTTTCCCAACGCGAGAATTTGACCATTCGACAGCTAGCTCAACGCATTGGCAGTTACGGCGGATTGGCGTTTGTCGGTACACCCCAAACCATTGCCGATGAAATGGAGCAATGGCTGACTGAGGAAGGATCTGACGGATTCAACATCATGTTCCCTTTTGTTCCAGAAGGGCTAAATGATTTTGTAGACAGGGTTGTGCCAGAACTCCAACGGCGTGGGATCTTTCGCCAGGACTACGAGGGCAAGACGCTGCGCGAAAATCTGGGACTGGCTCGCCCTGCTAATCGCTTCTTTGAGACTGCAACTGCATCTGTAACTTAATATGTAAGTAGTTTACACACACTAGAGAGAAAAATAATGAAACCTCGCCTATCAATTGATAGTGCGAGGAGTCATAAAACTGCGAATGAGTTTTTCTATTGACTTGTGTATCCCTGCTTGTTTACGCATAGTGCATTCGGCATTTGGGATGGACATGAGTGAGGCTGAAGTGCGAGAGCAATGATGCCTCAGTCAAGTATTAGAAAGGATCGCCTGGAGTGCGATAAACACTCTTTCAGCTTGCGCTAAGAGCAAGCGCACGCATAACTTAATGATGGAACATTGCCAGACTGGGTAAAAGTTGATATGTTTCGCTCTTAATTAGGATAGAGAGTCCCAACCAAATTAAAACAAAGGGAAAGACTTTGCGACCATAGCGAGTGAGAAGCGGTGCCATGAGGGGATTGCGAGTCAGGAAGTATGAGAGACAGCACCATACCCCAACAGTAAGGTAGCAAACACATAAAATGACTCCTAAACTTGGGAGATTGCTACTCGCAAACAAAGGTACGTAAATTCCAATGTTATTACCTCCATTTGCAATAGTCACTGCGGACACTCTATAGGTTTGAGGATCGCGGAGAGTTGCCAAGAGTGATTTTTTGTGGCGCTTTGAGCGAGTGGGAGAAGATGACAAGTTAACCGCGATAGATTCTACTGCCTCATCCCCGTCGTCTCGACTCAAGAGATGACTGATACCAATAGCGATAGGAAGGAAACCCAATAAACCAATCCAGCTTGCAGGAAGAACTAAACCGCCAAAGAAACCGGGTAGACTAGCTAAAACTAACGCAGTGAATCCAACAAACTCACCAAGAATAATGTGCTTCGGGCGAAAAGCGTGATTGACTTTTCCAAAGAAAGCTGTCAAATATAGATTGTCATCAAAGGTAGTTGCAAAGGCAGCAGAGATGCCAACAATGAGTGTAGTAATTAGCCAATTCACAGTTATTACTCGCTATTCTTAAAATCAAGACAGTGTTTGTTTCCGCCAGGTACCTTAGCAGCGCATGGTTTTCATATTATGCCTTTCCTAAAATCACAGCAAATATTCTTTTTTTTTAAATTGATAAAAAAAAGTGATTGAAAAACTACTCTAAGTAATACCTATTTTGCCGTAAATAGACAGCCATAAAAGCTTTGAATGAATAGTGTAAGTCATTAATGACAAGAATAATGTTGTTTTAAAAATATTTTTGGTTGGGTCTACTAGACCAAGACGCGGCTTTATTACTGTACATTCGCTCATTAATTACCTATTGCATATACTTGCGTTTTCATCACTAATGAAAAATTAATATTGTTATCTATGTCCACGTAGGTGGACTTGGTTTGTATATAGCAATCCTAAATCATTTGTAAAATTCCTCTTTTCTCTTTTCTTCTCCTGACGGAGACGCTACGCGATGCTGTAAGCTATGCCCGCTAGGGCTATACTTGCTCTTTGCGACGCCTGGTGCTTTTATAGGGGGAACCCCCCTCCCTTGTTCACCAGTCCCGGTGGTCGCGGGAAACACCTCCCTTGTTCGTCAGTTACCAGGGCGTGGGAAACCCGCCTACAGCAATGGTCTCACCGCCTACTTTCTCTGGATTCACCGCAACGCACTGGCTCGTCTTTGTGGTTCATAATTTTATAAATCAAATAGGACTGCTATAGCTGCGATTACGAACATCGCAGGCGTGTTTTTTCCAAATTAAGATACTCCCGTTTCGATCCCCCCTAACCCCCCTTAAAAAAGGGGGAACTTAATTCCAATTCTCCCTTTTCACAATGTTTCATCTCTTTTCTAGAGATCTGTATACCACCGTAGCCAATACTTCTCGGTTAAGCCGTTTTTTCCTCCCCTGTACAAAGGTGCTTGTCTTTCGCGACAATTTTCGAGAGCCCTTGCAGTATTGCCACCGTAGCTCCTTGCAGGAGAGAGGCTTCAAAAGCGCGATAAGCACTCTTTCGGCTTGCGCCAAGGGCGATCGCACGCGTTGGTGTGCTTCGATCTCCTAACACGCTATTGTACACAAGTCTCAAGTAGCACATAAATTGATGTTTTAGCGTTGCTTTTACCTCACTCTAACCCTCCCCTTGCACTCATGGATGGAAATATAAATTTGATTTCTTCCTAATCCATCAGAGAGATTTGAGGGGAGTAGTAGGACAGAATATGCAAGATGCTTGTTATTAATTGATATATTCCCACAGATAAATTTTGTACATTCATAATAGTCCTTAAGATTGCCTCTAATTTAAACCTCCAGACAGGTCATTATCGAGTGAAGGAAGACTATTATGAACATATAAATAATTGAATTTGTAAAAACGAATTAGACAAGGTAGGTTAAAGATGAATAAGTCTATGGAATTATCTCTAGAGCAACAATTTAATCTAAGAATCTTTGAAGATTATGTAAGGCAGATGTCTCGCGAACAGGCACAAGATTTTCTCATTGAGATGCAAGAGCACATGATGCTCAAGGAAAATATGTACAAAACTTTGCTAAAGCAAGACTGGGGAATTAGCGCAGACCAAATCTTTATGTAAAGCAACTGCACTCTGTGTTCGATAAGTAATTATTCATAAATAACGCAAAAACCTATGAAAACCCAACAGAAACTTGACGAAATAACACTATACCTGACACAAACTTTGAGTGAATATGAAGTAATTCCCGCAAATTGGGGATGGCATATTCACAAGAAAGATATGTATTGTGGACTACTAGAATATCAAGATAAAAAAGGTTGGCGGGGGAGCGCTTTTAATTCCTTGCCAGCAAGAGTTAAAGAGAAACTTAAACAATTTGCACTTTCAAATTTTGCTCTCACTTATCAAGTGATGGTTTAGAACTCATGTTAGGGTGGGCAATGCTCATCGGAATAGAATGGCTGCCATTGCCCGCATAACTGTTTACCGAACAGCAGGTTCTAACATCCGAATTGTCCCAGCATCAGCATCTATTTCCACATCCAGACCAAGAGGCAATGTCAGCACATTTTCAAGATGTCCGATCGCAGCACCAGACCATGCAGGAATGCCCAAGGGTTTGATATGATCCCATAAAACCTCTTCAAAGGTCAAAGAGCCATAGTCTGCATCAGGCAAACAATCAGAGCATTGCCCAAAAATAAAACCAGCTAGTTTATCAAATAAACCCGCTATTTTTAACTGAGTCATCATCCGATCTATACGATATACATTCTCGTTCAAATCCTCCAAAAATAAAATAGCACCATTAAAATTGGGTAAATAAGGAGAGCCAACAATTGCTGATAAAACGGAAAGGTTCCCTCCAATCAGCTTACCTTTGGCTTTACCAGAAGAAATAGTTTGAACTCGGTATTTAACTTGCATCAAGCGGTCAGAATCACCGCTATCTTTCTCATTTTTAAAGGTGACAGTTTCAGCATTAAACAAAACGCGCCGAAAAGATTCTGTTTGAGTTGTTCTCCAAGAACTGAGTCCGTTGGGACCGTGAAATGTCACAAGATTAGTTTTCGCATTCAAGCCGAGGATTAATGACGTGATATCGCTGAAACCAACTACAATTTTGGGATTTTTGCGAATGCGATCGTAATCTAGATAAGGCAACATTCGGCTGCATCCCCATCCACCGCGAATTGGTAAAATCGCTGCTACGGAAGGATCGGCAAAAAATTGATTGATGTCAGAGGCGCGATCTTTGTCTTTACCTGCTAAATAACCATACCGTTCTAGAACATGAGGTGCGAGTTTGGGAACTAATCCTAAGGCTTTGACTGCATCTACAACTATATTAAGTTGTTCGCGAACAAATGTAGCACCAGCGGGGCTAACTATTCCCACACCAGATCCGGCTTGCAAGCGTTTGGGTTTTAACAGTGGTTGACTAGCTGCTATCCCCAACTTCAATGGAGACGCGAATACGGAAGAACTAGCGGCTAGTCCAATCAGAAAGTCACGGCGATTTATCATAAGAGTTTTGGTATGAAATCGAGTTGCTCGATTTATGGCGCAGAACATTGTGTAGTGTTTGCAATAAATCTTCAGCCATGTAAGGTTTGGATATAAATGCTTTCACTCCAGTAGTCCCTGCTAATTTATCGCCTGATAAACCACTTACCGCAACAATCAAAGCATTTGGATTTAGTTTTTGTATTGTGCGAATGGTGACTGCACCATCCATCATTGGCATCATCATGTCCACTAATACCAAGTTAATTTCGTGTTTTTGTTGGGCATAAAGTGCGATCGCATCAATCCCATTGCTAGCTGTTAACACTTTGTAATTATAAGCTTCTAATGAAATTTTGGTCGTCTCGAGAATATTGACTTCGTCATCTATGACGAGAATCAATTCTCCATTGCCCTTTGGTAGTTCGAGATCTTCCACATATGGGGTCGCTGTGACTGCCACTGCAGGCAAAAATATCTTAAACTCAGTTCCTACTCCAACCTTGCTATCGACGGTGACAAAACCGCCATGACTTTTAATGATACCCCTGACTGTTGAAAGACCCAGCCCCGTTCCTTTGCCAAACTCTTTTGTAGTAAAGAAAGGCTCGAATATTCTGTCGGCAATTTCGGACGACATCCCAATTCCTGAATCAGTCACTGCGATCGCAACGTAAGGACCAACACTCGCATCCAAATTAATACGAGCGTAACGATCGTCAATAAATTGGTTTTCGGCTTGTAGGTTCAGAACACCGCCGTTCGCCATAGCATCACGAGCATTCACAATTAAGTTCATCAGAACTTGATGCAGGTGTGTAGCATCCCCAAAAACAGCCCAGAGGTCTGGTTTTACACTCGTAAAAAATTCAATAGATTTGGGAAATGTTTCTCGAACGATCTGCTCAATTTCCAAAAACAAAGAGCTAATTTGCACAATTGTACGCTTGCCTTCGACTCCCCGTGCAAATTGCAACACTTGTTTGACCAATGCAGCACCTCGTTTGGTGTTATTTTCGATAATTTTTAAGACTTGCGAGTTTCGCTCATCAATATCAGGGAGTTTAATCTGTAGCAGTTGTGCTGAAGCCAAGATAGGAGTAAATATATTATTCAAATCGTGGGCAATACCACCGGCGAGTGTTCCAATACTTTCCAGTCTTTGAGCGCGTAACAATTGGCTTTCTAGCTGTTTTTTCTCTGTAATGTCGGTGTTAACTACAAGAATTGACTTGGGTTGTCCGTTTTTATGGCGTATCAGCGTCCAACGACTCGCAACAATAATGCGTTGACCTTCCTTATGAACCTGATTCAACTCACCTTGCCAGGTGCCACTTTCAGCTAGCTTTTTTTGAATTTCTTGAAGTTGAGATACTGTTTCTGGCTGATACAAAAGCTCGTTAGCATTTTTACTTATTGCTTCTGTTGCTGTCCAGCCATACAAGTGTTCGGCACCTTTATTCCAATAATGAATTTCATTATTTAAATCTCGAACAAGAATTGCGTCTGTGGTGATATCCAATAAAGCAGCTTGTTCGTGAATTTTGTGTTCTGCTTGTTTGCGCTCGGAAATTTCCTCTTCCAAACGCAAATTTTGCTGCAAGAGCGTCTTCGTTAGATTCCGAAGTCTTAAATGGAGTTCGATCCGGGCTAAAACCTCTTCATGCATGAGAGGTTTAGTGACGTAGTCCACCGCACCGAGGCTTAAACCTTTGACCTTGTCTATTGCTTCAGACAGTGCGGTCATAAAAATGACAGGAATATCTTTTGTTGATTCATTGGCTTTTAAACGACGGCAAGTTTCAAAGCCATCCATTCCTGGCATCAGAACATCTAAGAGAATGAGATCGGGTGGAGAATATACCGCTCTTTCGATCGCGCTCTCCCCATCTTCAGCAATCAAAACCGTAAATCCAGAGTTGGATAGTAAATCAAACAGTATTTCTAAATTAGTGGGTGTGTCATCGACAATTAAGATCGCACCCTTATCAGTAGAATCTTTGTCCTTTAGCATTTTTCATTTATTATTTCTTAACAGTCTTTTTATCCCCAATGCCTGATGCGATTATTTTCTACGACCTCCACTTTAAAAGTTATACTTTCCATCCTAGATTGTTCTTCTGGAATTTTTGGTGTACGATCAATTTTTTACATTTGCCTTCAATACATAATAAATGGTGTAACTAAAAGTAAAGTTACATCATTGAGTCCGCGCTCGATTGCATTCACGAGGCTGTAAGCTCTCCAATTTCTTTGAAGAATTGGGAAGACTAAGCAAAGTTACCCATCGGAACTTAAGACACAGACGACTGGAGGACTTTCAAATAAAAAATCTGCCAAAATTGCTTGTTGTGTAGGAGGCTTCTAGGCTGTCACTTATACAGGACAAACGAGGACGCCAATCCTACAAGATAAATAATTTATTGTTTGGAAATTCTGAAGATGTCTTAATATTGACTTCATCAAGTATATAAATTTACTCACATTCTAGATTGAATAGACGGAAATAACAACAGCTAGATTAAGGAATGTAACTGTCACTAAAATCTCAAGCTAATGACAAAGAATCAATGAGGTTTGTCAGGCGATCGCGCAATAACACACCTGAGACTGCTATAATGCTCACTACTTTATTGAAAGAATGAATTACAGAGCCACAGTGAAAAAAATTAAAATTCTGTAGTAAAAATGATGAAATGTTTACGCTAATGTAAAATCGCAAAGAATGCCCGATCGAAAGAAAGGCAAAATAGGACGCGGGTAAAAATAGGGCTGATGTGCTATTAGAGGAAACAACAAATGGGACATATCATTGCTACTGCAAATATGAAGGGCGGCGTTGGCAAAACCACTCTTACAGTCAATATGGCGACTTGTTTAACCAAAAATCATGGTAAGCGAGTCCTCGTTCTGGATTTAGATAGTCAAATCAGCGCTACACTCAGTCTGATGTCGCCTGTGGACTTTGCCAAACTCCGAAAGCAACAACGGACGCTGAGGTATTTACTCGACCAAATTATCAATTCATCGTCAAGAAAAAAATTGACAATTCAAGATATTATTCAACATCAGGTTTGCAATCTTCCAGGATTAGACTTATTGCCAGGAGATATTGACCTATATGATGAATTTGTTGTCTCGGAAATGCTGTATCAGCAAGCAGTCAATTTGGGTGAAAACGAGTTTGAAAATATTTGGAATCGGTTTGAAAGAGTGTTACTGGGGAAAGTTTTAGAACCCGTTCTTCAAGAATATGATTTTATTCTCTTAGATTGCGCTCCTGGATATAACCTTTTGACTCGCAGTGCTTTAGCAACCAGTAACTTCTACATACTTCCTGCAAAACCAGAACCCTTATCTGTGGTAGGAATTCAACTGTTAGAACGGCGCATTGCTCAGTTGAAAGAAAGTCACGAACAGGAAGCCAATCTGGGCATACAAATGCTGGGAATTGTTTTTACAATGTCTAACGCCAACTTTCTCAGTGGTAGGTACTACAAACAAGTTATACAACGCGTTCATCAAGATTTTGGCGACGAAAAAGTTTGCCAGACGCAAATACCAACTGACGTGAATGTTGCAAAGGCTGTTGATACTTTTATGCCAGCTGTCTTACACACTCCTCAATCAGCAGGTTCAAAAGCGTTTACTCAACTCACACAAGAGTTGTTGCAGAAGTTGGAAAAAGCTAAGGTGGAAAACCAGCAACAAGGTAACTTGCAATTTGCCACCACTTAAATTTCTTCATCCTCCACCAATACGGCAAGGGCTCTCGAAAATTGTCGCGGGAGACAAGCAGGGGATGCACCTTTGTGCAGGGGAGGAAAAAACGGCTTAACCGACAACTATTGCATCTTCCACCCTTCTCCTAACGGCAGAAGGGTGGATAGTTTATACGCTCGGCAAGCGATCGCTAACCCAATCGCGAAGTAGAAAATACCGTGGAATTCCTTAAAATTCCCCTGCTAAAGCTGAAACACAACGTTCGCAAATGAGAGGATGTTCGGTAAATTCTCCCACTCGAGTGGAGTAGTTCCAACATCGATCGCACTTATGTCCATCTGCGTCAGCTACACCTAAAGCCCATGTCTCTGACTGTAAGTTGTACTTCGAGCTTTGAGCCGTTTCTGGAGAATCAAGTAAATCGACCTGAGAAGTTAAAAATAGATAACGTAACTCATCTATTCCATTCTGGCTGGCATTTAGGGCTGTCACAGAAGAACGCAACTGCTCATCGAGTATACATAACAATACCTTGGCTTCTAAGGAAGAACCGATGGTTTTGGCGACCCTTGCTTCTTCGAGCACCTTGTTAACATCTGTGCGAAGTTGTCGCAATTGTTGCCAGCATGCTGCTAGTTCTGGGTTTTTCCATCCCTCCTCTAACTGCACCCAACCCGCTTCAAATACAGATTTATAAGGCGTTTTGTAGGGGAGGAACTGCCAAATATCTTCTGCCATATGACACAGTACGGGAGCGATCGCACGTGCTAAATTTTCCAAAGCAATCCTCAAGACTGTCTGACAGCTGCGGCGGCGGAACGCGTTTGGCGCACTGATATACAGCCTGTCTTTTGCCACATCCAGATAGAAGTTGGACAAATCCACCACGCAAAAATTCTGCACCGTTTGGAAAAAGCGGAAAAACTGAAAGCTGTCAAACGCTTCCGTCACTTCCTGAAACACTTCTGTCATGCGGTGCAGCATATAGCGGTCAAGAGAAGGCAATTCTTCTAGGGGTACAGCATCTTTTTCCGGGTCAAAATCGTGCAGATTACCCAGTAAGAACCTCGCAGTATTGCGAATCTTGTTGCGAATATCTGCTAGTTGCTTGATGATGTTATTGCCCAAGCGTACATCGGCAGAGTAGTCTACAGAAGAGACCCACAACCTTACAACATCAGCACCGTAGCCCGGTTCTTTTTTCTGGTCTTTCCCCCCCAAGATGACAGTCGCTGGGTCTACCACATTTCCTAATGATTTACTCATTTTGCGACCTTGTTCATCCAAGACAAAACCGTGAGTTAATACAGTTTTGTAAGGCGCACAATTATTAACCGCTACACTTGTAAGCAAACTCGATTGAAACCAACCGCGATGTTGGTCGGAACCTTCCAAATACATATCAACAGGATAGTCGAGTTGCGATCGCTGGTTCGCTACAGCCGCCCAAGAGGAACCAGAGTCAAACCACACATCCATGGTGTCAGTTCCTTTCCGGTAAGACCGACCGTTGTTGCGCTCTTTTTCTGGTAACAACTCTTCTACTGATAGTTCCCACCAAGCATCAGACCCTTTTTCAGCAAATATTGCTTGTACGTGGGAGATGCTTTCTTCATTCAGTAAAGGTTCTCCCGTTTCTTCATCGTAGAATACGGGGATCGGTACACCCCAACTGCGCTGACGGGAGATACACCAATCAGAACGTTCGGCTACCATTGGGGTAATGCGATTTTCACCTTGGGAGGGAATCCATTTTACAGATGCGATCGCTTTGAGTGCTTCATCCCTAAATCCTTCCACCGAAGCAAACCACTGTTCTGTAGCCCGGAAAATGGTAGGTTTCTTAGTCCGCCAATCGTAGGGATACTTGTGGACGTAAGCTTCCTCCTTCAGCAGAGAACCAGCCGCAGTTAGCGCATCAATGATAGCTTGATTGCCATCCCCAAGAACATTTAACCCAGCAAACTCTCCCGCTTCCTTAGTAAAATTACCGTTATCATCCACAGGTGCAAGGACAGGTAAACTGTAGCGTTGACCTACAATGTAGTCTTCTTGACCGTGACCGGGAGCCGTGTGTACCAATCCAGTACCGGAGTCAGTGGTGACATAATCTCCACCAATGACTATTGGACTTTCGCGATCGAAGAGAGGATGACGGTAGGTAGAATACTCTAAATCTTTTCCTTTGACGGTTGCTTTGACAGTTAATTGCGCCTCAAGAACCGTAGAGAGACGTTCTACCAAATCCGCAGCAACGATAAGATATTTGAAATTTGCCTCACCTAAAGGCGCAACATTGCCAGGATCGCTTTGCGTCTTCGCATCTTGGCGTGACACTTCCACTACTGCGTAATTGAGTTCTGGATTGAGTGCAACAGCCAAGTTACCTGGAATAGTCCAAGGAGTGGTAGTCCAGATAGCAACAGCTAACTCAGGTAAAAACTCACCCAAAACTGGTTTCACTGCTTCCGACAAACTTGTCATTTTAAACGCAGCGTAGATACTCCGCGAAGTGTGACCTTCCGGATATTCCAACTCAGCTTCTGCTAAAGCTGTTTTAGAACTTGGGCTCCAGTGTACTGGTTTCAATCCTCGATAGATGTAGCCTTTGAGGACCATTTGACCGAAAACACCAATTTGCGCTGCTTCATATTCTGGCTTTAGCGTGAGATAGGGATGTCCCCAATCACCCCACACACCGTATCGTTTGAAACTGTCTCGTTGTTCATCGACTGCAGACAGGGCAAATTCCTTCGCTTTCTGACGCAGTTGCAAAGGCGTCAAGTTTTGCCGTTCTGCTTGCTTCATATTCTGCAAAACTTTCAATTCGATAGGCAAACCGTGACAGTCCCAACCAGGTACGTAACGAGCCTTACGACCGCGCAGCAGTTGGTAGCGATTAATAATGTCTTTAAGAATTTTATTTAGAGCGTGACCGATATGCAGGGAACCATTAGCATAAGGTGGCCCATCATGCAATATAAATAAGTCGCCTGGATTTTCTTCAGACAGGCGTTCATAAATCTTATTTTCTTCCCAAAACTTTTGGATTTCAGGTTCGCGCTTGATAGCGTTTGCCCGCATATCAAAGTTGGTCTTAGGTAAGTTTACAGTGTCTTTGTAGCTTCCAGGTTCTGTCACAGTGCTGAATGTCTAGAAATAAAGGTTTATTATTCTCTCGATCTACTTGAGAGAATTTCTGTTATTTTTACTATGATACTTGGCATCACAATAGCAGACGACACCAAGATGCCGTCTGAAATACCATCATAGAACTTTTGAACTCTTGTAGTGCGGGTCGAAAGCTCGCTTTTCATACAAAGATCGGCTGTTCGGTCTGCACCACAAGAAACTTGAGCTAAGAGACGCCTATCCCACAATCCGAATCATTTATTTCTGGGGAATCCTCAGTTAGCGATCGTATATGTTGATTGCCAACCCTAAGTTGATGGATTGGGTGGAACTTGTTCGGGAGGTTCTTCAGCAGGCGGAGCCAGTACAGCATCGGGAGCAACTTCTACTACAGGAAGAGGGGGTGTTTTATCCTCAGCACTCTCTCGAGCGGCTTCCACCAATTCTGGAGATGGGGGATTTGGTGGAATTGGTTCTGTAACCAGCTTGGTTTTTGCTTCCGAATCAACGGGTGTGACTGGTTCTGCTGGTTGTTCGTATGTTGGGGTTGTAGTTTCAGTAACAGTGACAGGCGGTTGTGCGATCGCACTGCGTTGGTCAACAATCTCAACCTTTGGCGCTGCTGTAGGAGATACTGCAGCGTTTGAAGTTTCGGGGGTTTTCGTGACTCCAGTGTGTTGAACCTTATCTTTTGGACGAGAGAAGGTGCGGCTCAACCACTGTTGCAACGGGGCGAATCGTTCTTGCAGTGACAGCTTAGAAACCGAGCTTCCAAGGTTCGTTTTGACCTCTTCGGCATTTGGTATTTGGGTTTGTTGAGCCGTAGGCGTCAGTTGACGGCGCAGTGAGAGTGTTTGCCAGCCAAACCATCCCAAAAGAGCGACACTAGCCACATGACCCAGCAAAAGACCTCCAGTAATGCGTGGTGCGAATATCCATAAAACCAAGGCGTAGAACAGCCCTACACCGCTCCAGATAAAATCATTCTTGCGGTGGATTTCTGGGAAAAAGAAAGCTGCTAAGTAAAGCGCTATACTACCCAGACCGACTGTCAACGCTAGGACGTGTGCCAGCATCTTGTGGTTACTCCTTTCTTTTGACTAGGGATAGGGGACTCGGGACTGGGAAGCGGGGCTTAGGGATTAAGGACTTGGGGATGAGGAGCAAAGATATTATACTTTCTATTTTCTATCCCCTATCTCCTATCCCCGATCCCCGGTTCCCAATCCCCCATCCCCTAATTTTGCAAAATTTGTCCGGAAAATGTTGAGATAGATACAAATTAAAATTAATTATTTGTATCTTTGTGTATTTTGACTCTGTTTGTGAAGTCTTAATGTCTTCTTTAGGAGAGAAGGGAAAATCTCGGACTAACCTAAAGATAAAGAGAATCTGCAAGAGTTAGCCAAAAAATTATGACACAGCAAAGCTTTGGTGTGATTGGTCTAGCCGTCATGGGCGAGAACATCGCTCTAAACGTTGAGCGAAACGGCTTTCCAATCGCAGTTTACAACCGCTCGCGCGATAAGACCGATAAATTCATGGCGGAGCGTGCTAACGGAAGAAACGTCAAAGCCGCGTTTACTCTGGAAGAGTTTGTAGCTGCCTTGGAACGTCCCAGACGAATTTTGATTATGGTTCAAGCTGGTAAGCCTGTAGACGCAGTGATTAGTCAGCTGAGACCTTTGCTAGACGAAGGCGACATCATTATCGACGGTGGCAACTCTTGGTTTGAAGATACAGATCGGCGCACTCAAGAATTGGAACCTGCTGGTTTTCGATTCATTGGAATGGGCGTCAGTGGTGGTGAAGAAGGAGCACTCAATGGTCCTTCACTCATGCCAGGAGGGACACAAAGCTCTTACCAGTATTTGGAGCCGATTTTTACAAAAATTGCGGCTCAAGTCGATGATGGTGCTTGCGTAACCTACGTCGGTCCCGGTGGTTCCGGTCACTACGTGAAAATGGTACATAACGGCATTGAGTATGGTGATATGCAGCTAATTGCAGAAGCCTACGATTTGCTGAAAAATGCTGCAGGACTGGATCACAATCAGCTACATCAAGTTTTTAGTGAGTGGAACACCACCGACGAACTAAATTCTTTCTTGATTGAAATTACTGCCAATATCTTCCCCTATGTTGACCAAGATACACATTTACCTTTGGTAGATTTGATTGTTGACTCAGCAGGTCAAAAGGGAACCGGACGTTGGACAGTACAAACTGCTTTGGAATTGGGTGTTGCCATTCCGACCATTACCGCCGCAGTTAATGGTCGAATCATGTCTTCCTACAAGCAAGAACGTATTGCAGCATCTAAGATCCTCACAGGTCCAACAGGCAAGTATGAGGGTGATAGCAAAGAGTTTATCAACAAAGTTCGAGATGCTCTCTACTGCTCAAAAATCTGTTCCTACGCTCAAGGAATGGCTTTGCTATCCAGAGCTTCCCAAACATATAACTGGAACTTAAAACTGGGTGAATTGGCTCGGATTTGGAAGGGTGGCTGTATCATTCGGGCTGGATTTTTGAACAAGATCAAGAATGCTTTTGGCGAAAATTCATCTCTACCCAACCTGCTCTTAGCCCCTGAATTTAAACAGACAATTCTTGACAGGCAAAATGCTTGGCGGGACGTTTTAGTAACCGCAGCAAAACTAGGTATCCCAGTACCCGCGTTCAGCGCTTCCTTGGATTACTTTGATAGCTACCGTCGCGATCGCCTACCTCAAAACCTGACTCAAGCACAACGCGACTACTTTGGAGCACATACCTACGAGCGTGTAGATAAACCTGGTGTTTTCCACACTGAGTGGGTTCCCATTACTGAAAAGAACAGCTAAATTCCAACCTGTTTTTTAGGAATGAAATTCATGTGGGGTAGGCGTTCTTGCCTACCCCTAATTTCAGGCAACTAAATGGCAAATAATCACGCACATTAGGAGAGCATCCCAATGAATGAAAAAACGCCGACGATTGGAAATCGCGGCTACACAAACAAAGCCTGCCTACGCAGGCTTCAATTAAACGAAATCTCCCGTAGTTTTTTGAGCTTTATACTCTTTTAAATTCACTTTACCTTTGTTATTTTAAATCCACTTTACCTAAAATAACTTTGTTCAATTTAATCTGCTGAGTCTGGGTTCGCATTTTTATACTTAGCTTTTAATTCCTCTAATTCATCATCAATAATACTTTTACTAGAAGGCTGAGGTTTTTGTGTAGGCTGGAATTGGGTATTTTTATTTACATTGTTTGAGTTCCCACCACTGCGACCCCCCAACAGCTTTGTTTTTATTTCTTGCAATTCTTTATCAATAATGTCATTCGTGGAGTTGGCAGAAGTCGATTTCTGTGGAGCAGGAGGTGTACTGACAGGAGTGACTGGTGTTGGTGATGCGAGGGCGACTTGCTGTTGGCGATTCAAATCCGTGAGGACTGCGTTGACTGTTTGATAGCGTTGGGCAACAGTAGGTTCCAACATTTTGTCAAGAATGTATCTCAATTCATTACTGACGGGAGTTTTAAGATGCTGCTGCCAAACCCAAGTCGCATTATAAGTGTCGTATATGTCAAAGGGAGAACACTGAGTGAGGAGATGAATGCAAGTCACGCCCAAACTAAATATGTCACTGGCAAAAACGGCTTTTCCTCTGATTTGTTCGGGTGCAACATATTCCGGGCTACCAATACTAGTACCAGTCCTGTTTAAGGCGGTGTAAGTCGCTGCTTTTGCAGCTCCAAAGTCTACCAAAACAAGATTTCCAATAGCTGAGGCTGTAGATCTGCGTTGAATGATATTTTCTGGTTTAATATCTCTGTGAATGACTTGTCTTTCATGACAAAACTGCAACACTGGCAGTAAGTCGTTGAGTAAGTGCCGAATTTCCGCCTCATTAAAAGCACCCCTTTGTGCCAATTCTTCAGCCAAATTTAGCCCATCAATAAATTCTTGTACAAGATACTGCCGATCGTCTTGAGTAAAATAAGCAAGGAGTTCCGGGATTTGTGGATGTTTCCCCAGTTCGTCAAGGCGCATTGCTTCTTGAGTAAACAACTCAACAGCCTTCTCTACTGTACTCGTGCCTTGGGCTTGGGGAAAAAATTGTTTGATAACACAACGTGGCTTAGACGGTTTATCCTCATCCACAGCTAAGAAGGTTCTGCCAAAACCTCCTTGCCCTAATGGTTTAATTGCACGATATCGTTCTTTCAGGAGTAGTTTGGAACCGCAAGTCAAGCAAAACTTGCCATCATTGGTATGCTGGGGGTTGGGACAAAAAGGATTTAGGCAATAGCTCATGTTAAAGCGATCGTACAGTGACGAACTTCTTGTTGTGTTGAGAGTCCGCTCTCAGTTATCTTTATTCTGCCATGTTAAATAAAATGGTGCTTCATACAATACCTTTGCCGAAATCCCCTCACTTGAGATGAGTGGGGCTTTTGAGAACTTGGCAAAGGTACTGTTATATTCGCCAATTATCCAGCTTTAAGCTGTAACCCAGCCCTTGAGTTCGCTGATAATGCGACAAATTACCACTAACTAAAATTAAATTCTTTTGTACTGCGATCGCAGCAATCATGGCATCGGCGAGTCCTATCGGTTGCCCAGTGCGTTCCAAATCAGCATAAATGCGTCCTGCTAATTGAGCATCACTTAGTTCAAGTGCTAACACTTCTATATTAATAATTTCCGAAAATAAATGCTGAATCTTGTCTTCACGTTGAAGCTTATGCCAACCTTTGACAATTTCCAACACAGTGATGGTAGAGATTGTGTAGCAACCAAGTGCAGAATGGTAAGCTGAAGCTCTAGCCACACCTCTCTGATTAAGGCCCTTTAAAAGTTCAGAAAAAATATCCGTGTCAAGTAGTGCTTTTTCCAAAACGTTGATTGAGTGAGTGCGCTTCCCTATCCTTCATAACTTCTGCTAACATCTCATCTACTGACTTAGGATCGTCAGCAAATAGCCCTAACAATCGGTCTTTTGGCGTTTCAGTTAACGCCAGCTGGTCGATTGCATATGCAATTAAGTCTGACAAATCACAATGCCGTACTTTTGCCAGCAAAAGTGCTTTGTTCAGGGTTTTCTCATCTAGTTCGAGTTCTATTGTATTCACACTGCTTTATCTATAAGTATTTAATGTATTCTAGCATTTTTGCTTTAATAGATACTAGAAGAGCATTCTAAAGTATCACACTACGAATTATGGGCTCATCCCAGTTTGGAAAAAACAAGATTGTGATTGAAATCACGCCTATACAAACGCTCGTCTGCCTGTGCGGACTTATTTAAAGCCTGCGTAGGCAGGCTTTGTTTGTGTAGCCCCAGAATTCTATTCTGAGGGCAATTGCAAATTTGAGATGCTCCCTTGCTAAAAAGTTTTCAGACTTAGGCAATTCGGATTCATGCAGTTGCTAGCGTTCATACTAATGGCTGAGGTATATAGCAGTCCTAAATGAAATATAAGAATAAGCGTGAAGACTGCTAATGGCTAATGGTCAATTAGCCATTAGCCATTAGCAATTCAAATTTTTTACAAATGATTTAGGATTGCTATAGAATCTTTTACTACAGATACAACCTCAAGCTTAGAGTTTAAGGAAATATTTCATATTACTTTAGCTTTTCCACCTGATTTCTCATTAACCTCTGCACGCTGGCTATTACCCGGTTTAACTCATAACCCCGCCTCTGAGGATTTTCCAAATACGCTTGCTGTTCCTCTTCGATCATCAGTACATCTTGTTTCACCAATCCATCCAACAATTTCTGCGCCGAACCAAACAAACTATTTTTCACAAACCGTCGAAACCATACGGGTAATTTATGCAAGCGCCAAAAAGCATTGAGTGATGTAAAATGAACTAAATATGCTTTTGTTTCTATCTCATTGACAGGACATAACAAACAATAAATTTTAAAATCTTTGCCTAATGTTGAAGCCCAATGAGGATATATATAACTAACATTTAATGGTTCGGGATGCAGTCGGCGCAAAGCAGGAAAAAATAACTGGGAAATAGACCAAATTTTATCAATCTTGTAATAACTTTGAGCGTTATAATGAGCGTCAACGCGATCGCTATCTTCGTAAATATCTTTGAGGGATGGTTCTGCCCAAGCTTGGTAATCTTGATGTAAATGCCCGTGGTACATATCCATCAGGTTTTCTATCAAATAAGAATAGTGTGCTTGACAGTGAATGACTGACACTGTAGCAATATAATTCAAGTGTTCCCATTCGGGAACGCCCATTGGATGTACTGACTCGTGATGCTTGGTTTGTGCATTTCCAGGGAAAAGCCAAATAAACCCGTCTTGTTCCTGTACGGGGTAATGACGAATTTTACAACTGGGGAGTTTTTGATTGTCTGCTAAATAAGGTACTGCTACACATTCGCCTCGAGCGTTAAAGCGCCAAGCATGATAAGCGCATTCCAATTCGCTATCGATCGCTCGCCCGTGACTGAGTTTAACAAGTCGATGGGGACATCGATCTTCTAAAGCATGGATTTGTTCGTTGCGATCGCGATAAAGTACGATTGCTTGTTTCCATAGCGTTACACCTATGGGCTGAGTATTGACCTCGCTGCTACGAGCAACAACGTACCAGCGATCGAGATTAATACTTAGCTGACGAATATCTCGAATTTGAGATGCTTCGGAAACAGAGGACATAAACTCACACCTTATGAATTATGAATTATGAATTATGAAGGATGAAGTAAGTATTTTTCATCTTTTATCCTTTATAAAGTATGTCTAGATGTAATAATGATGCTGCTGAGGCAAAAATCTGTATGACAAGCTCCCAATCACAGCAAGAAAAGCCCGCAACTGAATCCATGTCAGATGCAGAACTCATCAACGAATTTATCGCTGAGACAACGAGTATCAACTATATAGAGATTGTTGAAAACGTCATCGACACTTTAGAGCAAGATGACAGTGCAATGGTAAGCCATCCTTCAGAAGGAGGTTATCGTTGGAAGTTTCACTATGGTACGGTAGAAGTCTTTGTCCAGCTGACTGGTACAACTGATGAGGATACCATCACCGTTTGGTCTCCAGTGCTGAAATTACCCGCTAAGGATGAATCCAAGTTAATGCAAAAACTCTTGGAAATGAATGCATCAAGTACCTTTGAATCCCATTTTGCCATCATTGAAAACCAAGTAGTTGTTATGGGAACCCGGACTCTAACAGATTTATCCCCAGGTGAGGTTTCTCGTCTGATTACGGTTGTAGCCACTATTGCTGATAACAATGACGAAGTGTTACAAGCTGAGTATGGTGTAGCTTATTGAAGAAATTTTAGATTTTAGATGGGAAGTCAGCTGAAAATTCCCCAATCCCAAACCCTCAATCCAAAATCTAAAATCCAAAATTCTATGTGGCGACTGATTCCGTTGTTAGAAGCTTCTGGTGACTCGCAAATGGCAATCGATCGTTGGTTGCTAGAACAGCACCTGTTGCGATCGCATCCGCCTACTTTGCGATTTTATACTTGGTCGCCACTGACTATTTCCTTGGGATACCACCAACACAAATATCCAGAACACTGGCAAAATCTGGTTTGGCAGGGACAAAAAATCAACTTGGTGCAGCGTCCAACAGGGGGGCGGGCGGTATTGCATCAAGGTGATTTAACTTACACTGTAGTGACATCCAATCTGACGGGAAACCGTGTTGAGATCTACCAGAAAATTTGTGAGTTTTTGATTCAAGGGTGGCGAGCGCTTGGTGTAGAATTGCACTACGGAACAGCAGGGCGAGGTTATATCCACAACCCCAATTGTTTTGGTACTGCGACTGGTGCCGATCTTGTTTTGCCAAATGGAACAAAATTTATTGGTAGCGCCCAACTGCGAAGGGGAGTAGCGACCCTACAGCATGGTTCTATTCGTTTGCAACCAGATGGTGAGTTATTTGCTCGGGTTTTTCCTGGGGAAACATTTACACCCGTGAGACTTCCTCAATTAGATATTAAAGAGATTGTGACAGCATTAATTGCGGCTGCTAGCCGTTGTTTTGATACCGACTTTAAGGAGCAACCTCTTTCTCAATCTGAGTGGGAGGCAATTGTAGCGGGTGCTTCTTGCAAGTAACCTTCAGCTACACAATCGTCAATTTCGATAATGAACTGTATTTGTTGGCTGAGTCGGTTGATTGACATATAAAGTTATCTATAAATGTTACGTTGGTTAGATCCCCAACTTCTTGATAAAGTCGGGGATCTTGCAGCCCATCTTTGTTAGCTAGAGTGAGAAGTGAGAAAAGCTTCTACTTCGGCTGCAGTGGGTTGAGATGCGATCGCACCTGCTTTCATTGTCGTTAATGCTCCTGCTGCACTGGCATAATTCAGAATTTTTGTGACAGTTTCTTTGTCGTTCAAGCTCTGGATACCATAAGTCAGTATTTGGTGAATAAAGCCAGCGACAAAACTATCCCCTGCACCAGTTGTATCAACGACAGGGACGGAAAAAGCGGGGAGTTTGCCTTCGTTTTCACCAAGACAATAAGCACAGCCGTTTTCTCCATCTGTGATCAAAACTCCTTCAACCGAATTGAGGCGGTAAGTGATTGCACCTGCATCAGCTGTATTAAATAGCCACTCAGCTTCTTCTTTAGAAAGTTTGAGAAAATCAACTTGTTTAAATAATTCTTGAATTTTTTGAGGAGCAATATCGGGATTTGTCCAGAACACGGGACGCCAATTGATATCTAGAAGCACCTTAATATCATAATGTTCTGCTAGCTCTAAAGCGCGGTAAATAGCTTGTCCGCTTTCCGGATAAGCTAACTCCAAAGTCCCTAAAACTAGAAAATCTGCTGCTTCAAATAACTCTATTGGTAATTTGTCAGCTTTTAGGTAAGTGTCCGCAAACTCTGTGGTTTCAAAGTCTTTAAAGCCAGCAAAAGAGCGATCGCCTAAGAGCGAGCGTACAACATTAACTTGCCTTGTTGGTGCTGTGGGATGACGCTGTATTCCTGTTGTATTTACACCCACCTTTTCAAACAGTTCCACCAGTTCATTACCTGGTGCGTCCTCACCCACACAACCGACAAATCCTGTAGATGTTCCCAACTTCATTAAAGCACAGGCTACGTTAGCGGGTGCTCCTCCAGGATAAGCTGTCCAAGACTCAACTTCTTCTAGCTTTCGCCCCAATTGGTCAGCTAATCGGTCAAACAAAACTTCACCCAGGCACAAAACACGGGGATTACTCATTGAATTTTGGATGTTGGCTTAGGAATTTCCAGTATAAAATTACAACATTTCTGCCAATTTGTTGGCGTTCGTTCATACAATTAAATAGCAATTTTTGCTACCAAACTTAGTTGTAAGTACTCCTGTTTAATAGTATTTCTACTTATCTTTATACTTATTTATACATAAGTATATAGTAACAAAAAAAACAAATAGTGGTCTTTTCTTGTCCCCCTTGTCTTCCTTATCCCCCATCCCCTCCTCCCCTCATCCTTCTGCCCTACTTCTCATAAAAATAGTATTTCTGCCTATACTTTAAGCATCTACCTCCAAAAGAATCTTCTAGAATGAGAAAGAGTGATTAAGTACATATACTAAAGAGGAAAAAAACTCATGGCTGGTGGCGAGTCTCAGACCCCTGTTAGTCTGTCAGACAGAGAACTGCAAATTATTGATTTAGTGGCTGCTGGCTTAACTAACCAAGAGATTGCAGCAAAGTTGGAAATAAGCAAGCGAACCGTTGACAACCATATCAGCAATATTCTCACCAAGACAGGCACAGACAACCGAGTTGCTCTTGTCCGTTGGGCATTACACTGGGGCAAAGTCTGCTTGAATGATGTAAATTGCTGTCCTCTGCCTAATTTCAACAATGATTCAACAAGTTCGGCAAACTCAACCAATGTCTAGCATTCTGTCAAGCTAATTTTGACTGGTTGCTTATAGTTTCCTCCTCACAATTTAGATTTGAAGGTGTAAACCTTGAAAAATCAAGTAAGGCAGAGGCGAATTTAAGTAGTTCTTATGTATTTTCATACACCAAAACAGATAAAAATGCGATTGGCGATCGGTTGTTCTACCCCGATCCCTATTTTCATTTTTTATCTAACCAGTAACAGACTAACTACACTTGCTGCGTTTCTCTCAAGAACTGTTAAGGAATAAGTTATCCTTCTTGTGGGGTGGACATCCTCCCTAGCCCAGTGTATGGAGCGGGAACGATACCAGCCCACAAGAAATTAGCTTGTGTGTACGCGGGAGGACCCCAGTAGGTAGGGTAATTCAGGAAGAAAAGATAAAAATTTTGCCATAGGAAACTGAAGTCGCTCTATACAGTCAACAAAAATTAGCAACAATCGAGAGATTGAAACGTTACATTTAAAAGAAATCTATGTTGCTCCACAGTCTCAAGAGCAGTGTTGCTATGGATACTTCTTCTCTTTTCTTTATTGATATTACAGCAGCCCAACCAATGCAAGATGCCGATTTACTCAGGCATTTATCATTTGTTCCAGGGTTGAAAGAAATTCTGATTTTACGCCAAGTTCATGCTTTGGAGCACGCTACAGTTTGGGTTCTCAGTGGAGCAAAAACTGCTTCTGCTTCTCCTACTAAAGCAACAAGCCCCGTTCAACTTGACAACGAATTGTTAGGTGGTTTATCTACTGAAAAAGGATTTTATCTTTATGGAGAGGTAAACATTAGCGATTTACGGCGAGCAGCGATGCTGGCTCTACACCGCCTGACTCATGGTGAAGGGGATTTAGCCGTTCATCCTCGTTGTGGTACAAATCTTTCAGTAGCGATGGTGCTTACAGCTGGGTTAGCTGTGGGAATGCATCTGCTACTACCACGGGGACCTATTGAGCAACTTATAGGTTTGGGGTTAGCAGCAACCACTGCGTGTGAACTTGCTCCTGACGTAGGTGCTTCGGTACAGCGATACCTAACAACTTCCATTCCCTTCAACTTAGAAATCGATAGTATTACGCGCACGCGAGATATTTGGGGACGCGACGCACATTTTATCAAAGTGCGATGGAGAGATTAGGAAGAAATAGGGAGGACAAGGGAGACAAGGGAGAGGGGGTAGACAAGGGAGAAAATACTTCCATACGATCCGTATCCTCACTCCCTCACTCCCCTACTCCCCCAATCCCTATTAATTAATGAATGAATATGAGAAAACTCTATTTCTTACTACCCGGAACATATGGTAAGTTTGCCTGCGGAGGGCTGTGGGCAGAGTTAAAAACATTAACGCTGGCTCAGGAAATCTGTAGTGCTGATGTTGTGACTTATCGCCAAAGGGAAAAAGATAAGCTTTTTTTAGACGATCTACTGAGAGGCAAAAAATTAGATGATGTTATTTTTGTCGTTAGTTGGGGATTTGATGTAGCTCGACTTGTGGCAAAACTCAAGCAATATAATGTTGTCTATCACGCCCATAGCGCAGGTTATGGCTTTAGTTTGCCTTCAAGTATTCCCATAATTGCTGTCAGTCGAAATACTATGGGATATTGGGGACAAAAAGCTCCAAATTCTCTAATTTATTATTTGCCCAATCAAATTTCCAATGAATTTCAAAATCTCAACATTGAAAGAGATATTGATGTTTTAATTCAAACCCGTAAATCTTCTCAATATTTAATTCAGGAACTGATTCCAGAATTGCAGCAACAATGCAAAGTGACAATTGTTAATTCCTACGTTGAGGATATAACTGGTTTATTCAATCGAGCTAAAGTTTACCTCTATGATTCAGCAGAATACTGGGCGCAGCAGGGTGTAAGTGAAGGGTTCGGTCTCCAACCCATGGAAGCACTTGCTTGTGGTTGTCAGGTATTTTCTAGTCTTAATGGGGGATTATCTGATTATTTAGACCCTGCATTTAATAGCTATAAAATTGCTGGTTACTCTAGAGCATATGATGTTCAGCGTATTCTAAAGGTATTGAAATCTTGGAGCCCATCCAATTTGTCAGAAGAATTTTTTGCGGAATACAGAACGGATAATATTATTCAAAGATTGAAGGTGATTCTGGATGATTTAAATAATTTCTACGACCACAAAATGCATTATCCATCCAATATTAAAGATTTGACGAAAACGCGTTTGTTAATATTAAATAGTCAGCGAATCTTTAATAAGCTGACTCAGAAAAAAAGATGAAGTAAGTAGTAATTCAGGGCTGACGCAAAGCCTCCCTTAAAAAGCTACGGGAGCATCCCAAAGAGCGCAATTGCCCTCAGAATAGAATTCTGGGGCTACACAAACAAAGTCCGCCTACGCGGACTTAATAAGAAGTCCACGTAGGTGGTGAATCCAGTCCTGCAGGCGGGTTTCCCGCCGTAGGGAA